>NZ_JCAUAX010000003.1:0-971172 GCF_059692175.1 Paenibacillus sp. J22R67 | reverse complement strand
CGGTTCTATTAGCCGATCAAGCAACGCTGTATACCAAGATCAGTCTTCTACTTTCCTCTAAACGCGGGCGCTCAGAAAACTGGATTAACGAAAGGGTTGGACGCCTGTTAGATTCGGCAAAACAAAATCCCTATCAGCAAACCATGTATTCTAGCCATTTGATTAACCTAAGGATCTTAATTACTCTCATTCTTCAGTACCAGGAGCATCTAGCTGAATTGGAAAAAAACATTGATGCCCTGGCTAAAGAAATTGAAGAATATGATTTAATTCAGTCGATTCCCGGTATTGGACCTAAAATTGCTGCAACAATTTTATCTGAAATTGGAGAATTCGACCGATTTGATCATCCTAAAAAATTAGTCGCCTTTGCAGGCATTGATCCAAGTGTTTTCGCTTCAGGTAAGTTCACTGCTACCCACAATCGAATAACCAAACGTGGCTCTAGGCAGCTTCGTTATGCGCTAGTTATGGCTGTCCAATGCGGACTAATTCGTTCCCGCAACACTCGGCTCAAAGAGTTTTACGAACGCAAACGAACTGAAGGAAAACCGCATAAGGTAGCACTAGTAGCTTGTG
This sequence comes from Paenibacillus sp. J22R67, assembly GCF_059692175.1. Taxonomy (NCBI): domain Bacteria; kingdom Bacillati; phylum Bacillota; class Bacilli; order Caryophanales; family Paenibacillaceae; genus Paenibacillus; species Paenibacillus sp. J22R67. The sequence continues at coordinate 970,593 of NZ_JCAUAX010000003.1, read as the reverse complement.
CAAATAAGCTTGTCCATTGGCTTTATGCCATCATTAAAAGCAAAAAGACACTCCGGCTAACTTAACTCTGATGATTATTGGCATAACCTTCCAAAACGGAAAAAATGGGAGGGTTATTTGGCATGCCTATTTTTCAATATACCACATGAATTTCACTTAATTCTCTGGAAATATTGACAAGCTATTAGCTGGTATAGCGGGGAAAAGGCGACCTCTAGATCTCGGCTACCTACACTGGTGTTTTATCAAGATTTATCAAGCTATGGTTTCTCGTTAGATTCAATGAGTGTTATGATACCATTAGTCGTAATACCCTTTTCTAAAAACGATTACTGCTTCTACGAGTGCTCCAGATCCCTCGTCTTCATCATAATCAGGTGCATATAGCCCAATACCAAGTTTATTTGATGTAACTCCCACATTCTCTTCATCTTCTAATGCATTATCAAATTGTTCCAACCACTGCTTTGCTTCTATAAAAGGAACCCCATTTAATGGTCTTCCATTGAATACCGCTTTTGTTGGCTGACAAAATTCAATAGCTTCACAAATTCCATGTTCTCCCGTGTAGTAAACAAAGACTACCGAATTGCCAAAAAAATCAGTGTATGCTCCCCGAATATCATGCTTATCGTCCGGTTTCTCAGACATTACGTCCCTGACTTGTTCTTTTGTCATTCCCAACGAAATTGGGCCAGCACATTCATATGGTTTTATAAGAAAATCCATTTAACTCCCCCCTACAGGCTACTCTTATTTATATACCATTTGTTACATTATGCTGCCCTTTACTTCAACTAGGCTGCCGATTAATACCGGCAGCCTCGTCTAGTTTCTCACTGAACAAACGTTCACCGTTAGTTCAACCCCGGGACTTTTCATCATAACATGTTAATCCAAAGATAAGTTTAAAAGCATGTCGTGTCTTTTTCATTCTTTTCAAACCTTCTCTGGAGTCCACAATAATAACTGTTTTGCCTAACCATATTCTAAAATAGCAGGATCGAAAAATAATTGGCATAATAATACCTTTTTGCTCAAATTCAGACCCGTCAGCAAGTTCCATTTCCGTACGAACCATCCAGGTATTCCCAATGCCGACCTCGATATATTTCAATCAGGTGACCCCCTCTAGGCTTGAAAAAGGTGGCCAACATCTGACTGGCTACCTTGTTAAATCTAATCCTTCAATTCAATCCGATTTCCTTCGGGGTCAATAATTACTCCAATCGTTCCCCAATCATGTTTCTTTACATCTACGAAAATGCCACGTTGCTTCAACTCTGAGACGGCCTCTTCAAAGTTATTTACGTTAAAACGAATAACTGTAGGATTCTCTGCCCGTGTTTTTTCTTTTATCGATGCAAACCCCCTTATCCTCCAACATGAGATAACTACCTCCGAAGTCTAGTACGGATAAGTGCTCTCCTTTTTTACGAACATGCAACCCTAATTTTTCAGAATAAAATTTTAGTACCACATTATAATTTTCACAAAACAAAATGAATCCGGTTTCATTTATATTCATTGAAATCCTCCTTTTTAACAAAATGTCATTCCAGAATAATAACATAATTTCCCTGTATTTTGTTGAGGAGATCTGCTCACGCTTAAAAGAAAAAAGGAGCAACTTCCGGCCTCGGCGAACTCCCCCCCCCTAACTTACCACTAACGTCTCCCGTTAGCTTAACGTCTCATTTCCATTTCGATTTGATACTTTTTACTAGTCCGAAAACAAATAAAAGAAAAAACTAAACTTATAATAAATGATATTACAGAAAGAAAGTAATCCCCATGAATTAAATTGAAAATCAGACCATACAAGCTTCCTGCTCCAAAGATAAAAGCAAATATAAGAAAAGAGAACTTTTGTAATTTGAAATAATATTGAATTGGCTTATTCAAGTAACATTGCACCCTAACATTTTTTTTATTTTGTAAATATTAAGTTCTACTAAGGTCTTCAACTATCCTCCCGTTAACGTAACGAGGCTGCCTATTTGCGGCAGCCTCTACTTATTGTTTATTAAGTTCTCGTCTTCCGTTAGTTTCAATGAACCCATCTATTCATCACTTTTCTTAATAAATTTCTCATCGTACAGCCCCTTTTTGATGAGGTTCTCAATTTTCTCTTTTGGAACGCTTACTGACAAGTCGCCCCCCCATGCTTCCCAATCTACAAAGACAATAAAATCATCCGATATGTCTAAGATTTCTTTCCATTCATATTCGTTTAGTCTCATGGATACATCAAACATAATCTGTTCTGTTTGCTTCCACCACTCGCCGTAATAATCATCTGGGTTCAACATGGAGATTAATAGTTTTTCTTTTTCTTTCAATTTTTCGTCAGTTAGGTCATTCTGATACTTAGCAGGCTGTTCTCCTGAATTAAAAGAAAACCCTGAACTTTCAAAGCATTCTTGGCGATACTTTAACAATCCTAATTGTATTAGGCTAACTAATGGGTCGTAATCATCTCTATAAAGGGCGATAAAGCATACCTTATCATTATGAGGTTTATCAATCTCTGATACAGCCCTCGGAATCAAATGGATTAATTCATTAATAATTTCATTTTTTAGTTCTTCGACCATCGTACACCTCTTGTCTGTGGAATCTGTTGCAAAATAGAGCACAACCATGCACTAAATATTACCACAGTGTTGTTATTCCGCCAGTTACTAACAGACTATTTTAAGGAGTGAGAAGTACCTACCATTTTTAAACTATTCTCTGTTAAGCTATCGTTCTCTCGTTAGGTTAGAAAAGGCCACCAATTCCACTGGCAGCCTTGTTTTGGTCGTCAATTTAGCTATCGTTTTCGTTAGCTTCATGCCAACCTCACTTTCTCCCAGTCATCTATTAGCGCCCAAGTTATTGCGGGGGCATTACCATCGGATTTCATGGTTCCTACATAAATGTCCGATGAGTTTTTGTTCTCAGAATAATGCTCCAACATGTATCTCGTTGTAGCGGTCACATTTAACTCTGTAACCGCTTTAATATCTACCCATGAGAGCTTACCTTCTTCGCTTTCACGAACAATCATATGCTTGACATGTGAAAAGTAAGCGTATTGGATTCTAATTTCCGTTTCTTTAATCCTCAATATTATATATTTGAGTTCTAACCCTGTTAAGTCGTAGCTTGTTAAACCCGTTTCTTCCTCAATTTCCCGAAAACATGCTTCCCTTGGGTTATTGATTTCACGCTGCTCTAAGTGTCCTCCGACTGGTACAAACATTCCCGAAACAAAACTATTATTTTGGGGCTTTTCCATTAATAACATTTTATCATCATGAATGAGGAAAGCCACCGACATTTGTCTTAAGGTAATCATTTAACCCCTCCAATATCATCACTATACCACAAGAGATTCAAGAATCCTGCAGTGGTCGCCGCGGCCTGCTCCCTGATCTCGGTGAACTATAGTCTCGCGTTAGCGGAATCACTCGGAGGCTTGCCACCGTCGTCGGCCTTCGGCTGTTGCTGCCAGAGCTTGTCCAGCTGCTCGTATCGCGCACGGATCTTTGGTATTGCTTCCTCGAGCAACTTTTCATGCCTCTCAGCCGACAGACGATCGAGTTCCTCTTTCTGCTCCGGGCTGACCTTGTACACTTTCGCCGTTATGATCTCGCCTGTTACATACAACGTTTTGGCTTTCTCCAAAAACTTTTTCTCCTTGTCCATGTTCGACACATTTCCTTCCAATAACTTTGTTTCCCTCTTTTCCTATTATTACGTCTGACTGGCCTCCACGCAATTAAAAAAACGATAGCCTCATGTTTTGAGCGTTAAACTGCCCGTTCGTATTAACAGACTGGCGATTGATTCAGTAGCCTGTTGTCGTTGAGCTAACGTTACCCGTTAGCTCAACAATGAATTTGATATTCCTTCGACTCACAATTTCCAATATGAAAGTGATAGAATTCATCGTTCGTCTGCTCATTAAATTATGCATTAATTATTCTACAGACACCACCATGGGTTACAATTAAAACATTTTGACTTTGATACTTTTCTTTGATTTCATCAAGAACATTAATAATTCTTTGTGCTACTTGTAAAATTGACTCACCTCCAGAAAGCTTGCTTGGAAAATGTCTTTTTGCTTCTAAAAACTTATTATTGTCTCGATAAGCTCCTTCAAACACCCCGTAGTCCTGTTCAATAAGTCTGTGATCTATAATAAGGTCTTTACTAATACCACTTGAAAGTATTTCAGCTGTTTTAACTGCTCTAAACAGAGGTGAAGTTAGTATAATGTCTATTTGCATCTTATTTATTATTTTTAAAAGTTCAACTGCTTGTTCTTTTCCTTTATCCGTTAGCTGGACATCAGATACTCCACAAACTCGATTTTCATAATTCCATTCTGTTTGACCTAGTTTTGAAGTACTCCTGACATATTAAATAAATTAACTCGTACACATTTTCTTTCGCTTTGATAACAGCATTGCTTTCTGTGAGGATGGGCTTTATGCACCGCAGCCATCCGTGATCGGATATAGAGATGGCGATCGAGCTGCCTTCATCCCTATCGCGCACAGTACCTTTCTTCGCGAATTACCTTGGCATTATTCTATAAGCGATTGACATTTTTGTTTATTCGTATCCAAACAGGTAGGCTTTATAATTAAAAAGTAAAGAGACCTGCAATATTTTGACGGAGATGGATATAAGTCATCACATGGAGGTATTTAAATGAACGAAATTCTGAAAATTACAACGACTCGCTACCCGGAGTTAGAAGCATGTATACCGGAGATAGAAGCAGCATTTGAGCTTTTGCGAGTTTCCTTTAGCCAAGGCGGTAAGCTGCTATTATGCGGTAATGGCGGTAGTGCGGCAGATTGTGAGCATGTTGTGGGAGAATTAATGAAGGGGTTTATGTCCAAACGACCGCTTCCAGCATCAACAATTGAACGATTTGAATCTGAATATCCTGGAGAAGGAACTTCGATTGCCACGAAGCTCCAAGGTGCTTTGCCGGCGATTTCTCTAGTCAGCCATTCCGCTTTTTTAACCGCTTATGCAAATGATGTAGCTTCGGAAATGATTTTTGCTCAGCAGGTTAATGGATATGGCCGCCCGGGAGACGTATTGATTGGTTTTAGTACTTCAGGCAACTCAGTAAATGTTCTTCGAGCTTTACAAGTCGCTAAACTGCAGGAGATGAAAACGATCGGTTTCACCGGATTTGAAGGCGGCAAAATGAAAGCGCTATGCGATGCTACGATCTGCGTGCCATCGGAACGAACCCCTAACATCCAGGAGAGGCATTTGCCCATCTATCATGCGCTGTGCATGATGCTTGAGGAGGTGTTCTTCCCCTCATGACAGTATTAGCTGCAATTGATATTGGCGGAACAAAATGCGCAGTCAGTTTAGGTGCTGTGGAGCAAGACAAAATGGATATTATGGAAAAAATGCGTTTTCCCACACCTTTGAATCCAGAAGCTGCGATCCAACAGATTATTTCCTCTTTGGAAATCTTACTTGCCAAGTATCCGAAAGAAAAAGTTGCTGCGATTGGCCTTAGTTGCGGTGGTCCGCTAGACAGTCGGAAAGGGCTTATTCTCTCGCCGCCGAATCTGCCGGGTTGGGATCAAATTGATATTATTACTCCTGTTCAAGAACGATTCGGCATTCCGGTCAGCTTGCAAAACGATGCGAATGCTTGCGCATTGGCTGAGTGGCACTGGGGTGCTGGTAAGGGCTGTAAGAACATGATCTTTCTTACTTTTGGCACAGGTATGGGAGCAGGATTGATTCTGAACGGACAGCTTTATAGCGGAACGAATGATATGGCTGGAGAGGTCGGACATATCCGTTTAAAAGCAGCTGGTCCAATCGGATATGGCAAAGCGGGCTCGTTCGAAGGCTTTTGCAGCGGCGGCGGATATGCACAAATTGCGAAAAACATGGCAGTAACCGCGTTACAACAAGGAGAAAGTCCCTCCTACTGCAGAATATGGAATGATTTAGAGAAAGTTACCGCGCAAAAGACAGGTGAAGCTGCGCAAGCAGGAGATACAACCGCATTACGTGTTTATGATCTGGTAGGTCGACAATTAGGTCAAGGTTTGGCAATGCTGATTGACCTGCTCAACCCGGAGCGGATTGTGATTGGCAGCATCTACGGCCGCCAGCAAGGACTCCTTGAGCCTAATGTAATGAACGTGCTCCGGCAAGAGGCATTATCCATTTCCTTGAATGTTTGTGAGGTCGTATCAGCCGGATTAGGTGAACAAGTCGGCGATTATGCCGGTTTATCTGTCGCGATGGAACAAGCCTATCAAAATAGAACAAAATTTAATTAATGTTAAGACAACATACGGCCAAATTGAAACAGCCTTTCCGAAAGTGGACGTTTCATTTCCTATTTGATTAAGTTAACCTGAAATTGTTAAGAAAAAAGAGAAATGGGGAATTCATTTGATCATCGACCGACTGGATCATAGTCATTTTTACAAAGACCTGCACCCTAAATTCACCAGAGCCTTTAATTATTTAATTGAAGCCCCCCTCATTACCATGCAGCCTGGCAAGTATGAAATTGAAGGTGATGATATTTTTCTGCTGCTGCAGGAGTATCAAACAAAAAGCGAGGAAGCTCAATTCTGGGAAGCCCATAATCGCTACATCGATATCCAATATATGGTGCAAGGCTCAGAACGGATGGGGTATGCATGTGTAGAGGATCTGCATCAAACGGAAGATTTCCTTGCAGAAAAAGACTACATGGTTTTGGAAGGAAAGGGACATGAATTTGTAGTTCATGAGGGTGCCTTCGCCATATTTTATCCCCAAGATGCGCACATGCCTTGCTTATATGATAAGCAGCCATCACTCATAAAAAAGGCAGTAATTAAAGTAAAAAGGTAAGAAAAGAGGAGAATCCATATGAACAATAAAGAATTGCAGAATCACCTCCGCAATGGACAACGAGCTTATGGGACACTGATCGTTTCGACCTCACCCCGTTGGCCTACCGAAGTCAAAAAATTAAATCTCGACTTCGTTTTTATCGATACGGAGCATATGTCCATCGATCGAGACATGCTCTCCTGGATGTGCAGAACTTATACTGCACTCGGGCTTGCGCCAATCGTGCGCATACCATCACCGGATCCCTATGAGGCAAGTAAAGCTATGGATGCAGGAGCGGCAGGAATTGTTGCCCCTTATATTGAAACACCGGAGCAGGTACAGGCGCTTCGTGGAGCAGTTAAGCTGCGGCCAATCAAAGGGAAGAAATTAAGTAATATTCTAAGTGGAACAGACAAGCCGGAGGAACCTCTGAAATCCTATCTAGAAGAGTTTAATTCAGGAAATATTCTTATTGTTAATATTGAAAGCGGGCCCGCTCTCGAGGCACTAGATGAAATCCTGCAGGTTCCTCAGCTGGACGGAGTATTGATCGGCCCCCATGATTTATCCTGTAGCCTGAATGTGCCCGAACAATACGATCACCCTGTGTTTAAGGAAGCTGTCAGCACGATCATCCGTAAGGCAAGATTAGTTAATGTAGCTGCCGGTATACATTACTTTTGGGGTGTTGAGCAGGAAATTGCTTGGGGACAAGAAGGTTTGAACCTCTTCGTCCACGCCTCCGACATGACTGCTTTCACAGCCCAAATGTCACGCAATATCAATGAAATCAAACGGAGGCTGGGCGATCGGTTAGAGAACGCTGATAACCGTATCCATATTTAATTTCAAGAGAAAGGAGCATAGGCTTTGCCTGTGCTCCTTAAGTTTTTTGTCATCCCTATACTTTAATTATTCCTGTTGGAATTGCGAAATAAATGAGGGGTTGTGCCTTCGTACTTTTTAAACAAGCGAATAAAAGTCGTTCTGCTGTAAACACCTACCCGATCCACAATTTCATTAATCGTCAGATCTGTTTCTACGAGCAGCTCCTTCGCTTTGGAAATTCGGTACCAGCTGATATATCCGGTAAGATTAATGCCTGTCTTTTCTTTGAAAATCCGTGACATATACTTGGCGGAAACACCCATCCCCTCTGCAATTTTCTCTAGGCCCAGATCACTGTGATAATTCTCCTCAATATACTTGATAATTACGGAGCTGATCTCATTGGATGTGTTACGATTTCGTGTCGTAGTCTGTTCAATGATCGTGTCAAAAAACAGGAGTAGATTTACCTTCTCCTCTTCGTTGTCGTCGCCTTTAAATAGAGTTTCGTTTCCGGCTATATTATGTGGCATTAAACCACGCTCAATTAAAAACCTACAGCCCGTATTATACATTTCTCTAAGCAAATTTGTAAGAAGATGACGGGGCAAATGCTTCTCTTTGTTTTTCTTCACAACCTCGTCGACTTTTAGTTGCAGATTTTCCTTATCCCCTGCTTTTAAGCAGTTAATTATGCTGTTTTCATCCAAAAAGGAATAGGAAACATGCATGAGCTCATCCGAAAGCGTCTCCGCATCGATGATCTGAAAATCCGCTTTCTCATCGCTGGTTTCCAAAGCGTTCATTGCATCTGAATAGGATTTGGCTATTCCCAATACATCCTGGTACTCCTTGCCGAGCCCGATACGTATGAGGCAATAACGCGAATCATAATGAAAGGTATCGATTATTTTCTGCAAAGCTTTCTTCAATTGAATGGTTTCCTCGAGGTCATTTAAATTAAAGATGCCGATGTAGAGGTTTTCTTTTTCCTCAAGCAAAAAGACATCCACATAGGAACGCAACAATCCCCCCATCAAGTTCCCCATCTTGCTCAAAATATTCATTCTATCCACATCTTGAATCTCGTTATAAAATGACTCTTTGAAGTAGAAACGAATGGCGAAGCACATATACATTGGTTTCAGAAACATCATGTCATTTCTTAACATTTCCCCAATTTCTTCTTGCCCGCTCTTCGATTTCATACCACGGAATAAATTGATTAAACACTCCTTGAGATATTCGGCTGATTGCGTTTCCAGCTTGCTTTTGATTTTATGATTACGTTCGATTAAGCTATTGATCCTCTTGCCGATATAATCAAACTCATTGTATTTGCCCGTTTCATTATTCATTTCGTCCGTAATATCATTTGCATCACTGAGGACATCGCGAAACCTTTTTATGGGGCTGTACAGGTTATAGGCAAAGATAAAAGAAAAAATAATACCGATCAGAATAAGGGTAAAACAGATTACCATGATTGAAGCAACAAAATAACTGGTATCCTTGTTGAATTCACTTATAGGTGCGACGTTATAATAATCCCACCCATAACTCTCTGAAATGATGCGGCTTACGACAAATTTTTTATTTCCAAGCATTACTTCACTGTGAGACATTTCAGTTGAATTAAAAATTTTGTGCAGTTTCTCAATAACAGAAGGATCACTCAAATTCGGATCACTGCTCACAATTACCCGATTGCGGTTGTCCGTGACAAGCATTTGAGTCGCATCCATCACTGCATGGTTCTGAATTGTCTTTAGAATCATATCCGTTGGCACAGTCGTCACCAGAACAACCTTATTTCCGCTGCTCGTGTTTGTGAAAACGAACGGTATCACATTTCTGGCATGCGAAGTACTTTGACTAACTCGGGATGTAACATCCAGAATCTCAAGGAAAGCCCCGCTCATAAGCTTATTATCCCAATACTTTTTATCGTATGCATTCATATGATAATATTGATCGAAAAAAAAGTTGAAATCGTTAAGTCCATCAGGAAGATAGACTTTTTCCGTATCTGCGTAAGCAAATATGTAATCAATCAGCACACCTAGGTTACTAGAAATGCGCCCTAACGTTGCAGGGATTTCTGGAATACGTACTCTGTCTGCTAGACTGTACTCGTCATACGGACGTAGCAGATCTTTATTTTCCGAGAAAAAATTTGCGCTTGAATCTTGAATCGTACGCAAATAAATTTCAATTGTGTCAACAGATGAACGTAAATTCATTTCTACTTTTTGCGTATAGTTTTCTTGCATTCGGCTGGTTGAGTTAAAATAAAAAACTGTCCCTATAATTAATATAGGGACTAAAAGGGATAAGAAATAACCTAGAATACGATAAAAAAGTCGGTTCAACGGAATGAACAATTTAATTCTATTTTTGAACATCATTGAACCTAACCTCCCCTTCTTCAGGTTTTACGGTGTGTTAGCGCGAATGTAAGCTTCACTGTAGATTTTCTCAATTTCCGCCACGCCATTGTCTGCCAAACTCTTTATAAACTTATCATAGTCAGATATTGGGCGAACGCCAATAATAAATTTATCCATTTCCTGATCTACCAACGTATCTACCTTTGTAATTAATTTCTTTAATTTTTCACTTTCTTCCTTATTAAAAGGAGGAATACTGCGTACTTGGAAATATCCATTAGCTTCTGTCATTTGAGAAGCCCAACGGGTTAATTCCGGATCGGAAACTTGAGCCATCGGGTGTTCATCTACATTCGGATCGAAAGCCTCAAATCCAACAGCGATATCCTTTTGCATGAAACGATAGGGATCTTTCGTATCTGCATACTTCTTGACGATATCTTCCTTCATCATTGGTTGGCCATTTACCACCGTATAGTGTTGACCCTCAATTCCATAGTTCATTAAGCGTGTGCCTTCAGGGCTATACAGCCAATCCATGAATTTAACAACTTTCTCAGGATCCTTCACTTTTGCACTGATGGCGTAGTGATGCAGCCAATCCTTAACATACATTGCCGCTCTCGGCTTTGCCTGCCCGTTCTGCAGTAGAGGCAGTAGATCGAATTTCGCATTTGGGTCGACGGCTTTCAACGCACTATTAAAATTAACTCCAAAGGAGTTATTGTCCCAATAGAATAACGCTTTACCTGAAGCCAGTTTTTCTTTCATTTGATCACCGGTATTCACCGCATAATCCGGATCTAGCAGCTTTTCTTTATAAAGTCTGTTGAGGAACTCCAGTACCGGTTTAAATTCAGGATGAGCTTGCCCATAAGACCAACTTCCGCCATTTATAGCCGGGTCGAAGTACATCCTGTTTCCTGAGCCCATCGCAAAGGATATTTCATTTAGCAGTTTCTTGGCGTTTTCTCTGCCTGTATAAGGAATCGAATCCGGATATGCTTCTTTAAATTTCTTTAGAACAGTATATAAATCGTCGAAAGTCTTAGGCATTTGCAATCCTAGCTTTTTAATTAAATCTACTCGGATCATAGGTGCACCAGCAAGCTGCAGTCTCCAATTTCCCAATTGTGGGAAGGAGTAAAATTTGCCGTCCACTTTGTTGTTGTTGATAGCCGGGTTTTCCTTTATTAATCTAGAGAGGTTCGGCGCATATTGCATATAATTACTAATATTAAGCAGAAGCCCGTCTTTTGCTGCATTGGCAAAAAGTTGATTGCCATTAGCCACCTTCATGATATCTGGTAAAGTATTCGTAGCGAAGATGGTTTGCAACCGTTGATCTAAGTTAGCGGGTGCAAGCTCAAAGTCCAATTTGACATTTGTCTTCTCAAACATAGCATCAAATACTGGCGATTTGGTGTTGATTTCACCATATAACACTTTAAGGGTTAAAGGAGCGTCCAGCAGTTTACCACTAGGTTGAGCAGTTCCAGGTTGTGTTGTCTTCGGTTCATCCGCGCTCTTTTTTGCCGTATTACTCGAACATGCCGAGATAATCAAGACTAGAACCAAAACAAAGGATAAAATGACAGCTGGTTTGCTTTTTTGATTAGCCAATTGATACCCTCCTAGAATACTATTTTTGTTTTCATTTTTCAATTTCCTAAAATTTCCATGTTTTATAATGAAGCGTCATCACTCCTTTCAAGGCTAGTATTATCCTTTTAACGATCCAACCATCACACCTTTGACAAAATACTTTTGAATAAACGGATATACAGCAAGAATCGGTAGAAGGGTAATAAAAATAAATGCATATTTCATGCTGGTCACGATCGTTTTCGAATCACTCTCAGCATTGCTGCCGCTACTGACCAGCCCGTCAATCACATAATTGCGCACAATAACCTGGATTGGGTACAGATCGGAGTCGCTCAGGTAAAGCGTCGCCGGAAAAAAGCTGTTCCAATGGGCAACCGCATAAAACATGCACATGGTTGCAATGACTGGCATGGAAAGCGGGAGCACGATTTGAAAAAAGATCTTCATATCTTGCGCACCGTCCATATGAGCCGACTCGTAAATCTCGTTCGGAATGTTCTGAAAGAATGTTCTCATGATGATCATGTTCCAAACATTGATTGCCGTAGGTATGACGATCGCCCAGATGGAATTCAACATATGCAAATTATAAACAACGAGATAGTTGGGGATTAAACCACCGTGAAATAACATGGTAATAATAATGAAAACGGTAAAAACATTTCTTCCATAAAACCGGTTTCGAGATAGCGGGTATGCGCATAGGGCAGTCATCATGACATTGATGAAAGTTCCGACGACCGTATATAAGATCGTATTGCCATACGCACGAACGACTAAAGGATTGTCAAGTACGGCACGGTAGGCTTCAAAATTGAATCCAACGGGTAACCATTTTACATCTCCCCTCATGACGCTAAGTCCATCACTGACAGATACAATAACGACATAATATAGGGGGTATAAAAAGGTGAACAGCATGACGATTATCAACGAATAAATGATGGCATTAAAAAAGAAAGAACCGAGTCCGATTTTTCGCGTTACCATAAACTAGTTTCACCGACTTTTCGGGAAATTTTGTTCGCTGAAGTAATAAATACTAAGGCAATTACCGATTGGAACAGTTCAACTGCTGTACCATAACTGAAATCACTGGAAAGCAATCCGCGTCTATATACATAGGTCGAAATCACATCTGCTGTTTCATAGGTAGGTCCGGTATATAGGAGCAGTATTTTTTCAAAACCGATAGTCATGATGCTACCCAAGCTAAGTAAAAACATAATCGTCAAAACAGGAATGATCCCAGGGATCGTAATGTTCCAAATTTGCTGCCACCGATTGGCTCCATCCATCTTAGCAGCCTCATACTGCTGCAAGTCGACAGAAGTAAGGGCAGCTAAATAAATAATGGAGCCCCAACCTACACCCTGCCAGATTTCCGAGCTCACATAAATACTGCGAAACCATCCCGCATCCATCAAAAATGGGACAGGCTCCTTTCCAAAGCTCCCTAACAGCTGATTGATTAATCCACCATTGGACATTAAATTCACGACCATTCCGCATACAATGACAGTTGATAAAAAATGTGGAAGATAGCTGATTGTTTGTACGAGTTTTTTAAAACGTAGAAATTTAATTTCGTTTATGACCAGAGCCAGTATAATTGGAGCAGGGAAAGAAAAAATGAGCATGTATATATTGATCGTAACTGTATTCCGTACGAGTTTCCAAAAATAGGGATCTATTAAAAACTCGCGAAAATGTGCGAAACCAACCCACTCGCTATGTAAGATACCTCTCACAAAATTATAATCCTGGAATGCTATCACAATGCCAATCATCGGAACGTACTTGAACAGGATAAAATAGACAATGGGCAAAAAAATCATGATGTATAAATACTTGTTTTCTACGATCCTCTTTCTCATTGTTTTGCCAACGAATGTATTAAGAAAAGTCAAATCATTTCTCCTCCTTATTAGATCAAGTTAACGCTTTCAAAATATATCACTTCCTTCGCGCAAAATTAACACCCACTTTAGTATTTTGCGTTTCATTTAAGCTCCTTTTTTGGTTTTGTTCCATTTTTCCACCTTGTATCATTTATGGTTAGTTCACACTTTGGAAAAAAAGCTATTACACCTCGCCTATTAATAGAAGTGTAATAGCTTTTTTACGTTGTCACTTTCTTTTTGATGATGGTTAGCTGTGTTTAACTTCGTGAGCCATGGTTTGGTTTGGCGTGCAAGGAATTAGCCAAATCTCTCCAATATTCATTCGCTTGGTTCCTTTCATACGGAGGAAGCTTAACTTCAATTTCCCCTCACTTATAATCTCGTGAGGGATAAAAGATTCATGTATAGTGACCGTTGACCCATTTACTGGAAGATTCTCGTAAACGATGAAGGAATCATTCGCTGTCAATTTCACTTGAACAGCTTTGTGCGCCTCCACCCCAATTTCCCCCACATAGGCCACTTTCAATTTATAATCTGCCGACGGATCAAGGTTCTCATAACGGACGATGATCGGGGTGTCGAGCATCACATTCACATGATTGATCCAAGCTAAAGGTATGCCGCCAAGCTCCTTTTCTTTTTCCTCTGCACGACCGGCTGATAGCAAATAAACGGCATGAGCGGTTCTTGGCGAGGCCAAATAACCCGGATCGTTGGCCCAACCCTGCCCCGGATCAATACGGCGGTTGCTGCGGTACGATCCCAAATTATCATAAAAGCCACCGGGTCCGGGATTCGTCCGATTCAGTATTTCATCAATAATCGCCAATCGTGCTGCCTCATCCTTAGCCTTGTGGATCATGGCGCATCGGATGCGCAGCCAACGGGAATCGTTCAAGGGATAGTTGATCGCATCTATGAATGCACCGCGATCCTGAGCAATCGCGAAATGCCGTGTCACAGTAAGCTGGTACCCAATATTCTCAAATAAACGGTCTGCCAATTCATCGCACCGCCTGCGATAATCCTGGGCAACGGGCTCAGATACAGCCCTGGCAAGGATTTGTTCAACCCGTTTCGCAGCAACCACTGCTCCCGTTAGCTCCACTTCCCGCAGCGCATCCATCGCTCTATATTCCAGCTCAGTTTCATAGACAAGTCTACGCTTCGTGTACGTATCATAGTAAGCCCGGAGCAATCCCATCTGAAAACGGTAATTGTTCAGTACGTTCCGGGGTGCCTCCCTTACCATTTGCTGCCACTGCAGCAAGGTCACTTCCACTCCTCCGTTCGCCAAGAGCGGACCAACCCAGTTGTCCTCCAGTGCTAGCAGTCCTTGTGCTACTCCATCTGCTTGCTCATAGCCGATAAACCACCTGCCGTAATCTCGTAGCGTTTCCACCACCGGTATCTGTGGATTCCAATCTTGATCGCTCCATACGAATTTGTTCACATCGTCATTAATGCCTTCAGAATAAGAAATATTGCCGACAGCATAAGAGGCGAATACATTATGAATTTGTTTTTGCGCCAAAGGACGCGGATTGGTGCTTTCTCTACCTAGGGTCAGCGCAAATGATAGATCCCAATCAGCTACTGGATATTGACAATGGAAATTATGCGTGATGTCTTCATAGCGGCGAATCGGATATTTCTGTGGAACGATCTTCCTTAGCTCGGGCAGAGTTTCATCCACATGAGGGCCAAACACGATGCCGCCAAGCCAATCCGGCTCCTTGCTCAGTTGCTCATAAAACCCCTTCTTCCATGCGGATGGATCCGCATTCATGACCTGCGACGACAACCAAATCTGAGCATCTGGGTGATAAGTGTGTAGCAGTCTCGCAACTTTTTCGCACCATACGAACAGCGGTTCAGGATCCAAATCGCCAGGATCACTGCCAGGAATGAAGACGTGTTGAATATGGGGAACCTTGCTAAATATTTGTTCGCGTTCGGCCAGTTCTGCTTCGACTATTTTCGGATCAGAGAAATCATTTCCGAGGTTTGGGTACCAGACCCAAGTGTCGAGACCATAAGAATGAATGACTTCTGATAGCCGAATCATCATTTCCATCGGTTCAACCTTCATCACTGGCCCTGTGGCATCATCATCGGTTCTCGGCGGCATGATTTCAATGCTGTTGGCGCCGAAAATAGCTAAATCCCGGATATATTGGTCGAACTGCTCCACACTCCAGGCATCATATGCATTGTTCTTAGGTCTATACCCAAGCTGATGCCCTCGGATTGAAAAGCTGGGAGCTTCAGTCAGGTTGAGCTCACGATCCAGCTGTATGACATTGTCTCCCCAGTGCAATAGACGCAAAAGCTTTCCCGTTCCGTAGAGAACGCCCCGGGCATCTGCACCGACGACAAAAACAGCTTGGCGTGAAGCTTCAGACACAGTTCTCAACGCAAATCCTTCTGGTGATAGAGCAGGAATGTCTTCATGCAGCTGGGTAGGGCCTATTCGATCAATCGATTCAGGCGTTCCGATTGCAATAAATGGAGTGTTACCTTCCGGGTAACTGTGCGAGCGATGCAGCGTAATCCCCGTCCGTTTAACCAATTCTTCGATTAGGACATCGACCGCTTTGGCTTCCGCACCCTTAGCATCCTTGGAATATACGACTGTTGCTTGTATCAAATTCAAATATGTCATTTGGAGACAACTCCATTCATGTTTTTTTATTATCATGATTTAGTTAAATCCGTGATTCTTTCAACACAAAACTATTTGTACTGTTCGGAGTATTCTTTGGACACTGCATAAAACTGCTCGACCATTTGCTTTCCGGTCTCGTTGAGGTCCTCAAACTTCCTTGAACGTGAATGGAGTCCAATACCCACACCATCCAAGTTTATGAAATATTTGGCATTAATCGGATAAGGCTGTCCTTCATGCGAAGAAGCCATTCCGATAAAATTCATCAACCTCTGCGCTTCTACAGGCTGGGTAAACCAATTACGGCATAGCCAGACGTAAAGTTCTGGATGAAAGTTAGCCATGATCCCGCTAAAGCCTGCAGCTCCTGCCTTTAACGAATCAAGCAGCGTTGTTGCATTCGCATTAAAAATTTTAAGTTGACTTCCTTCTACCGCTTTCAACTTGGCCTTGATTAGCGGAAGTGAACAGCTGGTGTCTTTCAGAAACAAAAACCGTTCTGTCCCTGCACACCATTCCAGCAATGCTGGCGAAAGCTCCCTTTTATATGGATAAGGGCATTCATAGAAACCGAGTGAAATGTCTACAGGTAACATCTCGAGCAATCGTTCCAGATTAGTTTTCCAAACATGATCAGATTCATCTTCCCGAGCTAACCGATTCGTAACCAGGACGACGGCATCCGCTCCGGCTCCGGCGATTGCAATAATATCTTCTACCTGCTCTTCAAGGAAATCAGAAACGTGCCCCGATGCTATAACCGGTATCCGGCCCGACGCTTTGCCTACAATAATTTGGGTCAATTCACTTCTTTCCTGACGCGATAAATAGAACATTTCACTTGATAAACAAACGGCAAACAGTCCATCTACTCCATGAGCGATATACCATTCGACCAAATCCCCTAAAGCAGGATAATCAATTTCATTCCTTTCATTGAAAGGCGTAATCATCGTGCTCCAGACACCATTAATAATCTCTTTCCCCATCGCTTTCACCTCCGAATTTCTTCTATCAAGTTAACATTTTCAAAATATAACACTTCCTTAGCGCTAAATTAACACCCACTTTCATATTGTTCGTTTCATTTTAGCTCCTATCTTGGTTTTGTTTCATTTCTCCACCTTGTTTCATTTATGGCTACGTCACATATTGAAAAAAAAGCTATTACACCTCGCCTATTATAGGCGTGTAATAGCTTTTTATGTAGATTTGTGTTGGCGTTCATGGGTTAGCCAATATCATTCACTACATGAATAGGACTTCCCGCTATGTATGCTCTAAGGTTTTCCGCTGCCGCAGCCATAAGTCGGCTGCGGGCTTCCTTCGTCGCCCATGCTATGTGCGGCGTAATGATGCAATTCCGTGCACTAAGCAGCGGATTGTCTGCCCCTGGCGGTTCTACGCTAAGCACATCAAGTCCCGCCCCGCCAATACTGTTTGCATTTAATGCATCCGCTAAATCCTGCTCCACTACTAATGCGCCTCGCGAAGTGTTAAGCAGTAGCGCTGTCGGTTTCATTTGTGATAGCCTTGCTCGATTAATCAACCCCTGCGTATCCGGAAGCAGCGGACAGTGCAGGGATACGACATCGGAATTGGCAAGCAGCTCCTCCAACGGGACGAACCGGGTGTCCGCCTCAACAGGACGAGGATTGCGGCCGCTTGTGCTTGCAAGCACTTCCATGCCAAGGGCCCTGCATACTTTTGCTACCTCTTGGCCGATTCTGCCGTAGCCGATGATGCCGATCGTCTTCCCTTGGAGCTCAATCAAAGGCTTCAGGCTAAAGCAGAAATCGCCGCTGCGACTCCATCCACCACTGCGCACTGCCTCATTATGCAGCCCGATATGATGGCATAATTCCAACAGCAGCGCAAGTACAAATTGAGCGACGGAGGGCGTACCGTAAGTCGGAACATTAGTCACGGGAATGTTTTGGTACGAAGCGGCCTGAATATCGACGACATTGTAACCCGTTGCCAGTACACCGATATAACGAAGATCAGGAAGTTGGTCAATCGTATCTGATGAAAGCGGCGTTTTATTCGTGAATAGGACATCCGCATCTTTTGACCGTTCCACGATTAACTCTGCGGGCGTTCGTTCATATACCGTAACCTCCCCCATAGCCTGCAGTTCCTCCCAGCTTAAGTCTCCTGGATTCAGAGTATGTCCATCCAATATTACAATTTTCACCTTTTTCACCCTTTCAATCTGTCCTTTTTAGAAACTTCATGACAAAGTCTATTTCTTGCCCGAAGCTTTGTCAATAGCCTTGAGTGCGCTTACAAATCATATATAAACATAGGATAGATAGGATTCATGTAGAAATATGGCCGACTATTAACCAAAATAGGTGTTAACGGAGGATCTAACTAAAAATATAGTTGGCTTAATTTTATAAACGAAAGTCATTATTTCACATTCTTATCCATCTCCAAATCCGTTACATTGAAAATGAAAAGACGCGATAAACCAAACTGTAGAGAGTAGGGAAAAATAATTGGAAAAGAAGACGCAATTACATCTTATCGGAAACGCTCATTTGGACCCTGTGTGGCTATGGCAATGGCAGGAAGGTTATGCTGAGATTAAGGCAACCTTCCGGTCTGCACTCGATAGAATTAAGGAATTTCCTGATTTCATCTTCACCTGTGCTTGCGCAGCCTACTATCAATGGATTGAGGAAAATGCGCCTGAAATGTTTGCAGAAATCCAACAGCGCGTTGCTGAAGGAAGATGGGTCATCGTCGGAGGCTGGTGGATTCAACCGGATTGCAATCTACCTTCTGGAGAGTCCTTTGCCAGACAAGGCCTATACAGTCAAAGATACTTCCTTGAAAAATTCGGCGTCATGGCCAATGTTGGCTATAATGTCGATTCTTTCGGTCATCATGGCATGCTACCGCAAATATTGAAAAAGAGCGGGCTTGATTACTATGTGTTTCAACGTCCGAATATTAAAGAGAAAGATCTCACGAATAGTCTATTCTGGTGGGAAAGCGAGGATGGCACACGTGTTATGGCGTTCCGTTTGCCAACCGGCTATACAGACCAAGGACCTGTGCGAATGGAAGAACGAATCCTTAAGCATATTGATTTGGCTGAGAATGAGGGAAATCCTGTTATGTCTTTCTATGGTGTAGGAAACCATGGCGGCGGACCGACAATTGCCGCACTTCTTAAATTGGAAGAGCTGCAGAAGCAGTACGGAGAAGACAACCTCGTGTTCAGTTCGCCGAAAGCATTTTTTGCTGACGTAGAGAAGCTGAATCTGGATATCCCTACTCTAAAAGAGGATTTGCAGCTGCACGCCATTGGCTGTTATTCAGCCCACTCGGAAACGAAAGCTTACAACCGCAAGGCAGAGCACCGCTTGTTAACAGCAGAAAAATTCTCAGCGTTGACCCATCATATCCTTGCACTCCCTTACCCGCAAGAAAAGCTTCAACACGCCTGGCAGCTCGTCATGTTCAACCAGTTCCATGATATAATGGGCGGCTGCAGCATTAAAGAAGCTTACGAGGACTCACGCGAGTCCTATGGCGAAGCACTGAATATATCAGCTGTCGCGCTTAATGCAGCGTTGCAAAAAATCTCTTGGTCGATTGATACGATGCTGCCCGAAATAAAGTCACTAAGCAAGGAAAACGATTGGATGCTCTGGGAGCAGGCGGATCTAGGCGTCCCGCTAGTCGTCTTTAATCCCTTGTCATGGGAAGTGAATACTCCAATTTATCTTACAACAGAGCTCACGAGCATTACAGATGAAACCCAGCAGCCTATCGCAAGCCAAACGATACGCGCTTCACGTACAAACGGAAGAAATGACAAGTGGGGAAGTATGTTCATTGGCCGAATCCCGGCTATGGGTTACCGCGTTTACTGGATTTCCAAAAAGAAAAACCAGGAGCAACCGCTGCCTACTGCAGCACTTACAGTCAGCTCGACACTTTTGGAAAACGAATTTCTCCGTGTTGAATTTGATCCCCATAACGGCAGTATCGTCAAACTTTGGGACAAACGTCTTGAACTTGATATTTTCAACGGCAAAGGGGCTGTCGCTCAAATTATCGACGAGTATGATTCAGATACCTGGAGCCATGAACTCCGATCGTTTCCTAACCTAATAGGTCAGTTCACCGATGCGAAGTTCCGAATATTGGAGGAGGGTCAGCTACGGGCAGGAATACGTATTACCAGTCGATATAATCAGTCCGTGCTGCAGCAAGACTTCTATCTTTATCACGATCGTGCTGATATTGAAGTAAAGGTGCAGCTTGACTGGCGAGAAAAGCATAAAATGCTTAAGTTTGCATTCCCAATCAATGCCCAACAGCCTGAGGCCACTTATGAAATTCCATATGGTTATATGGTCAGACCGGGAGATGGAGAGGAAAAGCCTGGTCAGCAGTGGGTAGATATAAGCGAAGCTAATGTCGATGAGAACGAAGCGAAATACGGATTTGCACTGCTCAATGACAGTAAATATGCTTATGATGTCAATGAGCATACTCTTCGTATGACCGTCGCACGCGGAGCCATTTTTGCCGACCACTTCGGCTACCACCATGGTTCGCGAGATGATTTATGCGAATATATGGATCAAGGGATTCAGGAATTTAAATACACTATGGTGCCTCATGAAGGCACATGGCAAGAAGCAAGTATAGTGAAGAAGGCCTATGAGCTTAATGTACCGCCAATCACCATAATTGAAACGTACCATCACGGTTCACTGCCGCAAAAAATGGACGGAATTCATATTTCCAACGATGGAATCATTGCGCCAGTATTCAAAAAAGCAGAGGACGGAAATGGCTACGTGCTGCGCTGCTATGAGACATCAGGCTTCAAGACAGATGCAACAATTGAAATACCTTTCCTAAACCGCAAATGGTCAGCCACCTTTGGGAAATGCGAGATCTTAACCTTCTTGATTCCTGATGATCCCACTCAGCCAGTTAAGGAACTAAATTTATTAGAAATGTAATCAACAGGGTATTCTTACCTTGCCGGGATGCGGTACAATGAAAAGATACACCAAATCCTGCAAGGAGTATCCTGTTCCCATGTCTATTCTGATTGAGAGCTATGTTGAACAGCTGCGTGCTCTGCAAAAATGCATCATGCAGCCTATTACCTTTAACGATATGTCATTTGTGCTTCTTGATGCATTACCCGCTTATCATGAACCGGATTGGACCTGTGAAGAACATCGCCATCCTTGGTTTGAGTTTAATTATGTCATGAAAGGTAGCACGATCACGACATTAAACGGTGTTCCCTTTCGGATAGAAGCAGGTCAATCCTACTTAATTCCACCTGGCCAAATACATGGCCACTACCATGAAATTAAGGAAGTAGAGGATGGCTTTTGCTTACGCTGGCAACTTCAACTGCTTGATGTTAATTCCAGTCATGCAGCCACCAGCTGCGGAAATGACTGGATTCGATGCTTTTCACAACCTAGACCAATTGCTGTTGAGACAGAGCACAACTTACCGCTGCTGAAACTAAATCGTGACTTGAGTGTGTCAACCATACAAGCAACCCTACTCCACTGGCTTAGCAACATATATGAAGCCTGGCGTCCTGAACAAAACAAAACAGTTGAATTGAAACATAATGTGAATTTCCTTCTCGTTCAACAAACAGACCTCTACTTGGAAAAATATTATGCCACAGAGTTTAAAGTCCATGATGTTGCCAATGCTTTACATGTGAGCTATCGCAACCTGTCGAGGATGTATAAACGGGAAACAGGACTAACTTTAATCGAAAAGTTAAACGTTATCCGAATACGACAAACAAAAAGATTAATTAAAGAAACTAATCTATCCCTAAGAGAAATCGCTATGGCTGTTGGCTTTAAAAATGAATTCTACCTTTCCAATATGTTCCGGCGATATGCATTAATGTCTCCAACTCAATTTAAGCTACAGATAGACCCGTCTATCACCCCACCTCTTGATTTTGAACGGCATAAATAAGGAACTATAATCAAAAATGCGTGACCAGAAAGTCAGTTAAGACTTATGGTCTCTTTATTTATTTGGGATATAGAAAGGACCCTAAATGTTTGCCCTTGAAACGGAAGTTGCTCGTAATATTTGAAAAAGAGGCGCCCCTATACGCATATAGGTTCGGCCCAGTAAATTGCCTGTGTAACACCGTCGAAGGTTGCCCAACTTAATTATTTTTAGATAATTTATCTTTTCGCATTATGGTATTACGAGGTGATCCAATGTACTATTGCGTCCGGTGTAGAGGACTCCACTTGCGTTCTAAATCGAAACAAATCCTAATTTTTCGTTCAGGGTTCCATTACATTGATTCAACTCTTTATCATGCAGGAGTTTGTAATATTGACAGAAAGTGAGCTTGTAATGTTTTTGTATTTGTTAATCGTAATCCCTAACTCCATAAAAAAGCGCTCTCCCTAGAAGCGCAGAGGCAGCCTAATGAGAGACTTTTACCGCATTCATCCGCACGCAATCGGCTGCCCCGATATAATTTTGCCGGCTGATAACCTGACCCAAAGCATCCGCAGGAATGGTAAGCAAATCCACTTTTATATAACAGTTCTACCTATGCCCATTGCAATTTATAATCTTGTTTTGGTACCTTGAAATCTTGCCACGTATCATTCATGATTTCGCTCAATTGAGGACATTTAAATTGCCTATTTCTAATCTCTGTGTCACTAAGTTCAAGATCTGAGGCTTGTTTAAATACGTTTCTACAATTAAAACATGCATCAATGTCTTTATATGACCCATACATCGCATATCTACATATAAATTCACTCTCCTTTCTACGTATTTTGACGTTAAACTATCGTGTCCCGTCGTAGCTTAGTCCGTTACGTAACGAATCACGGTTTTATCCCCGTCTGTAGTACGTGGAAAAATTGCTCTAATATTTCATTGATGAAATCAGGTTCATCTGGCAACCTCTCAATGTATTTCCACAAAATTATTTCTTCTGTATCTAGATTTACGACCTCATATTCCATCTTTATAGATTCCTTTTCAAGTTCATTCTTTTTGTTTTCTGCCCATAGTTGAAACTTAGTTCGCATTCTTCCGACCTCCTCTTCTTACGTAACAAAGGCTGCTTCGCGGCAGCCGTTCAACTATCGTGTCCCGTTAGTATAATCTCTTATCATCCTGCCAAAGGAAAACCGCCCCACTGAAAGGGCTGTAAATAAACTATTATATCCGCTAATCCTTCTGAGAAGGAACCCAGTTTCGATCTCTATCATGATGACGGGGTGAGTTTGGATTATAAACAAGGTGCTTATGATTTGATTCGTATTCGCTGTCAAAAAGACTCCGATCAAATTAACATTGAGCTTACAACGGAGTATCATGGACTGTTGGATGAAAATTCAACAACAGAATTTGCATTCATTGTTCATGACTCTTCTTCTATTTATCAAGAATTAAAAGTGCAATATGAAAAAGGAACACAACGCGAATTTATCTTGACTACTGTTGTTAAATAACTTGTTTTAAAGCAAAAAACATAAATGACCTTACGACATGTCGTAAGGTCATTCTCATGCAGTTTCATTTCACATTATTTATCAAATGCAGCTGCTTTAGGTGAATAGACCGAGATGGAGCTCACTTCGGCTTTTTTATTTCCAGAAAGATCTGGAAGTACGATTCGCAGCTCATAATTCCCAGTTTGATAGATGAGAAGCTCTTGCTTACCTTGGCTAACCGTTTGAGTAGGCTTGCCTAGTACTTGAAGGAGATCCCCATATGTAACAACATTGCCATCCTTGACAGCATCCAACGCGCTACCACTTAATCGAATTTCATACACAACATCACCATGACCTGTGGCAAATTCAATTGTACCTTTGTTCATGCCGGGTGCATATGCCTCATAAGGGTTACCCGCTGAGGAGGCTTTATCAGGTGTTCCCCAGGATTTATGAACATCATCAATCAAAGATTTACCAACGATAATGCCAGCAACTCCCTTGGCCTCACCCTTCGTCGCTAGTTCCTTCATTTGCTTCAGAAGTGAAGATTTGCTATTCGTTGTTGCCGGTGCAGCCGTTGGTTTGGAAGGTTGATTATTATCTGCCATCAGATTTGTCGCCGCCTGATTGCTGATAACAGCGATATGATTTAACACCGCATCCCCTTGCTCCTGTGCAGGTAGCGTAAAAATAAATTTCAATTGAAACTGCTCATTGAGTTCGTAAGTCAGAATTTCTTCCTGCTGAGCGATGTTATCCGTGGTCGCTTGCCCCATTTTGCTCTTAACCTGAGCTAGCGTGATGAGTTGTAAGTCCTTATCATAGGATCGAACATCATAAATTTGGCTCCCTTTGTTATAACCAAATGTAATTGCCCGATCTGAATACGTAGCATAAATGCCATCCCCTGCTGGATTTTCTTGATCTGGCTGTCCCCAAGCTGCTTTCACTTGATCAATAAGTGACGACTTGGCGGCGAATTCACTGCCTTTCACTTTACCTTCTTGTGCAAGCTCAAGGATCGAATCTAACGGATCTTGCTTACTGGCGCTAGTATCCGTAGAAGCAGTTGAGCTCGGTGAAACCGTGCTTATTGGGGCAGCCAATGAAGTCTGAGCATGCGTGCTTCGTGCCGTTGTCAACGCGATGCCACCAATGACCACAATTGTTGCAAGACCAAGAATAGACCAACGGTATGAACCTTTTTTGAATGATTTTATCATATGAATTCTCCTCTTCAGTTGAGCCTTATTTCCCGTGAAGGATGCTGATCCCGGTGTTCGTACAGTGTGCGAGAGTCTCTCCATTAACGTAATAATCGTTCGCCCATATTCCAATGATCGTTGGGGCTCTAAATACGTTAAAACAAGCGCGTCACAGGCTAACTCTTGATCCTCTCTCATGCGCGAATAGGCATACCAGAGAAATGGATTAAACCAATGAATAAGAAGCAGCATGTAAAATAACCAATTCACCGCAATATCCTTGCGTTTTAGATGTGCTAACTCATGCATGATAATATACTGCAGTTGCTCATCACTCATAGTCTCGATCTCGTTTACAGGTAAGAGCAGTTTCGGTTTCATCATGCCGTACAACGATGGGCTCCGTACAACGGTCGAGTGCACCAATATGACGTTCTGATTGACCGACATGATCTTCTTTGAACGTTCAAGAATTTCCAACATTCGCGAATCTTGCCGATCTACTTTTCCCTTCATGATCTGGTTATATTGACGTCTGTTCATGCCAAATGTGTATATGATCAGCACCAGAATACCTAAGAACCAGATGGAAAGACTAACGGTCATCACGCTCAATCGAAAATTTGGCGTTATTTCGCTAACTTGATTGGATTGCGACAGGTTGTTACTTGATTGCACCTTCGGTGTATCCTGCCGTGGCTCCTGTACTTCCGACAAATTCTGAAGCTCAGCTACAAATCTCTTGTTAGGATCAATTGTATCTGCCTTGAACGCAATTACATGACTAATATGAGGTAGATTGTAAATACTAAGGATATTGGGAGGATCCCAAGGTACAGCTAGCTTAATCATCACTAAAAACCACAAAGCATACTGCCATCTTGGTTTTAACCGGTCTCTCAATAGCCATTTAGCCAAAAGAATCAATATAACGATTACCCCAGCCATCATAGAGGTTGTAAGTACCCATTGAAATCCTACTTGAAGGTCGTGCATCACCAAAGTTAAACGCCTCCCTATTTCCACTTGGTGCGTGTGGAATCGGACAAGTTACATCGGTTTCTTCTCATCCAAAATTTTCTTCAACTCTTCAATATCTTCTTTCGATAATTTCTCTTCTCTCAAAAAATGAACAAGCGACGGAGATCGTCCCATTCCGAAAATTCGTTTAAAAAAGGACTCCGTCTCCTGTTTCACACTGTCTTCCTGACTGACAAGCGGGTAATATTCATAGTTGCGATTACCCTGTTGATAAGCAATAACTTGCTTCTGGACTAACCGATTCAGCATCGTGCGTATCGTCTTCGGGCTCCAATCCGTTGACTCTTCAAGTGCTTCAATAATTTCATTCGCCGTACTAGAAGTTTTGGACCAAAGTACTCGCATGATCTGCCATTCGGCTTCCGAAATCTTAGGTGTTTCTTTCATTGACATACCACCTTTATTAACCAGATTATGGATTACACTTGTAATCTGCATATTTATATATTACAAGTGTAATCCAATATTGTCAACTTTCATTCAAATCTACATTCATGAGGCGATTGTGTCTCCCTATGGAGCTCACCTTATAACTTAAAAATAAAGACCTCAACCAACAGGAAAGAAGTGTTGGTAAGAGGTCTCTTCTATTTTTTATAGAACAGAAGGGGGTACCCCTTCTGTTTCCCAATGTTTGATAGGTTACCTCATGAGCCATCCGCATCCGCTAAATGATAAACATTTAGCGGATCTTACTTATTGCCCATCATTTGTTGGTACACCTTGGGGTAAATCCGGTATGTCTCTTAAACATAGACGAGAAATTATGGGACTCCACTCCGATTTTTGGGTGATGGATACCTCACCTTTGTTTGCGCACGCCCTATTCTTTTTCCACCAGCGAAAACCTCCTCGTCCTCTCCTTTGGTTATTCTAACTTCGGGATGAAATCTTCGAGGGAGCGTATCAACAATTTTCAAGTCTAGAGCAATGACTTTCGTGATACCAACTTATTAGTTGAGAAAAAACAGCCGATCATAGTGGCCGGCTGCTTCCCAGTCTTAATATGCTAAAGTTTTCCAGTTAGCGCAATGAAAAGAACGTTCCCTTATGCTAAACCGTTCCTCCATGTTATTGGATCAATTCTTCACTTAATTGTTCAAGAACTTTGGGCAAAAAATCGTGTTTACTTCTTTGGTCATTTTTCAAGAATTCGGATAACCGCTTTGCATGTTAAAGAGAATTATTCACACCTTTATTCAAGGGACATATGTTCCTGGCCACTATATAAATGTTGACGAAGATACAATGGCTGTATATATCCCAGCGGTGGGTGTAATTGCGGTCGATAAAGATGCGGTTTTACTAGAAGGATCCAAGTTCCTAAAATAGAAACATGAAGTCCAATTGAACTACCCAAAATAGGCTCTTAACTACGTCACTCTCAGTGATGCTGGAATATATTATTAAGCGCTCCTTCGGTTACTCCCCTTTACCACCTTACCGTTCCAATCCGGTAAGGTGTTTTTTTTTGTTTGGTTTTTTTATGCAACTCCTCTTTATTCATTAATTCCCAGCACCTGGGACATAATAACCATCAGGGGGGACTTACCATGAAATGCGCATACTGTGATAATATTCAGCAAGTCAAAGGAAAGAAACTCAAATGCTTCGTGTGTTCAATCCTTAAGCGGTAAACAATAGTACCTTTTGGCACCTCTAACAAATATTTTCTAGGATAAATCCAAAATATTGGTGGTGGAAATGAACAACAATATGAGTATGAGATTCAGCATATGTTTAGGGGCTATTACCGGAGCAATTTTAGGTTTTTATAGAAATTTCTCAGATTCAATCTGGATAACAGGACTATTAGTTTCAAACAAATAGGCTGTTAACTACGGTCGCTTACATTAATTTAAGAATATGGTATTAAATGCTCCTACGCTTTCTCACCTTTACCACACTTACCGGAATGGGTGTTTTTTTACATCTGGAATTCAGTTGTATTCATTAATTCTAATGTAATCATTTTTTGTTTCCTCTCATTAAATATTATGAAATAAATTTCGCATTTCCTTGAAATATCCTTTTGAATCCGCAATGCTGCCCAATAGTTGAATAGCAAAAAAGAGACCCACAGCAACGGGCTGAGGGTCTAAGGTTTATATTTTAATATCACATGAATGTAAGATTTCAATTATGTTACATTCGCTTAATTCTCGTTCTGAGTTAGCGTAATGACCTCACCTGTCATTTATGCTACGGTCTCCGCAAGTTCACCTCCTATTTCAATTTATCATCCTCTTGAATCTATAAGTGGTTACAATTCCATAAACAGGGCAAATTAAAAATAAGATATGTAGCTGGAAAATATCAAAAGGAGTTATAAAAAGTGGAAACAGCTAACCGTAATCTGTGGTCGGGTATATTATTTGGCCTTGGTTTAGTCGGCTTTATCGATGAAACAGTATTTCATCAACTCTTGCATTGGCATCATTTCTACGACAAATCCACGACCCAAATTGGTTTGATTTCCGATGGTTTGTTTCACGCTTTTAGTTGGTTTGTGACGGTTGGGTCGTTATTTATGTTTGCAGATCTTCGACGAAGAAAAGCCCTACACCTAAAAAGGTGGGTTAGCGGCATTTTACTAGGTGCTGGCTTTTTCCAACTATATGATGGAACAATCCAACATAAAATCTTGCGACTTCATCAAATCCGTTACATCCCAAATGTCATCATTTACGATACCATATGGAATATTAGCGCTATAATTATGCTTTTCATTGGAATCATTTTAACTATTCATTCCCGTATTAATGTTCATGTCGAGAGGGCACCTTCGGATGACAAATGATCATTTTACTCATGGCGGTGGCGCAAACTCTGACTTTATCCTCATACTCCTATTTTTAGGTGTGTTATTTTTTTATCTGTACGCTGCAGTCATATCCAGTCGCACCTATAAGCAATGGCCCTTCTCACGTTATATCTACTGGTTAATAGGTTTACTATGTATTACGCTATCTGTTGTTGGCCCTATAGCAAATCTTTCACACATAAACTTCACAGCACACATGATAGGTCATTTACTTCTTGGGATGCTGGCTCCTCTATTCATTGCACTTGCAGCACCTATGACTCTCATCTTAAGGACTCTCCCCCTACAATCTGCTCGTAGGATTTCAAGGATACTAAGAGGCATGCCGTTTCGTATGTTTAGCGATCCTTCAGTAGCTTCAATATTAAACATCGGTGGACTATGTATCTTATACACAACCAACTTATATTCGAACATGCACAAGTTTTCAATTTTACATTTAATAGTTCATCTACATATATTTACTGCAGGTTACCTATTCACAATCTCAATGATTTACATCGACAGACCACCCCATCGAACTAGCTACGTTTACCGTGGTATTATCTTTATATTTACCATAGCCGCACATGGCATATTATCTAAAACCATTTATGTGAACCCCCCACTTGGAATATCAGCCATTCAAGCGGAAAACGGCGCTAAGCTTATGTATTATGGCGGGGATGCAATTGACACTTTTATTATTATTATCTTTTTCTATCAGTGGTTAAAAATCAGACACCCTCGTAACTCATTAGTACCTGAAACCTAGCACAACCTCACTTCTTTGAAGTGAGGTTGTTTGATCAGTTTATTAAGTTGTTGAAATAAATTTATTAACCACCTGAATTAATATTTGCATCATCAATACCATTATTGCTGCTACTTTTTTTACTACTGTTTTGATTTGGTTTTTGGTTTTTTTGCTTTGCTGATTCAATACTCTTTTTTTGGTTCGTCATGACTTTAGCCCACCCATCTTAAGTATTGGAACATCAATATTATATGTTTTTCGGAACAATCTACACCTTCCATTTAGTGGACTACTTCGGTAATCTCTCATTCGTATAATTGATTTACATAAAGGAGAGAACAAACGTGTAAACAAATTGTATGAAGGAGAGAAGCCAAATGAAAAAGAAGGCCTTTATGTTTTTTTAAGTATCTGTTTTATGTTTCTGTTGTGTACAGGGGTATCGAGTGCCGCGGATAATACAGGTATGACTGGATCGGTAAATAACGGATATAGTTCAGTTAACGGTACGACTACTACTAATAGTTACGGGACAAATTCAACACCTACTTATAGAACTAATGCTGCTACCGATGACAATGATTCCAATTGGGGCTGGCTTGGCCTTCTAGGGTTAGTCGGTTTAGCTGGTTTAAAAAGCGGAATCGTGAACATACAGTTTTCCAAATAGCCGTCTTTTCTAGGCGGTTATTAATTCAGCCCCGAGAATTCAATTTCAAAGGAAATGAGTGAATATATGTACTATTATAAAGAAGAACTTATTAATCAAATTGTTCCAGACCAACCAGATCCAGCTGCAGCTAAAGTTTTACAAGAAGCACTTGGCGGACACTATGGTGAGATGAGAACCATGATGCAATATTTTTTTCAAAGCTCTAATTTTCGAGGCAAAGCTACTCAATATCGTGACTTAATCCGTGGGGTCTTTCTAGAAGAAATTTCTCATGTGGAACTGGTTCAAAATACGATAAATCAATTACTGAACGATTCTGGTAACTCCACAGGTGTAGGGAATTCAGGTATCAATGGGGCACCTCTTGATGAAGCCGTCAAATATGCAAATCCCCACCATTTCATTGTCGGCGCTCAAGCTTCCTTACCGGTCGATGCAGGTGGAAACCCATGGAATGGCTCCTGGGTGTATTCACATGGTAATTTGATTGCTGATCTATTGGATAATTTAGTACTCGAATCTACGGGAGTACTCCAAAAAAGTAGAATTTATGAGATGAGCTCCAATAAAACGTTCCGTGAGACAATTGGGTTCCTCATCGTTCGAGACAATGCACATCAAAATGCTTTTGCTAAAGCTTTAGAAACGTTAGGTGTAGATTGGGGAAAACTTTTCCCAGTTCCTAATTACGATATTAATAAGTATCCGGAATGCAGAAAATTTGTAGATATGGGTTATCATAATATGCAGTTTAATTTCCGTTTAGATGATACGCGCATTGGTGAGGTTTTCCAAGGTGCATCGCCAAGTAGAAATAAAGGCCAGCTATTAGTTACCCCGCCACCGATGGGATTCCCAGTGCCTAACTTACCTGACATGCCAAATGAGCATAGCCCAGGATTGCAAGATATGTATGTTTAAAGCTTTCATACTTATAGGCTTACTCCTGAATCAGCAGAAGTAAGCCTATTTATTAGGATGGACTTAGCTGTTATCATTATGGAAAATTTCATCCAGCTCAAAAGACAGAACATCATATTTAAGTACATTAACTAGAAGGATGGGAACAACACAATGAACACTAACTTTACAGAGCGTCACATCGATCGTGGACAAGGCCGCATCTATGCAAGAGATTATAAAGGTAAAGGCGGAAAAATCTTATGAACCTAGACACCACAAAGGCGGCAGGAGCCGCAAAACTGGAACTAGCACCGTCGCCAAAGATGGAGATTGACGAGTTGCAGGTCAATTCGGATATCAAGCTTCGTCATATGGTCTATCGTCCTGTCCATCCAAAGGCTACGGTGTTGTTCCTACACGGCTTCCCAGAATCGATATATTCGTGGAAGCAGATTGCCGAATCTCTGTCCAGCGATTATGAGGTTCATGCGTTTGACTGGCCTGGTTACGGACAATCCTCACGTCCGAGCGCCGAGCGCTTTTCCTACGCACCGAAAGACTATGCCCAGGTGTTGGAACAATATATCCGCGCTTCCGGTATCGACAGCTCGAAGCTGGTGATTTACGCGACCGATATTGGGGCTTTGCCGGTGTTGCTGGCCGCCCTGGAACAGCCACATATCGCGAGGAAGATCATCGTCGGAGATTTTGCGCCGTTCAACCGGCCGCAGTACATGTGGGAAAACCTTGCGGCCCTGAAATCTAAGCCCTCGTCCGATGTCGTGCGTGCTGCGATGAACCAGACCCGAGATGAAATCCTGGAAAACACGTTCTTCCGCGACAATCCGACAGAAAAGCGCTACATGTTGCCCCAAGAGTTTAGGGACGATATAGCGAAAGGGTGGGACGGCGATATCACTGCGGCCGACGCGTTCTATCACTACTACTCTCACTTCACCCGCGACCAGGACTATTTTGAAGCCAATATGACGAAGCTCAAAGTGCCCGTAAAAGTCGTGTGGGGCGAAAAGGATAGCTACGTCATGAAGGAAATGGGCGTCGAGTTCGCTGAGCGTAATAATTTAAAGCTTACGATTCTCCCTGGTCTCGGCCATTATCCGCATCTGCAGGCACCAAAGCTGACCGCAGATGAGCTTCGAGCCGAAATCGAGGGTTGATGCTGGCAAGCTCGCAGCGCGCGGACTTTCCGCCACAGGCTTACGCCGATTGCGCCGTGTCGAAATGAGAGCTCTGCCAAACAGTCCCGAGAGCGGACGTCCGTCACTGGCCATGTGATAGCGGTCCGGCCGCGCATGGCATATTGCGAGGAGCGGCGCAAGCTGTTCCTTCATTCGGCGGCGGCGCTATTCGCGGAAAGAGGCTACGCAAAGTCAGTCTTGAAGCTAAACTGCCCTTCGTTGAGAAAAGGCAACGGATCCGATTTAGTCCGTTGCCTTCTCATGTTGATATTGAACTCTCGGTTGCAATAGGTACGCATTTAATATCATCTTTTCAATTATTTAGGGGATGGGCATACCATTTTAATGTCTTCCATATCTAACATTTGAGAGCTCTCGACTAAACTGCTTAAAGGGACGCTTTGCTCATTTTCTTGTTGATCCAAAGGATAAACTCTTGCGGTTTCATTCTCTTCGTCGACATGTTGAATGTAGATTGGCTTCCCGTTATAAGTGACATCAACCATGGTAGGTGAAACTGCAATCTCTTGTGCGCGTTGATTATTCATTTTCCGGCCTCCTTCACGTACTAGTTACATTATTTGTGTATGTGAAAGGATCTATTCATGGAAAGGCACGTACAAATATACTGTGGTGCCCTATATTTTCCGAGCTGGAATGGCACTACGCCGGATGCTGTTTATCATATATCATTAATGTATTTCCTGAGCATCATGCCCCAAAGTATGTAGAATCACCTTGTTCCCGCCAAGTAGTTGAACCTGATTACATATAGTTTCAAGTAACGCTTTTCCTATCCCCTTACGTTGACTATCCTTATGAACTGCTACCCCAACTATTTCATAAAGACCTTTTTCAAAATCGAAAATATATCCAGCATGACCGAGAACAATATCGGTATGTGCCACGTAATACCCGCAAATCTTATTATCCTGTTTCTCCAGAAACTCAGCCCACCTAAGTGGGTATTTCTCAATGATGAAATTTGGAAATTGAAGCGGATGATTTGCCATAATATTCTCAACATGACTTCGGTCATTATCTTCCAATAAACGTATAATCAAACCTGTTCCCCCCTTGAATATAGAAAGCTATTAAATTAGTACAACATTCAATCGTGATCCTTAAGTTAACAGTTTTCATTACTAGTGTGTGGCATGAAAATATTAGACAATTTCCCCGCCTGATAGTAAGGTTAATCCATCAGCTTTTGGACCTTTTTAACCACTTCCATATTCGTAAGTGATTCAACAAGATACAATCCTAAATCAATTGAAGCAGAAACGCCTCCACCAGTAAAAATATTCCCATCCCGTACAAATCGGGCCTTAATAACCTCTGCGCAATAAGGAGTCAACAATTCGTATGCAGATGGGTTCGTTGTCGCCATTTTATCTGTTAAGAACCCAGCGGCACCTAAAAGCAAAGCACCTGTACAAACAGACACTTTGTATTCCACATCTCGAGCACTTTGTATCCAAGAAACAAACTCTTTACCGTATCTCAATTCTCTAGTAGACATTCCGCCGGGGATAAATATCAAATCATACTTAGACAAATCTGGGCTAATATGCTTTATCTTTATTGTCATACCACGATCATCTGTAATCTCCTCGCGCTTTGCACACAGATCCCATGACACATCTTCTTTAGCATTTAGAATTTTTAGCCAAGATACTGCGTCATAGAAACCGACAAAATCCAATGTTGTCATCTTGTCAAAAAGAATATAAGCTAATTTCATTCCATAACACCGTCCCTTTCATGGATGGATACAAAAAAAAGCATCTGATCTTAGATCAAATACTTTGCCCAGGCGAACGGCGTATGAAATATGTGCTTCCTCGTGGTACTCCACGTTTCGCCAGTTATATATACCAAATATTTACTTTATTGTAATCGGGAAAATCTAAAATAATCAAGTTAATTATTACGTTTTTCTGCCCGTTACTTCAACAGGCAAAGGCAGCCGATCGTGTGCGGCTGCCTTCATGTCGTGATTGAACTATAGTTCTTACGTTCGTTGAATATAACAACGTCAATAATCACTCCCTAAACAAATATTCCCTCTGGTCTTTTTTGTTATATAATTCCCAATACACATCGGCTATCCTGTCCGGATCGTAAAACGTCCCCTTTTTAACATGATCAGCGATTAGAACCTGACCTACATAAATTCCGTATGGAGATAACGTCTCAGCCATTGAATGCGCAAGCGAGTGGAGTGCGGCTTTGCCAACGGATAAAGAAGCATAAAGTGGGTTTGGAATCAGCGCAATATCGCCTCCTGTGAAAAAGAGCGTCCCTTGTCTTCGTTCGACCATATCCGGGATGACTTGTTGAGCGCTGGTCAGCGCACCGACAGTGTTTACCTTAAAATCTTCAATAAGCTGGTGTTCGGTTATCGAAAGGGGATCCCCTGGTACGATGTGTGCTGCATTATATACCAACACATCGGTGGCTCCATATTGATTTTTTATTTGTTCAAAGGCTGTTTTTAATGACTCTGGATCCGATGCATCTGCTGAAATTCCGTGCGATTCAATAAATAACTGTCGAAGATCTTTCAAGCTGCTTTCCAATGATGGTTTGGTTCTTGCTATGAGAACTACTCGGAAGCCATTGCTTCCAAATTTCTTGGCTATATCTGAGCTTACTCCCGGCCCAGAACCGACGATGACTAATAAAGGCTTATCGCTCATTCCTACCACACCTTGCTTTCAGATATTAGTTTAGAAATAACCTATTTATAATAATTTATCAAACTTAAGCGAAAAAATATTCATTACTCTTGTTCGAGTTTAGCAATCCAACGTGCGCTATTTAGAATGAGCCGTTTGATAGCTTCTGGTCTGAAAGAATCTGCCCTGTGACCCGGATGTAAATAGACTACCTTTCCTAAACCATAATTCTGAAAGGAATTTCCCAGAAAGAATTGAGTGAACAGCTTGGGATCTCCTATTCGGGGGCAATCAAGAGTACAGCGCGGGCGTGAGATGCTAAAGGAGTTGCTGACTGGTTGCTGCCATATTGAATCGGATCACTACGGGAACATTATCGATTTTCACATCAAATGGCGTTACCCTTCTTGATCAACCAACGAACAAGAAGGGTAACTAAGATAGATAGTATGTGAGGATTAAACACTTTCTTTTGCACTATCCCTTTAGTTGAAAAGGCTGCCGATCAACGCTGTTGGCAACCTTCTCCTGATGTCTATGGAATAAAAAAAATCCGTTAGCGTATCCCCCCACTTTTGATCAGATATTCTAAGCTACCATCACGCTCATCTCTTAACAAACAGCTAATAAACTTCTCTCCAATCAAAAAATGGGTTATTGTGCAAATGGTTCAAGCTTCGTCCCTTCAAATCAGTTACCGCAACTTTACTCGTACAAACCCTGCCGCAATCATGGCAGCCGTAGTTAGAATTACGGCAAAGCTAGTCGCTCCTATGGCCAATCCCGTATAGTCGATTAGGTAGCCCGTACACACGGGGAGGATCGCGGCAGGAATATAGCCACCGATGTTAAGAACCGCATTTGCTTCAGCTCTGCGATGCTCGGGTACATGCAAACCGATCAGCGTCAAGCCACCGAGTTGCCCGAGACCTTGGCCAACACCGGCCAGCATGGCGGCCAGCACTAGCGGAGCGACGGTGGAAGTACAAATCGCTATTGCCATGCAGAGCATGGCGAGGAAGACAGACGCCGTGCTCATCAAGAACTGGCTTCGGATGGAGAGCTTCTTAAGGAGAAATTGAACACCTGTCGCCGACAGAAACATGAGGCATGCCATTCCGCCAGCGACAAGCGGGCTCGAAACGCCCAATAATTTCTTAAGCAGTGAGGGGCCGAGCGACAGGATGAACGACGTCGAAGAGATACCCGGGGCGAAGACAACGATGCCAAGAGTAAGGTGCAACCGGTTAACCTTGGGCACGCATGGCATCCGAAGCCTCCATCCGCTGTGGTGTGCAGGGACGCGTCTTCTTGGAAGTGATCCGGCAACGGCGAAAGCACTGGCCAATATCAACAGCTGTGTACCGAAAAGGGGGACGAGCGGCCGAGTGAGCAATTCGACCAAAATACCCGATAACAGCGGACCGAGTCCTGCCCCCAGCACCATGGCGACCGAAGCGGCGAGCGAGGCTGTATGTCTCCGGGTGAAGCCCCCTACATCCATGACCGAAGCCATGCCAGCCGCGACGATGACGCCAACAGCAATGCCCGACAGCAATCGCGCGAGCAGTAATGCGGCGACCGAGGAGGCAGTGCCGAATAAAACACAAGCGAGTACGGCAGCTACAAGCCCCGGGAACAACACCGGCTTCCGCCCGTATCGGTCAGATAACTGGCCGGCGACGAGCAAGGTCGTGAGCAAACCGATGATATACGCGGCGAAGATTAATGTGAGTGTACCATTGGAGAAGCCCATTTCCCGCTGCCAGTTAACGTAAAGTGGGGTGGCTGAATTGGAGAGGATAAAGACCGCTGTTACGAGCCATGCGGTCATCCATATCCGCCAATCGCGAGGAGCCAGATCGTTACATGCCACTTGATCGGAATAATTTCCCATACGCAAAACCTCCTAAGATGAAGAATAGGGAAAGCAAGATTCGCTCTCGTATCTCATCATAGGGTATAATAAAATATAACTGAAATACATAAAATGAATATACGGTATAACTATTTGGTTATGATTGGAGTGTGCGCAAATGAACTTAAACCTTCTCCAAATTTTTGTGCAGGTTGCAGAGACATCGAACATTACGGAGGCTTCCAAAGCATTGTTCATCTCACAACCAGCCGTCAGCAAAGCGATCAAAAATTTGGAGGCGTCACTTCGCATTCAATTGTTCATCAGGGACAAGCATAAAGGGTTGCTGCTAACAGAAGTGGGACGGGAGATTCTCGTGTTGGCTAGGCAAATGAAGTCGGTTGAAAACAGCATATATCAAATTACCAGCCGGGAGAACCGCCTGCTCGGCGGCAAGGTCACAATCGCCTCATTCCCAGCAGCAACAACTAACTTGCTACCCAAGGCCATATCTCTATTCCGTGCAAATTATCCGCTGGTGAGAATTGAGTTACTGGAAGGCGTCTCCGATCAAATTAAGCAATGGGTCGAAGACCGGACGGTGGAGCTCGGGATTGTGGCGTCTCCATTCCATTCATTTGAATTCGAGAGACTGCAATCCGACTACATGGTTGCGATCCTTCCCTCCGATCATCCACTGGCGAAGGAACCTATTATCGATCTGGCGTGTTACCGAGATGATGTTATTTTCTGCAAAGGAGGCCATGAGATGGCCATGACCTCCATCCTGAGAGAATACGGGATCGAGTTGGGGGAAGGATTGACGGTTCAATCGGCCGAAACCTTGATCCGCATGGTCCGCAACGGGCTCGGCATTGGGCTGATCTCCAATTTCACTCTGTCTTCTGTGCCGCACGATTTGGTCGTCAAGGAGATTCGACCGGGAATCTCTCGTGATATTGGTATCGTGGCACATTCCTTCGGGGAGATATCGCCGGCAGCCAAGCAATTGGTCAGCATCCTGCTCCAAGCGGGCCCGGAGTCAGGAGAGGAGTTGGACTGATCAGATGCTCTCTAGCCGAGGAAAGACAACCGGTCGTTCTGGTCGACTGCTTTCATGTCTGCCACTGATTGCCTATAGCCTTCAACTATAAGCCCGCGTTGACTCCAGCCACCACGAAATCCTTCCTCGTCCATACCGTGTCTTACAAAATAAATAGCCATTAGTTCCTCCTGAAATAACGGGACAAGTAGTTCAAACCCAGTTTTGAACGCAATTCCGACTCCACCAATATTAACGCATATTGGAAGTATACTGTCCGTTACTTGAGAAAAGGCAACCACTCCACCAGGGTGGCTGCCTTTTCATATTGTAATTGAACTCGAACTTTCGTATTAAACAATTGAAAATATCTAAATCACGATCACCAATCATTATCGCTTCCGTATGGATGATACTATGTTTATTAATAAGATATGTAATAGCTTCAGGACTTTAAGCCATTTCTATTTCCATTCGCTTATTTTAACATGGAAGTGCCACGTAAACTGCCCATTCGTATTATGAGGTTAACCAGTTTTTACTGGTTGACCTCTTTTGTATTTTAGAGGTTTAGTAACGGTAGCCGGGGTCGAACGTCACTGCCCGTGGGACCGTGATCCCGTGAAGTAAACTGTTCACCCCCTACTTGTAGAAACATGTTTGAGGCTGGTTGAGACAACGATCTCGAATAACAAGCGAAGCTATGACACTGCAAGAAGGACTAGGGGCTACCGGCAAATTCAGTTTTAGGAGGGATCGAAGAATGAATCCAGTAATTGGTCTGGATATTGCAAAAGGAGAAAGTCAGGGCCAGGCCTTCTTGGATAAAGGACAACCCTACGGAAAGAGCTTTACGATCATTCATACACGAGAGGGACTGCAGCTTTTCCATCAGCTTTTAAAGGATCTTGAAGCCAAGACTGGACTAAAACCTACTGTTATTCTAGAGGCTACAGGCCATTACAATGCTCCTGTCACCCAGTTTCTAGATGATCAGAACTACTTCTACATTGTTGTTAATCCGATTCTGTCTTATCAATCTAAAAAGTCTTCGAGCTTACGTAAAGTAAAAACAGATGCCATTGATGCCTATGCCTTATGCGAATTCTTTTACAAGGAGGACTTCGAGCATCGTAAGACTAGAGGTATGCAGTTACTAAATCTGCGTAATCTCACAAGACAGCATGAATCGGTAACGGGACAATTCGTTCAGATCAAACTTCAATTCCAAGCCGTGTTAGATCAGGTATTTCCGGAGTTTAGGGGCGTTTACGGGGCTTTGTATTCTGTGGTGTCGCTCCAAACCTTATTAGCCTTTCCAACGTCTGAGGACGTTCTCAGTGCCAGTGAAGCTAAATTAACCGAGAAGATCGCGGTTTTATGTACAGGTCGTTCAGAAAAATGGGCTAGAGAAAAGGCTCAGAAGCTCATCGCAGCTGCAATTCGAAATCCGTTTCGAAAAGCGCCATATCAAAGTCACTTATTTAGTATGAATATGTACATTAGCATGCTCCTCCATTATAAAGAGCATCTATCAACCCTAGAAAAGCAAATAGATGCACTCGCTAATGAAGTTGAAGAATATGAGATTATCCAATCCATCCCCGGCATTGGTGAGAAAATCGCGGCAACGATTATCTCTGAAGTTGGTGAGATTGATCGGTTTAATCATCCTAAAAAGCTCGTTGCCTTTGTTGGCGTAGATCCCAGTGTTCACATCTCGGGAAAGTTTACGGCTACGATTAATCGGATAACAAAACGTGGCTCCAGCAGACTTAGGCACGCCTTGTACATGGCTGTGCTCTGCGGGCTGAGGCGTACTGGGAGTAAAAAG
This sequence comes from Paenibacillus sp. J22R67, assembly GCF_059692175.1. Lineage (NCBI taxonomy): Bacteria > Bacillati > Bacillota > Bacilli > Caryophanales > Paenibacillaceae > Paenibacillus > Paenibacillus sp. J22R67. The sequence goes on along the minus strand of NZ_JCAUAX010000003.1, from coordinate 930,821 downwards.
CTCAAAGCTTTTTACGACAAAAAAATGGCCGAAGGAAAACCTCACAAAGTAGCGATGATCGCATGTGTGAACAAGTTACTACATTGGATATTTGCCATGCTTAAACGAAAAGAAGCATACCTCGAATTGATTTAATTGGAAATCAAAGAAAATCAAAGAAAAACTTTCCAAAAGAATTTTGGAGGGTTATTTGGCATGCTCAGTAATTAGTATAGCACCATCTTCTCGCTTTTCTATTGAAAAATCTTGACAAGTTATTAGCTGGTTACTTGAATGAAAACAGGGAGCAACTGTTATGGCAGTTTGCTCCCTGTTTATTGTGTCAACAGAAAATACTTTATTTTATCAGGGGCCTGATTGGATACGCGACCCACCTGAGAATGTCTTCTGTGCTAGCGAGCTTGCCGTCTATTTGACGAATTAGAGACAAGGCAACTTGTTCTCCAGTTCTTTTAATTGCACATCATAGAGTGCCATCTTGTAGTTGATTTTCTCCAGGGTCTTGATGATTTGCATCAGCTGTTCCTCTACCTTGACCTTATGATCGGCCATCAGCTGTCTGCGTTCAAGAAGAGTGTTGTCGCCGTCTTGGAAGTAATCCAGATACTGCTTCAGATCGGCCAAAGACATCCCGGTCGAACGGAGCGCGACAATTGTCTCAATCCACTCAATGCTGGACTCATCAAAGAGGCGGTTCCCATTCTCATTGCGCTCAGCGAAAGGCAGCACCCCCTGTTTCTCATAGAAACGCAGTGTATGGGCGGAGACACCTGTTTTTTGCGAAACTTCCTTTACCGTATAGGACATGATAGAACTCCTTTGCCATAATGTTAGAGTAACTTTATGTTATTGTACTGCCAAAGGACTATATATTCAATTCGAAATCCCCTGAAATAAGAGGTTTATGGATAGAAACCCTATATTTATACCCTCCTTTTTTATGGATTTGACTTAGATTTAACTTTAAGCTCTATGCTTATAAAGCAAGCAAAATGAAAACTGAGAGGATGAATGAATAATGAGTTCAACTAAGATATGGTTTGTAACCGGCGCTTCCAAAGGGATGGGGTTGACACTGGTTAAAAAACTTCTGGCTGGGGGAGCTAAAGTAGCTGCAACATCCAGAACCGTGGCCGATTTAGAGCATGCCGCAGGCCGGCATGAGCATTTGCTTCCTATACAGCTCAACCTTTTGGACGAGCAGGCGGTGAAAGAGGCGATTTCCGCTACTATTGAGCATTTCGGCGGTCTTGATGTTGTCGTCAACAATGCGGGTTATGGGCAGATTGGAATCTTTGAGGAAATATCGGACGAATATGCGCGCCGAAATTTCGAAGTGAATGTATTCGGCACTTTTAATGTGGTCCGTCAAGCCCTGCCTCAACTGAGACAGCAGAGATCAGGACATATTATCAATTTCTCCTCAACGGCAGGCTTTTATGGTTTTGGGGGAAGTTCGATCTATGCGGCATCCAAATTTGCGGTGGATGGAATGAGCGAGGCGCTGGCGCAGGATGTTCAGCCCTTTGGCATACATGTCACGGCGGTGAAACCGGGCTATTTCCGAACTAACTTTCTTTCCAAAAGCTCGTTGGGTGTGAACGCAACGAATCCCATCGAAGATTACAAGGTCCAGCGGGAGGCCCAGGAGGCAGCAGTGAGTGCATATGACAATAACCAGCCAGGAGACCCGGAAAAAGCGGTGGACCTTATTATTCGAATCACCGATACTACCAATCCGCCGCTGCATTTGTTCCTTGGCAAGGATGCGTATGAGGTCGCCCGCAACAAAATCGCAAGTGTGCAGAAGGAGCTAGATACATGGGAAAGCGATGCTACGGCAACTGATTTCATCTGAAAGCTTTCTATTGTAAATAAAGGGGCCGGAGTCACCGACTTGATGGTGGTGTTTTCGGACCCTTGCGGTTAGGAAACAGGATCAATAGGCGATCCATCCGCCGTCAGCGGTCGCTATGGTACATTGATATAGCTGCTTCATCCGATACTAGAAAAAGAGTGAGCTGTGCAATTTCCTTCGGCTTGCCCGTCTGCGAGTTAATCGCCATTTCGGGCAGCGTGCTTTTAAATTTCTTTCTTTATCGGATACTGTTCAGTGAAAATAAAGTATTAGACTGTCCCCTAAAAACGGAAAAGCAGCAGCCATGGACCAGAAAATAAAGTCCTAGACTGCTGCTGTTTTATTGAACTAACGTTCCCCGCCGTAATGCCCGGAGCAACCAAGGAGGCCGACCATCTTGGAATATAAGTTTAGAACATATTTCCAACGGTGCCCAGAACAGCACGACAGTATGGTTTTGCGAATGATCAAGTAAGGATATATGAAAAGAACGAACTGAAGCTTATTTAGACCGCCATGAAAAGCCTTAATATCATCGTTGTGACATCTCTTTGTGAAACGTCTCATCCAACAACATGATTTCTGCTTTTTGATTTACGGCATGATTTCCAAGCTTAACATCAATGATAAAGTCATTACTCAACATCTGACGGTAACGAGAAACAATATCGTTGTCTGGCAATTCTCCCATCACTTTCGTTTCGGGTGGGATTACCGGTATTCCGGCGTGTTCTACCAGTTGTATGTTTTGTTTAATATCAGCTGCGATCCTACATAGAATGCTTTCACTTTTTGCTGTCTCTACATCCACCATTCCATCTTCTGTGTAGAAATGCTTGTTGACGATAGCCAAAGCAGTATGAGAGATATGGAATGCCAAAATGTTTTTTTGGATTTCATATTGCAAATCCACCGTTTCAAATATTTTGGCAAGATTTTTTACTCTTTCGGTTACCAGTCCATTTATTTCACCAAAAATGGTTCCTTGATGTTTTTCGGATCCGAATTGTGCGTATAGAACATCCTCTTTAATGTCTCCGCCGGCACCCGGGAATCCTGGGAGTAACCGATCACCCACGATTTCAAGCCAGTGATCATATCCCATGGTGTTGGTCATGGTGACTATGGTCTTGCTCTGATTATTCTTAATAACAGTTAACGCAGATTCGGCCTGATCATATCGTACGGGAACAAAAATGTAATCATAAACGTCATCATCTTCTAACTTATCTATCGTCTTGATCGGTATTTGCTTTATCGTTCCATTATCGTTGTATCGCAGTTCGTTCCTTTTCAACTCATCCAATCTCTTTCCGCGTGCCAACACTGTTACGTCTAGTCCGTACTGTGCAAATCGGAGAGCGTAGACACTGCCAATCACACCAGCACCAAATATCAAGAGCCTATTTTGTCTAATGCCCATTATGATTTTTCCTCCAGCTAAATAGTCAGTGTTTGCTTAAGCAACACCTGCTGTTTATAATATTATTACCGCACTCTTATGATTTCAACCAACAGATGATGTGGAAAGTAGCTTAAACAACACTCTAGGATATTTGATGTTTAAGAAGGGATTTGATTTGGTGAATTCGCAGGATCCAAGGGTATTACGTACACGACAGTTAATAAGGGAAGCATTCACTGAATTGTTGCGGAGTAAAGGATTTGATGCAATATCCATAAAGGATATCGCTCAGAATGCTACGATTAACCGCGCTACCTTTTATGATCATTATGTAGATAAATATGCTTTGCTTGACGAGACAATTGAGCAGGCTTTTCACGGGATGATCCCTGAAGAAGTGATGTTATCTATGGAATTCACTGGAGAAATATGCGATCAATTGATCTTGATGACACATAGCTATATTGTAGACTTTTATCGAATATGCAGAATGGATTCCAAATCTATTGCTAAACTTGTCGATGAAAAAATAAAGAAAATGTTGGAGCAAACAATTGAGAACATATTTTTAAAAGAAGAAAACCACCAATTGCCAGCTTACGATTATATAAAGATCATTTCAGCCATGACAAGCTCAACGATCTATGCTGCTGCATATCGTTGGTTTACGGATGGGGAAAATGATCGAACTGATTTACTCGTAAAGATTACTCGTCCTTATGTGATGAATGGTCTGGGTTTGTATCACAAGTGATGAATATCCTGCACATCGTCATCCTGACCGTTAGCTTAATGGCCCCAAACTCCTTACCCTGTATTACAATATGTGGTGTCTTATGCTGGTCTGACTGCGTTACACGATATGAAACAATTAATTTCTTATCTTCTGAAACAATACTAAGATTAATTCTTCCATAATCCTCGTCATCTTCTTGGACGTTCCAATAATACATCTTGCTGCTATACTCTAACTTCCGTCTTCCTTTTGAGTTTACACCCACAGGCTTGATCCTCTCCTATACAGTCTTATTTGCTTTCGGCGTTTATTCGAGCCAGATTCAAAGTGTTTACACAATTGACATATATTCACAATGAAACCTCCCAATAGTCCTATTAAATCTAGGTTTTCTTCTAATGAGAGGTTTTAAGCTGCTGTATTGAACTAGCGTTTCTGGTTAGCTTAATGAGGCTACCATCGCGGCAGCCTCATCTTGTAGTTAATGAACATACGTTCTTCTTTAGCGCAACAATCCTTATGAAACATTACAAACCTTCTTAAGTACTGAACATAAGATCCTGACAGTGACACTCTCTCCACAGGCCAGGTTATAACGCCCTTCTCATTAGCGCATGCTTTCGCAAACTCCTATTTCACGCAAAACTCCTTCATTACATCGAGCATCTCTACTGCAACTCCAAAGCAGAAAAATATTCGATCTATGCGGAATAGAAGTCGATAATAAGTTCTTCTTTAAAACCTAGTTTGTTGTAAATGCTCTGTCCCATCGCACTCGCCTGCAATATCGCTTGCTTGACCCCTGCTGCTTGCATGTCGCACAAGGCACGGGAAACAAGGGCACTGCCAATTCCTCTGGTACGGAATGCTTTTAACGTGGCAACGGTATAGATCCCCTTAACGTCGCCTTCTCCATAAGTCATTAAAGTTCCTACAACTGTATCGTCTAGATAGGCAACATAATATTCTGCTTTGCCGTCTGGATCGTCAGCAAAAATCCGAACGACGGATGCTTCAAGTTCCTCGCTTAGCCCATATTCAGCAATGAAGGTTTGACGGAACAAATCGAATTCCTGTTCGTTATGGATCGTATGAATCTTCAGCCCAGGCACTTCCTCAATCTGAAACTTACCATTTTCCAGAGACAGCGACATGCCAGCCATCTTACCGGTATGAACATATCCGTTAGATTTCAACGCTTCAATGACAGCAGGATCCAAATCATGAGAGTATGTGTACCAGAGGCACTTCATGCCTCGTTCATGATAAGATTCCGTAATCGCCATAATTTCCGAGACAACATCTGTTCGATCAGATTTTTTATAGTCAAAGACAACGTTGAACAAGGAGAATGGCACATCGGATTCCATACGAGTGATTGTTGGAGTCCGTTTGAACCAAGTAAGCGGGTTGTTGGTACTAAAATAATCAAAAGTAGACAACAAATTCGTGCGAATAGCGTTTGGATCTGCAGGCATTGGTTCTATCCCCTTAATTTTACGTGTTTGAAGCAAATCTACACAGACAACTCCCCACGAACCCGCATTAGCTGGAGAAAATATTGAGGGTCAGTTCTTCTTTAAATCCAACTTTGGGATAAACGCTTCGGCCCATTGGGGTTGCATGAATAACGGCCAATTTCACACCTTTTTGCTGCACAATGCGCAATACATGAGCAAGCATCGTTCGGGCTATTCCTCTTGAACGATAAGCTTCTAATGTTGCAATACTATAAAAGCCAGCGACATCACCCTCGGTAAAGGTCGTAAGCGTAGTTACTGGTACTCCATCCACATAAGCAAGATAATGTTGAACCGTAGTCGTATCTTGATTGGGGCCATCCACAAACACTTTGCAAAAAATATCGGCCATTGGCTCTGGAACGTTATATCCTGCCAGCATGACCTTTCGGAACTCTTCAATCTCTTGTGGTTCCCGTATAGCTCGGACTTCCAGCCCCGGCATTTCCAGCAAATCCGAACGCCATCCTTCCAGAGAGAGCCCCATGCCCGAAATGACGCCAACCTGATTAAAATTTTTTGCCGCCAGCGCTTGGTTAATGACTTCGTCCTGCTCGTGTGAAGTAGTCACCCATGCCAATTTATGGCCGCGATTATGGTAAAGGGCCTTGATGGATTCCATCTCATCCGCGGGATTGATCTCCTCAGAACGCTTGTACGTAAAAACGCTATTGAACAGTCCATATGGAATTTCGGACTCAAATCGTTGCGTGCGATCCGTCTCCACGAATGTGAATACCTGGCTAAGCTGACTCAATTTCTCGTAAGCGCGGATCATGTTTTCAAGAATTTGATTCTGAATCGTTGACAATTAGATCTCCTCCAGTTTTCTACTTACAAATTGGGTAAGCACTTGACTCTTATACACCTGTGAGCAATAATTACTACATGGAAAACAGAAAATCGCAAATCATAGATCTTGCATCATCACTCATTCGAAAAAAGGGTTATTCGACTTTTTCTATTGATGAAATTTCAAAACATTTTGGCGTTACAAAAGCAAGTATTTTCTATCATTTCGAGAAAAAGGAAGACCTCGGCCTTGCCGTATTGGATCAACTTTATCAAGGATTGGTCAATTTTAAGTCTGTTATTCAACTTTCATCGCAGTCGGTTGAAGAGAAGCTAATTCAATATTGTGCGTACAATTCCAGACAGTTTGCAGAGTATGACATTTGTCCGACCTCTTCCTTACAGTCTGATTATGAAATGCTACCAGAATCGATGAGACAAAAACTGCAAGAGATAGGTCAGTTGGAACTTTCGATCATCGATGAAATTGTTGCTGAAGGCTTGGATGATCCTGCAATTAATACGCGTGCCTTGGCGATCACTATCTTATCTGCCATCAAGGGCGCACTGCAGTATAACCGCGGAATGCGTGACAATTTCATACCGGATATCATGTATGGAATTAATCGTCTTTTAAAAAACTAGCAAGAGCATATAATCAAATCAATTGGCACACTATTGAAAAATCATCGGCCTGTAGCCTATTGTTCCCACTAAGGAACCAATAGCCTCACAGGCCGATTACATTTTTATTTAATTAAAGACCGGGATAAGTAATATGATACTTTTTGGAAACTGATAACAGATGTTGCATAGCCTCAGGAGTAGGTGGCTCTACATGAGCCTCCATCCCTTCTACATAAGGAACGCCTAGTTCCTTCACAAAAGAATCAAATCCTGCAGGGTACGCAGTCACCAGAAACTTAGCTGTGTCTGATTTTACTTTAAATGTATGTGGAATGCCGCGCGGTGCGAACACATATTCTCCATTTTTCACGGAAATAGTCTTCGTACCTAGCGTCATCTCTATTTCTCCATCCAGAACGTAAAAAGATTCATCTTCTTTTTCATGCAAATGCAGTGGAGGTCCATCATCTTTCTTGACGGCACAATGCACGACGCAAAACTCTCCGTTCGTATCGTCCCCGCTCACCAATATTGAATTTATGTCACTAAGAAATAGAAATGTATTTTCTTTGTTAATATTTCTGTGCATCACATCTGCTTTGCTTTGATTACTCATCTTTAACAGGCTCCTTCTTGGTGAGAATTCTTGATGAATCATACTTACTGACCGGCCGGTAAGCTTATTATAGTTTCATCCTAATTCTAATTCAATAATTCTGACACTAATAATATAAATTCTTAACATTTCTACTTTCGTCCATTGCTGTTTGTCATCTTGCTTAGGTGCCTTGAAATCATGGCCCATATCCTTCTTAATTTCGCCACACTGGGGACATTTAAAGTGCCTATTTACAACCTCCGTATCACTAAGTTCAGAATTAGATATTTGTTTAAATACCTTCCTTCATTTAAAACATGCGAAAATGTCTTTCTATGGCAAAGTTCCAATCCAGTTTTCTACAAACATTACATGGGATCGGGTAATATTTGTTTCCATCATTAGTTGAGAATACCGTCAAGAAATTTTTCGAATGATCGTCTGGATCATAATAAAGTAGGCAATGTTCTTCATCATGAACATATTGTTCAGAGCAATTTGTACAGATAACCATAATATAATCTGCGTGTCTGTTAAGTGCTCCATTGATACTCATAATGGTCTCCAGTTTGGGTCTTTTAAGTCTTCGTTACTTGGCTTTCTTACGAATTCAACACATCTTTCTTCACATGCACCATACTTTAAAAAGTTCGCTTGGCCTTGTCTTAACGATACTTCGTTTGCTCCACCTTCATAATCGGGGTCGTTGAATTGAACTCCATCGTCCTGCCAAGAACAAATCTTACAAATTTCATCTGTAAAGGTTGGTTCTTCATCTAATGTTTTGTAGCCACAACAAGGGCAAGTGTATTTCATAGTTCCACCTCTTTATTCTGTTATATAGTAAAAACATTCTGCCCGCTAGCACAAAAGGCTGCTCTCGGCAGCCTTTTTCAGGATTGTTCAACTATAGTTTTCGTTAGCTTAATCCTCTACACGATAAGTTTTAACATGCTTAGAGCCCTTGAATACATGGATTCTATCGCAATGCTTGCAATGCCATATTCCATAATTAGGTTCGGGCATGTGTTCAATTGAGTCAAAGTCGTTAATCGTTTCCCACTCTTCACTTGTGTAAACAATTAATTCTACAATCCTTTATTATTTTTGTTGGGGCTTGATATGCAATGTAAACTAAGCCCGACATAACTGATACTCTGTTTATAATACTTTCAACAGTTCGTATCCCATTATAATCAAGAATCGGCAATTTTGAATTTACTCTACCACCAGATTTGAGAATAATTCTTTCTGACTGAGCTTTCATCAGATTGAAGTCTATTGGTTCTGACATGGGTTATCTCCATAAATAATAAATAAATTTTTTCATAGATAATAAATTCATGAGAGCTTATAAAAAACCTTCATTTGTAAACTAAACTTTTGAACATTCCTACCTAATTCTTAAGACAAAAATGCTTGTTGTCACCATCAAGCTGCCCGTTACTAACGAGTAAAGGAGCAGTGGCAGTAAACTGCTCCTAGATGATACTGAACTATCGTTCTTCAAGGGAGTGTAGTGGCTTTGAATGTTTATTGTATGAATCTTTATGCTGGACTTTTTCAGGTAAGCCATTGAACCATTCCGACAGTTCCACATGTCTTTTTCGTGGTTTTCTACCTGAAGGTTTTTTTAAAAATTCTAGCGTATCCTTAACTCCCATGTCCCTAATTTGTTCTTTGATTAATCGTTTTACATCAGTCCCGTTAATTTAGTTTTGTGAAGGACAGGAACATGCAAGTTTTATTCTGAATCACGGAATAAGGAAGAGTAGACACATCGTATCAAGAGTAAATGTATCGGTTATTGAAGTCCAAGTAGCTCATTGGCTTCTTCTTCAGATACAGGGGAAAGGCTCCTTAATGTGCAATCAGCTATTTCTTTGTGTAATGCACATGTCCGTATTAGGGAAACGCAATACCTTTCCAAGTGACGCTTTGATTGGATTCCTGTTTTTTGCATTCTGCCCTGATTCAATAACCCCCTTGTAAGAATAGTTGATATGTACCGTTTTTATCGCTATTTGTCTTATCAACAAAAAAACACAGCCGGAAAATGCCGACCGTGTTTAATGATTATTGTAACCCGATTTCTATTACAAACGTTGTTGTTTAGTACTCTCAGAGGCTGATTTAATTAAAGCAAGAAAATCGCTAACTTGGTCGTAAGGCGGCTCGGAAAGGTATTTGGGATGATTTGTATCCGCATTCACCCAAAGTGTTTCTAACGGAATATACCCTCTATAATTCGAGTAGCGAAGTCTGGTAAAGAACTCCTCCAGATCCGTTAATTCCTCTGTATTAGGCCCAGCAGGCTTTCTCTTGACCTGGAAGTTATATGTATAAGGGATTACAGCTTCAATATCATCATACCAATCATAATCTTCACCGGTTTTTGCCTGGAACGTCTTATAACAACCCGTATCGTTCACTACACCGAGATTGGGGTGATCCACCCACTGGAGAATTCGAATCACCTGATCCGCAGTTGAAGTCATGTCTCCATGGTTTTGCATGCCAATCTTGATACCTTTCGTCGCGCCGTATTCTGCACATTCTCTTAGAGCTGGTACTATCCGCTCTTTAGCTATCGTTTCCCAATCTGAGTTTTGCAGATCTTGGGGGATTTCACCATTAAACACACGGATAACCGGCGCACCCATTTCGACTGCTACATCAATCCAATATTTGACTCTCTCCACATCCAGAGCACGTCTCTCATCACTTGGATCAGCAAAATCATTCTTGATCCCCGTGCCGCTAATAGCAATTCCCAACTCGTCAGCAAGCTTTTTAATATTTCTTACATAGGTAAATATTTCTTCAACCGGTTTAGTAGGCAATGTAAAATTTTCATACCCCGGGATATAATAAGCGGTTACATCCACAGACTCAAAGCCAGCTTCTTTGGCATATCGGATAAGCTGCATCGTATCAACCGGCGGAGCGTCGTCCGTACTGCCTTGCAACCATGACATTAGATTATGGCTAAAGCTGTAAAAGTTTAAACCTAGCTTGTAATCGCCTGTATAATAAGATTCATTGCGTACGTTTTTCAGATAGTGACTAGTGGGAATCTGTTGGTAAACCTCGTTGGATGGGTTTTCAGTGGATTTTTCGATATTCATGTATGGTCTCCTTTTCTTGTTATCTAGTTATTATCGATGCCATGGAGTAACTGTTACATTTTCAATATGAACGCTTGTCGGAACACTTAACAAATACATAACAATACTAGCTATATCCTCAGCTCTTAACATCGTAGCCCTATCCTCTTCCGTCACCGGAGTCGTTTTATGGCTCCAAATCGTCGTATCGACCGCTCCAGGACTAATAGAAGATATACGTATTCCCGACCTCCTGTTCTCCTCTATCAAAGCTTCGGTCAAAGCTCTCACTCCAAATTTAGAAGCGGCATAGAGACTGAACCCGGAAGAGCTTTTATAAGCAGCTGTCGATAAAATATTAATAATGAATCCAAAATTTTGGCTAGCCATCAAGGGAAGCGCTTCACGGCACATCAGATAGGTACCTGTTAAATTCGTATCTATGATTCGTGTCCATTCTGAACTTTCTGTTTCTTCAAGCCGTTTCCTACTGCTCATACTTACTCCTGCACAATTGACAAGTATATCCACATGTCCGTAATTCTCTACAATCTGTTTAAAAGCTTGCCTAACATCGTGCTCGTCTCTAACGTCTGCTCTTATGCCGGTTACCAACGCTTTACTGGAAACATCTAAAGAATCCAAAGAATTGTTTAATACTTCCATATCCCGCGCTAGTGCTATTACCTTAACGCCTTCTTTCGCTAAAGCTCGGGCTGTTGCAAATCCAATGCCTTGACTCCCACCGGTAATGATGGCTGTCTTATCCTTAAGGTCCACCAGGTCACCTCCCACTATAAAAATAGTACATTCAGCAACCGAATACATTAATCAATCTTATGATTTCCAATTCAATCCTATCATTCTATGAATTCGACTCTCTTGCCAGTTTCCGCGGAAAGATAAGCCGAATAAATCACTTCTATTACATCGCGTGCCAGCTTGCCGTCGGAAATGGGCTGCCTATCCTCTGCAATACTCTCCATGAAGTCTTGCATTTCTTGTGGATAACCGCGCATCCAATCTTCATCAAAGCTGGCAAAATTCCAACCCGCGCGTGTCTCCAGCTTCTCCGCTATGAACTCATCACCAAATACATGGTTGTCTGGCGCATAAACCAATAGAGCATCATTAGGTGTCATATTGCATTTGATCACAGCATTGGAGGTATAGATATCCAACATATTTCTAATACCACCTAGAGCTGCAAATGAGGCAATAACAACAGCCTTCGTGCCATCCGTAAAGGTCATAATCACACTGGCCCACGACTCCACGTTTTCATAGTCTGATACCAACCATTGCTTGGAATCTGCTGAAGAAGCTTCTATTTTAGCAAGCGGTGCTATATCGGCTATCACCGATTGAACGCGAATAGGTTTGCCGCTCTTTAGTGTACCTTCAACTTGTTTCAAATGAATAGCTGCTGCTATAGGATGGGCCCCTAGGGTGATCAATGCCCCACCCCCTGCTGTTTGCAATCTTTTCGATGCTTGAGCATGGGACCCGCTGTGGCTTTGTTCGGCTCGGATATCCAGAATGGACCCTTGCGACTTTTGTAAGAATCGCTTGGCTTTTACGACAGAAGGCGCATAAATCCAGTTCTCGGCATACATGAATTTGACCTTGTTTTCTTCGGCTGCCTGCAAGATATCATTAGCTGACATTAACGCCTCTTTCAGCGCTGCGGCAGCATACGAAGGCTCTTTAGCTTCATCGGGAGATCCAAAAAAACCGGTCATCGGTTTCTCGCAGATGATGTGTTTCTTCGCTTGGGCAGCTTCGATAGCGATCTGTGCATGTAAAAGATTCGGAACGCATAAATCAACGACATCAATTTCTTCATCCTCTAACAATGCTTGATACGTGTCATACACAACAGGAATACCGTGGTTATTGGCGAAAGCTCTCGCTCTTTCCAGGTTATTGCCTGCGACTGCTTTTATAAACACCTCGATTCCGGTAACCTTCCTCAAAGCCTCAACATGGAAGGAAGCGGAAAATCCGGATCCGATAATACCAAGTGTAATCTTCTTCAATAGGTTTGACTCCTCACTAATATCTTTCATTCTGGAGATGATTCCTCATCCTGTGATTTAACCCTTCACAGAGCCGAGGAGCGCCCCTTGGTTGAAGTATTTCTGCAAAAAGGGGTACACAACAAGCAGCGGAACTGCGGTAAAGATAACGGCCGCCATTCGAACCGCAGGACTGAATTCAATTCCGCTTTCGGTTACCTCCTGACTGCCATCCGATACGTTCAGCATTTGACGCAGAAACACTTGCAGAGGCAATTTGGACCCGTCATTCAAATACAAAATCGCATTAAAAAAGGTGTTCCAATATTCCACAGCGTAAAAAAGGGAGAAGGTTGCAATGACCGGCAAAGAAAGCGGAAGCACGATGCGCCAGAGCAAGCCGAATTCGGAGCAACCATCGATCCGGGCGGATTCTTCAATTTCGGCAGGGAAGCTTTGGAAGAAGCTGCGTATCACAATCAAGTTAAAAGGGATAATTGCCCCAGTAAGAAACAAGGACCAATAACTGTTTAATAAATGAAGGTTCATTACTAACAAATACATGGGAATAATGCCCCCGCTGAATAACAAAGTAAACAGCACCATGAAATTCAACAGGCCTCGACCTTTTAGCCATGACTTGGATAATCCATAGGCCATTAGCGTTGTCACCAGCATGCTGAAGACAGTCCCCACTGTCGTGATGGTTACTGAACTGCGGAAGGCTTGAATAAAGTTTTGGTTATCGATCAAATAAGCATAGGAATCTAAGGTCCACTCTCTGGGAAAAAGGAAAAATCCACGGGTGACAATTTCTTGCTTACTTGCAAAGGACATCATAATGATATAAATGACCGGGAAAATTTCGGCGCATAAGATTAGAATCAGCAAGCTATATACGATAGTTTGATATACAGGGGCTTTACCTCGAAAGTTATAAGTATTCATCTTAATATACTCCCTCCTCACCCATTTTTTTGGCCATTCGGTTGGTGAATACGATTAAGACTAGGCCAATGACCGACTTGAACAATCCAACGGCTGTTGTAAAGCTATATTGTCCCTGAAGGATCCCCTCGCGGTACACATACGTATCAAAAACGTCAGAAACATTGAGGTTTAATGGATTTTGCATGAGCAGAATATGTTCAAACCCGGTATTCATGACATAACCCACTCGGAGAATAAATAAGATAATGATAATTGGCCTCAATGCAGGCAGAGTAATGTGCCACAATTGTCTCCAGCGGGAGGCACCATCCACGACAGACGCTTCATATAAAGTCGGATCAATAGCGGCAAGTGCGGCGAAGAAGATAACTGCGCTCCACCCCGTCTCCTTCCAGATGTTCTGAAACAAATAAAGAGAACGAAAGTACTCGGAATTTGTTAACAGCTCAAACCTAGGAAACCCCCACTCTACCAATAGCTTATTGACGCCGCCTTCTTGCGTTGAAAACAAAATAAAAGTTATGCTAATGACAATGACCCAAGAGAGAAAATGGGGAATGTAAACAATGGTCTGAAGACTTTTACGAAACCAAGCTAAACGTATTTCATTTAGCAAAATAGCCAGAACTATCGGTGCCGGGAAAAAGAAAAATAAATTCACCGCGCTGAGCGCCAATGTATTCCACATCAGTACAAAGAAACCCGGGGACTTGAACAGTCTTTCAAAATGTTCGAAGCCCACCCATTGGCTTTGCCAAAATCCTAGAAATGGATCATAATCCTTAAATGCTAGGACGATCCCTGCCATGGGAATATACTTAAAGATCAAAAAAAACAAAAAACCAGGTAAAATCATTAAATAAAGAGGAATGCCTCTCTTCCAAGACTGAAGGAGATTCTTCTTATTTAACAAAAATATGGTTTGTGATTTACTTTCTGAGCTATCTGAATCCATATCATGACTTCCCTTCTCTTAAGCTTATTGGATAGGATAAGTATAATAAAATGGGGCTTGAAAGGGATGATCATATCTTATGATTACCATATCAATCTTCTTCATTTAGGCACATCCGTGATAATAGGCACCCGTAGGGATACCACCGCTCCTCTGCCTGCAAATGAAGTCAGCGTGACGCCGTATTGATTTCCATACTTTAATACAAGCCTGGCATGAACATTGGAGATGCCAAGTGAGTCCAATTGTCCATAATTGTCATCGACATTGGCAGAGATTTGCTCCAGCTGTTCATTAATTCGCAGCAGGACCTCCTCATCTATCCCCGGCCCGTTATCCGCTACTTCAATGACGAGGTCAGAGCCCTCGTCATAGGCACTGACAATGACAACGCCTTCTCCTCCATTAGGCTCAATCGCATATTTCACCGCATTCTCAACGATCGGCTGCAAAATGAATTTAACTACCCGATGCTGCAGAAATTTATCATTGAAATAACATTGACTTTTAAAATGCTTCGGAAACCTCGTGTGTATAATTTCTAAATATTTGCGCAGCTGTCCGAGCTCGTCCTCCAGCTTGACTTCCATCTCTGTAATCTTGGCTGTATATCGGTACACGTCCGCTAAATTACGCGCCATTCGTTCGATGACGGGAACCTTCTCAAGATAAGCCATACTTTTAATGATCCCCAGCGTATTATAGAGCAGATGAGGATTGATCTGATTCTGGAGTGCCTTGATGCCAGCCTCCTTCTGCATGAGCTGTGATTTCATTTCCTTTACCTGTAAACCTGTATTGGTAATAACCAGTTGATCCAGTCTCTTGACCATATTGTTGAAGCTGTGAAATAGCTGCTGCAGCTCATCTTGTCCGGTAATCGATTCCGTCTGAACCGTTAGATCTCCTTTGGCCACCTGTCTCATTAACCTTTGCAAGGTCAGAATCGGTTTAATGAACCGATTGGTTACCCAGGGGACAATAAGGATAACGAGAATCGTAATCAGCAGAAGCACGATCAGCATAGAAATGCGGGCCGTACTGAGGCCAACCGCTACCTCTTCAAAGGGTACCATGGAAACGATCCGCCAGCCTGTTACATCAGAGCGGGAACAGGCAATTAAATAATCATGTCCCTGATAGCGCTGCTTAGTTGCCAATTGATTATCCGGAATTCGCAGAGAAGCAAGAGCCGTCTTCTCAATCGGCAATCCATTCCACTCCTCATTGGGGTGGTAAACGATCGTATTTTCTTCGGATACGATAAAAAAGGTTCCCGAGCTTCCCAGTTTGGAGCTTTGGAAGGATCGGTCAATTTCTTGCAAAGAGACATCCACCACAAGCCTTCCGATCACTTCTATGGTGTTCTTATCGAATATAGGAAGGAATATGGACACAACGGGTCTTCCGTTCGCAATTTCATATTTGGCAATATGCGTGGGAAATATCTCCAAGTTATTGGAGAGAGGCTTGCCATACCAGGGCTCATTTGATAAACGATCCAGTTTCGCAAATGATTGAGCCATGGAAACTACAGGATTGGATTTGGAGATAAGAAACATCCCCTGAGTTTCCGAGTAATTAATGGCAAGGTAACTCCTCAATTCTTTTTCGACATCTTGCAAATCTACATTGGTATAGTTCGGGTTTGTCAGCCACTTCTGGATACGGTCACTAGCGATGAGCGAATGCGTAGACTGCTGAAGCTGCTTAAAATAATAATCCAAATGGTAGTTTAAGCGTGTGGTTGCTTCGTCGGAAATGTTCTTATACTCTTTCTCCACAGCATTACTGTAGATATAATAGGAGAATCCGCCCAGCATTAATACCGAGAAAACACTCACACTTAAAAAAGCAAGCACCATTTTCACTTTTATTGAAATTTTCCAGCGTGAGATATAACGGCTTAATGTACTCATAATCCCAGATTCTTTCTATATTCCACCGGTGTGATCTTCACGATCTGTTTAAAGATTCGATTGAAATACGGCAGCGAGGTGTAGCCCACCATATCGGCTATCTCGTAAATTTTCAAGTCGGGCTCCTGCAGCAGCTCCTTCGCCTTCTGTAGACGAACTTGATTTAGATAGTTTAGACAAGTTTGTCCCGTTGTTTTCTTAAATAACATGCTAAAGTAAGAAACGCTCATATACGACATCCCTGCCAGACGTGCAAGCGTGAAATTCTCATAATAATGCGCATCCAAGTAGTCACAAACTTTCTGAATCGAAACTTTTAATGGTTGGAACTCATATTTAGGAGAAGCAAGCAGCCACACATCCATCAAACTCGTAAAATGCTTGCGGATGCCTTGTTCGTTCTCTTCTGTGAAAGGGATCGAGCAGTACTGCGGAATAATGGAATGAAACAAGTCGTTAAGCTTTGAATTGAGGATACTCAGTAGACTCTTGGCCATGCTAGGTGATAGCACCATTAGCTTCAGGATATAATCAAGTAAGGAGTAAAGCCCTTGAAGCAGCGCTTGCTGCTTCAGCTCGGGCAGAGATTCGATAAACTGTTGAATGAATAAAACACCTTCGTGAACCTCAGTCATGCTTTCCAAACGCTTCATCGATCTCAATAAAGCACTGTTCAGTTCTTCTTCATCCACAGGCTTCAGCAAATATTCATTAATGCCATAAAGCATCGCTTGCTTAGCATACTGGAAATTATCGTAACCGCTTACAACTATAACAGCGACAGGTAAATTCAATTGATGGATTTGCTCGATTAGCCAAAGTCCTGTTTTTTTCGGCATCATAATATCGGTAATCACAATACTAGGCCAATGCTCGTTGATAAAGTTCCATGCCTCTTCGCCATTACTTGCCTCTCCTGCAACATTAAATGTCGGATTCAGCTTTTCAACCATTTCCACGACAGCATCACGAATCCAGAGTTCATCCTCTGCTACTAATACTTGAAACATATGTTTCCCTCCCTATCTAAAAACAAGGGGTGATCATCAAACCCTTATTCATAAACTTTAACACGAATAAACGGGGACAACCAAGAATAAGAAAACTTTTATCGAGGCCTTTCACAGATCATATAAAAAGGGATCACCCGGCAAAAATCGCTTGGTGATCCCTTACTCAGATCCATCATTCTGCCTTATTTCATCGTTTTATAAACCGTGTTCATTTCTTCAATAATCTTGTCTCCACCATTCTTTTTCCAATCCTCTATCGCCTTATCAATGCTCTCTGCCTGTGTTTCGCCAACAATATATTTCACCATTTCACTCATCAATTTTTGAGAAAGCGAAGTGCCTACTTTGGCAGCAGTCTCTGAATAAATGCCGACTCCTTTATTAATGTTCGTATATTTAGCATTTTCATCAAAGATTGCATTTATCTTTTTCGCATAGGCCGGGTCATCCCATAGACGGTAGGTGGTTAACGGATTAGCTTTACGGAAGAACCAGAAGCCAATTATGAAAGGACGGTTCTTATCAAACTGTTCCAGCTTCTCGTATTTATTATCCGCTGTCTTTTTATAATCAATGCCTTCAATACCGTTCTTATTTAATATATCCCCTTCATCTGTGGCCAAATAATCCAAAATCGCAAGGATGCGTTCTTGTTTGTTTTTATCAATCTTGGAATTAATAACGACTTTGTTGGAAGAGGATCCCGTGCCAACACCTTGAAGACCTGTAGGACCTTTGGGCGGTGCACCCGTCATCCATTGGGCATTCGGTGCAACCTTCTTGATATTCAACTCAGAACCGGAAGAACCTTCAGCATAAATAGCTGTTGCAACCAGTTGATGGATACCCAATTTGTTGGCTTCAGCTTTTACACTCGGATCATTATTCTTATTTACGGCAAAATCTTTATCCAAAATGCCCTCAGCGTATGCCTTTCTCAAATAGCCTAAGAAATCCTTCAATTCTTTGTTCTGCGACTCCCAAGGAACCAAGGCGCCGTTATCGTCTTTCCAGCCGTTGGCTAATCCAAAGGCGTATTTCAAATAATCGATCATTCCGAAGGATGTGCCCCCACTAATAGCAAACGAGAATCCGATCGTATCGTCTTTGCCGTTACCGTCAGGATCATTTTTGGTAAACGCCTTGGCAACGTTATACAATTCGTCGGTGGTAGTCGGGTATTTCATGCCAAGCTTATCCAACCAATCTTTACGGATCACCAGTGTATCGCGTGTTTCTGGCGTGTAGACGGGTACACCAAATACTTTCCCATTCGGATTACCAATGCCAAACGAGTTTGGTGTCAACCCTTTTGTAATATTAGGATAATTGGCTAACAAAGGCTGTACATCCAGAAAAACACCCTTATCCCGCCATTTCAGGAAATTATTTAGATCAATAAAAAAGGCATCAGGAAATGAATTTGAAGCAGCTAATACCCCAAGCTTTTCATTGTAGGTATCCGCCGGAACCCATTGGAATTTCAGGTCCACATTGAATTTCTTATTCAATTCATCAATCATAGGATGCTTGTCAGGCCAACCTCCTCCTTCGTAGGTGATACTCATTAAATTAAGGCTCAGCTTGTCTTTGAATTTCTCAGCAGCCCCTGCTGATACTGCCGGTGCAGATGTAGATTTGTCACTTGGCGGTGTTGTTGAATTGGTTGATGAGCAACCAGCCATTAAACTAGCCGTGAGCGTTAATGCTGCGGTTGATTTTATCCATTTATTCATACCGATCCCCCTATAGTTAATAAACTATACTTCTCTTATAAAGTATCAGATTGATATCGCTTTTACATAATCCAATCCTCTGATTTCCTATCCAATCCTATTTAGTTTTAATCTGGGGAGTGAAAAGTTTCATAAAAAAAGCTTCTTATCGAAGCCCTTTCAGGTCGCAATTACCTGCCGCAAACAATTTGAAATAACACGCCTATTTCCTCTGTAAATAAAAAGAGGAGATGCCTCAAGGCAATCTCCTAAACTATTTAATAGGCAACTTATTTGCATTTTTAGGAATTATTGTGGAAAGATCAACGTGATCGCCGTGCCCTTCCCCTCCTTGCTGCGAACACGCATCCACTTCCCTGCGCCGTAATGAAGCATAAGCCTTTTGCTTGTATTAAAAAGTCCAAGATGCTTGCCTTGCATCGTATCTGAGTTGAATGACTCACAGATTTGCCCAAGCCGCTCACGCGATATACCCGGTCCGTTATCGATAATGGTAACATGCAAGCTTCCGCCATTCATTCGGCACTTGATCTTAACAGCCAGCCGATCTTGTGCGGCGAGCCCGATATGTATGCTGTTCTCGACCAGTGGCTGCATACTGATTTTCACGACACGGCAAACTTTCATCTCCGCATTCGTATCCCAAATCACCTTCAAGCGATCAGAGAATCGTGCTTTTTGCAGTTGTACATAGCCTCTTACATTGGCAAGCTCATCCTCCAGCGTTACCGCATCATCCGTTCCGCGCAGCGCATATTCCAATAGGTCGCTCAGCTGTTCGATCATGACACAGGCATCATTCGGTGAACGCGTCAAGTTGAA
The DNA here is from genome assembly GCF_059692175.1 of Paenibacillus sp. J22R67. Classification (NCBI taxonomy): domain Bacteria; kingdom Bacillati; phylum Bacillota; class Bacilli; order Caryophanales; family Paenibacillaceae; genus Paenibacillus; species Paenibacillus sp. J22R67. Next base: position 910,764 of record NZ_JCAUAX010000003.1, on the reverse strand, counting down.
GGCCTTCCAATAAATCGAATGCAGCGTATTGGACATAAAATGAGGGTTCATTTGGGACTGAAGCGCTTTAAGCTCCAGCAACTCCATCTTCGCCTGCCGCTCGGAAAGCTGGATACGCAAATACTTCTGCTCTAGAAACGTATCGAGAATGTTCTTGACGATCAGCTCGTACACGTCCTGAATTCTTTCCGGCATGGCAGGGACGGTATCCTCATGGCTGTCGGCATGCTCCAGCACATGCACGATTTGTGAGACCTGGCGGTAATTTTTCCTTGTGATCCATAATGCATATATCATACTTAGCAGCAATGAGAACACGGATAGTGCCAAGGTGATGTACACAATCATCCGTGGAAGGCTGTACAGCGCTTTCATCGGTATAACAGATACTGCAATCCACGCCAGGCGCCGGGATTGCTTCATGGTGACTAAAGCGCCGTCAAGAGAAAATCGAAGCAACTGCCCCTTCGTTAACTGCTCCGCCGCCGGCAGCGGTATGCTGCCTCCGAAGCTGTCGGAGGTGATTAGCGGAGCGCCACTTTGGTCTGCGATATATGAATAACTGCCCTGCCAATCGTTAAATAAATTCAGCGATTTTGCGAAATAGGAAGGCAGAAGATTCATCACAATGAGACCGCGAGGATGCCCGTTCACATCCAGGTCGCCGAATGGCTTATACACGGTTAGCACCTGCGTGGTCCCGCTAGGATCGGAACTGGTTAACAGCTCGCGGGGCTGAGTAATCAATTCCTCATCAGCCTTCAATGCTTCCGATTGATAGAAGGAGTACCAGCTCGTATCAAGTGTCGAATCCACCTGTGCAATGCCGTCACGCGAGCTTAAAAACCGTCCTTGCGAATTTTCATAATAAATATAGATGGAATGAATATAGGATTTGGAATTGGCCGGGACATCAATGACATTGCGCAAATAAAACAGCGCTTCCACTTCTTCAAAGGAATAGGAAGTCGTATTCAATATATTCTTCAACCGGATTTTAATTTTCGGGTCCTTGTCAAAGGAGAGGCTTAAGGAATCAAGCTCAGCCGGTATGACCTCCGTGAGCTGATGGATCTGATTAAGCCGGTTTTCACTGTTCTGCTCAACAGAGCCGCGGATGTACCAAACCGTAATGAAGATAGACAAGGAACCTAATATGGTCAGAGGGATGAGCGATAGCACGATAACTCTTCTCAGGTTTTCGATGAAAAATTTTCGCGCAAGCGTCGCATAGCTCTGTTTGACATATTTAATGCTCGTGCTTGAACTGCCCGGGCGTTTTCCCGTAATACTGCTTAAAAGCGCGTATAAAATTTTTCGCATTTGCATATCCCACCATTTCGCTGACTTCAAGCGCTTTCCAACGATGCTCCCGCAAAAGCTCGGCCGCTTTTTTCATTCGAACAGCGAGTACATAATCTGAAAACTTGTGACCGGTAAGCTTTCGAAAATACGAGCTCACATAGCTAGGATTCATATGCACAAACTGTGCCACATCCTCCAGCGTTACGTTGCGGTATTCGGCTTCGATATAGTGAAGCATGCGTTGAATCACAGGATGATGTGGGGATTGTGCGTTCGCTTCCACCTGCAACGATAAGTCAGAGTTAGATTCACCTGCTCTTCCCTTTTGTTCATCCAACTCCTGCCTAAGCTGCATGAGAACATCATGCAAATTTTGAAATTTAGCCGGCTTCATCATGTAGTGCCGCACCCCGTAACTAATGGCCTGCCGCGCCAACTCAAAGTCCCTCAGCCCGCTCAGCAAAATGACCTGTACGGGCAGTTTGCGTTCATGAATTTCCCTCGCCAGATCGATCCCGTTCATGACAGGCATCTTGATGTCGCAAAGTATGGCATCTAGCTCATGTTGGAGCAAATATTTAAGCGCTTCCATGCCGTTTCCAAGCTGTGCCACAATCTCAAATCCGGCATTCTCCCATGGAAAACAGCTGCAAAGCGTGTCCCGAGTCATCGTTTCATCGTCAACAAATGCTAATTTGTACATGATCGATCCTCCCCTTATTTATTATAGCCTTTCATGAATAGTAAAAGGAATGCGCTTATTAATTGGCACAATATAAGCGAACAATCTAAAGATAAGATACCTAATCCAAAATAAACGGGCAATGAATCAACCATGTTCCAAAATGAAACCCCTTTTTGTGAAAACGGATTCATGTTAACTTGGGGTTGTGCCAGAAATTTACTATAAGACAGGGGGAAATACTTTGTTTAACCGAAACCTATATAATCTGTCCAAAATGTTTGTTGTATTGCTTAGCATCCTCTGCATTCTATCCGCTTGCAGCCTAGGCTCCAACCAAGACTCCGCTGCTCCCAGCGCTTCCACCGGAAGCGGATCGGGTGAGGCAGCAAGTAACAACAAACCCGTTACGCTCCGCTTTGCTTGGTGGGGTAACGACTCCAGGCATAAAGCAACGCTCGCTGCCATCGACACATATATGAAGCAGCATCCGAATGTAAAAATCGAAGCCGAATATATGGGCTTCGACGGATTTAACAAAAAGCTCGCCACTCAATTCGCCGGCAAAACCGCTCCGGACTTATTCCAATTCACTTATGAATGGTCCGTAGATTTGAGCGACTTCATGTTGGATTTGAACTCCGTCAGCAACCTGATTGATATGAAACAAATTCCGGATTCCGCTTTGAAGGATTACGGTGCCTACAAGGGCAAGCAAATTATGGTCCCGTCCGGCATGTTCGCGGCAACTACCATTTTAAACGAGGATTTTATGCAGAAGCATGGAATTCCCGCCGACACTGCATGGACCTGGGATAAGCTTATCGAAGAAGGCAAAAAGGTCCATGAACAAGATAAAGATGCCTACCTGTTAACTGCTGATATCGACGTTGTTAACAAGCTGATCCTACAGCCGTACATCATGCAAAAAACAGGCAAGGGCTGGGTGAATGACGACTTTACTCCTGGCTTCGATAAGGTTCAGTTAACTGACGGTCTTACCTACTTGTCCAATCTATATAAGAGCGGCGCGATTGAGCCGTTCGGCGACAGTACCGCATTCGTCGGTAAGATGGAGCAAAATCCGAAATGGGTGAAAGGTCAAATCGGTCTTCTGCTTGACTACGTTCAAGCGATCGACAAGTATAAGCAAGCTGTTCCTAATGCCAAAATCGGTGTCAGTGCCTTCCCAGAGAATCTAGGTGCCGTTCAATCGGGTAACGCCACCGTTGCAGGCACAGGTTTTTCCATCTCCCAGGACTCGCCTAACAAAGAGGAAGCAGCCAAATTTATTAATTACCTGACCAATGACAAAGAAGCTGCATTGCTTCTGACCACACAGCGCGGTATTCCTGCTTCAACAGTGGCACGCAAAGCGCTTGAGGAATCCGGCAAGCTGGACGCTAACATTTCCAAAGGACTGGAACTCGCTTCTGCCAAGAAGACGATTTCACCAAACGTAATCAGCACGAATGCAGAGCTTGCTCAGGAAGTGAAAGATTCCATCCAAAAGCTGATCTACAACCAGCTCACGCCGGAACAAGCAGCTAACGAAATTTACGAAGGCTTTACCTCCAAGCTCCAAGAAATGAAAGCAAAATAAGGGATGCGCGAAGGAGTGCTGTCCGTCAGGGCAGCACCCTTCTTAACACTAGCCCGTATATGGAAAGGAACATCTGACTTGAAAAGCATGCGCATGCGCAACGTCCTCTGGGGCCTTTTATTTGTATCGCCCTGGCTTATCGGGTTTTTCTGGTTTCAGCTTTATCCGCTGCTCTTATCGTTTTATTACTCATTCACAGATTCCACGGTTGTAAAGCCGGGCAAGTTCATTGGATTGGATAATTACGTGAAAATGTTGACGGTCGATAAGGATTTCTTCCCCTCCATCAAGGTCACGATTATATATGCGCTGATTGCGGTTCCAGCCAAGCTAGCTTTTGCCCTACTCATTGCTTTGATTCTGAATATCAAAGGGAAGGCAGTTAATTGGTACCGCACAGTCTATTATCTGCCTTCCATTCTGGGCGGCAGCGTTGCGATCTCCATCCTATGGCGGTTTCTGTTTATGAAGGAAGGGGTTGTGAATCAAGCATTGTCCTACCTTCATATTCCTCCCATTAACTGGCTGGGAAGCCCGCATGTGGCTCTCGGGACGATCAGTATGCTCGTGGTGTGGCAATTCGGCTCATCCATGGTTCTTTTCCTAGCAGGGCTCAAGCAAATTCCAGCTGAGCTGTACGAAGCATCCATGGTTGACGGTGCTGGTCGTATGCGTATGCTCTGGACCATTACCATCCCTCTGCTCACGCCAATCATTTTCTTTAACCTGGTCATGCAGGCCATTAATGCTCTTCAGGAGTTTACCGCTGCATTTGTCGTAACCAACGGGGGGCCGGTGAAATCGACGTATTTATTCGGTTTGAAAATCTACGATGAGGCATTCCAAAATATGAAAATGGGATATGCTTCCTCCCTTTCCTGGTTCTTATTCGCCATGATTCTCATCCTGACTCTCTTCATCTTCCGCTCGGCTAGATCATGGGTCCATTATGAAGACGGAGGTAAATAACATGTCAAATCCAACATCAACCGTGGCTCAACCGCGAAGTGCAGCTTCCAGAGCGCAAAGCGCCATGCTTCGCAATGCCGTAAAACACATCGCCCTGCTGCTTCTTGGCTGGCTGATGATCTATCCTCTGATTTGGCTGTTCTTTAGCTCCTTTAAGACTAACGTCGACTTATTCGGTACGCTCAGCCTATGGCCCAGTAAATTTGTATGGGATTCCTACGTTAAGGGGTGGGCAGGTACAGGCCAGTACACTTATACAACGTTTTTTTACAATACCTTTGTACTGGTGATTCCTACGGTAGTGCTCACAGTGCTATCCAGTGTGTTGGTCGCCTACGGCTTTGCACGATTCAAATTTCCGCTTCACAACCTGATGTTTGTTCTGATGATCTCCACCTTGATGCTGCCGCATACTGTCATTATCATTCCACGGTATCTCATTTTTCGCAATATGGGATGGCTGGATAGCTACTTCCCTTTCATCGTCCCTGCGGCCTTTGGCTGCTTTCCATTCTTCATCTTTATGATGGTCCAATTTTTCCGCGGACTTCCTAAGGAGCTGGATGAATCTGCTGTTATGGACGGTTGTAATCCACCGACAATTCTGTTCCGCATCCTCCTGCCGTTATGCATGCCGGCTATGATTTCAGCTGCTATCTTTCAATTTATCTGGACCTGGAACGATTTCTTCAACCCGCTTATTTTCATTAACAGTGTAAAAAAATTCCCTATCTCCCTAGCTCTGCGCATGACAATCGATTCGACCGGCGGTGCTATTGAGTGGAACCAGATAATGGCGATGGCTGTGTTGGCTATTTTACCACCGGTGTTGGTGTTCTTCTTTTCGCAAAGGTATTTTGTGGAAGGTATCGCTACGACAGGTATCAAAGGATAAATGAGGAGGCGCTTAACCCATGAATCATTCCGCAGAGAAGCGGCCTAATGTTATCGTATTTTTCACCGATCAGCAGCGCTGGGATACGACAGGCGCTCATGGCAACCCCCTAGAGCTGACGCCAAATTTTGACCGGATAGCAGTATACGGCACGCATGCCGCCTATACCTTTACCAGTCAGCCTGTCTGCGGACCGTCCCGCTCCTGCTTGCAAACCGGACTTTACCCAACGGAATCCGGCTGCTTCACGAATAGCATTCCGCTTCCGGAAAGTACCCGGACCGTTGCGCACTATTTCAATGAAGCCGGCTATGATACGGGCTATATCGGCAAATGGCACCTAGCGGGGACTCGCACCAACCCTGTGCCTGTTGAAAAAAGAGGAGGCTACGATTACTGGCTTGCCGCAGATGCCCTTGAGCATACGTCCGATGCCTACCGGACCATGCTCTATAATGGAGATAACGAGCCTGTCGAGCTGCCTGGTTATCGCGTAGACGCTTTAACGGACGCCGCTATCCGTTATATTGCGGATCGTCGGAATACCGAGAAGCCGTTTTATCTGTTTCTCTCGTATCTGGAGCCGCACCATCAAAATCATCGCGATGATTATCCTTCTCCTGATGTATACCGTGGAAGATACTCGTCCCGCTATGTACCGCCGGACCTCGCTGCGCTCAGCGGAACCGCTAATCAGCATTTGGATGGATACTACGGCATGGTTAAAAGGCTTGACGAGGCGCTCGGACGGTTGACCGACGCACTGAAGAGCCTTGGTCTGACGAACAATACGGTTATTGCATTTACCTCCGATCATGGCTGCCATTTCAAAACGCGCAACGAAGAATATAAACGGTCCTGCCACGAAAGCTCCATTCGGGTACCGCTTGCATTCAGCGGTCCCGGCTTTAACGCCGGCGGCGTCCTGCGCGAGCTGATCAGCCTGATCGATCTGCCGCCAACACTGCTTGATGCTGCCGGAATCAAAGTTCCGGGTCACATGCAGGGACGCTCTATAATGCCGCTGATTGGCGGCAACCGTGGGGGTGCCGAATGGCAGCAAGAGGTATTCGTACAGATCAGCGAATCCGAGGTCGGGCGGGCCATTCGTACCAGTCGCTGGAAATATGCCGTGACGGCGCCGTCACGGGATCCGATTCGCGACAGCGGAGCTTCAGAATATGTCGAAGCCTACCTGTACGACCTAGAGGCGGATCCTTATGAACTGAACAACCTCGTCGATAAACAATCTCATGAGGAAGTGCGGGTGCATCTGCGAGAGTTGCTCATCAAGCGGATGGTCGCCGCTGGAGAATCCGCGCCTTCGATTCATGCGCTTCCTGCCAAGGCCTCGGGACAGCTGAAGGTATCGAAAGCTGAGATTTATGAGTAAAGCTAGAAGAGCATAATTCCGTGCTTAAGGCCTTATAGATGGGAAATCTATCATTAGCTAGATTGCGGGGTCTATCCCTACATAATGTCTTAACTTGACAATACTTTCCCTCTGACACGATAATATAACAGTAAACGTTAAGTAAATACTTCGGTGGTCCGGGTGGAGTATAGAGCTGAAAACCCAAACATGTATCTTCCTTTCTAACAGAAGGAGTTATGTTGTTTGGGTTTTTTCGCGTTCTTGGCGCTTGCAATAAGCTGCAGAGGAGGGGGCTTGAAACTTTCGTAAGTGATTGTCATTGTTTTATTGAGGAGGTATGTATGCTATCGTCGTGATAAAAATGCCCGTATAAGATTCTGTCAGCGATCTGAGTACAAAAGAGTTTTAACAGAAGTCCAATGATATTATCATATTCTATGGAGGTATCCGTATGCTTCAAGTTCAAGTGCCCGGCCTTTTTAAAAGGCAATTAAAAATACTCACATCTGTTGTTCTCGTAATTCTAATTTGGGGAATGTCTGTTATACCAGTATTTGCAGAAACTCCTGGGAAAACTATAAACGCTTCGGCAACACTCGCATACAATCTCAAAGGACTTAAACACAACTCTGCTGTTCAGAAAGCTTACATCGCTTCAACATATATTTACGTAACTCAGCGGTCTGGAGGATCATGTTATCTTTCAAGATTGCTTATCAGCGGGAGCGACGCCAATTACGTTGATGAGATGACCGTCACCAACGCGGGTCATTGCCAAACTCTGGATATGTATACCTATAATGGTGTAAATTACTTTTATTTTAGTTCCAAAGCGGATCCTTCCACATCGTATTACTGGTCTCTACAGGTAGCGAGACTTCAATACTCGGCCGGCGCGACATATGATTATACGGACCTTCATCGGTTCACCTATATGAATTACGCCAATACGACCGGTACAAGCTTAGGTACGACATACCGTGTTGATGCCGGCGGCAACAGTACCCATACCGCTTTCCGCGTACAAACTGCAGATGGGGCCGTAACCTGGTCCATTTATGACACGGTAGCATTGAACCAGCTTCTTGACAACAATGAACAAGTACAAATGAACAGTGCAGCGGCGGTAAGCGCCTGCGTTACCAGTTTTACACAAACGGGAACCAATATAGTCAGACCAAACGGATCTTTCCAAGGCATGGATATGCTTTCTAGTACGGAAGTATATACGTCAGGCGGCGCGGAAGGTCAAACTCCGCAGATTGCTATGATGAACAATACAGGAACATACAAAACCCTTGTGAATATTACAAATGTAGGGACCCATGAAATCGAGGGCGTACAGACTAAAGACGATAAAGTTTATTTTAATATAGTTACTGACCCCGTAAATAAACAAAATACGCAAAAAATTTATTACGTTCCTGATAGCATATTTTAAATAAATATCAAACTGGCAAGCCCCGTTGCAACTGCATAAAGCGAAGGTTTCCCGATCGACTTCACTTTGAGATACTAGCAAAAGCATTCTATACAACAATTGTCAGAAATAAAGCCCGGCGTATTGCTAGGCTTTATTTCTTTGCCTAAAACATCATTAGCAGGAACAAAATTCGAAAAAACAAACTGCGAAATCGATCGGTACATTGATTTGTAAGGAACAACATACCAATGACAACTTGATCGATAAGTTTTAAAATTTTATTTATAAAGAAATTCATTCATCTTCATTGACTTCATAGATTCATGCTGGAAGGGATGATAGGATGAGATCCAAGCAACTTGTTCTTGTAGCAGCTATGCTGATCTTATTCTCTAATATTAGTTTTGCTCATGCAACAGATATGACAGAACAGAGTTCCCAAGATTTAATTGCCTCTTATAATCAACGTTTACAAGTGATCCACGATCTTAATGATCAACAACTTGAAGTTGAAAGTCAGCTTACAACGATTAACCGGCAGGTTTTTGAATATGATAAATTGGCAAACGAACTGCAGCCTGAGATCGACAAATTGAATAACCAAAACTTATCATTACAGAAAGCTATTGCTGATGTTCAAAAGGATATGGATAGCCGCGATCAGTTATTGAAAAATCGACTTACTTATATGTATACGAGCGGAAACATTTCAATTTCTTATATAGATGTACTCTTAGGTTCTTCAAGTTTTAACGATTTTATTAATCGGATGAGTATGTTAATTATGCTGCTTAGTGAAGATAAGCAGATTATCGATACAAAAATGGATGATAAAACAAAATTAACGAAGATGAAGGAAGAACTAGAGGAGAAGCAATCCTTGCTTGCAACCCAGCAAAATACGCTAAACGCCGCGAAAGCCGAACAAGAAAAAAAGCTCGCAGCACGTTTAACTTTATTAAGCCAGCTACAGCAACAAAGCCTGAATGAAGTTGACCATGCCAAAAAAGATGTAGAAGATTTGTCGAGCGTCGATGCCATGATTGCTCCTGATGTGAAAGAACAACTTAAGGCTGCACTGGAAAAAGAAATTCAGAGCGCCGGTACATGGGAATGGCCTGTCCCTTCTTCCCATACAATAACATCGGATTTCGGTTCTCGTGGCGAGGAGTTCCATGCAGGAATCGATATCGGAGCTCCTATTGGGACCTCCATTGCCGCGGTCGATAACGGAGTTGTACTTTATGCGGGGAAAGCCAACGGGTTCGGTAACTGGGTTGTCATTCAACATCCCAATGGTTTGATGAGTGTTTACGGGCACATGTATGGTGATGGGATCTATGTGTCGGTGGGTCAGGAAGTACAACGCGGCCAAATCATTGCCGTTGTCGGAAATGATGGTCAGTCAACGGGACCTCATCTGCATTTTGCCGTTGCAGCAGGCCTTACCGACAATCAAATGAACTACATCGATCCTCGTCCATATTTGAATAATCAACATATGTAAGTAAGCTAAAGTCCCTGCTTCTCCAGAGCAGGGGCTAGTCTGTATGAAATCCACAATCAGGAAAAACTGATTCTGTTCCTGAATTGTAATTGCACTTTAACGAAACGAGTAAGCCCATGCGCAATTGCATGGGCTTTAAGGCAATTTAAGTTTCCTAATTGTTAAGTTAAGCATGGGCTTTCAACAAAATCTCATCAAACTTCAATAATCTGCATTATACGTTTTTTAGGCACACCTTAATGATGAATTCATTGAGAATTTAAAGATTCAATTAATTGTTCTAATTCTAGTTCTAACATTTTAAGACGAAGTGTAAAATTATCGAAAATTAAATCTTTAGTTAACTCATTTGGAACAATTACTGCGTGCATTTCTGCCGCTATTGCGGCTTTAGCACCGTTTGGGGAATCCTTGAAAGCAATAGCATTTTGGTTAACGCCAAAATAATCTAGTACATTAAATAAAGCCCTGGGTCTGGCTTCACATTTTTGACGTCTTCATGAGCCCGAATGCAGTCAAAATACTCAACTAGATTTAATTCTTCTAAATTGGGCATTACCCAATCGTATGGTGCACTAGATGCTAGTCCAATTTTCTTCTTGGGAAGGGATTGACAAACCTTCTCACCCATTCCCGACAAAGCGGCTCCGTGGGGTTGAAGCCGTTCGTATAAGAAAACATCAAAAACCCAATAATATTGGACAGAACAAGTCGAATCCTGAATAGACGAAGCGGCATTAACGGATTTTTGACATGTATTTCGATCACTATAAAAACAGCCAATACCAACAGCTCCCGCGGATGCTAGGGCGCCGATATCCCAAGACTTTTTTTCGTTGTTGCCCGGCTGCGAAATTGTTGCTGATGAGAGATATGAGAGACATAGCCGCTGGAAGAAACTATACCTCACCCATTCGACATCTAGTGACAGTTCAAACATTACTTAATGATTGGAGTTGGATAAATTGGAATCATCTGAGTTCGAGAATAACTGTAAAGCATCGATTTCTGAAGTTTTGCACGTTCTTTCGGGAAAATGGACTTTTCTAGTAATAACAGAACTTTTAAAGGAACCACAACGTTTTAACCAATTGCGAAGAAGCTTAGGTAACATAAATACAAAAGGTTTAACAGATACATTACGGAATTTAGAAGAACATCAATTGATAAATCGCCAAATATTTCCTACCGTACCAGTGTCAGTCGAATATTCAATTTCTGAAAAAGGGAAAGCCTTCTCGGAAATGTTTACGGAAATGAACCGTTGGAAAATCGAGTGGGATTCTCCTGACCTAAATCCAATTCAATAAACATTCAAATCAGATCTTACTTCATTACATTGGCTAGGCATGCATAAAACAAAAAGGCCGCGTTTTACGCGGCTATTGAATGAGATAACGTTACTGTCACCCCAAAAGGGGGTGGTGATGTCGCCGTTATTATGTCGTCGGATGTAGCATAGTTGGCACTATGGTCAATAATCGTAATCAATCACCATGGCACGCGTCGCTTCCCGTTTCCAACGATTTTCCTCAAAATTGTCATGCAACGGATGCGTGGCATACGCCGCATAATCCTCCTGGCTATCGAAAACCATAGAAATTCCGTAATCCAAAGGGTTATTTGGTTTCAACCGGAAAGCGCGGAACTGCTTCACACCCGGGATCTTAGTCAGCTGATGCTCGGCATCTCGCAAGAAGGCTTCCGCCGCCTCCGAACCTGCCTCATGTTTAAGGCTAAAAATAATCATATGATGAATGTTTATTTTCTCCATTTGATGTCTTCTCCTCTATATCGTTTGAACAAAGAAAAATCGTTGCAAATATTCATTTTTCCTGCTTTAAACATGCATCTCTAAAGGAACGGAATCCGCATTCTTACTCTTGCCGCTCATGTAAGCAAGGATCAATGCAATGACCGCGAAACAGCCGCTTACGTTTAATGCCGTGTGGAAACCTAATAATAAGGCTGTGTTTGCCGGTCCATTATGCACCGAAGCGGTAACCGTAGAAGCGATAGTGGCAAGAATGGATAATCCCAAGCTCCCACCCAATTGCAGGAATGTATTTACGATTCCGCCGGCAATTCCGTGTTCTTCAGGTTTAACATCTTGAACGGAACCGACGATAACAGCTGTAAAGGAAGCGCCGATCGACAAACCAAGTACGATAAAGGCTGGAAGAATAAACGACGCGTAACTCTTATCCATGTCCATATTGCTTAACCAGAACATGCCAAGCGCGTTGATGGTCTGCGTGACGATTTGAACTCTTTTTGCACCAAACTTACGCATGAAGAAGGGTGTGATTTGCGTTACGACGATGGAGGTTAGTCCCAGTGGTAAGAAAGCCAAACCGATAGCCAGAGAAGAATAACCAAGCTCATGGAAATACAACGTCGAGAAATAGTTAAAGCCTGTCACATAAGAAAACATCAAAAACCCGATAAAATTGGACGTAACGAGCGAACGAATTTTGAAAAGACGCAGCGGCATAAGTGGATTTTTGGTGAATTTTTCAATCCGTACAAATACGACCAAAACGAATATCCCCACAATTAACATGGCGATCTTCGTTGCCGACCAACTGCCGTCAACATCCGGCATGGAGATGCCATAGACCAGAAAGAAAATACCCGCCAATACGGAAATCAGTCCAAACCAGTCAATAGATTGTTTTTCTACTTTAACAGATGGACTTACTTTCACGAACAATAATCCGATGATGAGCAAGATGCCAAGCGGCACGTTCAGATAAAACAACGATCTCCAGCCCGCGGAATCCGTTAGCAAACCGCCGACTATTGAACCAGCCGCTGCTCCTGCGGATCCTAAGGCGCCGAAAATCCCGAATGCTTTGTTGCGCTGCGGTCCCACTGGGAAATTGTTACTAATAAGTGACATCGCCGCGGGAATGGAAAGAGCTGCCCCGATACCTTGGATCGCCCTACTGGCAATCAACCAGACCGGATTTGCTGCCAAGGCGCCTGCCAGTGAAGCGAGCGCGAAGACAGTCAAGCCAATCATTAAAACGCGTTTTCTTCCGAGTAAATCACTTGCTCGTCCTCCTATCATCAGAAAACATGCGAATGTCAGTACATAAGAAGTTACAATCCATTGCAAATCGCTCGCCTGCATATGAAGCGCCGCTTGAATGGAAGGAAGTGCTACAACGACTGTCGAACTATTCATGACCTCGATAAACTGCGCGAGACAAACAATAATTAATAAAAACATATTCGCTTTCGAAATACGATCACTCACTTTTATTCCACTCCTATTTTTATCTATATTTCCGCTCTTTTCGACCATTTTTGCCTGATTTAATCCAGCAATTCAGCAATGATTTCAAAATTCCGCAGCCGATCTGTATGATGGAAAATTTGAGTCATCATAATGATTTCGTCAGCATGCGTATCACGAATTAGATTCTGCATACTAGTTTTCAATTGATCACGGTCTCCGATCGTTAAGCTTCGGTACATCGGATTACGCTCAAGCATGAAAATTTCCTCCTTGGAGGCTACCTGACTCATATCTTCAACCGGTGGCATGAGAGGCGTCAGTCGCCCACTTAATACACCCAAATACATTTGTTTCTGTGTAGAGGCCAAATATTGTGCTCGTTCATTCGAATCAGCGACTGTCACATTCATCCCGACCATAACATAAGGTTTGCTCAGGACGCTTGATGGCTTGAATAATTGTCGATACAATCTAACAGCTGGAATAGTGAACTCGGAAGCAATATGGTTAGCAAAAGAAAATGGCAAGCCTAACTCTGCTGCGAGTCTAGCGCTAAAGTCACTTGAACCTAGTAGCCAAATCGGAACTGCAAGTCCTGTTCCTGGATATGCCCGCACTTTTGCCAAGGCATCGTCTTGAAAATAACCTCTCAATTCTCGCAGCAGTTCAGGAAAGTCTTCACCGTTAGTATGGTCTCTCCGAAGAGCAGCTGATGTGGCTAGATCACTGCCAGGTGCTCTACCTAGACCCAGATCAATGCGGCCAGGATACAAGGATTCCAAGGTTCCGAACTGCTCTGCAATGACTAAGGGTGCATGATTGGGCAGCATAATGCCTCCCGAACCAACACGAATTCGTTTTGTACCTGCTGCAATATATCCCATCACAACGGATGTAGCCGCGCTCGCCATTGCAGGAATATTATGATGCTCAGTTAACCAAAATCGGTAATATCCCCAGTTTTCTGCTTTTTGCGCCAAATCCAAGCTGTTAATAAACGTTTCTTGCGCGTTACCTCCTACGACAATATTGGTAGTGTCAAGCATGGATATGGGAATACCTTGAAACGATCTGATATATGATGAATCCACAATGATTTACCCCCTCAGCTAAACCTTTTGTATAACGCAATGTAAATTCGAACACTATTAGGTGAGACAAAGTTGCTTATTGGGTGTACCCTCTTCATTTCAGTGTCCGCAACACTTAGAAGCTCCATCCTTTTACTATCTCATATTCGCCGGGATACAGCGTTAGTTCATTACCGTGAAGCAGCACTACTAGTTCTTTCTCCATAGTCTTAGGGCTAACTATGACTTCCTCAATAACTTCGCACTCTATCCCGATGAAATCGCTAATGTCTGAGGCGTTATCCCAAGATGGCCTATTAGCAATAATTCGGACCTTTTTGATCGAGCTTAATGTGGCTCGTTTCCGGCCTGTAACTATGTTTGTTCTTTCTGCAACAGAAAACTTTGCTCTTGCCAAACCTTCACTAATTCTCATTCTATCTAAAACCTCCCATGGTATCGCCTGACGCATGTGGAGCAATCAAAATCATTATATTTCCATTGAAGAAGACGGACCCCCTGTTCGGAAAGCCCTCCTGCAATAAGATATCATCCTACAAATCCTTCATATGTGATTTACCTCTCTCATTAGACTTGTAAGTGAGGCTTCAATTGCCTCGGAGACAACTATAGCAGGTATTCATCTTTTTCATAAGAAGGCTATTTTTTTATATATGCTTTATAAAAGTAAACTGATGTTTATTCATATAACTTGTGCCTTTTATAATAGGTCATTTTATCTGCATATCATGTAGGGCTTTTAACGCCGAGCTGAGTTCTCTTCTATTAGAGATGCGTCTGTGCTTACATTGATTGTTTGACTCATATAATTGATGATTCAGGTAATAGTAGCATTAGGATTAATTGAGGATGATTGAAGTGGAACTGACACAAGCGTATTACTTTACTTTTCTAAAGCATATTAAAAAAAATAGCCTTCTTATAAAGAAAAAGAATACCTGTTATAGTTGTCTCCAGGCCATTGAGGCCTCACCTACCATCCTGAAGAGAAGAGGTTATTCACATATGTAGCCAAAAAAAACTAATCCATATTCTTGCATTTATTCATCGATGAATCAGCGTGTGACTTAAGTATCACGGTGATTTATTTCCATACTAAAATTAGAAGGGGATTGACATATTATGACCAACACGAAAAATATTGAGCAAGAAAATCTAATAACTAGAATTACTCAACTAGAACAAAAGCTCCAACAATTAGAAGATATCGAGGAGATCAAAAAACTGAAAGCCCGTTATTTCCGTTTTGTCGACGAAAAAAATTGGGAGGAATTTGGGAATCTTTTCACGACTGACGCCACACTTATCTCTCAGGGCCAAGATTTTTCTGCTGGGGGAGGACAAGCTTATGGGAAAATGATCGGAGATCTTGTGGGCAAAGCACCTACGGTTCACCACGGACATATGCCCGAGATTGAAATGATTGACAAAGATAACGCCAAGGGTATTTGGGCCATGGAGGATATGTTGACCTTCCCTGACGCGAAGGATGCGTATCCAGGGCATAACGGCTATGGACAATACCGCGAAATGTATAGAAGAGTTAATGGCGCCTGGAGAATTAGCAGCACAGTACTAACAAGATTCAGGATGGATCCTCTTAAGAACTGGGATCCAAGTACGGACCCTGTTACTGGCAAGTAACCCAGCAAGGCGGCATGATAACAAATCATATAAAAGGACGTGACCACCATATGTTGAAGAACAAAAAACTAATGATTTTGGGTGTAGCCATTCTGGCAGTCCTGATTACGGGATGCGCGAAACAAAATAATCAGTCACAGCAAAATGCTCAAGCGCAAGCAGTGAAAATCACTGAAACTGAAGCAGCAACCTACCAACGTTTGGATGATATTGAACAAATCAAACAGCTAAAAGCGCGTTATTTCCGTTTTGTTGATGAGAAAAAATGGACAGACTTTGGAAATATTTTTACGGCTGATGCCAAAATTATTTCCGAAGGTGTGGATTATTCCAAAGGTGGCGGGGCAGCTTACGGGAAAATGATTGGGGATCTAGTGGGTAAAGCGCCTACGGTTCACCATGGATATATGCCTGAGATTGAAATAATCGACAAGGACCATGCTACAGGAATTTGGGCCATGGAGGATTTGTTGACCTTCCCTGACGCCAAGGATGCCTATCCGGGACATCACGGGTACGGTCAATACCACGAAACGTATACAAAGGTGAATGGCGTCTGGAAAATCAGCAGCACGGAACTTACACGATTCCGCATGGACCCTCTTAAGAACTGGGATCCGAATACGGACCCAGTAACTGGACAACCTGTAACTGGCAAGTAATGCCGCGACAAAAATGTTAAAACAATAAAGTAACGCCCTTTGGATATCCAAAGGGCGTTACTTTATTGTTCTTTGTTTTTCACAGATCCAATTCGAACACCGGTGCTAATTTTGATACGGATTGTTGCTCGGTTAGACCAAAATATTCACAAAAATTCATAATCATTGGATGCCATTTAGATGGATCAACGTGATTTGAATTAGAATCTTTTAGAAGGTCATCTTCGATATGAACTCTATCTATGCGTACTTCAATGGAGACAAGGGAACTCGGTTCTTCGAATGGATGCAGCTTCACTAATGTGGCTTCCAGATGTACAGGGCATTCTTTGACACGCGGCGCTCGTACACATTGTGACGGAAGTTCGGTTAACTCTGCAATACCGAATTTATCAGCCTCATACTGATAGCCCCTCATTAATTTCGACTCAGGCACTGGATTTCTACCTGTTAACAGTGTTAGTCGATTAATCGCAGGAATCAAATCGATGGACGGGAGGTTAAGTACACACTCCTGTTCACGGATTAAGTTCTGTACGGTCTGCGACTTGCTGCTCAACCCGAGCATACAAGATTGATTGAGCCACCAGGCAGAGGACATAGGTGCCAAATTGGGTGTACCGTCTTCATTTAATGTACTGATAAGCACTACAGAGGTGCCGAAGTAAAGTACTTTAGGCTCGATTACCTTATGCATGATGGCGACACTTCCCCTCTAAAAGGACTATTTTTGATAAATATATCACAGACCTATTGTGTGATATAGGGATAAGGAATAAGACAGCAAGATTGCAAAAAGACCATTCTCGGTAAGAATGGCCATTAGTAAATCCAATTATTGTAGGAATTCCTCCATTATGTTGAAATCTTATTCATCCTGAAAAAGAGTAGTCGAAATATAACGTTCACCGGTATCAGGAAGGCAGACGACAATTTTCTTCCCTTTATTCTCCGGACGTTTGGCAACTTCGCTGGCAGCAAACGCCGCGGCTCCCGAGGATATTCCAACGACTAGTCCCTCGAATTTTGCCAAATCCCGCGTCGTTGTAATGGCATCTTCATTCTTTACCGTAATAATCTCATCAACAACATCTCTGTTGAAGTTGTCCGGAACAAACCCAGCGCCGATCCCTTGAATTAAATGTGCTCCTCGGGTTCCTCCGGAAAGCACCGGGGAATTGAAGGGCTCTACAGCAATAACCTGAACATTGGGATTCCTGCTCTTCAATACTTCGCCGACTCCGGAAATCGTTCCACCCGTTCCGACGCCGCCGATGAAAATATCAACATCTCCGTCCATGTCTCTCCAGATTTCCTCTGCCGTTGTGCGCCTGTGAATTTCCGGGTTAGCCGGGTTATTAAATTGCATCGGAATATATGCGTTTGGAATCTCACTTGCCAGCGCTTCTGCTTTTTGTATGGCGCCAAGCATTCCGTCACCTGCTGGTGTAAGTACTAATTGCGCACCTAAAGCCTGTAAAAGCTTTCTGCGTTCAATGCTGAACGACTCGGGTAGGGTAATGATTAATTTGTAACCAAGTGCTGCTGCCACAAAAGCAAGACCTATCCCTGTATTGCCGCTGCTAGGCTCGATGATGACTGACTCTTTGTTTATTAACCCACGTTCTTCAGCATCTTTAATCATGGCGTATCCAATCCTGTCTTTAACACTTCCTGCGGGGTTGAAGTACTCTAACTTTGCTATAATTCGCCCCACTACTTCTTTGTTCTTGTAAAAACTCTTCAACTCTAACAGTGGCGTATTACCAATCAATTCTGTTAAATTGCTAAAAATCTTACCCAAATGAAATCCCCCTTAAATTATGCAACTAACTAATAACAGTGTGAAGAAATCAGGAATTAAGCTAGCTTCTGCAGATTAACCGCCAATTCCTCAGTGCTCGAATAAAATGACGAGTGGTCCGTGTCCATGGTAATGACTTGTTCGCAAGGCATTTTGGCATGCATGGCTCTTTGCAGTTTAATAGGAATGGCTCTGTCTCTAAGTCCTTCAATGTATACTCGAGGCACTGAACCGAATCTTTCCTCCGTTACTTGGACAGGCGTAACCGATGGGATCAATGGCTCTTTAACAAGCCTTGATTTAGCATATTGAAAGTCCTCTTCGGAACAATCAGCATAGAAATGAGATTGGATCGCTTCATCTCTAAGGCCGATGAACGTTTGAGCGTCGTCAATGTAAACTGCAGTAGGGGCAACATCGCCAAGATCAACGATACTGAATGCATCGAATAACGATTGACCATTTTCCGGAAGGAACGCGCATAGATAAACAAGCTTCTCGATCTTATCTGGGCGATACTCAGCGGTTTGGCTGATGGCGACCCCCGCCATACTGTGCCCCACCAAGATGACCTTCTCGGACTCTTTGTCCAGAATACTGCATAGTTGATCTGTATAACTTTTCAAGTTAACTTCAGTAAGTGGCGTATGATCTGTGCCATGTGCAGGCAAATCAATGGCGATTACTCGATGGCCTGCTTCTTCTAGTTTGGGAACTATTCTTTCCCAGCACCATGCGCCATGCCATGATCCGTGTACCAAAACAAATGTACTCAACACTATCTCTCCTTTTTTCCTGGTCAATTTCTCTTACTTATGTGAATTATGAGACAAGGCAGGTAATAGCCCTGCTCTCATTCTTCTTTAACCCATCTGATTATTCTATTGCGAGTATCTATGTGAGTTAAGCGATCACCAGTTCATTTAAAACGTTAACTGAATGAAATGAGACGTTAATTCTTCCGGATGTGAAAAGAATGGCGAGTGATCTGAATCCATTGTAATGACCTGATTGCACGGAGACGTGTTAACCATATCTCTTTGTAATCCTATTGAAATAGCTTTATCCCTGAGAGTTTCTATATAATAACGAGGAATCATGCCAAATCTTGTATTCGTGAGATGCACGAGGTCAAAAAAAGGTGCCAGTGGCTCAATACAAAGTTTTTCCTTTGCTTTCATTACGTCTTCTTCCGTGCAATCACCATAAAATGAATCTCTTATCAATTCGTCTTTAAGATCCATGAGCGTTTGATCGTCATTTATGATAACAATGGTAGGAGAATCTTTTTCTTTTTTCTCGTTTTGTGCGATTTGAATCAAGTTCTGACCATTCTCCGGAAGATATGCGCATAGATATATAAGCTTCTCAATTTTATCGGGGAGGTACTCGGCAGTTTGACTGATGACCAATCCTGCCATACTGTGACCCACCAAAATGACCTTCTCAGACTCGTTTTCCAGAACAGTGCTTAAGCGGTCTGTGTAACTTTTTAAGTTGATTTCGGAAACGGATGTATGATCTTTGCCATGCCCTGGCAAGTCTAAAACGATTACCCGGTGCCCCGCTTTTTCAAGCCTTGGAGTTATTTCTTCCCAGCACCATGCTCCATGCCATGATCCGTGTACCAGTACAAACGTACTCATTACAATCACTCCTATGTTTACTTATCAAATGATTCGAGATCAACTATAACAGGAATTCATTATTTTCATAAGAAGGCTATTATTTTAAATATGCTTTAGAAAAGTAAAGTCATGCTTTAACTTTATGAAGGATGACTGGCTCTTTCAATTTAGAATGCGTTTGAAGTCCAATGTGTTCATGCCTTCAACTGGAGGAAGTTGCACAATACATATATTAATTAACTTTATTTTTCTAACTGCCCGATAGTTGAATAGCAAAAAGAGACCCACAACAACAGGCTGAGGGTCTATGTTTTATATTTTGGGTACAGATGTCAGAGACTTGCTATTATTTTAAAAGCATCGGAGGTCCGATAATCCAAGTATCGTTCTCTGCAGCGACTTTCACAATTTCGTCGAGTGTATGGCGGCCGATTTCAGGGAAAAAATCATCGATTCCGCCTGGTGTGAAAATGAATAGCATCCGTCCCATTTCGCTTCCCACATTAGCCCAAGTATGAGGTACACCGCGAGGAACCACGACACTAGTTCCAGGAGTAGCATCAAATTCCTTATCCCCGCATTGGAATCGGAAGGTGCCTTCAAGAACTTCAAATACCTCTTCACATTCTTTATGAAAATGCTTCGGTGGACCGCTTAAAGCCGGAACTCGCGCTTCAATGACGGTTACTGCTCCATTAACTTGGTTGCTGTGTACACGGATTGTCATTTGCTCACCCGGCATCGTATCGAACCATTCGAGGTCCTTTGCGTAGTTGACGACTCCGGCTATCGCCTCATTTATCTGTTTCATGTAGTCATTCTCCTTCATTTATGCACTGTAATCCGCGGCTGTAGCACTTTTACATAGCTAGTTTTTCTATAATAAATTTACATATAGGATCGTAGGGCAATAACGGCATTATGGCCTCCAAACCCAAAAGAATTAGACAGACCAATTCTCAGTTTTGTTTCCCGTGCTTGATTAGGCACATAGTCCAAATCACATTCCGGATCTTGATGATCTTGGTTTATGGTCGGAGGGATAATGTTGTTCTGAAGTGTCTTGATCAAGGCGATTGCTTCCAATGCGCTTGAGGCACCCAGAGAATGACCCGTCATCGACTTATTAGCCGTTATCGGTGTACGAGCAGCACTGGCTCCAAATAGTTTTTTTATAGCAAGCGTTTCGATCCGATCACCAGCTTTCGTGCTTGTAGCGTGAGCACTAATCACATCGATTTCATCAGGGTGAATGCTTGCCTCCTGTATCGCCATCTTCATGGCATTGTAGGCACCGATACCTTCAGGATGGGGCAAAACCATATGATACGCATCGGAGCTGGCTCCATAGCCAATGACTTCTGCGTGTATGTTGGCCCCTCTTTGCAATGCTTTAGTAAGGGATTCGAGAACCAGAATGCCTGCGCCTTCTGCCAGAACAAATCCATCCCGTGCGCCATCGAATGGACGACTAGCTCGAGTCGGTTCATGACCTCGACTCGAGATGGCAGCTGCATTGCCGAAACTTGCGATGGATAGGTCGTTAATCGGCGCTTCGGTACCTCCCGCTAATACCGCATCTAAAAGTCCGTACCGGATAGAGCGATATGCTTCTCCAATTGCCGTATTTCCAATAGAGCACGCAGTGACGGGTGACATCGTAGACCCATAGATTCCATATTTCATACTGATCACTGCAGATGCCATACTTGAGATCATCATTGCAGTCAAGGCCGGGCTAACCCGCTGCGTCCCACGTAATTCTTTAATCGCTGCTTGTTCAAGCAAGGTCTGGATACCACCGGCAGCAGATCCGACATACACACCGATTCGACTTCGATTCATTTGTTCAAGCGGCATGCCAGAATCTATTAATGCTTGCGCCGAAGCTGCCAATGCGAATTGGCAGAAACGATCAATCTTTCTGGACTCATGGCGGCCAATAAGCGCATCGGCGTCAAAATCTCTAACAATGCCCGCTATTTTTGATTTCAATTTAGAGACAGGAAATTCTTGAATTTCCGTAACACCTGACTTTCCCCTCACTAGGGCATGCCAGAAGCTATCAACTGAATTGCCTAATGGTGAAATCACACCAAGTCCCGTAACAACGACCCGTTCCAATCCTACCCTCTCAGGATGTCGCATGATTTCTCACCCTTCTCATTCCCTAGAAGCCCTCTCATTAAAGGAGGTCATTCACCGCCTCTAAGCCGGGTCTTCAAAGAGAACCGGACAAGACAAGAGTATGTCTCTGCTCTGTCCGTTACGCTTGAGTTTATTATGATAAAGTACTTCCTGATGTTTACACGACCACTTAGTTATTCACAACCATCGGAGGTCCGATGATCACTGTGTCATTTTCCGCCGCGAGCTGAACAATTTCCTCCAGAGAATGGCGACCGATTTCAGGAAAGAAATCGTCGATTCCGCCCGGCGTGAAGATGAACAGAACTCGCCCCGTGTCAGGTCCTACGTTTGCCCATGCATGAGGCATGCCGCGAGGAACCGAGACAATTGTTCCAGGTGTTGCTTCAAATTCCTCGTCACCGACTTGGAAACGGAAAGTACCTTCAAGAATTTCGAACGTTTCTTCGCGTTCGTTATGGATATGCTTCGGTGGGCCCATCAGAGAGGGTACACACGCTTCAATAATAGATAATGCTCCGCCAACTTGATTGCTGTGAAGACGCACGGCCATTTGCTCGCCTGGCATTGTGTCGAACCATACGAGATCCTTAGCATAATTTACGACTGGTTTGCTCATTTTGTCATTCTCCTTAATTTCATGGATATTTATATAAACTACTATATAACTGGTTGTCGAATTTCAAACTTTATATAGGAAACTTAACACCCGTCAGATCCTCACTAAGATGCCAGAGCTGCTCCGCATATTCAGGATTAACTGCCCAAGGCTTAACTCCAGGTCCTAAAGGGTTATCGGCAGGAATGGCCAGTGCGATATCGACATTCTCGCAATATACGCCTCCTTCGCCTTCTAACTGCTGATTTACAGCAGCCCAAACAATTGTCGCTGCACCTTCTGAAATTGTTTTTAACTCATCGTTATACTCACTGAAGGCTCTTTGCCCTTGTTCGTCTAGCGCTCCCATCGCACGCATTTCATCATCCGATAGATGACGTGACAAATCAGTTACTATAGATCCAGGATGCACGGAAAATGCACGAACACCATAGTTTTTACCACGCTTATCCAACTCGACAGCAAATAAGGCATTTGCTGTTTTGGATTGTCCATACGCAATCCACTTATCGTACTCCCGCTTTTCAAAATTAGGATCGCTAAAGTCAATACTACTAATCAGATGGCCGCGTGAAGAGACAGATACAATTCTAGCCCCCTCTGCTTTGACTAGAGCTGGCCAAAGTCTAGCAGCTAATTGGAAATGCCCTAAATGGTTTACAGCAAATTGGGATTCATACCCACGTTTATCGCGTGTTAGCGGTGATGCCATTATCCCTGCGCTATCGATAAGAATATGCAAGGGACGATTTGAAGCAAGGAAGCGCTGGGCGAAAGCATCAATGGAAGCAGGATCTGCAAGATCCAAAGATTCTAATTCTACGCCAGGAATATGGGAAACGGACGCCTGAGCCTTCTCCGGTGTACGCGCGGGTACAATAACCTTTGCCCCAGCTTCGGCAAGTACGCGTGTTGTCTCCAAACCTAAGCCTGAGTAACCCCCCGTCACAATGGCGATTTTTCCACTTAAATCTGCTCCTTGTAATACCTCCTTCGCCATCGTTCTAGGGCCAAATCCTGAATGAATAGGCGCCTGTCTCGTTAGATCGTTATTACTCTTCATCTGTATCTCCCTCCATCCAAAGAATTCTGCGATATTGCCGCGGAGTCAACTATAGCAGTTATTTATCTTTTTCATAAGAAGGCAATTTTTTTAAATATGCTTTAGAAAAATAAAGTTAAGCGTCAATTTGTTGCGATTTTTAAAAATAAGTAGTCTCTGCAATCACTCCTTCAAGGTTCCTTTTACTTAGATCCTTAGATATTTAGTGAGTCCAATGTGTTTAAAGAGCAAAAAAAGAGTCCTGGGTCGGGACTCTTTTTCTCTACGATCTTCCTTGTTCACATGATGTTTTTGATTCTGATGCTTTAATTAATTGATCATCTTATAAAGACAGAAGGATCTATAAGTTGCAATTTTTTCTTTAGGTGTACGTAACTTTATTTTTTAAAAGCAGATTTAAAAAAATAGCGTTCTTATGGGATATGAGAGGACATGCTATAGTTGATTCTGAAGCAATGAAGTCACCAGATCTACTCCATTCCTGAAACGAATGACTCCCCTCCTGCTATAGCAGAAAGGGAGTCATTCATGTGATATATGAGTTTGAATACGATATTTCTAACGCGTCCGTACTAATTCTATGTGACGTCAAACAAATTTTACGATATCATTCATCGGGCGTCTTCTTTTAGGGCGCCCTTCCCGTACACGATAGCCAAAGGCCACCATGACACTTAAACTAAATTCATCATTCCCCAGAAGACCTCTCTTTTGAAGGAGTTCATTCACCGCATCTAATTCAAAGCCTTCAATAGGAGATGAATCTACGCGGATATGCGCCGCTGCCGTCATCATATTTCCAAGCGCAATGTAAGTTTGTTTGGAGGACCAGTCCAGCAAAGCTCTTTCAGAATCTAAATGCAGGTCACTATAAAACTGTTCGTAAGCAGGTTCCATTCTTTTTAAAACTTCCAAAGGCATCTGCAGGATTTGGGTTTGTTGTTCCATTAGATAGGGAGAACCAAACGTCAGACCTTTCCTAGCCAAAATCAAAACGAAATGACTCGCTGAAGGAAGCTGTCGCACGGCACCAGACACGTGTGGAGCCAATTCATTTCTAAATTCCTGACTCTCTACAACAATAAACCTCCATGGCTCATTCCCCCCTGAACTTGGCGATAACCGACCAGCCTCTAGAATAAATTGAAAATCTTCTTCGGTAATTTTCCTCTCAGGATCGAATTCTTTTGTTGCATGTCGGTAATTAAAGGTCTCTAACATTTCTAATTTTCTTACTGTTGTATCCATATTTACTCCCTCTTTCTAATTAAATTGATTTTTATATATAATTGAGCTCATCCTGCAAAGCCTTCATATGTGAATAACGTCCTCGACGGTAAGTGAAGCCTCAATCGCCTCGGAGATAACTATAGCAGCTATTCATTTTATTCGTAAGAAGGCAATTTTTTTAAATATGCTTTAGAAAAATAAAGTAACACACCTAGGTTAATCACCTGCAACTCGAAATCGTTGCCCCATCGGTGGGACTAAGTAGCATAGTCTCCGCAACTAACCGAAACGATCGAATTTGGATAATCCTCCCAGTGACTTTCCAAATTGTTTTTTATATAGTTTAATTTTGTTCCTTACTTTAGTTTTGAGACTAACACTATATAAATGAATGCGAGATGATATATAATGGGATGTTCAAAGTTTGAAAATAGTTGTGTTACATCCATTTCTGAAGTTTTACAATTTCTCTCAGGAAAATGGACTTTTCTAGTTATAACCGAGCTCTTAAAGGAACCTCAGCGTTTTAATCAATTGCGAAGAAATTTAGATAACGTAAATACAAAAGGTTTAACAGACACATTGCGCAATTTAGAACAACACGAAATGATAAAACGCAAAGTATTTCCCACTGTACCGGTGACAGTTGAATATTCAATCACTGAAAAAGGACAAGCCTTTTCAGAAGTGTTTAATGAAATTAATCGTTGGAAAACAGAATGGGATTCTCGACTCTCCTAAGTCTCCGCGGTATGTACTGGTGGAATTTTTCCTTGTATTCTTTTGCTTACACGACTGACTGCGTACAGCTTTATTTTTATAAAGCATATATAAAAAAATAGCCTTCTTATAAGAAGAAAGGATACCTGCTATAGTTATCTATGTTGAAGAGGAGAGGTCATTCACATATGTAGCGGAACATACACTCAATCCATGACCTTGCATTTATTCATAGATGATCAGCATTTAAATCTAAGTATCGTGGTTATCGTTTTATAATAAAATTAGAAGGAGATTGACATACTATGACCAACACAACAAATAATGAGCAAGAAATTCTAATCAATAGACTTATTCAACTTGAACAAAAATCCCAACAATTGCAGGACATTGAAGAGATAAAAAAATTAAAAGCCCGTTTTTTTCGTTTTATCGATGAGAAAAAATGGACGGAATTTGGGGATCTTTTTACATCGGATGCCATACTTATTTCCCAAGGCCAAGATTTTTCCTCTGGCGGCGGGCAAGGTTATGGAAAAATGATCGGAGATCTTGTGGGCAAAGCACCTACGGTTCACCACGGGCATATGCCTGAGATTGATATGATCGACATGAATAACGCTAAGGGTATTTGGGCCATGGAGGATTTGTTGACCTTCCCTGACGCGAAGGATGCGTATCCGGGGCATAACGGGTATGGTCAATACCGCGAAATATATAGAAAAGAGAATGGCACCTGGAAAATCAGCAGCACTGAACTAACACGATTCCGTATGGATCCTCTTAAGAACTGGGATCCGAATACAGACCCTGTAACTGGACAGACTGTAACCAATAATTAATCCACCGACTATATAAATGAAAAGAACACAGTAACCCCTTTGGATCTCCAAAGGGGTTACTTGCATTCTTCCACCATATTTTAAAAATCTTAGATAATTCTATTAGTGCTATTTCATACTTCGCATGTCCCATCTTCACAAAGCGAAGCTTTAGGATCAACAGAAGTTGATTTAAATGGAATAATCGGGTTTTCTTTCTTCCAAGCTTGCTGTAACGCTTCTGCGAATACTTCTGCTGGCTGAGCTCCAGAGATGGCATATTTGCCGTTGATGACAAAATAAGGAACGCCACGTATCCCTGCTCGCTTTGCAGCCAACTCATCTGCCCTTACCTCATCACGGAATTGATCGCTTGCTAACATCGCAGCTGCATCGTCAGCGTCCAGACCTGCTTGTATGGCAATATCAACTAAAATTTTCAGATCATCCAAGTACAAAGAATCCGTGAAATATGCCTGGTACAGCCTTTCGATCACATCATCCGCTTTGCCAAATTGCATAGCATACTGCAGCAGGCGATGAGCGTTTAATGTATTGGTAGGCTTGGCTGTATCATAGTTAAATTTCAGACCATCCTGTTCAGCACGCTTTGAAATATCATCCTGTAATGCCTTCATGTGTTCACGAGTCGATCCCTGTCTAGCAGCAGCCATGCCAGTAATATCATCCGAGGGATTCACCTGGATATGTGGATTCAGTTCAAAACTTCGATAAACGATTTCTACAGCCTCTGGATGTGCAAGCTTCTCTAGACCTGCTTCAAAACGACGTTTGCCTATATAACAAAACGGACATATCATATCTGTCCAAACTTCTACTTTCATTCTCACATTCTCCTTTTTCTACAAGAGAGAGAACCCATCCGGAATCGGATTAGGATCAACTCTATTCTCTGTCAATTAAACATGCATCTCGAGCGGAACGGAACCGACGATAACAGCTGTAAAGGAAGCGCCGATCGACAAACCGATCACGATAAAAGCAGGAAGAATAAACGACGCGTAACTTTTATTCTGATAGTTAGAAACAATTTCCTCCAAATACTCGTCTAACAACAGGTTTTTAAGGACTGGGTCACGATCGTAAGCGTTTTTAATATTTCATAGAAATTTCGCCGCGAATGTCTAGAACTTAAGCCGATAACAAGCTCGCGGTTTACGCGGACTCCATTCAAACAAAGTCACTCTTTAATGACAAATTCAATTATGGCTCTGAAAAATAGTTCCGGTTTCTCCACATGCCCCATATGTCCGCATTGACTGATAACTACAAGCTGCGATTCTGGAATGGCTGCTGACATCTCATTGGCCCATCTTGTCCCACAGATGAAGTCATACTCTCCGACAATGATGAGTGTTGGGGTCTCGATTGTATTCATAACATCACGCACATCCCAATTCAATGGTTTTCTATTTACATCTATGGTCACGTCTACAGAAGCTTTCCAGTCATCGAAATCCTTAGGCATGTTCCAATAGTCGTAGAAGTAAGCCGGCAGCAGTCTTTTCATGACACCAAGGTATGACTCTCTGTCATTGACTGTTATAACTCCATTTCCCATGTCCGCCCAAACCTGTTTTGCTTCCTGAGCTTCCGATTGTTCTGACCATTGCTGTGCAAAGAGATCCATCTGCTTGGTCGCTTCAATGCTTAAATCTTTCCCAATACAAGGAGCGCCGTCATAAACGATCAAACCTGCGAGCTCATTCGGATAATCTAGTGCATATTGAAGCCCAACAAAACCACCATGCGAATGCCCTAGAAAATAGCAATCCAACGCCCCAACATGCTCGAGAACCTTTCTGCAGAAATACGCGTATTTGGACATACTGTATTCTCCATTCGGCATCATTTGTGATAGACCTGTACCGATTGGCTCTATATAAATAAGAGTCATAAACTTCTCTAGCCACAGCATGCGTAGATATTCCCAGTGGAAACCTGGTCCTCCAGGATGAACAAGACAAATGGGGCCTCTACCTGCAACGTGATAGGTCTGCCGTATTTCATCGATCATGATCTCATGCGTACCCTGCATTAGTGCTTCGTTAAATGTAGAATTGGAGGGATTTAAGTATGAATTGTTCATGGATGTACCTTCTTTACTATTGTTATTATTACTAGTAGTAAAACTGCAAGAACAGAAATCCCTCTACTCTCACTTGGTAATCTCCAGGATGACACCTGTCAATCCAATGCTTGAGCACGAGCGCCATCTCTTCTTGAACGTATTCAATACGCAGAGATTGCATGGGATAATTAATCTAATTCTTACCATAATTCTGACGCACATATACACGTTGAAATCCTGCCCGCTGAAAATTGCGATAAGATTTGTTAGCATCCTCTTTCCCTTCAGGTGGTTGTCCGGTTTCCCCTGTAAAACCAATAACTCCAGCAACGATCCCATCCTCAATGCGCCGCTTAAATAGCGCATTCTGTGCCCCTCGGCCGCGATATTCCGGCAATGTCGAAGCTATTCCAAGCCAAGCCCAGTTATTGTCAATAAACATTGCTGCCGAAGCGACAGGTTTAGTACCGTCATAGGCCACGTAGGTTTTCCATTTTGGCCTTCCGACCAATGCCGAAAAAAAAGGACGGTTTGCTTCTGGTATGCCGAACCCCGTCTGCACGGCAATGCTGAAGTCTTCGGCGCTAGATGCCCCAACTAGCCGTATATCAAAACTAGCTGGAATCGGATGGCTTTCTGCAGGTGATGAATCCCGATAAAATTTCGCCCAACCGTTTCCAACGCTTTCAATTCCTTTGTATTCATCCATTTATGAATTGTTTCAGTAAGCGCATGCGGTGGAATTTGCAAGCAAAAAGACGGGGATGCATGTTCATTCATCCATAAGAGTGCCTGTTCTAGATCCGATTCATTAGCAGGCTCCGTAATCCCTACTCCGAGGACTCGGTTAAATTCAGCTATCGGTAGCCCGTGATTGGCTAAGACAATACTGGTTCCCACACGTGCAAACGCGACATTTGAGCTGTGCACATAATCTTCTGGAGCAGCAGCAAACAGATCCAACCAGGCATCGCGTTCAACCATCTCAATAAGTGGAGTTACATCAAACTCGTCATCGCCAACTTGATTGCTGAGAATGCGCACGGCCATTTGCTCGCTGGGCATTGTGTCGAACTTTTCGAGATCCTTAGCATATTAACGACTGGTTTAGTCATTTTGACATTCTCCTTAATCACTTGGGTTACTTTACGGCATCGATTCCATCATCAATTGATGCCATGGGGTCACTATAACAGATATTAATATCCTTCATAAGAAGGCACTTTTTTTAATTATGCTTTATAAAAATAAAGTTACTCTCTTTGGCACGAGGATGAAAATCCATCGCTCAATCATTCACGTAATCTTTAATGAGATTCAAATCTTAAACTGCGTATTTACACGAGTTTTTTTCAAAGAATGACACAAACCACAATATTCTCTTTTATAAACTAAAACTTCCCACGTTATCCTCCCAGAGCTAAAGTGTAAAAGCCCTCGATAATCCATTACGGACTCAAGGGCTTTCTTTTAATGTGATTGATAAGTTCCATATATTATTTATTTTTTCCGAGTTTGCACGTAGCTTGGATAACTGATTTCCCCGCTATCGAGCTTTCTAATTTCTACCTCGTTCCAACCTTTGATTTTGTTTGTGCCGGTTATTCCAGTTAACTTAATTTTATAATGATCAGCTAAATACTGTTGTAACCTTGCCATTTCTTCGGGTTTGATGTCTCTAAGCTTTTGATTTCCATGAATTTGACCTAGGATGACACCGATTGATTCTGCTGCTAAACTCGTATTGGGTTGAATTCTTGTGCTGCCATAAGCAAGTGCCGATGAGCCAACATTTTTCCCAGCGGAGATGACATTTTCATAATCTTTCAATAAAAAACTGCGCAGCGGCATGCCGTATTTATCGGGCCGTCCCATTTCAATACCCCACTTGTTCGCACTCGTACCCTGTAAATCGAGCGGATATCCGCCGATGCTGACATTATCCCAGAACATAGTGCCTGAAAGCAGGTCAGACGATTTTAACACATATTCCATTTCATAGTGGTTATATTCCCTGATATAAGGGTAGGTCGGCAGTTCCCCGAGTTCGGCATGCTCCCAGCCTGGTAATGTTTTACGAAAATGCTCAAGAATAGATGCCGTCTCCTTGTTGCCCAGCATAACAGCATCTTGGATGGATTCGGGTTTTGATGGGTCAACGGTATACACAAGCAGAGCGTTGATCAAAACTTCCCCATCTCTTTGATTCACTGCATTTAAACCTCTTAGGAACAGGCGGTCATTGGAAGGACGATAGGCATTTGTAGTTCTGCTTAGTCCGATCGCAAAGCTATCATTAACAGATCCACCGCCGAATTGTTTAGACTTCTCTTCCGTTTTTAGCGCATTGAAAGTAGTATTGAATTTTTCCCAGTCAACATGTTTGAATTTCATCATCATGCCGGCACTCATGTATTCTATGTCTTTTTGCCCATACAACTTTTCTAGTCCTGGTAACCTTTCGGCATCCAATTGCGAGATGAGTGCGGCGTAATCACTATTTTCTACCCAGTAGCTGGCCGTGATCTTCTTCTTTTCATTCTTATCCGTTGTGTAAACGATAGAAGCAACCTTCTGCATAGTGTCTGACGTGTTGATTTGCTCAATATTATTCAAGATGATGCCCGATTCAACAGGAATATTTTTGATCAGTTTATCAAAATAAGTAGTAAATTCGGAAAGTTTGCGAATATTGCCATTACGGAAGCCGTCGAACAATTCTTTAGCTCTGCCCTGTACTAATAAATGACCTTGACCGTCGCGCGTTTCGTCCAGAAACAACATTTGCCCCTGAAGAATTTGGCCTCCAAATGCCTTATGTGGATCAAGTACTATTACTTTTAAACCTTCATCTGCCGCCGCACGGGCTAAATAAAGTCCTTCTAGCTCACTACCGATCACCACTACATCAAACTGCTCCAATGGATAATTATTTTCAGACTCTATCGCTGGCTTCGATGGGGTTCCGTTTACAGATAGAGAATCTTGATGAGCGGTGATTGGTGACACTATAGTAACAGCTGTAGGTTCTGCATTTGCCTGCTTAAGACTGTTCTTGCTATAAGATATGACCAACAAAGCAATAAGGAAAAAAATAGTTAGAACAGTAACCAATTGAAATTTAGGATTACCTAAACGCATATGTGCGCTCCTTTTAGAAGGGATTGTTGAAAAAGCTTACGTTCGTTAAATGGTATATGTGCAAGCTAGCATCCATGAGGCTTGAATGAATATCAGCGATTATGTTTTTCTACAATAAAATAAGAAAACAAACTAAGAAGCAGCTTGTTTTCTTATATTGAAATCTACATGTGTAACGCTTATTTTGTTAACTTGGCAATGCTTACTGCTAATTTCTCGACTTGGGTATTACTCAAGGAATGATCGGGGGAACTAATCGTTACGGTTCGATCATCTAGCTTGAAGCTCAACAAGGGAGTGTCCCCAGTTGTATACCATTTCGCCTTAGTCCCATTGAATAAGGTCACGACCTTACTGTCATAACCATCTGAATAGTCTCTTGGAGATACATTGATGATCATATGCGTAAAGATCAAGTTTACACCATCATCGGTAGCAACCGTTTTTTGATAAGAATCACCTGTTACCATTAGTTTAGGTGCATAGGACGTTTCATAAGTTTCAGAGATGGTAAAGGCTTGCTGGATCTCTAACGTTTGATTTTCGCTGTAATTCACATCTGACAAATCATTCGTTACTGGTGTGGTTGACCCAATCAGGATTTGGTTATTCTTGGCGTCGAAGTCAAGCGGCACCTTAAGCGCATCAGCCAGTGCACGGACAGGCAGATACGTAGAATCCTGATAGGTGATCGGACTTAGCTTATTGCCGTTCGCATCTGTCGGATAATAGGTTGCGCCATCGATGCTAAAATCGATGCTGCTGTTCAGATACGCTTTGATCTCCTCCATATTACTCCCTGCGTATACACCTGCTGCGCCTGATACGGTCATGCCGAGTACCATAACGGTCATGATTGAATTCCTCATCTTGTTTTTCATCTTACTCCATCTCCTCAGTTGTTTATGTTTATTTAAAATCAATGATTTGCGTAACAGCCAAATATTCATTGCCCTTGATGGTAACGCCAAGCCGGGTCCCGGAAGGATTCCAGCTTAGTGGGAATTGCGGATAGTAAAAGGGTCCAATGGGAGAAACCTTACCTGTTGCCAAGTCAAAGAGGTACACGCCGTTCATTCCACTTCTATCCTCGGTATACACGGAGAAAGCCAACTTCGATCCATCAGGGGACCAGTTGAGATAAGGAATCGAGTCACCCTTGCCGATTAGGGAACCTTGTGCGCTTCCCTTCGCGTCGTACATCAACAACTTTGTGGCCATTGTTTCTTTGCTATAGGCTGTTGATATAGCGATCTGTTCTCCTTTGGGAGAGATTGCGAATCTTTCAGTATCTTTAATAAGCACGATTGGGTGGGCCTGCCCGGGTTTGAACATTTTTAAATCCTGATTCTTGTCCGTATAGTAAATAAAGCCCTGACCTACTTCGAACCGATTAAAGATCCCCACATCCGGATCCTCAAGCTTGAGCAATGTCGTATGTCCGCTCGTCGAAATGGCCATGATGTCCCCGCGGCCCTCCACAGATCCCGCTGCTAGCACATACGTATCATTATCCAGCCAACCGCCTAACTCCATATAGTTGTCGATCTTGATCTCAATACTTTGGCTCGTGCTTGTGTTCTTAATAAAGTTCTGAGCGGTGTACTTGTCTTTCCACTTCTGAATAAAGCTGAATTTGCCGTCAGGAGATATCGTCTCTTTCAACATCGAGACCGTTTCTGACTGTACAGCTTGTTCCGTCAACTCTCGCTGTTCATCATTCGTCAGGTCGATGATTGAAGTGGTATTCGTATACACTGGCTCCTCTATGCGGGTTCCTGCCTTGATCAGCTTCGTGGTGGTAATCTTCACTTCATGATCGGATAGCCAGGCTTCAATATGAGCGCCTTCTAGCCGATGAATACGATCTACTCTAACCTCCTCGTCCTGCTGTCGGCCGTTATCCTTCACGATGGTAAGTTTGCGAGCTCCGCTGCCTACCTTCATCCCGAAAGCTCTGTTGATCTCGCTCTGACTGTTCTCTGGATTAACCGTGCTGAGCCGATCATGATTCGGCTGGCAGGCCATCAGGCCAGTCGTGAGCATAAAAACGAATCCAAGCTTTACTACCTTTTCTAACTTTTTCACTTGCATAACAGGTCCTCCTATTCATATTGCCATCGGGAAGCATCCGTAGTGAGTACAGACTGCATCGCGTCGCTCCCCTGCTTCAAGTGTCCCTGTTGACTACAGTATAGAATTAAATAATCTCGAAACTATATCGGGCTTGTAACAAGCTTGTAAACAATTTAACGTTTCTCAAGTAAGCTTATAAATCTATTTGTGGAGAAGTCATGGGAAGGTCAATCACAAATCGCGAGCCGCTCGGGCTAGATTCGACAAGCTGGATCGAGCCGTTCTGCTTCTCGGCCAGACTCCGGACTAGTGAGAGTCCAAGACCCGTACCGCCTGTTGCTCTGGAGCGGTCATTGCTAACGGTATAGAACGGATCAAAGATCCGGCTCTGCGCCTCTTTTGGAATGCCAATTCCAGTATCAGCTACTTCAATCATCATGCGAGAGAGTCCCTGATCGTTCTTCTCCAGATAATTGGAGATTCTAACAATTCCACCTGCTTTATTGTATTTTATAGCGTTGTCCATTAGATTAAGCAGCATATGCATAAGGTTTTCCGAATCAGCCCATATCGTACCTGCCGTTAGACGGGTTTCCAGCTTGATCTGAAAGGCATCTGCTTTGATCTGGAGCCGATTCACCGCTTCTTGAATCAAGGGTACCATTTGAACCGTTTCCGCTTTTGTTTGGAAATCATATATATCCATGGACGACAGTTGCAGCGCCTTCTCCACCAATACGTACAGACGCATGGCTTCTTGTCTGATCTGTATTCTGCCTTTGTCCAATAAGGCCGGATCATCGCTGTACATGTCCAGCAGATCCGTATATGCAAGTATGGAGGTGAGCGGCGTCTTCAGTTCATGACTAATATTGCCGATAAACTGCTTCTGCTGCTGCTCCAGTTCCTGCAGTCGAGCAATGGCGGCAATCAGCTTCTGCTTCTCTTCGGTAAGTTCTTGTACCGAGGAGGCAATATTTTTGCTCATTTCATAAATGCCTTGCGCGAGCTCTCCAAGCTCATCCTTTCGGCGGACGGATGGTTCGGATAGATAAAATCCTTGTCCGATCTGCTGGGCAGCTAGGTTGAGCTTTCCGATAACATTTACCTGTCGCCAAACGTATAAATAACCGATCAGAAAGCCTATAGCCAGCACGGCAGCCCCCGTAATCATGAACAGGTTCCGAATGTGGGTATAGAAAGTATGCTGTTCGATAAGCGAAGCGTGGAATTGTACGGTTCCGAGGTGTTGATCGGCATTATATAGCGGTGCAAGATAGAGCAGCGTGTCCCCTTCTGTGATATAAACCGACAGTCTCTTAGCAGTATATGCAAGCGCATCTTTGACATCCGCTCTAGGCTGTACGGGAAGCGAGGTGCCAGCAAACGTACCATCCGCTTTATATAAAGTAACCGGCATCCCGCTCAGTTGACCCAAATCGATCGCAAGTCTTTGAGCACTTTCTTCCATAAAGATATCTGGTGCGCTCCGGTCGCCGGTCAGGAAAGTCTCTCTTACTCGCAGATTTGCCGCATCCGCTTGGTGGGCGAACGTCATCTCCAGTCGAGAACGCTGATCCTCGCGTATGCCCGCAAGTACCAAAGAACTGAGAACGATCAGAACGAATGCCAACAGCAGGGCAAGCAACAGGGCAATTCTCCCTTTCAAACCAATGTGCCCTTTCCGCATCAGGGTGTTCTCGTGCTTTTATAGCCAATACCGTATACAGTCTGGATGAGTCCTTGCCAATCGCCCAACTTCTTCCGCAATCGCTGAATGTGAATGTCCACCGTACGTGTACCACCAGCGAAGTCCATGTCCCAAACCAGCTCAAGCAAAGCCTCGCGGGAATACACCCGTTCCGGATAACGGGCCAGCAGCGCCAGCAGTTCAAACTCTTTGGGGGTAAGATCAATCAATTTACCTTCCAAACTTACGGAATGGCTATATGATTCGATGGTGAGCACTCCAAGCTGAAGAACATCTTGTCCGGAATCAGAAGTTGCCGCGGAATCCGGGATCCGTCTGCGCGCGAGTGCCTTTACCCTGGCAATCAATTCCCGCATATCAAATGGCTTGGTCATATAATCGTCCGCTCCGAGCTCCAGCCCTAGCACTTTATCCTCGATATCATTCTTCACTGTAAGCAATATTATGGTTGGTCGATCTTGATCCACCAGCCTCCGGCATACCTCATATCCGCTTAAGCGTGGCATCATGACATCAAGCACCATAACGTCTGGTTTGAACGTTCTTACACGGTCAAGCGCCTCTTCTCCGTCCCCGGCCGTCTCTACGATATAACCTTCCCTTTGAAGAGCATAAGCCACAGCGCTGGCAATACTGACTTCATCGTCTACTACCAATACCTTGACCACTTGATGATGTTCCTCCTTTTATATGAATGAGTATGAGTTCTATGAATCAATCATTGCTGTTCTTCGTTACAGTTTATCCATCGGCATATCAAATTACATATTCTCCAATGAATGCTCTTCAGATTCAAGAAGAAGATACCTCCTGATTCCTCATATTAAGTACCCATAAAAGAAAAAGCCCGCTCCCCCAACCAAAGAAAACACGATCAAGTGCAGCATCAGGAATGTTCTTGTCACCCGACCCGTACAAAAGAAAAGACCATTCTTGGTAAGAATGGCCACGAATAAATTCAAATATAGGAGGAATTCCTTCTCCGTTATGTTGCCTTTAATACATCATGATCAACATATCTCTCGCCATTTAATTCGCTTATCACGTTTATAGCGACTTTCGCTCCGTCTCCGGCAGTAATAATAGCATGAACACTGACACCTGCAATGGTTCCAGCTGCCCAAATACCATCAATACTTGTTTTACCATTGATGTCAACATCAACAATTGTTTTTATCCGAGGTTCTGTCGCTTCTTTCGTTTTGACACCTATGTGTTCAGCAAGGTCAAATAAAGCACCCGTCGCAAGAATGACATGTTTGGCCTCATACTTTTCTTGGTCCGTTTCTATGATGAATCCATTTTCACCTTTTGTAATATGAAGTGCCTTTTCTTGAATCATCTTAGCGCCAAAATGCTCTGCTTGCTTTTTGCCCATTTCAATAACATCAGGACCCGAAATTTCCCGAATTCCGTAATAATTTTCAATCCAAGCTCGTTTCGTCATGCTTTTGTCATTATCAATAACTAATGTTGTCTTTCCTGCTTTGGCTGAAAATAACGCAGCGCTTGCACCTGCAGGACCTGAACCTATTATTGCAATATCAAACATATAATTCTCAATCTCCTTTTTAATAAATTTTGTTATTAGTTTACTCCAAGGGAACCAATTTTATCTCGATTAAAAACCATACGTTTGCTCCGTTGCCTCGCGAATTTTAGTAAATGTCTCAGTTAATATAACTGTGTCTTCAACTAAACGATCAATTCGTAATAACACATCATCATTTATAATTACTTTCCGCTCGAAATCCTTTTCTTCGATGAATACATAAGTTTGAACAATTTGAGCTTTCATATAGGCCAAAATCGGTTTTAATTGTTGTTCTGCAACTAAGTAATGTTTTTGTGAACCAGCTGTCATTAGAATACTGACAATTTTATCGCGAAATGCATTTATAGGCAGTAAATCAAAAATATTCTTCAATGTCGCTGGTATGGAAGCCTGAAAGACAGGTGTTCCTATTATAATTGCATCAGCTTCCATTATTGTTTGGGTTACGTATTTGGCATCCCCTTCATATTCCGAGTAAATGCGCCCATCACTAAACTGTATATCATGTTCCGCTAAGTCTATTAATGTTACTTCAACATTAGCATATTTTTCTTTGAGTGCTTTTATTGTATAGTCCATAGCAGTTCTGGTTTTCGAGCCTACTTTTGAACCTGATAAGCCAACAATTTTCATTTTCATTTCCCCCAAGTACTTATATTTTTGCCGTATATTTTTTAACAACTGGTAAGATCTCTCGACCGATTAACTCAATATTTTTTATTAATTTGTCAAAAGGTACGCCTCCGAAATCCATTTGAGCGATATAACGCTGATGACCAAAAAGTTCATGCTGATAGAGAATTTTTTCAATGATTTGTTGTGGACTACCGATGTTCATGACATCGCGCGTATCTGCGCCTTGTGCGAATTGCTGCTTCGGATAACCTCGTCCATTGATGAGCTGTAAGCCTAAGTTCGTATGTGGGTATGCCTCGCTCTGCGCCTGTTGTGTCGTTTCTGCCGCATAGAAAAAGCCAGCAGTTGCAATTGGAAGCTCAGCAGGATCAAATCCACTGTGTTTTGCTGCGTCTCGGTATGCATCAATAGATTGTTTAAAACTAGTGGCAGGTCCACCTAACATAGCCAGAAACATCGGCACACCCGCATAACCCGCTTTGATTGCACTTGCCGGATGCCCGCCAACTGCGCGCCAAATTGGCATTCTTCCATTTAGCGGACGAGGAAGTACCTTTGCATTTTTTAATGGAGCTCGATATTCTCCACTCCAATTGACTATTTCCTCTTCATTAATTTTTAGCAATAGTTCAAACTTTTCTTCAAATAGTTCTTCATAATCGCGAACACTATACCCTAATAAGTCAAAATTACCAACTCGTGAAGCTCGACCCGCAACAATCTCCGTACGACCATTTGAAATTAAATCAATCGTTGCGAAATCCTCATACACACGAACCGGATCTAATGTACTAATAATTGTTGAGGCACTTGCCAGTTTAATCTTTTTAGTAGCCTGAGCAATAGCTGCTAATACAACAGTGTGAGCCTGAGTTGTGAAATAATCCTGATGACTTTCACCAACACTAAATAAATCAATACCTGCCTGCTCTGCTAGTTTAGCCAATTCAATTATTTCTTGAATGCGTTGTTTGGCAGGAATTCGTTTTCCTGTTACAGGATTGGCTATATGATCACCTAATGAATAAATACCAAACTCTATCCCTTTGCTTGGATCAATGCGATAATTTTCCATATCTATCATCCCATTCTTTCAATTATCTATGTGTTGTCATTATTAGAATTTTTACATAACGACAATTTTTTCGAGCGAATGACGGGCGATATATGGGAAGGAATCGTCGGTTCCTCCCGGCATGAAGATGAACAGAATCCGTCACATGTCTGAACCTACGTTACCCCAAGCGTGTGGTCGCGGCGAGGAACCAAGAAACTTGTACCAGGAGTGATCGTCCTCTTCTCATTAGGATGGATATTGAAGATTCATTTAGCTCGTTGACAACTATAGCACCTATTTCTATTTTTCATAAGGAGGCTATTTTTTTAAATATGCTTTAGAAAATTAAAGTCTCGTTCCTCGATTTAATTAAGAATTTTCGTTGATTGCTGATGACTGACTGGATCCCTTTTATCTTCATCGCCTTTTGTACGCGTTGCCGAATGTGCCTTTGACCTTATAGTTCTCGGCCTCGCGTATACTGGGTTTGCGACTTAGCCATTTGTAGTAACTTGATCTTGGAATCCCTGATACATCAGATAAAAACTGTATGCTGAGCATTCTATCTGCTGAACAGTTTGTATAGCTATTGTAGGTATTCTCTTGTCTGTGTTCGCTTAAAACCGCTACCTATCGAGTTCCTGCCACGTAGTAGAGCGTCCCTTGGTTATAGGTTTTATTATTCACCTGACTACCGCTAATTTTTCGTTGTACTGATTCTTCGCTTTAATTTTGTAAAGCATGTTAAAAACAATCATCTACTTACAAAAAAAATGTATACCTGCTATAGTTGGCTCCATGGAAATTGAAGCTTCAATTCCTTCCATGAACAAACAACCAAAGGATGTGGCAAGTATGTTTAAGAACAAAAAACTAATAATCGGTGCAATTACCGCTATAGCCGTTTTGACATTCATTTCTACGGGATGCTCGAGCCCAAATAATCAGGCTGCTGTCCAAACACAAAGTACTCAGGCGCAGCAAGCTGCGAAAATTGCGGAACTTGACGAAAAATATCAGCGCATAGAAGATATCGAGCAAATTAAACAATTAAAAGCCCGTTATTTCCGTTTTATTGATGAGAAAAAATGGACGGAATTTGGGGAGCTCTTCACGTCAGATGTCCAGATTGCTTTCCCAGGTCAAGATTTTTCTAAAGATGGTGGTGCGACTTTCGCAAAGATGATTGGCGAGATTGTAGGTAAAGCGCCAACGGTTCACCACGGATATATGCCCGAGATTGAGATGATCGACAAGGATCACGCCAAGGGTGTTTGGGCCATGGAGGATTTATTCACCGTCCCCGACGCGAAGGACGCAATGCCGGGACATCATTGGTACGGCCAATACCATGAAACATATAAAAAAGAGAATGGCGTCTGGAAGATCAGCAGCACGAATCTAAATACATTCCGCATGGATCCCCTTAAAAA
The DNA here is from genome assembly GCF_059692175.1 of Paenibacillus sp. J22R67. Classification (NCBI taxonomy): domain Bacteria; kingdom Bacillati; phylum Bacillota; class Bacilli; order Caryophanales; family Paenibacillaceae; genus Paenibacillus; species Paenibacillus sp. J22R67. The sequence continues at coordinate 870,630 of NZ_JCAUAX010000003.1, read as the reverse complement.
CTGGGATCCGAGTACAGATCCTGTAACTGGGCTGCCTGTAACCGGGAAGTAATTCTGTGAGCAGGTAGATCCCCTAAATAAGTTGCCCCTTTGGATGTCCGAACAGAGCTCTAAAGGGTTCATTTTGGTCTGTCATTTGAAAAACACCAAAACCAAGTAAAGGCATCTCAACACCATTGTTTAAAATTACTTTTTGCATACAAAACCCTCCATACTTTTAGCATTATTTAAAATTGGACGACTGCTGCCGTAATCGCAGCAACTTTTATCCAACAGATCGACAATATCGACGTTGCCACCATGGGTCTGCACGTGAACTTTCCATGTGTTGCTCATTGCATTGAAATGAAATGTAATCTCTACCTTTTCATAAGTCTATTATGCTGTATCAAATGTTTGCCTAATACTCTCACGACACTAAAGTAACAGATGAACTTTGACTTTAATCAAACTATTAAAAAACTTATAACCTCATCTGTCGTTTACTCTTCGAATATGTCTTTTACTTTTCAAATGAGACAATATCTGGATAAAAAAAACAACAAAGCTTGATTTCTCAAGCTTTGTTGCGATCAGTTATGTCCCACTTTTGTGTCCTTGGACAGTTGCGGGTTTTTCTTGCGTCAGCACCTTGCTACTTTACGGGCTTTGCGAGTTGCTGCGAGAGCTCATATGCGCTTCGCTCGACCCAGTTGTGGGCGAGCTTACCATCGCGAACCTCCCATACCGCGATGCCGGAGAGCTGAATCGGGCGATCGTCGGGTGGGGAACCGAGTACACCTTGGTTGTACCCCGTGACTACCCAGCGCGACACGACGCGCGTTCCGTCGGCGCCACTGAACATATCGAGGCTCTTCAGACTTATGTCGCGGATCTTCGAGGTGAAGGTGCGTGCCCACTCCTTGAAGGCAGCGCGACCAACGACATCACCACCTGGGTTCGAAAGGATGAAGTCATCCGTGCAGAGACGGTCGATCGCGTCGAGGTCCTGCGGAAGGTTGTAAACTTTAGTCCAGAACTCCGTGAGAAGTTCTTCGCCGTGACTGCTGAATAAAGCCATCTGTCATAATCACCTCGTGTAATCTTGGACCAAGCTCCGTGCCATGATCCATGAACAAGAACGATAGTATACTATTTGCAAAATCCCATGAGCCTTTTATCTTGTCCGCTTTTTTTCGGTATGACCGAGCGTTTATTTCACAACCATTGGAGGCCCGATAATTAATGTGTCATTGTCAGCGGCGATTTGAACGATTTCCTCGAGTGAATGTTTGCTGATTTCAGGGAAGAAATCGTCAATTCCACCAGGTGCGAAGGTGAAAAGGATACGTCCCATTTCGGTTCCGACGTTAGCCCATGCATGAGGTACGCCACGAGGAACCACGACGCTCGCTCCGGGAGTAGCTTCAAATTCCTCCTCTCCGCATTGGAAACGGAAAGTTCCTTCTAGAATCTCAAAAACCTCTTCACGTTCCTTATGAATATGCTTCGGTGGACCCATCAAAACAGGTACGCGCGCTTCGATGACAGTGATCGCTCCTCCAACTTGATTGCTGTGGATGCGAATGGCCATTTGTTCGCCTGGCATCGTGTCGAACCATTCGAGATCCTTAGCGAAAGTAACGGCTGCCCCGGTTAAAGCTTTATTTGTATGTTCCATTTTACATCCTCCTTTACTCTATCCATCTTTTTTCTAAAATGCTAGGTAATGTTCCTTAGAATTTTTTCCTTTTATATTGCAAACCTTAAACCTATCAGTTGTTCACTAAGACTCCAGAGTCGATCGGCCGCCTCGGGATCGACCGCATATGGCATTACGCCGGAATCCGTTAATGTCGAATTGTTGTCCAAATGAAATTCAGACTCAGCGTCATGTCCCAAAGGAGCTATATCGCAGTTCTCGCAATAGACGCCGCCCATATTTTCAAGCTGTGGGTTCGTCGCACACCAAACGCTGGTAGCGGCCCCTTGCCCTACTGTCTTCAAATTTTTCGTCGGGTCGAGGACTGGCTGCCCGTTTTCATCGATGACGCCCGCCGCAAGCAGTTCCTCCTTTGAAAGATGTTTTTCGAGACCGGTGCCAACAATGCTGCCCGGATGAATGGAAAAGGCGCGCACGCCATCGGACTGACCGCGTTTGTCTAGCGCGACCGCGAAGAGAATGTTGGCTGTTTTCGACTGGCCATAGGCTCCCCAGCGATCATAGTCACGACCTTCGAAGTTGGGGTCATCAAACACGATTGGTGAAAAGTGATGTCCCCAGGACGAAACTGAAACCACCCGCGCGCCATTCGCCTTACGCAACGCTGGCCAAAGCCGGGCGACAAGCTGGAAATGGCCCAGATGATTCGTTGCGAATTGCGATTCATATCCTCTCGAATCGCGTGACAGAGGAGATGCCATAATGCCTGCACTGTTTATTAGCATGTGTAGCGGCTGGCCCGAGACAAGAAACTTCTCTGCAAAGGCATCGATCGAGCTAGGGTCTAGCAAATCCATCACTTCAATTTCAACGCCGTCGATGTCCGCAAGGGCGGTTACCGCTTTATTGTGGTCGCGCGTCGGAACGATGACCTTGGCGCCAGCTGAACGCAGCACACGTACAGTCTCAAGACCGAGTCCGGAATAGCCTCCGGTGACGATGGCTATTTTACCGGAAAGATCAATACCTTTAATAACGTCTTCGGCTGTCACAGAAGCTCCAAAGCCAGAGCCAATTGGTGTTTGCTTTGTTGTCATAATTAAGATCTCCTTTAAAGGTTAGTATATATATGTCTTGTCATGTGTTTGCTGCCCATTGGAACGAAACCGCAATGTCCACTTAATATAATTGGCAACCCTTGTCCAACTTTTTTGATTTATGCTGTGATCATCTTAACAGGTCTCCTCGTTTGATATTTAGACTATTTATGTTAAATGTCTATGCGTCTATATTAAACAACTAGACAAAGTTTGTAAAGTGTATAATAATAACTTCATGGACGACAAAAAGAAGCTTCATATACTATCCGTTGCATTGGACGTGTTTTTCAAGTATGGCTATAAGCGAGTGTCAATGAATGAAATAGCAGAAGCAGCGGGTATTTCGCGCGCGGGTCTCTATTTGTACTTCAAGAATAAAGAGGAAATATTTAACGCGACGATTCTTCATTATGGCGACATTCTCATTGAAGAAATAGTAGAAGGACTTTCTTCAAAGAAAACGCCTGAAGACAAAATTTTATATGCGTTCGAGGTATGGTCTGTAAACAATTTCGATCAATCGTTGAACTCGCCGGAAGTAAAAGAAATGACCGACAGCTCATACACATTCGCTCAAGAGGCACTCGATGCGAGCTACAATAAGCTTGAGGTGGTTCTGATCTCTATTCTGCAATTGCATTCGAATTCTGATGGCAGCCCAAGTTGCCTATCTACAGAGAAATTGGTGCATCTTTTAACTAGTGCATTGCGCGGGTTTAAAATTGTCGCCAGAAATTCTTCGGAGCTTCGCCAAATGATTGAAGACTTGCTTCGAATTAGTCTTAAGAATTAGGAAAGGATGTTTCATCTTCTGCTATCGGAAAGCCGACTATAAGACATAATTTAGCTAACGAAAACAGGGAGCATTTGCCGCGGCAAACTGCTCCCTGTTTCTTGGGCTATCGTCCTCATTAAATCAAAGCCTAGATGCCTTCGGGCTTTTAACTTAGTTCAGTGATTCCGGTACAATATAATATTTCAGTTGATTAAAGAAGCTACCCATGCGTCGACAGATACCACCTCGGCCTGATGGGGGAACACCTTTTCAGTTAGAATGCGATGAACCTCGGGGTCAGTATCGATACAAGCATCGGAAAGCACCGTAAGTGCAAAGTCTTTATCTGCCGCTTCCCGTAAAGTCGAAAGAACGACTCCACTTGTGGCGATACCGCTGAGAATGAGCGTGTCGATTTGGTTGGACCGAAGGATTACCTCAAGGTCACTCCCAGCGAACGCGCTCACTCGAAGCTTAGTCACAATCGGCTCGTCCGGTCGTGGTTGTACGGATTCATGAATTTGCATAGCCTCTTCCGGTGCCACCACTGTGCCGGCCCTACTGGCAATACCCGAGAACATTTTGTTTCTAGAACTAATCTCGGGATAACCAGCGCGAAATGCGACACGTACGTAAATAATGGGGATCGCGTGACTGCGTGCGACTTCAATTGCCTTTTGGAATGGAAGCAGTGTATCATAACTGTCTACGAACCGCGACACGACGCTGTTTTGCATATCCATGACCAACAATGCGCTTTTGCTCGATGCGTTTTGCATGTGTTTATTACTCCTTTTCATCAAATTTTAGGTTGAAAAATTTAGGGAGACATACTTGGATCGATCACGAACTACCTTCCTATCACAATCGGAGAAATCATTCCGTTTATAATTATACGGAGAGCATTCTCCGTTTGTCAACAAATCGTCAGTGATGTAATATGAATAAAGAGGTGTTATCCCAAGATGACTAAAAAGAATTTTTCAACTGGAGATGGTGAAACAACAGCTTCCGTCGTCGCTACTCCTCCCGAGAAGGCATTACGTGCAGATGCCAAAATAAATCGGGATAAGCTACTCAATGTCGCCCATAGCGTTTTTTCGACCGAAGGCATCTCCGTCTCGATGGATGAAATCGCCCGACGTGCCGGTGTGGGCGTGGGCACCGTCTATCGGCATTTCCCGACGAAGGAAGATTTGTTTGGGGCCGTCATTGTCAGCCACAAGGCGCGTCTTATCGAAGAAGCAAATCAATTGCTTAACCACGACGATCCGGGCGAAGCATTCTTTCAATATTTTGTAGAAATCATACGCGAAGGGATTGCAAATAAAGCGATCACTGATGCCCTTGTTAGCAGTCTGAGTATAGACGCTGGACGTTCAGAGATTGCAAGGGATTTTTGGGAAGGGATTGACAAACTTCTCACCCGTGCCCGAATAAGCGGCTCCGTGCGGGCTGATGCTCGCTGTGAGGATATCAAAATCCTGCTTACCGGCATCCTGCAAGCAACCGGTGCCGGAGGGACTTTTCCGGACCGCGTCGTGTCGATCCTATGCGACGGACTTCGTCGGTAATAAATTGAGTGGTGCCATATTTATTGAGAAAATATGCATAAAATGCATAAGATTTTTGCTCCCCTAGTACCGCGCATGATTCCCTAGAAACAAAAAAGTACTTAGCCATGACATATAAAGTCAATGCTTAAGTACTTTTTATATTCTCTTAAATTAATTTTTCTAATTGATTGTAGTTCAATGATAATTCACTTATGCCGTTATCTGATTGCATGCAGAGCTCCCCTATCAAGGTAAGCCTCACCTCCATCGATGACGACCACTAGATACGTTGCTAGGGTCAATCGCACCCGTTCCAAAGCCATTGTGATTTGTAACGAATTTACCGAGAGGTTTCCAGCCTTAGTATGGTGTAGAGGCACCGTTGCCGACAATGATATTGAAGCTTCCGGATTCATAGTGCTGCGCTGTGTAATAAAATTCATTATTCAAGCCCATAATTACACGCCGTGCGCCTCGATGAGATTTATGATCTGAATCGGGAAGATCGAGCTTCATATAATAGTTCGCGTTCGCACTTTTCGGAAGCTCACCTTCTTTGTTCTCATAACGGACTCCATTACCTGCTAGCAATAGGGCCATGATGGGATCGATGCCAGGAACCTCGGTATTGCGAAGAATCCGGTTAATATTAATATCTTTCTTCTTCCGATAACCCTCTTGGAGTTCTTTCTTTTGAGCGAGTCTGGCTCGATTATTCGTAGCTATATAAGCCTGTTCAATCTGGTTATCGGCAGCTATCCAACGAGATTGCACCTGGGCAAAGTTGAAAACGAGATCAGGCTTGCGAATTTCATCAAGAAAATTGTTCCACGCAGTAGTCCATGTATCCACAAGGGGATCCATCTTGCATGAAATAGCATAAGTATTCTCCCAGGCGAAGTCGCCAAACAGCTGGGCAATCGTTTTGGTGCCTCTCTTGGCAATAGGACCTGAAGCATAAGTTTCTAATAGCAATTTATGTGCCGCTGCGGTGCCAGCATGTGTGAGGATGGGAGCACCAAAGTCCTGCAGGATATGTCTTAGCTGCATCGTCTTTCCGGTTGCAGCTCCAGATGGAACCTCTAGCCTTGGAGATGCGGGAAGATGTTTCAGATGTCCTGCGGCATACAAGGCTGATTCGGATGCAAGCGGAGTTTCTTGTGCAACGGTATGCGACGCTTCGGCAACCTTTCTCTGAAGGGCCGAATCTTTACTCACAGCCTTTGCTCCCATTACATCCGCTTCCAGTTCCAGTGCCGCATCATCATTGACCATGGCATCCCCCATCTGCATGGTGGGCTTTACTCTTCCTTGCCGCTGCTGGACAACATGCCAAGCCTCATGCGCCAAATTTCGCTCTTGTCCCGGTGCAACATGAATATCCGTACCTTCTGCATAAGCTTGGGCCTGTAATTGCGCAGGCTTATCCGAATTATAATGGACCTTCACATCGTCTAACGATTGACCCGACAACTGCTCAACTCCCGATTTCAGCCGGTCAGGCATGCCGGTTTCATTCTTCTTTCTTTGAATGAGCTGGGCCACTGCTTGGTTGCCAATAAGCCTTTGCAATTGAATAGCTTGGCCAAAGCTTATTGGGGCACGGCCCGTGGAGAGAGACTTTCCCTCCAAAATAGACGGATAGCCTGCTGTCTCTTTAGCTTCTTTGTTAGGAAGATTCGCTGTTGAAATTTCTGAGCCGGTTTTTCGAGGGAGTTGCTCTTTCATAATTCCACCTCTCCTTCTACCAAATTTTACCATCCCTATCATTATAACACATTGACCCCTAAATAAATTAACCTCCTATTGATAAGACTGAAGTAAATAAATTCCTCTAACAACTGGGGTTCTATGTAAAAATTGCAGTCCTACATAAAAATAAAAAAGCCTGATTTCTCAAGCTTTTACTGAATAAGTTATGTAGGTTTCAGCCTTCTCTGGAAACCCATATAGGGAGAGCTCTGTGTGATGGCGTTGATCATCATATCCTATCATTGCCTACACGATATAGGAAACGACGCTCCAGTAAACTGTCTGCTATTCCTCTTCAAACAACCGTTCTCCTTTATGCAGCCTCCAGGCAATTTTAGCTGTATGCGGGAGCTCACGCGCTGTTGGCGCGTGTGCAGCCAAATATCGGGTGCAGGCGAGCAGCATCGTTTCTTTGGCCTTCTCCGCAAAAGAGCTTGCAATCGCTTGCCAGCGGTCGTATTCGGCCACGGCAGCCTCATACATTTGGAAAGAATGGAATTCTGCATCCTCCCGCAGCAGCGCATGGCCAAGCGTGTTAATCAGAGCTCCCGGCTCCCCACCGCCATGTAAGTAGTTCACAACCCATTGCGCGGCTGGTCCGACCTGCTGGCGCTGATCGAGCAAATCGAGCAGTACCTGATGATCGGTTGTCGTGGCGGAGCCGGAAGGCTTCGGCCGCGCGGTTGTCGGCACATTTAAGAAACGGTCCAGATACACGCTGACGGCTCCGTGAAAAATCGCCCGTTGCAACAGCGGCTCATCCGATTGCAGAAGTCTTTCATGTACGGCGTGAGCATAAGTGAACGTATGGAGGACTGCAATCCAATCACCGAAATCATTCTGCGTATGGAAACGAACGATCCGTTCCGCGGCTGCCAAAGCAACGATCTGCGCCAATTGCGCCGGAGTCGTTCCCGAGATAAGCAGGTCGCGCAGCAAAGCGATCGTCTGCTCCGGCGAATCACTCAGCAGTTGCTGCAGCAATTGCTCTTCCGTATGTGCAGACAGAGATGTCTGCTGCCGCGAATCCGTTGACCCACCAGTGGGCTTAGCCTGCGCTGCATAGTGCTCAAGCTCGTTGACCGCTTGCTTAATCGGTTGTACAAGATTTAGGGGCGCCTGCCATTGGTGCAGCTCCTCGCTCCTTGTCGGACGACCCATCATTGGTAAGAGCGAAGTTAAAATCCGCTCCTTTTGCGACTCCTCCGCCCACTCTAGTGCTTCAAAAGCTTTGCTGTGGAAATCGAACACATGGCCGCCGTCCAAGTAGAAGTGATCTGTTGCGGCGATAAGCATCATTTCCGACAGTCGCTTTGTATCAATACCCTTCAAAATAGCGGTAAGCAACACTTTCTCAGCACCCTGAGTATCCCTTACCTCTATACATTTGCGATACCATTCGGTCAACCGTTCGAACGGTACGTCCGCAGACGGCAGTGTTGACAGTAAGTGGCGGGTTCCTCTACCCGAACTTCCCCGAGCGACATGAACAAGGCCTTGGTATAAAGCCAGTATCTTGCCGTTCTTGTCCAGCTTGTCAATGCTTTGTGCCATCGCTGTAAGTATCGTAAGTCCGGCGTTCCAACCGGTTCCATATGTCGTGCCGAATTCGATGCCGATACGGGCGATGTCCTGCTCCGGCACCCCCGCTTCGATCAGTCCGACGACCGCTTTTGCGATGACGATGCCGATATTTTGCTCGAGTCCTTCTTTCAGTCTATACGTATATTTTTCCGCGCCTTCCACTCTTCTGGAAACAGGATTTATCCATACTTCGCCGCCGTCGACCCGCACTTCGTATGATGGAACATCATCCGCCCACGGATCAAGCGTACCGCCGCTGCAGACATCAAACCGGGCATGATGCCAGTGGCATGTCAAAATTCCGTCGCATAAGCTCCCCATTTGGAGTGGAAAACCTAAATGCGGGCATCGGTTGTCCACCGCGTATACTTGGTCTTCATGATAAAAAACAGCGATGCCACCACGTATAACCTTTTTACCCACTTGTTTAAGCGCTTCCAATTCGCCAGCTGAAATCCAGTTTAAATTGACATTCATCGATACAGCCTCCTTTTTTTTCAAGCTGTACTTCAAACAACATTTGTATTCGGTCAGAACTCGGCACAATAAATCCTGAAAGAGCTGCTTTTAATGCAGAAATATTCTTTTGCTTCCCATTTTTGAACATAAATATTTCATATCTTTATTTGTCCACCTGTAGAAGGATTTGTTATGAAGAAACCTTCATCAGGCACATAAAAGGTCTGCCTACTTGGATAACCTTAGCATATACCTACCCCAAAAGCTCCATTATTGTGCTTAACAGCTGCACCTAGGACCTCGGAATCTTTAGGTAGATCTCCCTGAGCTTCATCCCCTATTCGAATCGTTTTACCAACCCAACTGTTTTCAATAAATCTTCTTCGTTCGGCACATCAATAACAATATTGCTTCTAAAACGTCTAACTTCTATACGACTTTCAAGAGTGCATTCCGGCAGACGAGCTGCTGAAAATCTTCGAACCCTTTTATCGTGTAAATAAATCTCGTTCCCGTTAAACAGGAGGAGTTGAACTTAGTTGATCTATTGTAAAAACAATAATTGAAAAATAAGCAGATTCACTCATTTGAACCACCCCTTCTCTTTGAAACGCATAATAGCCTCAATTCGGTTACTGACATTGAGCTTATCAAGGATAACAGAAATATAGTTACGAACCGTACCACGTGTAATATACATGTGATCAGCGATTTCCTTCGTATTCTTACCATCGGCGATAAGGGTTAGAACTTCCTTTTCCCTCTCGGTCAATGGATTTTCCTCATTATAAGTTTCGTCTACAAGCTCTGAGGCATAGATTCGCCTTCCAGCCATAATACTGCGAATCGAAGTAGCCAGTTCCTCGCTCGGGCTGTCTTTCAACAAATAACCGTTAGCACCTGCCTTCACTGCTCTTTCAAAATACCCGTACCGGGCAAACGTGGTCAATATGATGACCTTGCAGCCTACTCCCTTAAGTTCCTCCGCGGCATCTAACCCGTTCATTATCGGCATCTCGATGTCCATCACACAAATATCCGGCTTATGCAGTTGAACAAGTTTTACAGCATCCTCCCCATTGCTTGCTTTGCCTACGACCTGCATATCTTCTTCCAAGTCGAGTAAGGAAGCAAGGGCACCAAGTAGCATCCGTTGGTCCTCGGCAATTACAATTCGAATCATATCCTCACCTCCCTTTCCGGTGGAATGATAGCATTAGGTACTTTTATAACAATTACCGTACCTTGATCTGAAAAAATTTCCATAGATCCATTAATAAACTCCAGTCGCTCTTTCATGCCACGCAATCCATTACCAAGTAAAATAAGGCAATCTTTCGTCATACCGATCCCATTGTCACCTACCTTGATAACGAGATCACTTAATGAAGGTTCTATAGAGATTAAACACGAAGTAGCATTGCTATGTTTGATAATATTCGTGATCGCTTCCTTCAAACACATGCTCAACACATTTTCGTTTATCAGGGATGTATTTGTTAACTTCGTGTCGCCCTCTACTATGAGGTCGATCTCTGCGGCTTTCAGAATCTGCTTGATCCGAAACATCTCATCCACTAGTTTTGCACCGCGCATTTGAGTAACGATTTCCCTTACTTCCTTTAACGCAATTCTAGCGGTCTGCCGCACATCATTAATTTCGTTTAGTGCTTGCGTCGGATTTTTGGTTATTAATTTCCCAGCTAGATCACTCTTCAAACCAATTAATGAGAGCTTTTGGCCAAGTGTATCGTGTAAGTCTCGAGCGATCCTTTGACGTTCCTCAAGCTTTACCAGCTCAGAAATCCGTTTATTGGCATCCTCTAGTTGTACTTGCAATTTTTCACTCTTATTTCGGTTGTACGTAGTGACAGGAAGTAGAATAACACCAATTACACATATAATGATAAAAGGTAACTGCGTTAAAAACACAGGATTTTGAGATACGAATCCATAGTTTATCGCTACAATCGTGGTTATCAAATGAATACAGTAGAGCGTGATAAATCCTGCTCGACTTTTCATCGTGCCTATAAAAAATGCTAAAAACAATGAAAAGTATACATAGCTGAATACTAAAGTCATGATAATTGAAATTATAATTTGTACACTCGTCCAAAAATACACAATCCATCCTTTAGAAACGAAAGAAAGCACATAGCAACTAAAAAATACAATAATCATAATTGAGCCTAATACAATATGGTGCATGTCAGAAGAACGGAATATGAAATAAAAAGGAAGAATGTAAAAGACAACCCATATATACGGACTAAGACCGGTGTTTTTGTGAAAAATTTGATACCACTTTTGCATAGTCCGTTTATCCTCTATTTCTTCAACTTAGATTTAATATTATCTTAGCATAAACACGAAACCATGTATTTACTACCTTTGTAAGCTCGACTTACGAGCTTCAATGATTATTTTGTTCGCCAAAGCAACTTGCTCATTACGCTTAGAAAGATCAGGTTTATTTTTATAACCAACAAACGTTTTGTTATGTTCATCCCAAAGACGGAAGCGCAGCGATTTCAGACTTGTTCCAATTGTGATGGTCGTTGCCTGTTGAAGCGGTGGAGTCGCATTATGCGCTTTCTCCAAATTATAATTTGGCACTTTTGGACTCAAATGATGTACATGATGAAACCCAATATTTCCTGTTATCCATTGCAAAAGCTTGGGCAGCTTGTAGTATGAACTTCCATCTACCGCGGCTTTCACATAACTCCACTCATCTTCGTTCTCAAAATAGGAATCTTCAAACTGATGCTGCACATAAAACAGCCAGATTCCAAGCAAGCCGGCAACAAACATTATTGGACCTTGGATTAGAAGAAACGACTGCCAACCAATTGCCCAGATCAGTAATGAATATAATGCAAGAATGGAAACATTCGTCAAGTAAGTACTAATTCTTTCCTTACGTTTTGCACCTTTCGTGTTAAAGCGGTTCGTAAATAGGAACAAAAAAATAGGACCAAATCCGAACATAATAAAAGGATTTCGATATAACCGATACGCAATTCGCACCCATAGAGAAGATGCCGCATACTCGTCGACAGTTAGCACCCACATATCACCTACACCACGTTTTTCGAGGTTACTGCTTGTTGCATGATGGATGGAATGACTGTTCTTCCACTGTTGATAGGGAAAAAGTGTAAGGATACCTGTAATTGTACCAATTATTTCATTAGCCTTGCGGTTCTTGAAAAACGAATGATGACAACAATCATGGAAAATGATAAATGTGCGTATAACGAAACCGGATGCAAGGATCGTGATGGGGAATGTAATCCAATATGAGATAGATAGGCTTAGATATGCAGCAAACCATAGTAGCGCTAACGGTCCTAAAGTGTTGATTAGCTGTTTGATGCTAGCCCTCGTATTTGATTTTTCGTAAGGGGCAACTTGTTTTTTCAAATTGGTTAGTGTAGATTGTGTCATCGTTTAGTTCCTCCTCGATATGATCCGCAGGACTAATGAACGAACATTAGTAGCAGCATCCTAACTCCATTATAGGTCCTCCTTTCCATTCTTTGCAGTCATAAACATCATATAGAGAGTATGATAAATGTCATACCCTCTAAAGTTGAACGATATAAGTTTGCTTGTCACACTATGGTGGGCGGTAATGATATATTGTTCATTTCTCCGCAATTCAAAGGGAGGATTCGGGACAGCTTTTCGCTGGATTACAATCCGACCTGCCATGAACCTCTTTTTCCCATAATAAGTAGCTTGAAAATGCTCCCTATTAATTTCTAACCCCAATAAAAATATGAAGTCTCTACAAAGATATAATAAAGCAAAAAAAAAGATAAAGCATGAAAAAAATGTGGTATTCCATAAATAATTAGAAACGGAGCCCGCAAACCCGCGTGGCTCCGTTTCTGTTGCTTCAGAATTATACAAAGCAATTATTGGATCCTCAAATGCTTCACAGCATGCACCTTTGAATCCGTGTACTTGTGTCAAGTTGCCATGACTTCATCGTAGAACGGATACTGGTCACAGTCATTGATACACAGCTTCAGCATCTGGAAGAAAGTAGCTTCTAGACTCTGAACCATTATTTGCCTTCAATCGATATTTCTCGATATATAGTGATAGGTATGTTGTCTACCCTATTTGTCGTTGATCCATAAACATCATTCCAAGCAACATTTTGGTAAACCTTAAAATTAAATTATTCGTTATCTAAGAAAAACAGCTCAAGGAACAACGACGTTCGCTTAAGCTTTTCTGCCACATATTAATGTTCAACCCAACTGTCCAGATAATCTTTCTGCTCTTGTGTTAGTGAATCGTCATATCCATGATTTCTGCCGGATGACCGTCGCCTGCCGCCAAGTTCACGAGGCGACCTTCCGCTAAAACGTATAATTTGCGACCATCCGCCATTTGATACTCCTCGATATTGCGACGCACGGATCTATTCGAAACTGATATTGCCTGAAGCTCGATTTTGTTCACTAACGCATGATATCAAAAAAAATGTGTGGTGTCATAATTATTGATAATATGGATGTCAAAAAACCTGATTTATCATGATCTAGTTTCACAATTATTGAGAATCGATTTATTTGCCACATCCTAAAGATGCGGTAATTTTCATAATTGATGAGACTATCCGCACATGTAAATTTGTATATTTATTCACCCTAATGCATAACTGGAATAGATCCCGTTTTTGGATTAGATTCCTGCGTCTGCAGTCTTTTCTTATAACAAAAAAAGGAACACGTTTAGCCCAAATTGGGCTCGTGTTCCTTTTTTGAATTTACATTTAATCAAGCAATCAGACTATAATGTAAACTTCTCCTATTAATGTGTGCTATATTTAGAGATTCTATGCGAGATTGTAACGGTAAAGTCCCAATGTACAGAACTTTTATATTTGTCTGATCCACAACCCGAGACAATAATGAAGAATGCTTCAGCATCATTTTATTTGATATTAATAGATTTTGTGAGTCATCGATCACTAGAATCAAGTATCGAGATAATGTTATTAATAGATGATTTTCCAATTCTAATGTAGCATTTCGTAGCGGATTAAGATCCATCTTTCGTAATAATGAAATGATAAACTCTTTCTCACTACCACTACTAGGAACATTAGTTAGTACTGCTGAATTAACAATAGTTATTCTATTGATATCTTCACAAATTTGCTTTGCAAAGAATGACTTGTCAACTCTAGAATATCCATCAACAAACATAAAATCAGCTGGGGAAGTGTAAAAACTCTCAATTTCTGATTTTAGATTATTAAACATTCTTCTCGCTTCCAACTAAAGTACCAGTTCTTATATAATTATTCCCAAACTTTAGAGATTATAAACATATTTCGATCAAATAAAAATTACAATAGACTGCAATCACAGAATAAGTGATTACAGTCTATCTATTTTCACTTATACTATTTTTGAATAGTATACATGTTTTATGGAGGGTTGCTCCGATTCCTTGTTTGGGAATGTATCGGCATTCCTCACGTCGTTTTCGTCGAACCATGCTTGATAAAACTCATGATTTCCAAACGTCAACGCAATGTTCTTCGTACGCGGATTTAACTTCAGCAATTCATCTAATTTGTCATAGTCAGATGACATTCCATTTGTTAAATCACCATTGATGATGAGAACATCAGAATTTGGATTCAGATCGTTTAAGTCACGCAGTGCAGCAGCAAATTTTTGATGTGACTGCTTGTCCAAAGACTGCACATGAATATCGCTAATAACAGGGAAGGATCAGCTGGGGCTTCTCCTCTTCCTTTGCATCGAAAGGAACATTGAGTAAAGCAAACGACAATCCCAATCTCAATAAAACCTATTTTCACTCCTACTACACTCCATTTCCATTCATTATGATATCCGATATGTATTACCTCATAACCTTTGAATGTAAGCAAGAAATTTAGCGCAATCAACTAAATCTCATATGAACGTCTCGACCCAAGCTCGCTGTCTGCTTAAAGTTAGGCGCGCAAACAAAGAAGACAAGAGCATATGTCTCTTGTCTTCTTTGTCGTTCATTGCCCCTAATCAGCTTTTTATTCTGATAGTCTGCTATTTCAGCGCCCATGCTTGTCCGCGCATCCACTTGTCGCTTGACGCCTCTAGTAGTTATTCCCGGTTTGGATTAGATCATCCTTGGGCGCAACATCTTGGTAAGTCGCCTTTTCATTTCCCACCGTGACATCGGTGACAAGAACCCGCCGCTCACTTACGGGGCAGGTCGGTTATCATGTATGGCCATTGACGAGCCGGAATACAGACAGGAGAAGGGGTATAAGCATTTCGAAATGTTACTCCTTCTGTAGCCAGCCAGCTATTGCAGCTGTGCGTATCACCTGGTTTCCTTCATATCCGGTCACATCCGGCCTATGCTCGTCACTCATCAGAAACAAAATATTGGGTCGTTTGCTCATTACTCATCCTCCAACTTTTGTATGGTTAACAACACCAGTACGATTTGAAGTCCCTAAAAGCCGAGATTAGTACCTAGTCAGCAACTCATGCAGCTGCTCCTGCCTAAATTCGATATATTGCTTGAAATCTGCCTCGGTCTTGTATAGTACGAGGGATCCAGCATATCATATGAAGGGCCTTGCAGATATTCCCTCCAATGTTCGGCGTTATATCCGGTCGATCATTTCCTCAACCATTCTCACCTACCCTCATGGGTATGAATTCAAGTATAGTGTCAGCCAACCTCTGATACATCTGCAGCGTTACATCTTGCATTGCAGGATCTCCATAGAGATTAACATGCTCATGGGGATCATGCTCAAGGTCATACAACTCGTGTTCATCCCCAAGTTCATGATATACCAACTTCCATCGGTCCCACCGGATCATGCGCATTGTTCCCTGCAAAGAAAGCTTGTTTCCCTCATAGGGTAAATTCGGATTGGACGGATTGCGTGCTGCGGAGAATTCCGTTGCAGGTTCTTTCCAAGAGTAAGGGCGACCCGATACGCCATATTCCGCAAAGGCGCACTCCCTCACCTTCCCCTTCTCACCCAGTAAGATTGGCACAAGACTACGTCCATCATACCGGCTTGAATCTCCTCCTGTCACTGCGAGCAGCGTCGGCATGATATCAACCAAAGATACAAACGCATTAGTCGAAACACCTCCAGTAATCGATGCCGGCCAGCGAATAAACATGGGAATATGCGTCAAGCAGTCGTACATACTCGGGCTTTTCGTATATAATCCGTAATCTCCCATATAGTCACCATGATCCGTGATAAAGAGCAGCAAGAGATCATCATCGTATCCTAGCGATACAATCGACTCGACAAGCCTTCCAATTTGATCGTCAATCAACGTCATCATGCCGTAGTAAACTTCCTTCATCTTTGTCGTTTGCTTCTCCGTGAACGGAATTACCGCATCGTTCATCTTCTGATGCAGCCAGTGACGATAAGGCTTGTGAAGCAGTTCGTCTTGAACCTTATGGGGCGGCATCACTTTCCCCTTGTACATGCTGTGATACGGTTCAGGTACCTGATATGGCGTGTGCGGATCTGTATAAGATACGAACAAGAAAAATGGCTGATCCATATTGTGCTCCTGCTCCTTATGTTCCTTCAGGAACTTTATGGCATCCGAGGTGATGCGATAGGAAAATGTTGTTTCCACAGGGAAGGGAGCTGACTCTTCTGCCAATCGAACAACTTCCTCGCTAAGGTATTGATTATAGGCCTTGTATTCCTCAACATGCTCTGGATCGTCCACAGGTCCGCTCGTATGGCCATATACTCTCCAATAATCAAAGTCGCCAGCATTCAGAAACGTATGGTTTTTGCCGCAGAGTGCGGTTCGATACCCAAGAGCATTCAGTGCAGCAGGTAAATGTGTTTCATATTGTGCCAGCTTTGTGTCCTGATTTCGCAGCACCCCGGTAGAATGAGGATACATCCTCGTCATTAACGAACACCTAGATGGACCGCATACCGGAGCAGGTGTATACGCATTTGAGAAATTGATTCCCTCTCGTGCCAAGCGATCCAGGTGTGGAGTTTGTAAAACTTCATTTCCGTTTACTCCAAGCATATCGAAACGCTGTTGATCTGTCATAATGATGACAATGGGAGGATATTGCTTCCCCATAACATTCCTCCTAAGAATTATGCTCCTATAGCAACATTCTATTTTTAAAAATTATACTAAAAATTTTATTTGTGCATTTCCAATATCTTTTGATAATGTTTCAAAATATTATTGATATTCCATCGAATTTCGGCTCTTTTCTTTTACATGAGGTAAAACAACAAGGAGACAAAAAGTTTCCATATAAGGGAAAATGCCTGTATTAATGGAGTCCTACAACACGGGTTTGAACCCATTGTCCAGAAGCGGATGAATGCGACTTAGCTCCATCTGCGAAGCGAGCATAATGAATAACACAAGCAATGTCACAACTACCCATGAAAAAAATTTTAACTGCTCGAAAAATAGTTTCAATACCCATGCGCACAGCAAGAACCAGAATGACGAAAAAGAGAATTTCAATGGCTTCAAGCAACTTAATACCCCCACTGTATTATTCACATTGTTAATTAAATAATTGTAGGCTTTGCTCTCCTGCTCATTCAGCCAACCGAGCATATTATCTCCTCTGAAGTAGGCCAAACCTGCATATTTTAATTTTGTTGGAGGATTAATGTATTCCATATTGGTTTTGCTTGGCATTTTTTCGTCGTTTCCTAGCAATTCAATTGCCGTTAAAACCGGATTCTTCCTTCCGTCACTAAATCTTGGATCACTTCATCCAAGGTCACCACTTTAGTAGGCGCCCAAGCATGTCAGACGTAAGCAGAGAAAAGTACATACGGTTGGCCGGGATTTTCTCCAACGGCGTTACAATCCTGAGAATACTTTCTGCAGTTCGATGTTTGGCAACAACAAAAAAATCAGTTCTGTACTCGTGATCACGAGTCAGAAACTCCAATGGCGGGGCGATGCTTTCACGTGAGCGCTCCTCACCAAGCACTAGCACACGCAAGTGAGCTAAATAAATTTTCCGAGGTGCTTCCGTTGTCATTCGCCGAAGCGCTTCAAAAATCGTTTTACGTTCGGATTTATACAATGTGACAGCCAGCCCCTGTGATTTTCCGACGTTGGCTACATTACTTGGCACGACAACTTGTACCGATACCAAATACTGACTGCCGACCTTATCGACCCCATCCCACAGCTACAGCAAGCGTGTTCAGTTTACGACTGTTCCAACAGCCCGTCAAAAGGAGCGGCAGCAAGAAAATCCACAGTGCATGAAACATTGTGTTTGTCACACAACATTCCCCTTTAAAGTATTCCATCTAAGGCTTTCTCTCGTATCCGCTCTTTGCTGATCGGTCATAAAAATTAAAATGTTAGGTCTCATTGTCATGCTAACTCCCTTTCATTTACTCATCAGCTTTGATTATGTAAAATAAGCTCAACCATGCTGCAGCAGACATTCCTTTTGAATACGCACTCAAGATTGATTTTATAGAATTGTTCAGCTCATCGACTATAAATTTGTTCAGTCAAAGGAATTGCGACATTAAAGGCGATTTCCCTGTTTGGGTCTACCGCTACAGCACAGTACAATACGGCCGGCTGGCCGTTTTCGAACAGCAGTTGCGGCCTTTCCAGCGCTTCTACGGGCTGGACGACACCGTCCTCCCAGACGATCTGGCGCAGAAAAGCCAGCGGATGATCGGCAGGACCCCAATCGATACCATTTTCCGACTCGAAAAGCGCAACAGAACTCACCCCGGTCTTGGTAAAATATCCTTGAAAATCCTTAACCAGTGCATAAAAGCGATCGTCCTGTGACCAGATAAAAGGATCCTCCACAGACCAGTCGTTACCGGGATTCACCATAATGGGCCCGGCAACTTTACGGAACGGCCCCAGCGGGTGATCGGCTTCGGCGACACCGCACACGACCGCACCGCCTTTGGGTAACTGCCCTTCCCCAACGCCTTTATAGACCATCAAGATCTTGCCTTGCGGCGTTACGGTTACTGTCGGATTGCTCACCATTAAATGATCCCATGCACCCGGCGTCACGTCGATGACAGGCTGGGGAACACGCCGCCAAGGCCCGCCGGGATGATCGGCTTCGGCGACACCGATCCGCTGATGATTGCGGTGATCCCAGTATTCGCCGCTCCCGTAGTTGCCCATATAGAATAAATAGTACTTGTCGTCATAGGCAATCATTGTCGGATTATGAATGACATCGGCATCCCAGCCTTCTCCGCTGCCTTCCAGCACGAAACGCTGAAATTGAAAAGGTCCCAGCGGATGATCAGAGACGGCGTAACCGACAAGCGATTTGGATACCCAGCCGTCGTGTTTACTTTCAACAGGCCAGCATGAGAACAGCATATGATAAAGTCCGTCTTTTCCTTTTACAACAGTCGGGCACCAAACATGGTAGCCTTTCAGTAGAAAAATTGCGCTGCTAGGTACCGGAAGCAGCATTGATTGAAAATCCATTCAAACTCCACACCTCTCCATATATGTTGTTCTTCTATTGTACGAAGAGATTTTGGCGTTAACTTCAATTATTTTATGGCTTTCTTCCAAAATTTTCGGATTTTGCTGAAGATTAATCCCCTACCCTCACGAAAGGTGGATCGGGATGAAATCCCGGGATAACTGGATTGCTATATGCTGTTTGCGCAAGTTCCATGGATAGGTTCCTCCTGCTTAGTTGATAACCAAGACTTTTTCCGTCGTATCAATGGCTAGCAGATACCCTTGAACATGCTCGAAAGTCAACCGAATCGATGCGGCATGACCATTTGGACTTAGATGAGCTAGCTTAAGCTCCGGCGCACGGTACGGTACTTCCTTATGATAAACAGCCCCAAGAGCCGCCTTTGCCAGACGTTCGCCAATCACCTTATTGCCAGCAGGATTGTTATGAATATGATCGGACAACGGACAATTCAGCGTCAGCACAACCTATACAAAGGGGATTTGAAGCTCCGCTTGTCGCTGAGCTTCACGTACCACCCCACACCGCATTATGCGAGTTATCGCCACCTGGTACACGGTTAAGCTGAACCGTTAGAAAGGTCAATTGAGCCCGTTTGTGTTTAAGCAGTTCCCTGAACGCTTGATCCATCCCAAGCTCCTCGCTTGCCCGGATACGATTCTCAAACAGATCGTCAATAATTTGAAAGGCCATCGTTGGACTCATATCCACCGCCGTTTTTGTCCCGTCTGCCGCTTGGAACGTATTTTCGGGTGATATCGTCGGGCCGGTGACAAGCCATCCGTATTGCGGATGCTCTACCATGAAAGCAAGGAAAACAAGGCCACTTCCTTCATAAATGGATAACCTCTTTGCTCTAGCAGTTTGATATCGCCCGTAAACAGATAATGATCCCAGTAATGCCTGCCGCGCCACGCTGCTCCTTCCTGCCACAGCAGGGAAAGCGTTGCCCGTAGAGACGTATTCAGCCAAGGATTCGTCCGTATGTTCATGTAACCAGTTTCTATCGACCTCTTACCAAATATCTAAACAAACGGCAAAAGGTCTAGATCAAGCCCTATAGCTTTATTTATTTTTCTCCCGAGATTTGATGGTTTAATATCTTTTCGAATCATTTCAAGATTTTACGTTTTTTTGGGGGGTAATCCGGATAAATCCCGGTACCAGAGTTGAACCAAAAAACCGTTTTTCAAGCTGTAGCCTGAAAAACGGTTATTGGTCTAACTTCAATAATTTTCGAACTCCATTTAGTATCTGTCATACACTTTATAAAGCAGTACAGCGGCTTCAAACCGGGTCACATTACTTGCAGTCTCATTTTGCCTGTGCCATCTACATACCAAATTATAATATGCTCAGAATAGCAGAGCCTGCTGCCTTTGTATCACTAAATGCGGTTCCTTTCCATAACCTACATGTTCTAGTTATGGAACGACACCTGTTGTGCTGCAGCTAGATTGTTGCCCAAACTATCTTTAGCCCCGGTTGTAACATTCACTGTGTAATCCGAGTTGGTAGCCAGAGCCCCGCTGAATTCAACTTTAAATCTTAACGGACTGATCTTCGTAATGGTGTAGGCAGGCACCGTTCCTCCTCCTACTTTAGAAACAATGATCGAACTGTTTGTCAATGTTGCCGCATCCATCTGTTTGTTGAATCGTAGAATGAAATTGGCTTGATTCGGCTGATTGGCATACGTTACCTCAACCACACTGTCCTGTGGAATTAGCACAGGTCTGTATGCTGGATACGAAGACGTAGGATCCGAGCTTAGAGTTTTGGAATAATTCCTGACCCAATCGAATTCCGCGTCCTTGCCATCGATCTGATTGGGATTAATATTACCGTCAAAATACGTGATAACCGTACTTAAAAAGTTGGGATAAGGGACATCAATGTTAGATCTCGGGTCTTTATAGTTCGTATAATCCGGAACACTATAGGTCACCCTGTTGTCGTAAGCCATATAGAACCCTGGCGGCGACATGTACCCCGCAAACGTATGGAACTCCTTGGTATTATTCTCGTTAGTGGACCATTTAACCTCTCTAGGGACTGCCTGACCACCAAGGATAAACCACACATTATTTGAAACTTCATCCATTCCTGTGCCTTCATTCCAATTATAATCTGTCGCACCGCCATTACTCATTGATGAAGCATTACTCGTCCAATAAGAAGTATGGCCGCCATATGCATTCGGATATTTGTAGCGAGCCTCGAAGTAACCATACTTTTGTTGATAATAAGACTCCAGATTGCCTGCTGAATATGGGACGCCCTTCCGATTTGTAACCTGATTTTTCAATTTCACAACACCATTCTCTTGTTCAATACTGTCGGCCCATTTCCCGGACAAGCCTGCAATTCGTGTGTAGTTAACGCTGCGCCATTTACTCCAGTCTACGTTCGGACCATTGAAATCATCAAAGAAGGTCATGTGCCAATCATAACCGAGATCAGGACCCGAAGATAAAATCTGTCCCCTAAACTGATCAAGCATGACAATGGCATCCGCTCTTGTTACCAGTTGGCCAGGCACAATAGCATTATTCACGTCTTTCGGCATGATCTCTGCTTTCAACACCCGATAGAAGGCATCCTGCAGCGTATAGGAGCTAATGGAACCCGCATTGCTGATTGTTGCCGATAAATACTGCGCCGGGTTATCTGTAAAGTAATTATCAACGTTCAAGTATCTGCCCGTATAGTCAATTCCGTTTGACATAAGGCGTGCGGCAAATTCCCGGTCCACTGGCGCATTGATACCCAGAGCGCCGTTTGATGTAGAAATCCCGTACAAGAGACCTGCCTTCTTGGCTGCTCCAATGTTTCCCTTGTAAGGCACGGTACCTGTTGTATCCGTATAAGTCGCTTCCGCCGGAGCATCCTGCAGATTCATCAATCGGGTCAATACGGCAATAAATTCCGAACGGGTCATGGTTTGACTTGGACTAAAATGGTAGTTGGCGACGATGCCGTTTAGCGTCCCTTTACTCACCATTGCATTGACGATATGTGCCGTTGTCTCATCGTCTACATCATCCACTTGCTGTTCATTGAAATACTTTTTCGTCGTTGCAATAATTTCTTTAATGATCGCATTGCCGGGAGTAACCTTTTCAAATTTGAAAGCGCTTAATCTCGTCAAGTTGGAGGTACCGATATATTCGTCCGCCGTCCCTGCCGCAAAATCATAAGTCCCGATCGTATACCAACTTCTCGCAGCAAAGTTTGCTTTGGGCATCGTTACCGTATCTTTCACCCCATTATGGTAGATGTCCAGGATGGGATTGGTGCTGTAATGCGCAGGATCGACTACATAATAAGATACTTTGTATGACCCCGGCACGGTAATCATAGGGCTCCATTTAATTGGAGCAGCGTTCGGTTTATAAATGTATTTTCCGTAGGGAAGTTCCACGGCAAATGAACTGGACCCCTGGATGGATACATCATTCGGCGATATGCCCGGTGGCACTTGAGCAGATCTTACTTTATTCGTCATTGTAATATTAGGAGGATCTATGGTTGTTGGCGCTGCATTCGTTGTTACGATGGTGTTATAAATAGACACACCTTCCAGCTTCGGCTGTGAAAACTTCACGCTGGAGGCGATGGTCCCCCCGCCGGAAGATAATTTGGTCAGCTTGACGAGTTCTTTGCCCGTTCCTGAAAAATTGAACTTCCCTAACCGGAACCAGCCGTTTTCCATGACGGTTTGATTCAAGGCCATCGTCTCCACTTTGCCATCATGGAGAATTTCAATTGAAAAGCTGTTATCCCCCATTTGAACGCGAGTAGGAACATAAGCAAATACTTCGTACTCTCCTGCGTCGAGCGGCCCAGGATTATACACGGCTGCCGCATCTTTCTCGTACGAGATTCTTGGAACCGAATACGTATTATCTGAAACCAGCGCACTATTCTGCCAAGTGCCGGTTTCACTATAGCCGATCGGGTTCACAGCCGATTGTTCAGCCGCAGTTTGATTTCTAGTCGTTCGTTCCAGTATAACCTCGTAGCGAATTGCTAGGGTTACAGTCGGTTTGTTCGAATCCGTTGAGCCCCTTGTAATCCGAACATATTCATCGCCGCTTCCATTAAAATAGTAGGTGCCGAGCTCTTCCCAACCGTCCCTGTTCGTATTCATGTCTACGGTAAGCGTTTCAACTTTTCCGTTATGATAAATGGACACCACAGCTTGATCATCGACTGAAATCCCGGTATTCTTGTATAGGCTTATCTTCGTCATTCCCTTTGGCGTTTGAGCCTTGTACTGATAATATTCACCCGGTACAATCGTCGATTTGTTCCCCTGAAAAATATTCGGATCTAAATTCGGATACACATAGCTTGCCCAATTCGAGTCTGTATTGTAGCTTATGGAAAAAGGAGCGTCTTCAGGGACGCCGTATACGTAATCGTTCACACTATATACATATCGCGAAAGCGTCGTTTTTAATCCAGGCTGGCCTAGTAATGTAGCCGGTGGAATACTACTTTGATTAGGATTGCTCAAGTTGTACACATCACCTGCAAGTTGTGCGTTCAGAGCAGCTTTGAAAAACGTTACAGCCGCATTGAGATCAGCCATTGCTGCATCAACCTGATCTAAAGACGCACTTGTACTATTCAGTACCCTCGTGGCGTTATCGATATTCTCTTGAAGCCTTTTCTTTGAGCCAATCGCATATTGTCCGCTAGCTGTTCCCTCAACTGTGCCAACCATTAGCGCTTCTGCTCGTGAAATGGTCGTTTGCAGATCGGGTAGCTCGGGTACAAATTTGACGGCATCCGCTCTCACATACTTGCCGGCTGTATTCAAAGACAGCTTAATAGAGCCGCTAGTACCGGATGCAAAGGCATACTTGCCAAGGTGAACCCATCCCGAGGTACCTGTCGTATAATCCAAATATGTAGTCGTTATTCCCCCATTATAGACGATGTCTATTTTGGCGTTAGGATCACTATTGCTTGGATACACTACTTTGTAAATATAAACATCATAATCACCAGAAAATGTAAGGTTCGGTTTCCATTGCGCAGAAGGTCCTATTGCGCTTCCTGCAGCTCTTGTGGACGAATTGTTATACCCGGTAAGATTGCTTGCTGACCATGTACCTGTTTCTGAATAGCCCGTCGTGCCATTATCAACAACGATCTCGACTACTGGGCTGCTGGCATGCGAAACATTCGTACTCAGGCTAATCGGCATACTAATTAAGAGAACTGCGACAATAAGCAATAGTTTAAACCCATAATGTCCAGACTTCATATAATCCTCCTATAATTCATTATTGTCTGGTTAACGTTTTTTCAAGTAGTTTAACCAGTAAACACCGCTGTTTGCTCGAGGAAATAAAGCGCTTTCATTAGGTTGATTTAAAAATTGCCATCCTTCCATTATCTTCCACAGAGCAGGTTTACATCGTATTACTCTGCTTTCTTAGCCGCTCCCAGCGGAATGTACAAACTTAACAATAGACTGAAGACGACATAACGTTTAAAATCCCTCATTATTTTTGAAAGCGCTTCAATTCGGTACAATTGTAACATCTTGGTTCGAGCCTAGATTCTAAAATATTACGGAATTCCTCTAAAATATTGGGATAATTTAGCAAGGTTTATTCCTGCCTTTAACTACTGTAGGGAACCAGACGTGGTGGCCTTCCAGTTGAAATACCAGACTTCTAGGTACCAGAAGCAGCAACGAATGAAAGATCATAAAACTCCATGTCTCTCCATATATTGTTACAATTCTATAAGAAAACCCGCTATAAGAATAAATCATATCGCGGGTTTTTCAAATCTTTTTTAGCGTTTAAGCTTATATAGTCTAGCGCTATGCGGGTTCAGTTCTACTTTAATCAAGCCCGATTTGCGACCTACATATTCGTCCGTCCAGAAGTCATAGATTTCATACGAACCCTGTATCTCAACCTCATGTACAACCGGTTCATCTTTCCAATTAAATACGGCGATCATTTGACGGTCGCCAATCACCATTCTGCCAACTATAAATTCGGTTGAATCAAATACAGCTGGCACATCCGTAGGTTTGATCAGCTTTCTTAACCACTTCTTGGATGTATCATTCAGTTCTGTCAAAACGTCGCTTGAAAGTATCATCCCTCCCGAACAAAAAATATGCGTCGCATGAAAGAGGAACTCATCGTCGGTTAACTCACTGTCCGCCGTATATCGTTTCCCATCCGGACCAATCAGACTAATTTGCCAATTATGGAGAAGGAGGCAATCCGGATCATTGACCCACAGCGTATTATGCTGCCAGTTTCTCCGGAAACACTCAAGGGCCAATTGTTTGAAAGTCTTCCATTTTCGATAGATGTCATCTGTGATCCTCATCCCATGGACGACACCCAGAGAAGGCCACATAGGCGCGTTGCAGCCTAGCAGAAAACTATCGAGTCCTGCCCCCCGAAGTACAGCCTGCATACCTTCACGGTATGCCTCGACTCTCGTGGCATTCGGTCGATAATAGACACCTCCGTGAAGAGCTCCCCACATGTTGGCATCCAGCTTAAAATAGGTGCAGTCCCATTCTTCTCTCATCGTCCGAAAGACATGGGTAAGATATTGTTGTGCTCCCGGATGAGTGCCATCCAGCATGTACCATGGGCCACAGCGCCATCCGCCGAAGGAGTGAACATCGGATGACAGGGGGTTGCCTTGCTCATCTTGAATAAACCAGTCTGGATGTTCGCAAAATAATTTAGAATTCTTCTCTGCAATAAACGGTGCGACCCAGATTGCAGGCTTCAACCCCATATCTATGATGGTATGACACAGCTCTTTCATATCCTGAAAGCCTGGTTTGGGAATTAGCCAATCCCCCATAGCGGCCTGATAGCCATCATCAATTTGAATATACGTTAACTCCGGGTAGTGATTGGCGATCTCCTTCATATTGGTGAGAATATCTTCTTCTGTCACCTTCGAACCGTAAGAATACCAAGAACACCATCCCGCCGGCGTCTCCGGCACCTCTAATCGTGGATGATATCGTTCAATGATGAGGGCTAATTGTTCAAGCAGTTCAGCTTGACCGCTTCCTTCAAGAATAACAAAATGCTCCAGCTCCCACACTTCACCAGGCATGATTGTAATACCATCTGTCACAAGCACAATTTCGAACTCTTCCTCATTAAATCGAATTTCACCATTAAACCGAACGCAGGATGCGAAAGCTGCAAGAACCGAATCCGGTCCGTCCGGTGAAAGCAGAGCCATATTGTAAAGCGTCTGAAAGCCTTCCGCTGAAGGAATTTTATAATGATCACGATCACAGCGAAACGTTAAATGCTTGATGTGAGCGATAGTTCCATCATATTGGGACAACATGCTATACCCTTCCCCGTAAACGGGGGTATGAATGTCAAGCTCATGGTTGCCCTGAAAAAGCACGATCTCTTTGACCTCATATGGCTGAGTTCCTTTATGAATGAGTTTGAAATCGCATTCGTTGCCAGACCAGTTCCTTTCCAGCACGAATTCGACTTGCTCCCGATCCTCGCTATCTTTCAGTCTTACCGACCACTTCGACGCTTTTAATTTCGTTGCATTGAATGACAAGATGATTTCCCCTCCAAATTCGCTGAAGCATATTTTATTTTCATGCTGTATTGTATCACTATTACTTGTGTCTATATTTAGATATTTTACTAACATGTTCTAATATATTACGATCCCAACACTTAAATTGGATAATTCCTCGTACAGATAGGAAATGCTTCCTGCCACATAAGATACAGAGGACAGAAAGCATCGCTTTCTTCCAAAAGTGATTATTTAATCGTACCGTTCTCCTTCAATTGTTTGTTGGCTTGGTCCAGCAGCAGCTTGTACTTGAAGGTGCCCTCCAATGTCTGAAGGAATTTGTCATAATCGTTCAAGCTCGATTTGCCGTACTCGAATTTCAGGAACTCCTCTTCGATGAATCGTTTGGCATCCGCCGCATTGAAACCTTCTGGCAAATCTACAAACCCGTTATAGAGCGTGATGCGTGGAAGATCGACGCTTTTCTTGATCACATCTGCATTAGCTGGGAATTTTGTAGACAAGTACTGTAATTCCGGACGTCCGACAAATTGATACAACCAACTGTAGGCAGCCTCGTTGATTTTATCGGTAAGCGTAATTTTGTCGCCTTCCTGCTTGTAATTCCGATCTTTCATACCGAATTGCACAAGCAGAGAGCCTTCCCCTTTGGCAGTATAATTTAAAAGCTTGAAAATGGCGTTCAATTTGTCCGGATTCTTCGCGAGCGTTGCAGGAATGGTCACATACTGGGAAGCTGCACCAGCATCCACGACCCCTACTTGGTTGCTTACCGGACCTTTAAGATTATCAATCAATACCCACTCCGCGTTCGGATTAGCCGCCTTAATCTTGGCTACGTTCTCAGCTTTAGTAAGAGTGCCCCAGTTGCTATAATAGATACCCGCTTTACCCTCAAACGCCTTCGCATTGGCATTGGCCGTTTTAGCGCTGGTAGCGTCTGGGTCTACGACATTCGCGTCAAGCAGTTTTTGAATATAGACAAGCGCGCCTTTCATATTTGGATCATACAAGGAGTTGATCAGCTTGCCGTCCTTCTGATAGAACGTGCCCGGAACCCCGCCCGCCGCATTCGGATGAGTCGTTCCATATGCGGTAAAGATTCCGTTAAATAAACTGCTTGCCTCCCCCGTAATTCCGTAAGTGTCCTTCTTGCCATTCCCGTCTGGATCATTATCTGTAAACGCTTTTGCAACATTCATAAATTCATCCAGATTTGTCGGCTGTTTGAGTCCCAGCTTGTCAAGCCAATCCTTGCGTATCCAATAGGCATCCGCACTCAAATTCGCTTTGAGGGCAAAACCATATTGTTTTCCGTTCACCACACTTTTCTTAAAGCCTTCTTCACCTAGCACCGATTTAACATCCTGAAGCTTATCCAGGTATGGGGCTAAGTCAAGAAGCAATCCATTTCTTGCAAACTCTTGATATTGCACTTTTTCCAGATACATCAAATCGGGAAGCGATTGGGAAGCCGCTCTGACGTTCAATTGTGCCTTATAGTCATCCGCGTTAGCACCAATCGTCGCTTTTAAGTTAATTCCGAGTTTCTCATCCAGCGCTTTCTTTACAAAATCATCATCTGGAAGTTTAGTGCCCCACCCGTTAATTGAAGCTTCAATAGGAATTGGCGCTGTTGATTTCGCAGCATTGTCGGTCGCAGCAGGTGATGTACCCGTTGAAGTTGTCACATTTCCACAGCCAGCGAGAATGGTACTTGCCACGACGACGGAGAGGATAGATAGTGCCGTTTTTCTTTTCAAATGTACCCCTTCTTTCATATAATTGTTATTACTCTTATAAATTAACTTAATTCAAACAATCTGGTAATGAACGAAACTGTGTTTCCAATAGAACAAAATGGCTATCCTTTCAATGAGCCCATTAGCATGCCTTTGGAAAAATGCTTTTGGATAAACGGGTATACCGCTATAATAGGAACGCTCGAGACAACAACAGCAGCCATATTCAACGTCATGGTAGGCACTGTAACTTCCACATTTACATTCACCAGCGAAGAGGCAGATATGATATTGCGAACAATGACTTGCAGCGGATACAATTTGGTATCCGTCACATACATAATAGCGCTAAAAAATAAATTCCATTGGGTGACGGCATAGAACAAACCAATCGTCAGGAGAGAAGGGATGGACAGCGGGAGCACTAACTGCCACAAAACGCGAGTTTCCTTAGCACCGTCCATTCTAACCGATTCAAACAACTCTTCCGGAATGTTTTCCATGAAGCTTTTCATTAACATAATATTGAAAGCCGTCATCGCGTTCGGAATCATCATTGCCCATATTGAATTCAATAGTCCGACATCCTTGACGACGAGATAGGTCGGAATCAGCCCCCCGTTGAACAGCATCGTGAATACGATGTATAGCAAGAAAAAGGAGCGAAGCTTCAATTTCTTGCGACTTAGCGGGTACGCTGTTAAGACGGTTAGCAGCGTAGAGATGAGAGTCCCGCCGCAGGTGATGATCAGACTGATTTGAAAGGATCTTGGAATGGCGCTGTCGCTAAACAGCTTCTTATACGCTTCAAAGTCAACCGATCTAGGAAATATCAAATAACCGCCATGTTTAAGAACCTCAGTGTAAGGCGTTAGAGATACGGAAATGACAAACAGAAGAGGGAATATGGTTATTATACAAACCAGAATTAAAATAAAATAAATGAATAGATCGAAAAGAATATCTCTCTTCCCCCTTACCATACACTCCCCTCCCACCTTTTTGCCGCTTTGTTGGCAATTAATACGAGCGCTAGTCCAATGACCGATTTAAACAACCCCACTGCGGTCGCAACACTAAAATTCATTTGCTCCAGTCCTACGCGGTATACCCACGTATCAATAATATCTGCTACTTGAAACACTTTGACATTGTACATGACATAAATTTGTTCAAAGCCGGCATCCATGATCGTTCCCAGCTTGAGTACCAGCATCAGGATAATGATATTGCGAATGCAAGGCAACGTCACATGCCAAATGAGCTTCATCCTGCCGGCGCCATCGATTTTGGCAGCTTCATAGAGCGTAGGATCAATGCCGGACATGGCGGCCAAATAAATAATCGCTCCCCAGCCCAAATCCTTCCAGATATCCGATCCGACAAGTACGGTTCGGAACCATTCGGTCGACGACATAAACGGTATTTTGTGGTTGAAAGCGGATTGCAGCCAGTCGTTGATCAGACCAGAGCTTTCCGACAGAAGCGCTGTACAAATGCCATAGATAATGACCCACGACAAAAAATGCGGCATATAACTGATGGTCTGCACCCATCGCTTTAATACAATATTGCGGCACTCATATAAGAGGATCGCAAAAATAATGGCTGGCGCCATGCCAAACAACAGCTTATATATGCTGATCAGGAAGGTGTTGGCTAGCAATTGCGAAAAATAAGGCGATTCGTAAAAATAAACAAAATGCTTGTACCACGGGTTTGCCCACGGACTATCTGAAATCCCTTTCAATATATTAAAGTCTTTAAAAGCAATGCTGGCGCCGTACATAGGAATGTATTTAAAAATAAAAAACCAGACCACCCCTGGTAGCAACATCACATACCACGATCTTGTTTGCCATACTTCCTGTACCCACTTTACGAGGCGGCTTTTTTTCTGAAGCATCCTTTAACATCCTTTCTTCATTTGATTACTTTTTAACTTTACCCTGTTTGCATGGAGGCTACAATTAACGAAAAGGTGCATTTCATAGAACAAATTCACACAATTGTCCATGGAAAATTAAATGAATACATCGTAACAAAAAAAGGCCAACCAGTGTAACTGATTTACCTTTAAAAATTACTACCTCGCAGCTTCTTTTATCCTTCTTTACGATACTGGCTAGGCGTCATATGAGCAAATCTCTTAAAGATTTTAATAAAATAGTTATCATTTTCAAAGCCTACTCTTCTCCCTATCTCGCTAACGGACAATTCGGTATCCTTCAGCAGCAGCCTGGCCTTCTGCACCCGATAACTCTGAATAAAATAAGTGACATTCATCCCTTTCTTTTTCTTGAATAAGGCGCTGACATAATGGGGATCTAGAGAAACATGTTCGGCTAGGCTATTGACCGTAATCTCCTCGCTGTAGTGCCGATGCACGTAATCGATAATGCTGTTCACATCTTGGTGTGACGTATATTCCTCAGGATCCTCCCGTTTAATACGCAAGTAATGATTCAAGGTCTCCTCCAAAAAACGAAAGAGATCGCGATGAGTTGCTACTGCATACAGCGCTTGCTGATCGATTGAAGCTTTAACGAATATTTTACGAAACATGCCCAACAACTCAAGTCCGACGTCTTTGACATAGCGGTAATCGGTTCCTCTCTTGGCGAAGAGCTCCCATCTTTCCTGAAGTGTTTTGCGGAAGTCGTCCCATTTGCCATGATCAAGATTAAGCATTAGCGTTTTCTCTTCCTCCCAGCGAAACGGCAAGCGAGATGCCATTGGTTCCTCTCTAGTCAATATCTCTTCATACCAGGCTTGCTGTAGAGATCGTCGAATCTTTTTCCAAGCGTCTACCCATTCGTTTGAAGGTACACATCCACTACTAACCAACGATGGGAACATCGAAACATCCATTGGCTCGCTTTGCTCCGTGAACCAATACAATCGGGCCTCCTGGTAATCATCTCTAACTCGATGCAGGAGAACGCCCTCTGGCTCAGCGGGAAAAGCTGCTTGAAGGGAAGCACTTGCAACGATTTGTACGATGGGATATCGTTCCTCAATACCTAGATGTGAATATTTCGTTATCGAATCATTTCCTTCAACGATCGCGGACCATACCTCTTGATAGGCGAGTTGAATCCTTGCAGTTTCTTGCTGCTCTTGCACTTGCATCAAGCGATCCTTCTCATCGAGTTCTGCCCGCAGCTTGGTCAGTTTTTGCTCTAATTCGGGTATGCTCATAGACAGCTTCAGGATGTAGCTGGATGCCCCATATTCAAGCGCTTGACGCGCAAAATCGAAATCGTTCATGCAGGTAAGCATAATAAATTTGGATTCGACGCCAGCTTCGCGAGCACGCTTTAACAGCTCCGTCCCACTCATCTCCGGCATCATGATATCCGTAATAATCACGTCAGGCCTCTGATTAACTATGACATCAAGGGCTTCTCTTCCATTTCCGCATTCTCCGATGACTTTATATCCAAGGTCATACCAAGCAACTTGCTTTAGGAGCGTTCGTCGTACAAATGGCTCGTCTTCAACCAGTAGAACTCTCCTCATTTATCCTCATCTCCTTCATAAGGATTGGATATTAGCAAAGGAAACTCCAGTCTAACGAGCATACCTGGTATCAGCGGGACTATTTCTAGCTTCCCTTCTTCACGAAATAACAATTCCAGCCGTTCTTTCACATTGGAAAGCCCAATACCTTTACGTTTCCGCTGCAGCGACTCTTGCCCGGCATACTGCCCTTCCCCGTTGTCGGTGACTTCCATCACAAGTCGGCCGCCCCTGCGAAAAACGGCAATTTTAATTTGCCCTCCGCTGCTGCGATGCATCATGCCATGCATAATCGAGTTTTCTACTAGCGGCTGCAGGGTCAACTGAGGGACAAGCACATAATCCAGCCCCTCTTCAACTTCGATCTGAATAGAGAATAAATCTTCATAGCGAACCGATTGAATATATGTGTAAGCATATAGAAGTTCCAGTTCATCCTTTAAAAAGATAAGTTCTATTTCAGAACTGAGACTTTGCTCGAGAAGCTTGCCAAGCGACATACAAATTTCCGCGATCTCCTGCTGATTCTTATCCATAGCTTGAAATTTAATCATGTTTAGCGTATTCAACAAAAAATGAGGATTCATTTGCGACATGAGCATTTGAAAGCGAAGCGCCTCCTTCTGTCTTTCCTCGATACTAAGACGCTGAATCAATGATCGAATATCTTTCACTAGATTATTATACGTTTGCACTAAACCAAGTGCCTCGCCTACATAATTGTGTTCAGGCAGCAGGGTATTAAAATTTTTGCGAACCATCTCGCCCAGTGCAAAGATGGGTTGGCTGAGGAATTCACAATTTGTAAGTTTTTCGTTGTAAGGGCAAAGGTATTGTAGGATTGGATACCGCTTAGAGCAATTGCTGGAATTTCCATATTCGGATTCGTTTGCACCAGCAGTTTGCCGGTGGAATCGATTATGGCATAATCACCTTGGATAAGTACGTCTCTCACGGAGCGCCGAAGCCAGCTATCCATGTGAAAGGTTAGCCGAAGATTGGCATAGGAATGATCAGGCTGTGACTGGAGAATGGCATAAAGCACCAGGTCTTGCGCTCCCCCGTTTGACGCTTCAAAGGACCATTTTGAAAGGATACCCGCTTGTTCCATGTTCTCGAATACGGCGCTCATGAATGGTTCCTGTAACGCTTCTGTCTCCAGATACTTATAGGTGTGTCCCGTCCTATCTTGAATTGTGTAGCTGACAAACTCGTTTTGAGGAAATAACTTGCTGCTGCTGGCCTTTATCCGATCTATTATAGCGTTCTCATGGTCAGGATCGTCTCTCCCTTCGGTTAGCATAGCTGTTAGTTCAAGATCCTTTTCCATCTGTAGATAGCGTTGAAGCATAGCAACCCGTAAGCTCTCCAAATTGGCTCTAATCAAGCTAACCTGAGATTCATTTTGTTTCTGGAGACGATTTACAATCAAATTTTCTACATTATTGTAGTTATAAATTTGCAAGCCAATAAAGGGAATAATAATCAGCAGCAGGAAAGCAATAAACATTCGATACATTAATTGCTTAGGCATCCAACGTCGAATACACTGGATAACAGCTCCCTCCTTGCTTATGATTTCATTCATTGAAATTGCAGGTTAAGTCCATGAATGAGGAGGCCAACCAAGCTTGCTTTGCCTCCGTTTCGCAAAAATTCGATCACACCGTTGCAAACTCCAATTCTTTCTTTTTTAGCTTCTCTGCTAGAAGGTGCATCAAATCATATAGTAAAAAATGCCTTGATGCTCTGGAACTGAATCCGTCCATTTCACCGGGCATTTTCTCTAGCATTTGACAGCCGATATTCGTCTTATTCTTGAACAATAACTTTATCAAACTTTGACTCAAATACATTTGGAACCTCATATAGTAAATAAGAATGGCCGCCAATTTCCCCACGAAAGGATGCGGGAAATAACAAATAATCAGCCTTGGACATAATAGGTAGCACAGAAATATGATTGGCGCTGCCGAGTTTCACTTTCAAATTTAAAGCTGACATAAAATCCTTCTCGATTTGAATGATCTGTCTATCTATTGTATCGTATAAGCAAAACTTCAAACGATATCCCCCTCCATCCATTCTAGATGCACTGATTCCATTTTATTAATAATTGCAATTCTCATGGTTCAAAATTTTATTGTATTATTTTAATATTTTTCGAATTTGGTAATAAAATCGATTTCATAGTAAAGTAATGTCAAACAGCCCATACCTTATTTCAAAGTTTGGGCTGCACAACTACATACTCCATTTTTTCCTATACTTTTGTGGGGTTTCACCCATAATCTGTCTAAACAAAGTAATAAAATATCGTTCATTGAAGATGCCGACTGCGTCTCCCAGCTCCTGATTGGAGTAATCTTTCTTCTTCAGCATCTCTGCCGCACGTTCGACTTTGCGTTGATTGATATAGTCGATTAAGCTGACGGACTCCTCTTTCTTGAACATTCCGCTAAAATACGCAGCGGTCAAGTTCACATGCTCGGCGACCTCGTTCAATGATATACGTTCCGTAAGATGAAGCTCAATGAACTCCTTCGCCTTCACAATTTCAGCTCTTCTTGAGCTTCTCCTTGTTGCCAAACCATTCTCCAAATAGTTCAACAAAAATTCCCACTGTTTATTGAAACTCTGAGATCTTAACGACTGAATTGGAATGGTTAAGGCTGTCAAGTTTTGTTCCTGTAATCTTTGCCGAATCGCTTCAAGCAGATTCAGGATAAGAGGGACCATCTGTTTTTTGGGTATTCTGTTTTGGTCCAACCAGTCCTTCATCTCTTGCAACATCAGCGCTAATTGTGCATATTTCATCCCCGTTTGCAGATGGTAAACAAACCCCTGAATTTTAGCTTGTAATTCTTCCTGGTTCTTCACGGAATAGGAAATCCGCTGAACAGGCGTAATCACAGCACTATTTTCTTTATAATAGGCATCTTCAAAAACTTCCACGGCTTCATTGTAGGCTTCCCGCAGCTGCGCCCACCCCTTAGCTACACCGCTAAAGCCGATGATGACGGAGAGTTTTAAATAATTCCGAATGTTCACAATAAGTTCGTTGCCCAAAGTCAAACAACGCTGATTGTTCTCGCTGGAGCTGTACATATGGGGCCATGTGGCGATGCCAAACAGCCGATCATCAATAACCTCACTGCAAAAGCCATATGAATGACCATGGATGGTTTCCTCGACAATGTTTATCATCGCATATTTGATCAAGCTCCTGTCAACTTCGTTCAAAAGCGAATCATTATCCGGAGAATCCAGTTCTATCACAAAACCGTTATAGAAACTCGGGGTGAAATGAAAATGAAGGTCACCTGCCAGCACCTCCATTCGCGATGGATTTAATTCGCCACCAATGATTTCCTTCAAGATTTGTTTTCTGATACGGTACATATGCTCATTTTGAGTCTGCTGCAACCGCCGCTTTATCTCCAGCTCCACAATACGATAAGACGTCTTCTCCAGAGCCTTTACGATCTCATCTTCATCCATCGGAACCTTATTTACATACTCCTGTACGTCAAGACGCAGAGCGCTCTTCGCATATTCAAATTTAGCGTAAGCCGTAAGTATAATATAGAACGTCGATGGCAGTCTTTCTTTCAGCGATTGAATCATCATAATCCCATCCATGCCTGGCATGACAATGTCCGTAACAATAACATCCGGCTGCAATTGCAAAGCGAGCTGGATTCCTTCTTCACCCGAATAGGCATGTCCGATCAGATCGAAACGGCCTGCAAGTTTGGAGAAGAAAAGCTTTAGCCGCTCCACAATCAATTCTTCATCTTCCACAATGATGCATCGAATCTTCCTCATGGATGAACTTCTCCTTCTTTCACCAAGTATGGGAAAACAGCTCTGACAGATGTTCCCTTATCAAGATTACTGCAAATCGTTAATCCATATGCTGATCCGTAATGAAGTTGGATTCGCTGGTGGATGTTAATCAGCCCGATTCGTTTCCGTTTATCACCGCTGCGGCTTACGCCTGGAAGCAAGAGGCTGTTAACCTGCTTCTCCGTCATTCCCACTCCATGGTCAATTACTTCAATTACGGCATTGTCTCCTTCTTTGTAAGCTTGAACGATGACCTCGCCAGAGATTCGGCCTCCTCTATAACCATGAAAAAGGCTATTCTCCACGATCGGCTGCAACAGCATACGGAAAACGTGTTGGTCCATCAACTGTCCTTCGACTTGCTCGATAAGTTCAAAGTACTGATTGTTACGCACATTCTGAATCTCAATATAGTCACGGATATTGGTTAATTCATCTCTTAACGTAACCTTAGCCGTAGCGTCAGCAACGCCATATTCCAGAATACTGATCAGAGAACGAATGACCGGATCTACTTTCTCATAACGTCCCAATCTCACTACATTGCTAATCGAACCTAACGTATTATACAAAAAATGGGGATTAATTTGGGATTGAAGCATTTGAATTTCAAGCAACCGCTGAAGCTCTTTATTCTCTTTCAAATTCTCAATCAAGGTCGAAATCTGATCAACCATTTCGTCAAAGGAACTGGACAAGATGCCAAATTCATCTTTTCTGACCATATGGACTCTTTCCTGCAAATTTCCATGCTTGATCAAATTGATTTTGGTTAGCAGTTGGCTCATTGGCCTTCTGATAAACCTCATGATGACGAAAGAAATGACCAGGCTTAGAACAAGTCCTATTCCGATCAATAAGTATAGATAAAAGGTAATTTTCCCTAACGAGCGTGTCAGAAACTGTTCCGAATTCATTGAAACGATCGTCCAATTAAACCGCGAGGTCGGTCTTTTGATGAATGTAATCGGATGCTCCAATGAACCGCTTACTACTATCGTACTTTCATTCGATTGGGCTATTTCCTCTGAAGTGACGCCCCCAACTGTAAACGTGTTTGTTTCTGAATTCAGGATGCCTTCTGACCCTGGCTTGCCGGCAATAATCTTTCCATTTTCGTCCAAAATGACGATATTGATGGATTCTTCACGATTTATTTTCAATAACGTTTGTTCAAACGCACTCAAGTCTATATCCAGCGCTGTCACGATAGCAGGTTTACTATTCGGTACATACTTGGCCATCGTAATCGTCCAGCCTGAAAATTTGGAGTGATAAGGACCTGATAAAATCATACTGTAGGGGGATGCCGCAGCCAATTCATAGATGTGATTCCTGTCCGGAGGTGTTTCCCTCATCACTTTGGAAGGGATACTCCCCCCTACAATAGTCAAATCTTCTTTAATTACGTAAACATCGGATACATAGTTACTGTTGATTTCATAAAGCTGACTCACCCGTGAGGAGAGCGATTCCTCATCCGTTTCATTTTGACCGGGGGCGTTTATGGAGTACAGAATTGTATGGAGTGCTGTAGAAGTAAGGGATACGTACTGATCAACTTTGGACAACATTTGACTGATATAGTAATAATCGTTATTTCGGATTTCGCTCTTAATAAATTGATAGGCAAGTTGGCTGATGAGTAAGACGCTGCACAATACAAAAATAAAACAAAGGAAGAACAACTTTGCGGTCATGCTGCTAAACCGGAACATCGGCATCCTCATCCCACACAATAATTTATTACAATCATACCAGTTAAAATCTCAATTCAGCAGTATGAACTATATAAAAAATGAAGCTAAGCTATTCAAGCCGCTTAGCTTCTTTTCCAATCGTTAAATCGTTTGTTCTGGCATATCTAT
Source organism: Paenibacillus sp. J22R67 (assembly GCF_059692175.1). NCBI lineage: Bacteria > Bacillati > Bacillota > Bacilli > Caryophanales > Paenibacillaceae > Paenibacillus > Paenibacillus sp. J22R67. The sequence goes on along the minus strand of NZ_JCAUAX010000003.1, from coordinate 832,679 downwards.
TTTATTTGATAATTCCCTCATCTTGCAATTGCTTAGTTGTAAGTTCTTTGTATTTGGCATAATCGAACTTGGTGTTCAGGGTATTCACATAGGCATCCCAATTGCTTAAAGGCTCTTTACCCGTCATAAACTTCAGTACTGTCTCGTTAATATATTTCTGACGGTCATTATAAAGAGTATCTGTTTTATCCGGCACTACATATGGTGTGACTGGTTGAGGTTTGATATACTTCAAATTTGTTGCTCGAAACTCTGCTGTTTGCGGATTCTGAAAGTTGAAGTATAAAGCATCATCCCCCCGCCGAGGCATGAAGTAGTTGGTTACCCACTTCGTTCTATTCGAATCATCCGAACTCTCAACAAGCCTTTTCACTTTACCATCTACGATATCCCATTGCACACCTTTCAAACCATAAGAAACATAAGGATACAAATCTTTATCTGTATACCAGTAGTTTAGAAAATCAAGAATACGCGTCAGTTTGGCAGGATCTTTGGCAGCAGCTTTTGAAATGAGCCACGAATTGGTTTGGAATGCCTCATATCCGATGGCTTGATCTCCACGAGGCCCTTTCGGCGGAACCATCAAACCCCAATCTGGCACTTCGCCGCCTACTTCCTTCATCTTGGCTTGGTAATTGGGTTCCACGCGCCGCAGATCGGTAACTAAGATTCCACCTTTGCCTTTGTACATTTTGGTATCTCTATCGATTCCAGCTACCCAGTCCGGATCAACAACTTTAGCCTCAATTATTTTATTCATAAAAGTTAACGCTTCTTTCATTCTCGGATCATCGTAGCTAAATCGAAGCTTGCCATCCGAATATTGAATATCACCAGGCATTAAACCAAACATTAGCATGATGGAGTCCCAACCTTGGGATCCAAGGCTGCCGTCTTTACCTACACCTGCAATTAAACCATACGTATCATCCTTTCCGTTGCCGTCCGGATCTTTGAATGTAAAGGCCTTCATGACTTCGAGCAGTTCGTCCGGAGTTGTTGGCTGCTTTAAACCAAGCTTTTTGAGCCAATCATTGCGAATCATCCATGCTGGGAAACCAGCAACTCCATCGTAACTTGGAATGCCGAATGTTTTTCCTTTATATTTCACGGCATCCCATTGGGAAGATGTGAATCGCTTCAGTAATTCCGGATACGCTTTCAAGGATTCGTCCAAATCAAGAGCAATCCCTTGATTGTAATACTGAATGGCATCGGCTCGAGAGGGCATGAACATGAGATCTGGAATGTCTCCGGAGGAGATCAACGCGTTCAATTTCGCCGCTCTCTGATCGGCTGGAACAATTTGCAACTGCAAATCAATATTCACGGCCTTCTCCATCATTTGACGAACCGGATCATCTTCACGTGCAGGCATAGCCGCTCCAGGGTTGAACGCCCCCGAATTGAAAACCGTAATCTTCATTTGCTTGGCAAAGCGATCCGCAGATGCCACTTTACCTCCATCAGGTGTTGGTGTAGATGTTGCGGGTTTCCCTGAACTGCAAGCTGATAACAACAATCCAATAGCAATAGTGCCGCATATCATCTTTATTGCATTTCTCTTTTGCTTCATAGCGACTGCCCCCTAAATCATATTATTAAAGCAATTTACCTGAACATACCCATCTTAACGATTCTATTACTTGCAAATGTTCAAAAAATTATGCACTTGTTCTGCGATTTTACGATAACTCCGTTTATCCTTTGATTGAACCAAGCAGCACTCCCTTGGTGAAATGCCTTTGAATAAACGGATATACGCAGAGTATAGGCAACGTGGATACGACTACGGCAGCCATTTGGACGGCAACTGTGCTGACAGGCGGATCCGAAGAAAACGGGTCATTTTGTATAGCTTCAATACTAAGCAATATATTGCGCAAGACGACTTGAAGCGGCATTAATTGATTATTATTCAAGTACATGACGGCGTCAAAATAACTGTTCCAATGACCCACGGCATAATACAAACCAATTGTAGCCATAATAGGAAGAGAGAGGGGGATAATAATTTTCCATAAAAGAACCATCTCTCCGGCCCCGTCAACCTTGGCGGATTCTTCGATCTCCACGGGCATTTGCTCGAAGAAGCCTTTCACGATAACCAAATTGAAAGCGCTGATTAATCCTGGAACGATGAGCACCCAAATGTTATTGATTAATCCGAGCGATTTCACCAAAATGTAGGTGGGTATTAATCCTCCGCCAAACAACATCGTAAACACCACATACATGAGAAACCCGCTTCTCCCCGGCAAATACTTTTTGGAAAGTGCGTAAGCCGTTATGACGGTAAAGAAAAGATTTAAGGCTGTCCCGACGATCGTCCGGAATAAAGTAATCTTGTAAGCTTGACCAATGCCGAAGGATTGAAATACGGTCTTATAAGCGGTCCATGTGAACGTCTCGGGAATCAGGACAATTCCCCTCCTCATGACCTCTTCCGAAGGCGTAAAGGAAACGCTGAGCACATAAATAAAAGGAAATAAACAAACCAGCGCTGCAACCGCCAGCATCAAATAAACAATTCCTATTCCAAATCGTTCCGAAATCGATTTACGCATCGCCAGTCCCCCTTACCATATTTGTCCATCGAATTTTTTGGCCAATTGGTTGGCGGAGACGACCAGAATAAAGCCTATCACAGATTTGAACAAACCTACAGCGGTAGCCAGCCCGACTTGCATGCGCTCAACACCCTCGCGGTATACCCAAGTATCAATGATATCCGCTTTTTCCTGATTGAATGTGTTGGACAACATAAAGATTTGATCGAAACCCGCATCCAGAATATGACTCAGCTTAATAATTAGTAATAAAATGATGACGTTTCGAATACCCGGCAATGTAACATGCCAGAGCTGCCTCCACTTGGACGCGCCGTCAATTTTGGCTGCCTCATACAGACTCGGGTCGATTCCAGCTAGAGCGGCCAAGTACAAAATCGCTCCCCAACCTATCTCTTTCCAAATATCGGAGGATACAATAAGCGTTCTTATCCACCCGGGCTCTGCAAGAAAAGCGATTGGAGTAAACCCCTGTCCCTTCAATAGCAAATTAACTAATCCTTCTCCAGGCGATAACAAGGCCACCATAAGCCCGTAAACGATAACCCAGGAGATAAAGTGAGGTAAATAGGTAAGCGTTTGTACGGTGTTCTTGAACCACGATACACTCACTTCATTAAGCAGAAGCGCTAAAATGATTGGCGCCGAAAAACCGAATATCAGCTTGTAAAACGAGATCAAAATCGTATTGCCCATGATGTCATAAAAGTAAACGCCATTGATGAATTTTTCGAAATTTTGCAAGCCAACCCATGGACTATCCCAAAATCCTAATACCAGATTGTACTCTTTAAAAGCAAGGACGATACCGAGCATCGGTACATATTTAAAAATCGTAAAATACACGATTCCTGGCAGCAGCAGTAAATAAATGTATTTATATCTTACTAGTCTGCGCAGGAGGGAGGAGATGCCTTTCGCAGCATATACCGAATATGCTTTGTGCTCTGCGGATGCATTCATTTTCATCTTCTTACCACCTTTCTATCATTTTGTATCTTAAGTTTACTCCCTTTCTGCATGTTGATTGTTTAATATCTTTGCGAATCGTTACACTATTTTACGTTAATTGGGCCAAGGTTGCAGATTCCAATTGTTCATACCGATGATCGGATAGCAGGGTCTCAGACTGTAGAGAGACTATGAACTTGTATGCATTGATTTGATGGTCCTGCAAAATCATTTACTTTGCCAAATCGCTGATCATATTGATTTTTCGTTTATTTTAGATATCGTTCGTCCTTTTTACAGTGACAATCATAGGCGGCCGTCGATTGATCCTATTTTACGCAAAGGCCAATAAAAATAAATACGTGATACAACCGTGGAGCAAACGCCTTACGAATACACAAATTGGAATTGGATAAAGCCGTGGACGAAGATCGGAAACAACTTGGAAAATCGGCGGACGCAGAGCCAGTTCGACTTCCGAGGGAATGTCGAAGGAACGGTTTGTTTTTCTTACCGTGAATAATGTGTATATCTGCGCAAAAGATCAGGAACTAGGCCATAGCACCACGAACCGACAAGGTTACCGCGAGTAAACATCTGATCCGAAATAGTGCATCAAATGTCCTTGCTTTTCACCTGCACAACTTGCCAAACAAGGCGAATGTGCAGGAGAAAGCACTTATGAAGGCAGTAGCACAAAACATAAGAAAGATCGCCCGTCAGCTTGCAAAGCATGCAAGTTAAGGAGCCATCTTTTTTATTAACAGATAAATATGCAATCTGAACGGGTCATAGGTTGTTTGAGGTACAATGAAAACGCTTTACTTGACAATCTGAGGAACTCTGTTTATTTCCATATAGAAAATTGCCCTTCTACCACTCCGCAACGGTACCATCCTCTTGGCGCCAAACGGGGTTTTTCGCATATCTTCGAACCGCATTGGATCTTTGCCATTGAAATGCTCGCTCATTTCGTAATTTCCAACGTGTTATCCTTCTTACTTAATCAAGGGGAATAAACACGCTGAAAGAATGTGACCGTTGCTTCGGCTCGTTCACATCAACGGCTCCGAATAATACTTGAGGGACACCGTCTTTGAGCAATAGCTGCGGTCTCTCCAGCTTGGTTCCGCTGAAAGTGCCATCTTCCCACTGGAATTCCCCTCCCAAAACTTTCGATTTAGGAGCTGCACGCCACATAATTCCGTCTTGCGACTCAAATAACGCTATTCCACCTTCTTCACCGGTGAAGATCCCCACAACATCCCTTGTTACGGCATAATGTCGGTCATTGTCAAACCAAATAAACGGATCCTCAGCAACCATCCAGTGATCTCCCGTTCCATCACTTTCGAAAACTCTGCCATTTTGTTTCACGAAGGGGCCCTCAGGTTTATCTGCAATAGCTGCTCCATAAAGCACTCTGCCGCCCTGTAAGCGATCACTACGAGTAATGCCCTTATAAATTAACAGAACACTTCCATCAGGACGAGCCGTTACGCTAGGATTGGCTACCGCTAAAGAATCAAAGTCCGAAGCTTCTGTACTGATATCGATAGCCGGATCATCGAAACGTTTCCAAGGGCCGGCGGGATGTTCAGCCACGGCAACACCGATTCTTTGCTTGTTGCGATAATCCCACCATTCCGGATCGGACATCGAGGCAGGTCGCGGAACTTCCGCCGTTCCTGCATTCCCCGTATAATACAGATAGTATAAATCCCCAATTTTCGTTATCGTCGGATTATGGGTGCAGCTGCCATCCCAGTAGCCTGCCCCTCTTCTCGGCAAGGCAATATTTTGGAACTTATAAGGCCCCAGCGCATGATTGGCAACAGCATAAGCAACTTCTGAATCTGTTACCCATCCATAGTGTCCTAAGTGCCTCGGCCACCGTGAATACAGCATATGGTACTTCCCGTCATCTCCTTCAACAACACTGGTGCACCAAATAAAATAATCTTCATCCATCATTTTAGCTCCAAGCGGAACTTGCTTAACTTTCGAAAATAAATCCAAATCCATCTTAGATCTCCTCCTTATTCTTAAGCGCTTTACGAGAATATAATTCGATATTGCTCGCCTGGCTGCGTGTCAAACTCTAGCATCCCGCTGCCGGTTACGATTGGTATTCGCGTGTTACCGGTTATAACTTCGGCTTCTGTCACATTGGCATTAAACTGAAGACGGCAACGCCGACCTAACTTGGAAAGAATGACTGCCTCGTTGAGCAATCCACCTTGCCAGTGCAGTTCTAGTTCAAAACCGTTTTTGGCACAAACGCCACGGATGCTTCCGTTCGACCAAGCAGTTGGCAGAGCGGGAAGCAGTCTGATTTCATCTTCATCGCTCTGTATAAGCATTTCTACAATTCCTGCAGCGCCCCCGAAGTTTCCATCAATTTGAAATGGCGGATGATTATCGAAGAGATTGTTATGCGTAGAGTGAGTAAACAGCGTGTTGAGATATTGATGCGCCAGTTCGCCGTCTCCCAAATGCGCCCACAAATTCATGATCCAGGCGCAGCTCCAGCCCGTATGTCCGCCTCCGTGCTGAAGTCTTCGTTCCAGTGTTGTTCGTGCTGCGGTCAAGAGCTCCGGCGTGTTGCGGTTAAGGCTGTGCCCAGGGTACAAGCCGAACAGGTGTGAGATATGTCGATGCCCCAGCTCTGTCTCCTCATGATCTTCCATCCATTCCTGCAGTTGACCGTAACGACCAACCTTCATCGGCGGCAATTGAGCCCGTTTGCGTTTAAGCAATTCCCTGAACGCTTGATCCATCCCAAGCTCCTCGCTTGCCCGGATACAATTCTCAAACAGATCGTCAATGATTTGAACGGCCATCGTTGGACTCATATCCACCGCTGTTTTTGTCCCGTCTGCTGCTTGGAACGTATTCTCAGGTGATGTCGTCGGGCCAGTGACAAGCCAACCGTATTGCGGATGCTCTACCATGAAATCAAGGTAAAACAAGGCCGCTTCCTTCATAAATGGATAACCTCTTTGCTCTAGCAGCTTGATATCACCTGTAAACAAATAATGATCCCAGTAATGCCTGCCGAGCCATGCCGCTCCTTCCTGCCACAACAGGGAAGGCGTTGCCCGCAGCGATGTATTCAGCCAAGGGTTCGTCCGCGTGCTCAGCACCATGCCGCCGCAGCCATAGCGCTCTTCTGCCGTCTTGCGTCCAGGTTCGATCAGCTCATCCATCAAGTCAAACAAAGGCTCGTGCAATTCCGATAAGTTGCACGTTTCCGCATGCCAATAGTTCATTTGCGTATTAATATTGATTGTGAAATCTGAAAACCAAGGGGGGGTGAAACTATCGTTCCAAATCCCTTGCAAATTAGCGGGCAAGTATCCCTTACGTGAACTGGCGATTAACAAATAACGGCCGTATTGCAAATAAAGTGCAGCCAAATAAGGGTCATCCTGACCCGCTTTGACTTGCGCAAGACGCGCATCCGTAGGGAGATTGTTGTGCCGATCCCCGCCCAAATCGAGATCCATGCGCTGAAACAAGGATTGGTGATCGTTCACATGCGCCTCCCGCAAGGCGTCCCACGACTTTGAAACTGCTGAGCGAAGCACAGTTTCATTCGCTTCGTGCGGCTCCCGATGGCGATATGACGTATTGGCGGCTACCAACAACGTAACTGTCTTACACCCGCTGAAGGCGACGGAAGCGCCCGATATGCAGCATTCTCCTCCCTCAGTCCGAACTTCCACCATCGCTTCAAAGGTTACGCCTTCATGATCGCAAACGCCGCGCAGCGTCAATCCCCTCGGGCCATTCGGTTGAGCGGTTGCATCTCTTTCTCGTTCAAGGCAAATAGAGCCGCTGAGACCATGCGTACCTTCGGCCTTAAGTCGAATAGCCATAACTTGATCGGGGTTGCTGCAAATAACTTCACGAGAATACAGCGTGTCCCCTATGGAGTAGGAGGTCATACAAACTGCCTGATTGAGATCCAGTTCTCTTCGATAATTGGTTGCTTCCCCAGAGGGCAAGTCCAGCTTAATATATAAGTCTCCCAGTGGCTGATAGTTGCCATAATGCGGATTAAGCGGCGTTTTCATGTATTGCTCGGCCAGCTCATGGGCCGCACGGTAGTTTCCATCGAAAAGTAAGCTTCTCACCTGTCCGATTGTTTGAAGAACGCCTGGACTGGCGTCGTAGTGCGGCTTACCAGACCAGACCGTCTCCTCGTTCAAGCCTATTCGTTCCTCATTAATGCCTCCGTAAATCATGCCTCCGATTTGGCCATTCCCGACAGGAAGCGCTTCTGTCCATTGCTCCGCTGGACGGTCGTACCAGAGATTCCATTGCTTTCTTGCGTTACTCATCTGCTTTTCCTCCTAAATTTGATACTCGATATAATGCCATTACAGATTGATGCCTGATCATGAAACATACGGCAAGCGGTCTAAACCAAGCCCTATAGCTTCATTTTATTCCTCTCCCAAGCTTAGATGGTTTGAGATCTTTTCAAATCATTTCACTATTTTACGATTTTGGAGAAAATCCCGGCAAAAAACCGTTTTTCAAGCCATGGCCTGAAAAACGGTTACAGATACAAAATCATTTTCGGAGAGGATCTGGACAAAAGTAATAAAAAAGCTCTTTCGATGCGGATGCACCAAAAGAGCTAACCTCAATATATATTTTACCAGCATTCTCCCTATGACGATTGGTTGCGTTGTGCCTGTAACTTCCTTTTTCGTATAGCATAGATACCTAACAGACATAAGGGGATGACCACACTCATCGTGAAGTTGTATAAAGCCCAGTAGTGTATGGCTATGTTCGAAAAATACTGTGCACTCGGTATCGCGATAAAAATTAAAGCAAAACATATCACCCCCGTAGGCAAAGTAAGCATTTTATAATCTTTCAGCTTCAACATTTGGGCGAGCCCGATATTTAAAGCGTAGAAGTATAGCGTGGACTTGATGTATGTCGTAATAATCCATGAAATGCCAATAATAGCTTCCATTCTTTCGACAAAATTACGGATACTTATGTGTTGCGCTAATGCAAAACTGGAATAGTACGTAGTAGCTGTTTTATATTCGCCGAGAACAAGAATGCTTTGAGTCAGAATAATATTTATTGCTACGCCCCCCAGCAAAGCACTCACTACAAAATTTTTCTTCATTTTCTTATGTTCTTTCACATGAGGCATGATGACGAGCAGACAAAAGATTTCCATATACGGAAAACTCCCCGCATTCACTGACCCCCAGATCACTTGCTTCATCCCATTCTCCAACATGGGTTGCATACGGCTCATGTCCATTTGAGTGGTTAATAGTATTATCAATACGATAAGCATCAGGATCACCCAAGGAAAAAAGATTTCTGCCGCTCGAATAATGGACTCGATTCCCAATCGAACTGCAAAAATCATCAACCCGAACAAAATAATTTCGATAGACTCAATGGGGGTTTCCGGCATAATATCCGTTGTAATAAAGTCGCCGATTTGCCAGGTGACACACAACGCTGTAAAGCTAAAATAGATCAGGAAGGTAAGGTTGATGATAAATCCAAGCCATTTCCCTGCAAGAAGTGTCGTATATTGAATAAGGGAAAGGTTAGGAAAGAGTCCGGCCATATAAGAGAAAAACCAGACAACCATCAGCCCAAAAGCCAATCCAATCCATCCTGATAACCAGGCATCCTGGTGTGAGATACCAGCTACCCCCGAAGGCAAGATCAGGATGGAATCACCAAGTGTCATCAGGATGACGATGACAGTAATCTGGCGAATGCTTATCGATCCTTTGTCCAACTGCAGCATAGTTGTCCTCCTGTGCACTTATTTCATTAAACTTTCCATGGCCTCACTAACGGGTTTAAAGATGAAAACCATTGCTTGAAGCGGATTCGGGATCGGGAGGTATAGGAAATGCGCGATGTTCAGACCCGCTCCGCAAACCAACAATAAACTGAAGCTCCATGCCTCCTTCAGCATCTTTTTTCGCCATAACGGAAGGAAATCAACCACAAAAAAAACGATCGAAACGGCAGCCACGGCTGCTATCGCCCACTTCATATCGATTTACTCCTTAATGTCATTTAAGAAAGAGTTTCCTACTGTCCCCAAACGTCTTATTTTCAAATCTACCTTGACATTCACTTCAAGATCTACAAAGGCATTTTCCCAATGATCTTTAATCACTTTCCACCCCTTCGGATCATCACGATGAATCAGACTACCGAATCCGTAGATATCATACTTAATCTGCTTCTGTACCTTGTGGACAGAAGTTTGAATTAAATCTTCCACTTGCTCGTTAATCGATTTCTCAAGCTTATCCATCGTTCCTGCATCCAATAAATCAATTTGGCACTCTACAGTGCCCACATTCGCTTCGCTATGAATACTCGCTTCAATCAACGGTTTTCCGCTCACGATGTTCCCCTTTAATTCGGTTTTTGAACGAATAATCTCTAGCGACATCTGTCCGCCTCCCGGACAACTTACGACTCCAACTGTATTATTCACGTTATCAATCAAATAGTTATACGCTTTGCTGTCATTCTCGTTCAACCAACCGGCCAGTTTATCTTTTTTGAAATAAGCCAATCCCGAATACTTTAATTTCGTGGGCGGATCAATTTGCTCCGTATTTGCTTTGCTTTCAATCTCCTCAGGTTTCGTCACCTCAATCGTGGTCAATACAGGACTTCTCCCCTCTGTGACAAGGTCCAGAATAACCTCATCGAGTGTAACCACTCGAGTTGGCGCCCATACACGCTCAGAGGTAAGTAAAGACAAAAACATTCGGCTGGCTGGAACCTTTTCGAGCGGTGTTATCACCTTAAGGACATCCTCTGCGGACAAGTGTTTGGCAACGACGATGAAGTAATCGAACCTTGGCTCGTGATCGCGACTTAGGAAATCCAATGAGGAGGCTATTCCTTCGCGAGCCAAACCCTCTCCCAAAACCACTACACGCAAATGGGCTAGATAGATTTTCCGCGGTGCTGTTGTCGTCATTCGCCTCAATGCTTCGAAAACCGACTTCCCTTCCGATTTAAACATGGTTACCGCCATGCCTTCCGATTTGCCAGTGCTTGCTACATTACTCGGTACAACAATTTGTGCGGATACCATATACTGATCCCCAACTTTATCAATCCCTAGCGCCACTGCCAAAGCAATACTGTTCAGCTCCCTACTATTCCAACAGCCGCTTACAAGCATCAACAGCAAGGTCGACAGCAAGATGCCGGCTAATTTTCTTATCACGAAACCTCCTCCCTCATTAAAAGGTTCTTCTAATTTACTGAGCTTATCTGCTTGTACGTTGGTTGCGGCTGATCAGATAGGGGCGGGCACCCTTCATCCATCGTGGTAGTCTGAAGAGCGTATCCTTCTGCTCAGGTAGATGAAACGGTGCAAGAGAACTCATATAAGGGACACCGAATGATTTCAAGTGGCATAGATGAAGAACGATTGTAATGAAACCAACGATAATGCCGAATAATCCGAACGTCCCTCCTAGTACCATCAAAGGGAAGCGAAGAATCCGGATCGAGATGGACATATTGTAGGCTGGAAATACAAAACTGGCCATTGCCGTGATCGATACGACAATTACCATGGCTGCCGAAACAATTCCCGCCTCCACAGCAGCTTGCCCGATAACTAACGTACCAACAATTGAAATAGCTGAACCTACTGCCCTCGGCATCCGAATGCCGGCCTCCCTTAAAATTTCAAAGGTAACCTCCATCATTACTGCCTCGAAAAAGGCTGGAAACGGCACACCCTCACGCTGGGACACCAAACTGATCAGCAAGTTGGTCGGAATCATTTCTTGATGAAATGTGGTAATCGCCACATAGAGTGAGGGCCCGCTTAATGCAATAAAGAAGCATAGGTACCGAATCAGCCTGATTAACGTGCTAATATCCCAACGTTGGTAGTAATCCTCGGCCGATTGGAAATATTGCACGAAAAGTGCAGGGACCATGAGAACAAACGGCGTGCCATCCACCAGAATTGCTACGCGTCCCTCCAGTAAACCGGAAGCAATGCTATCCGGACGTTCGGAATTTGCAACGGTTGGAAAAGGCGTCCAGGTCTCATCCTGGATATATTCTTCAATGTAGCCGCTCTCCAAGATCCCATTGATATCAATTCTATCTAGGCGCCTACGCAATTCGGCAACCACACTGTCATCTGCTACACCTTTCAAATACATGACCGTAACCCGTGTGCGAGTTACGCTGCCGATCTCCCTGGACTCCATCCATAGTCTGTAATCCTTGATTTTACGCCGGATCATGGCCGTGTTCGTTGTAAGTGATTCCGTAAAACCCTCGCGAGGACCCCGGATCAGCGATTGCGCAGACGGTTCTTCAACGCCACGATGTTCCCCACCTCCCGTAGAGGCGATGATAGCTCGACTCGTGTTTTCCATGAAAATGACACTATCCCCTGATAGGACTGCCAGCAGAAGCGTTTCGTAATCAGCCGTTTCGGATACTCTTTCAACCGTCAGTACGGTCTCCTTTAACAAGCACATGGGGTCAGGATGCCCCAACAGCTCTACACCTAATTCAGCTGAACGTCGTGTTCCCGTCATCAAAGGCCCCAGTATGGACTCATCTAATACTTGCTTATCTACCAACCCTTCCGTGAACGCAACAGCCATTCGGATTGAGCCGTCTGCAATGAGGAACTCTTTAATGACAAGGTCAGGACTATGGCCGGTCATCTCTTTCATTTTGGATACATTCTGCGATAAGTTAGTTGATACAGGCATCCTGGCTTGTGGTTTATCCGTTTGACCAGCAGCTTGAGTGCCTTGTCCTCCTAGTTGCTCCGAAAGTATTTTTCTAAAGAAGTTCATGTTGGTCCCCCTTCTGCGATCCTCAATAGAAACAGCGGAATGATAAAGCCAATTGGCATGAAATAGGCGAAGGAGATCTTTACGAATTTTAGTGGAATGGCAGGTCAGAATGGATACGAACGGGCGTGTAAAAATAAAACAGACCGGGCAATCGTCCCAAGTCCTGAACGAACAGTAAAATCTCCGACATCGCATAGCAGTTGAGCTGACAGTACAAAAAAATAGAGAAAGAATATAGCCGGTATCCCACGTGCCGTCAATTTATCATAAGGAATTATGCAAATTTTTCGTTACCTAACGGTGGTTGTACCGGCTTCCAAGATAATGAATACCCCTGTTGATGTAAATTGATCAAAGTTAAGTATCCCCATAATTGGAAATGCAATTCATTATAGTTGAAAGGCCCACAGACCTGCACGTTAAAGGATTTTATATGGGTAAGCCTCACAGAGGTTACCGTAATGAAGAGGTTTGTTTAACTCGATTCGCGAGTTCACGTTCCTACGAAAAAACGACTTATGATAATAAATTTTCATATGCAGTCTCAACTGATGTCGCAATGGAATGGGGACAAGTTATTAAGCCTGATCCTTTCTTCGAGTAACGGCACCATTCACTTCCACATCTCCAAGGAACAAGACGAATCAAGAAAGCTATCCTAAAATTAGAGTGTACGCGAGAATGTAAATATTTCTTTTCAATATGCAGCTCATTATAATCACTTAATTCATGAAGTTTTTCATAGGCAATACCTGTTACTTGCCTTACTTCCTACCTTCGAACTTTACATCTATCCGCTAGTAAATCCGGGTTCTTTTTAAACACAGAGAAATCTTTCCGTACGTATCCTTCATCAATTTGTTCAAGAAAATAGGCATTATAGGCTTTCTGAACCCAAGTAAATTCTTGATCATCAAAAATCATTTCAAAGTTCTTCAGACGTTCATACCGTTGCTTTCCTTCGTTACAATTTAAGAAATCCCCCAATACAATATAAAAATTTCTTGGGAAATCTAAATACATCCAATAAACATTTGCTAGTGCATTTGCTAGCTTTATTCCACTCTTTTCACCCTTGGAACGATTATAAAAAAACGATAATTTTTCAGTCGTCATCGCGGTATAATCAATTCCATCAATAAGTAAGTGATAACTACTATTTGCTAGTCTAAAATACTGGCCAAAATTACAATTCGGTATACATAACGTTCATTATCCCATACACAATTTATTAATTGCAGCTGAGACTTCATAAGAATTAAGTTGTCGTTAATAGCCGACTCCCTGTCCTTGTAATTGAACGAACATATCTCGCACCTTCGATTTATAAAAGTTGCCATACTAATCAAGTGTCCGCACTGTGGGCATTGATCTACAAGCATAAGGTTATAAACATTGCATAAATTGTGAATTGTACCTTGTTTTGTCGTTTTCCGAGCAGTAAGAATGATGTTTTCGTATTTAGGTTTTGACACTTTCTGTATTATGATTTGTCGTTTCTAGTGGATATTGTAAGATGATTTGTCGCAAAATGATCGATTCTGCACAAAAAAACACGATGCCAGTTTGGCTCGTGTTTTTTTGAATATTTTTTCTAAGATGCCTTTAAATTATATACAACGCTCTACAACCCGGCGCAAGCCTTGCTCCTCAACACATTCTTCCGCATCCCCGGAGTAACGATTGGCGGTATAACCCGGCGAATCCAACCTGTATCCATGACTTCACTCCTCCTCTTTCAAATTTCGATCAGGTGACGGGTGCAGGGTTAAATAAAGCGAGGTCATTGTGCAGCCCCCAATGGTCTGCCCAAGTTCGCTTGTTCCCGCTCGCAACATCCAAAATGAGATGGAACAGCTCCCAGCCCACTTCTTCAATCGTCGCATCCCCCGTCGCAATGGTTCCCGCGTTTAGATCTATCAGATCATGCCATTGCTCTGCTAACGCATTTCTCGTCGATACTTTGATGACCGGAGCGGCAGCCAATCCGTAAGGCGTGCCTCTTCCAGTTGTAAACACCTGTACATTGATGCCGGAAGCTAGTTGCAACGTACCGCATACAAAATCGCTGGCAGGCGTCGCTGCGAACAGCAGCCCCTTCTGGGTTGCTCTTTCACCAGGAGATAGGACACCGGCAATCGGACTCGTACCCGATTTGACGATAGATCCGAGCGACTTCTCGACGATGTTGACTAAGCCGCCTCTTTTATTCCCAGGTGTCGTATTCGCGCTGCGATCCGCGCTGCCACGATGCAGGTAATCATCATACCAATCCATCTCACGGATTAAAGCTCGCCCAACATCCTCATTCACTGCACGAGGTGTTAATAAGTGAATGGCATCCCTGACCTCCGTAACTTCGGAGAACAACACCGTAGCTCCGGCACGTACCAGCAAATCAGCAGCGTATCCGACAGCCGGATTCGCTGTAACTCCCGAGAATGCATCGCTTCCCCCGCATTGCAAACCAACTACTAGCGCCGATGCAGGACAAGTCATGCGTTTCCGGCTGTTCAATCTGTCAAGGCGCTTCTCCGCCATCGCCATAATCGATCTGACCATTGGCATAAACCCGTGGCTCTCCTGCAGGGTTACGATCTGATCGGTGGCGCCTCCAGGGACGATCCGTTCGGGAAGCAGCTTTTCACACCCCAGTCCGACGACCATGAGCTCCCCGCCGAAGTTCGGATTTTGCGCGAGATTCTGAATTGTGCGTATCGGAATAATGGCGTCAGGCGCGTTAATCGCCACCCCGCAGCCGTAGGTATGGGTTAGTGCGATCACGTCTTCGACGTTCGGAAATCGAGGAAGGAGCTCTTCTTTAATTTTCTTCACTGCGAAGTTCAACACGCCGGCTACGCATTGCACACTGGTCGTAATGCCTAAAATATTTTTACTTCCAACACTTCCGTCCTCATTCAAGTACCCCTCGAACGTATAGCCTTCCAACGGAGGAATGGTTTGTTGTAAGTTGCTTGCTATTGAGAGCTCTAACAATTGAGGCGGTGTCGGCATTCTCACCAATGATTCATCGATCTGGCTCCCCCTCGCTATCCCTCTCATCGCATACCCGATTATCTCTCCATAACGGATAATCGCCTCATCTGGATTTAAATCAGCAAGTGCCACCTTATGACCCTGTGGAACATTTTGCAGGAGCTTAAGGCCGCAGGGAAATACCGTTCCTTCCGGCAGTCCGCCAGCATTGGCAACAATCGCCATATTATCCTTCGGATTTACCTGAATATACAGCGGCTTTTCACTTTCAACACGTTGAACAGTCACATGGATAGTCCCCTCTCATAAGCACTTGTTCCTGAATTGAACTTATAGTAATCTAGAATTATCGAAAAGTAAAAGTGATTAAAATACGTTTTCCCTAAATTAATTTAAGAGTTGAGGAGCGACTGTATATGGAGTTGAAGCAGTTGGAATACATCATTCAAATTGCCGAAGACAACAACATTACCAGGGCTGCGGAAAAACTATTCATTACGCAATCCGCTCTCAATCAGCAGCTCCTGAAGCTTGAGAATGAGCTGGGTACGCAGCTCTTCGTTCGCTCCAGAAATAATTGGCATCTGACTCAGGCAGGGGCCATCTATGTTGAAAACGCCAAAAGTATCCTGCTGATCAAGAAAGAGACCTACAACAAAATCAATGACCTGCTTGAGATCAAAGAAGGAACACTAAAGATCGGTTTAACTCCTGAAAGAGGTACCGACATGTTTGCAGCCATTTATCCGGGTTTTTATAATAAATATCCCAAAGTCAAGATCGAGCCCCTTGAAATGACCGTCAAAGAGCAGCAATATGCCATATCTCAAGGTAATCTGGATATCGGCTTTGTCACGCTTCAGCAGACTCAGAAAACGAAAGATGCCTATATTCCGATCTGTTCTGAGGAGATGATCTTGTGTATTCCCAGCTCCCACCCACTCGCGCATTTAGGAGGCCGCCTCGGGGAACCACTTCCTGAAATCAGCCTTAACCACTTTGTAGAGGATTCATTCGCCGTCATGCGGAAAGGCTCCACATTACGGGAAATTTATGACGATCTCTTGGCCGAAGATGATATTTCACCTCCAATATTATTGGAAACGCGAAGCTGTCAAACTTTGTTCGAACTGGTCGCCGAGGGCATTTGTTGTTCAGTCCTTCCAATCAGTTATGCCAGCTCCTGGTCGAATGTCTCCTATTTCTCTCTACGTCAGCATCCGGTGTGGGAAATTGCCGCCAGCTATAAAAAAGACAGCTATCTGAATCAAGCAGCGAAAGAATTGATCGCCCTTTGTAAAGAATATTGGGAGAGAAAGATGAGCGGGCTTAGATAAATTACCGGCCTACACACTATATTGTGTAGGCCGTTTTCATGTACCTTGTGGGTAACTATTTCCAGCACAAGCATTCCACATACCTAAAATAGTGACTTCCTATTGCAGGAGCATGGCCCACATGGGAACTTTAAAGCGCGATTTCCCAAATTGCTGAACTAAAGTATCCGTTAGCGGAATGGCATCTTCCCCGAAATCCCTCGGGTGGGCTGAGGGACTAATAACTCGAAGCGTGAATATGTTGATAGCTGATACATCCCACTACTCTGAATTGCTTACAAATCGTTCCCAAGTGTTGTTAACTCTTTCTATTAAATTATTGATAATCAGATGATCACCGCTCTCCCAGACTCTTTCAATTACTTTATAGAGTTCATTAATCGCATTCAAATCTTGTGAATCACAAAAAACAAGAACATCTCTAGATGGTATGGCAACAATATACTTGTTATTAATATATTGAGTCAGCAAGTCATTCCACAAGTCTTCAACTAATATTAAACTTGCTTCAAAATTTCCATCAAGCACTAATGAAAAACAACCATTATTAAGGTCATATAATTTTAGTTCTTGATTATTTATTCGTTCGTTCAAATTTGAAATACCAATTCTCTTCAAATCTTCGATTGAAATGCCTTCATCTATCACCGCTCTGTTCTGAATATAAGTAAAATGTTCATCTTGATCGGAATCACATACGAAGCTTATTAGTAAGTTATCCATTAAAGTAACATTAGCAATGAAGTCTTCATCTGATACTTCAACAATAGGACTATTATCTTCTTTATGAATTATTGCTTTTATATATGCTATTGAGTTTATATAAGTTGTCGAGATGCTCATCTATATCGTCCTTTCGAATGTTTTAGCTAAAGTCCGATCTGCGAACTTCGCAAATTCTCCATGCCTGATTTATTCTGAAGTACTTGAACTATCCTCCCGTTACTTGAATAGGTCTCCTAGTATATCGGCAGCCCGACTTTATTATTCTGCTATCGTTTTCCAATAGTTCAATCATTAATTAATTCTATCTTTTTGGCACTCGCCTGTGCTGGAAAAGATTCATTAATTCCACCATCGACCCAATATCTTACTTTTTGTCCTACTGAATGTTTTGAGGTAGAAGTGTTTAGCCAAATAGCGTTTCCTGAATAGCTCCCTGATATATCTCGCCATTTTTTACCCAAATCGGTGTCTTGAATATTATCCAGAACTAATACTCCGCTGTCACTTACTTCAAAGATATACCCTTGCCCAGTAGGTTCCGTACTTAATTTCCCTTGACATCCCAACAACGTAAATACGACTGCTGCTATCATCACAATTTTTATAAAATTTAAAATTCAAATCACCTCCATAATCTGAACGTACGCGGTGATATTTATGTTCCAGAGTTTAACAAATCAACCCGTCCCTCGGTGAAAAGGCAGCCGCTTGATGTCGACTGCCTTCTTGGTGTTTTTATTAAGCTAATTTTCCTACGTTTGTTTAATCCCCATTGCCGAATGATCTTAACATTACCTACTAACTTAACGATTCTAAAATTCTCTTTGCATAAAAGTCCCAGTCTACATGATCCGTGTTTATTTCCAAAGTTGGGATCCGCGACTTTCTTGCACAATTACGCAACTTTTCTTGACTCTCTAAAAAACTGTTACATGCCTCTGCTTCGCTTGTTGCGGAATGATATTGCATAACAAATGATTTCCATTCTTCGCCGCGACTTTCAACATACCTTGATTCAACGATATCCGGAGACAAAGTTAAGAATACACAATGTGCATTCAAGTTTAATAAACGTTGTTCTAATATCTCAATTTCTTTATGATCTGCAAATGCAGCACGGTGTCCTAGATGGAATCGCTCGAAAATAAAAAATATGCCATGGGCTTCTTTCGTATGGCCGAGAGGGCTTATCCAATTATTAAGATGCTCGAGATAATCAACATGATACGATAAGAGTCTAATATGTTCATTTTGTTCCAAGGTCCGAAGGACGCCATGATCAGAATACAAAATTTGCAAATAGTGTTCACTAATAGCTATCATCGTTCTTGCTACATTAGTTGAATCACTATGTATTCTCTTTAAAGCTTTTAATAGGGATGTTTTTCCTACTGTAGGTAAACCCTCAATAATTAATCCCTTTATCAATGCTTTACCTCCAAAATTCAAAATATAAAGTTTGCCGATATCTCCCGATTTTCGTTAAACTAGCGTTCTTAGCTTAGTCTATTTATTGATTATTTTTAAACAAGTACCGAATTCCTTTTCCCGCCATTTTCTCATTCGCATATCTAGGAATCACATGTAGATGAGAATGAAAAACATGTTGCCCCCCTACGTGACCACAATTCCATCCGACATTATAGCCATCGGGTTTGTAATTTCGATCCAAATACAACTTAACTTCGTGCAATAATTGATATGTCGCATTCCATTCATCTTGAGTTAAGTCAAAAACTGTTTCCCTATGTACTTTTGGGACAATAATTCCAGCCCCTTTAATCTCTTGTTCTTTGAGCAAAGTATAAATGCAAGAGTCATTGCTGATTATGACTTCATGACTGTTATCATTGGAAATTTTGCAATAAGGACAGTTAACCAAACTCCACACCTCACAGATTCGATTACTTACAATACTAATCAAGGATCTTTATTCGCTTTATCTTTATATTTTCCCTTTTCGCATTATCCTCCCGTTCAATGAACAACGGCAGCCGATTCATGTGCCGGCTGCCGTCATGTAGTGATTGAGATATAGTTTTTCGTTAGCGTAATTCCGAATTCCTCGAATTGCATTTTATAGATATCTGGTTTCTTTAATTGGTTCAAAAAATCCAAACCAATAGCTGGATCAAAATAATTCATCATCAAAGTCATTACAAGACCATGAGTCCCGATTGCTATTTTCTTCCCTCTGTGCTCTTTTATTATGGGTTTTAGAACTGAGATTGCTCTTTTCTGACAATCAGCATTAGACTCTCCACCCGGCAAGGTATGATCAAGGTCATTAAAGCTCTCTCTAATACTAGACATTAACTCTGCATTTTCAATAATATTAGATGAAAAAAAAAATGACCTTCTCTAAGATCTTCAAATACATTAATATGTAAATTTAAGTGCTCGGCCAACAATTAGCCTCACTACAAGTTCTATAAGTACGGGACAATAGTTTTTATCCAATATGCTGCAGGTATAAATATTACTTGTGCTAATAACGTACCACAAAATCTTGAGAACATAAGAGCACCAAAAACTTTATTAATTGATGATAACTTTGCTTTTTTACTCAAAGCTTTATCTGTCAGTAATGCAACTTGCGGATCAATCAGTAAAGTCAATAAAATAGTAGCCACTCCGTTTATTAATCCCGAGGCTTGAGAGGCCCCAATGCTATATTGCCCAGGCAAAAATGTTGCATATAAAGCTGCCAATACACCTACGGTATAAATAGCAGTCACAAAACAATTGATAATCATTAAACGTTTTGGGAGACCACCTGCACGGAGACGCTGAACCATCTCCCACTTCGGCAATCGAAAGTGATAGAAAGAATGTTGAATGACGTCAACTCGGAGTGCGTTTTGAATCATTTTCGGGACTGATCCAGCTTTCACCAGATGTGCTACCATACGTCCAGATAATGCTACAAAAGTAGGAAATAATGCAATTGCAAATAGAGTACCAAGGGAAGCAGCAGTTAATATAAGCCTAAAATTCCCAACTAGGTTAAACTCTAAATGCATCTTTGCAAAATCAACGACTTTGCCGGTCATCGTTCCCTGAGCAATATTTGACGTTCTCGAAATAAGAACAATCATACCCGTTAAAGAAAGTGCAATTGCTAACTTTCCTGATCGAATTCCCGCCATTCTCACAGCGTATGAGAGTGTTTCAGCTGAATGGATAATCAACGTAAGCAACGATATTAAAATGATACGTTCAGTCATTGAGAATAGCCTCCCAGTTTGTTGCTTTTTTTATAAATCTCTCTCAACTTTAACCTTCCATACATATAATAACTTAGCTATTTTTTCCAAAAAAGAGAAACTCGCTTAATATTTTTTTCTTATTTTAATCTTAATACCAACTATGTTATCCAGGCTCTTGTATTATGAGGTCTCCACATCTTTTTATTAGATCTTAAACTTCGATAAAAAAAGCAGGATGCCGTGGCACCTGCTCATTGATAATCTTATTAAACAAACTTCTTTTGTTATCACAACGGACAAAGGTAGCCAATAGTGTGCGGCTGCCGTCATGCGGGATTGAACTATAGTTCCTTCGTTAGTTTAATGCTGGATCGCAATCAAGGTGTGTTGGTGATGGTACTTCCGAACCCTTATATTCCATCCAATTCATCTATTTCTTCTTTAATGTTAAATAACTTATTTGCCCCTCTTTTGAATCAGCAATAAAGAAAACCTGATATTCACCAGCTTGATACACATAACCCCATCCGCCGTCAACATCTTCACCTTCTGAGAGTGGTTTCCCGATAATATCTCTAACTTCATTTAAACGATATGGTATCACATTTCCGCTAACTCTAATTGCTCCAGCATTTTCATCAGGTTTCCAAAAAAAGAAATAGTAACTATGCCATCTATAAAATTGGGTTTGCCAGGAACCAATTTGATGTGGTTCTCCCCAGTTTTGAATAACGTCATTTTTATTTGCCCCTATTCCGAACTCAATACCTTTGATTTTACCTTCGGAAGCAAATGTAAGAAATTCTTTATCTAACGTCAACTTTTCACTTAAATTAGTGTCTTCGATTAAAATGGTTTTCGTTTCATCTTCGTATTTAACGAGAGCACCCATATTTTCAGCTACGAAACGAATTGGTACATATGCATGACCTTGGTGATTCAATACTACATATTCCTTATTATCCACTTCTTTGGTCACACCATTAAATTCAAATTTTGCAGGAAACAAGTACGCTTGAATTGTGTCTGAGGCATATACAGCAGTTGTCGCTGTTAAACCAATTCCGCAAATTAGACCTAAAACAAACTTTTTCAAAACTCATCACTCCCAACATTTAGTTCTTTAAAATAAGACGAAGGGAACAAGTTAATGGTTTCCATTTTATAACATTTTTTTACAAACAGGCTTCACTAATCTGCCCTCTACTTCAACGAAGAACGGCAACTGACCATCAAGCCAGCTGCCGTCGTGTTGTATTAAGCTATATAGTTCTCTTTAGCTTAACGAGCTACCCCTTAGCCCACTCGCTTTAACAAGCTTGTAATACTCGTTATCTAATTCGATAACACCTTGATAAATAAACCCGCATTTTTGTATCACTCTATTTGACGGTACGTTCGGTATAAGAGCAATTGCATTGATCATCTCACTTACCACGCTTAAGGCAGTGCGGAGTAAAGTGGCGTATAAACTACGCAAAAAATGGATATATGGATGGATTATAATGACGTAATTTTATCTTCATTCGCCATGGTGAACAATGGGATATAAATGAAAATTCACAAAGTAAAAAAGCTATGGTAGGGATCAGGTACCACTTACGATTAAAGGAGTTAACCTAGTTTATTTGACAGTGCAAATTGAATACAAGAAAGAGCATGGTATGAAGAGTATAGTTTGTGGTTTTCGAATAACTTCATACAAATACTCACCTTATCAATGACAAATATGTGCCCTACTGCACGGTACCATGGACTTCAATCTTCTCCTGAAGCTTATTCAGCCGTTCTGCGTCAATCGCAGTCGCGGGTGTGTAAACGACCAGTGTGACATCCTCTCTCTCAGCAGCATAAAAGGCGTTAGACAGCAAATTAATTTCGCTTACGGTCGGGTGAGTTAGAGGAAATAGATTTTCGCGCAGACACCTGACATCGTGACGTTTCCACATCTCCGTAAATTCCGCGCTGGCATTTCCCAAATCTTCGACGATCGAGCTCACGCAGGGATTTTCCATTCGTCGGGCATAAGCTGTTCGAAATGCAGCGACTAGCTTGGCGGCCGATGTCTCCCAGTCCACAAATCTGCCCCGTAATTCTGGATCAGTAAATAGCAGCCAAATAAAATTTTTCTTTCCACTCTTTTTGCAGGAATGACGAAATCCGCCAAACAATTCTTCTGCCGCCTTATTCCAAGTCATCAGATTCCATTGCCCATCTATCGCGTAAACGGGAATTTGACCGAATTGGTTTACGATTAGATCCAATTCGGGGTCTGATTGCAGAGACGGGGAAGCTTCTGTCGAAGTCTCCAGCGGCACGTTACGGTTGGCCAGCATATATAAATGTACCCGTTCATCCTGCTGCAACTGAAGGGTTCGTGCCAAGCTTTCCAGGACGCTGTCAGACACCCGAATATCTCGGCCTTGCTCCAGCGCGGTATACCAATGCAGTGAAATTCCGGCAAGCGTAGCCACCTCTTCACGGCGTAGCCCTCTGGAGCGGCGACGGACACCGCTTGGTGCGGGTAAGCCGACCGCTTCTGGAGCTAATCTTTGACGGCGGTTTTTTAGAAAATCAGCAAGTTCCTTGCGGCGCATATCTTCACTCATGACTTGATTCCTCCTGAGTCGTTGTCTTTTTACTATTTTCCTCTTTCTGCGGCAAAAAGCAACCTTTGACTGATTCAACTCAGAATCCTGATCATTAGAGTGGTAGTACTAGTACTAGGTTCAGGAGTTGTAGCATCCGTAATTGCACCATAAACGCGGTACTGCCTCATTATGAATAATCGTATTATGATGTTCTTGCACGAAACAACAAGGAGGAGAATGATAATGACAACAAACGATAAATATCTTGAAGGCAAAGTGGCTTTTATCACGGGAGGTAACCGTGGGATTGGCCTAGAGACAGCGCGCGAACTGGGAAGACTTGGCGCAATAGTGGTCATCGGAACTCGTAATCGGATAAAAGGTGAAGAAGTGAAGGGAGAGCTTATCTCCGAAGGGATTCAAGCAGATGTTCTAACGCTAGATATTACGAGTACAGAGGACCGCCGGGGAGCTTATGCTTACTTTGATCAGCACTATGGGAAACTCGACATGCTCATTAATAACGCAGGTGTTCAGCTCGAGATCGAGCATCTTGCTCCAATGAACAATACAACCGCTATTTCTTCGGAGGTTCTGCGCCAAACGTTCGACGCCAACTTCTTCGCACAGGTTGAGCTTACACAGCTTCTTCTTCCGTTGCTTCGCAAAGCGCCTGCCGCCAGAATTGTAAATTTATCAAGTATACTTGGTTCTCTTACGCTCCAAGCAGATCCAGTTTCACCTATTTACGATTTAAAACTACTAGCTTACAACGCTTCGAAGGCAGCAGTGAATTCCTTTACCATCCAACTTGCGCATGAACTGAGGGAGACGCCAATTAAAGTGAATTCTGCCCACCCGGGTTGGGTTAAAACAGAGCTAGGCGGCAAATACGCTGACACAGATGTGACAGATGGCGCTAGGACAAGCGTGCGGCTCGCTACTTTGCCTGCAGATGGCCCAACAGGTAAATTCATTCATTTGGATACTGAACTACCTTGGTAAGCTGCAAAGATTAAATTTTATTTTGTTAATGGAAATTGATAAGAGTAGGTGACTGCCATCCCGATGGCAGTCGCTTAATTCTCAATAAAAACAAATTAAACTGAGGGATATGATCAACCATGGGACAATACTGGAAAATATATATGCTTGCCGCGGTTAGTTTTCTGATCGGTACATCCGAATACATGATCGCGGGCATTTTAGATAAAGTTGCTGAAGATGTTGGAGTGTCGTTATCCGCAGCTGGCCAATTAATAACGGCCTTCTCGCTGGCTTACGCCTTAGGTACCCCCATTATGATGGCAATCACAACCCGGCTCAACCGACGCGACTTGCTCCTTTACTCGCTTGGTCTTATTATTGTCGGTAATGTACTTATGGTGATTTTACCGGGTTACGGATTTATGCTTCTGGCAAGGGTAATTATGGCACTTGGAACAGGTGTTTTTGTGGTGACATCCCTTACTGTAGCCTCTAAGTTGGCTGCTCCAAATAAACAGGGTGGTGCAATAGCGATCGTGCTCATGGGAATAAGCGCATCACTAATTTTAGGTGTGCCAATTGGCCGCATAATCGCAGCTTCGTACGACTGGAAGCTGATCTTCGTCGGCATTGCTCTGCTTTCCATTATCGGTCTACCCGTTGTAGCTCGGTCGATCCCGCGGATGGAAGGGGATGAACCTGTACCCTTATCCAAGCAACTGGCAATGGTGAAAAGACCTCGAATTGCTCTGGCTCTAGGAATCACGTTCTTCTGGATACTGGGTTATGCCATTGCCTTCACGTACTTGTCGCCTTATCTGCTTAAAGTTGTCGGGATGAACGAGCGATGGGTTAGTGCAGCCCTGTTCGCATATGGTATCGCTAGTCTCATCGGCTCAAAGGCAGGGGGATTCAGCACTGATCGCTGGGGTGTAGCTAGGACATTAACCGGCGGGATGATATTAAATATGGTGATGCTAATCTTGTTATCGGCGGCCTCGGGCACCGGAACCTTCCTTGTTTTCTCATTGCTGATGCTCTGGTCGTTCTTCTCCTGGTCGTCCGCTCCAACCCAACAATATTATCTAATTACATTGTCTCCAAAGGCATCCGGTATCATGCTTGGCCTCAACACCTCCGTGCTGCAACTTGCGATGGCGGCGGGGGCTGGGATCGGAGGCGTTGTCATCGACAATATTTCGTTGAACGCCATCACATGGATCGCTGCTTCTTCTATTGCAGTAGCCGCTGTGACCACTGCCGTCATGTTCGGCAGAATAAGATCTCAACCTCAATCGCACCACGATAACCAGCAGGCAGAAGAAGCATCGCGTATTTCAGCTTAACCGTTTCATGCCGGGATGATTTCAATAGCCAACTCATCCCGGCAGCTATTGAGTGACAAAAGTATTTGTAAGTCCCAATACTCAGAGAAATTCCACAAAGAATTTTAGGTCAACCAAAATAAACTGGTTGGCCTATTTTAGCTGCAGGAAAACAACACCAGCATTTACCTTTAAAATAATAAAAATGACTGTTCATATTCGAAGGATTTTCTTGTCGCCAAGTACGTATTAGCGGTATTTTTGCACTTAGAATTAATAGTGGACGTTCACCTCGAAATAAGAACACGTGTTTGTAATATGTTTGATTCATCAGCATTCATGGAACTATATATAATTGCGTCTTTACTTTCATCACTGGAAACTATTTGACGGTTACGAAGTGATTTCTGACCACCCTTTTTTTTTAAAAAAATATGTTAGATTCGGCTTTCTCCGCCGAACCCCAACGCAAAAAGAATTATGAAGAAAAGTTCACCCTTATATTTTAATGACTTTTACAGTAATTCCCTTCAAACGATGCATCCAGTTACTATTGCATTTAAGTCCATTTCAGGGCAACTTACATGTTATAATGCGTATAAATTTAAGAGAAGGGGAATTTTTTAAAATTACAGAATGAGAACTTCTGATTACTACGGCCAGTATCTTGCTTCTAATAATAATAATAATAACTAGTTGCGATGAGATAGTGAATGTTTTGGAAAATACGACTCTCCAAATATGAATGGAAAAATCGCTGTTATCGACACTATAGAAGGAGCGCATTTAAAATGAATCAAAAATTAGACCAATGTACTGTGGAACCCGCGCTGGATGTACTCTTTGGCAAATGGAAGATCTCCATATTATTCCTTCTGTTTCAAGGCACCAAGAGATTTAGTGAACTACAAAAAAACATCCCCGACATTACGAAAAAGATGTTGACCTCACATTTGAGAGACTTAGAAGAACAAGACATCATACTACGCATCGTTTACCCGGTTGTTCCACCTAAGGTAGAATATTCGCTTACCGAATACGGACACACTATTCAACCAATATTATTATTGATGCATCAGTGGGGAAGAGCTCATTCGGAGCATATTCAACACAAAAAGAAAAATGAGGAATTATTAAAGGGCTAAGAAGCAGGCATCTATTATTGGAGTATAGAGAATGGCCTAAAGAGAATCTACATATTCATATTACCTCTATAGGCAATTCAACGGTATCTTTATATCTGTATTAATCGAGGATTTTGAACAGATACCTAGCGATTTAGATAGTTTGACAGATAAGAAAAACCCACGCGCCGCGTGGGTTTAATTCGCATGAGTTTTAAAACTGATACTGCGTTTCTTGCTCTTTCCCGATTCTCTTATAAGCGAGTAACGACTGTTACGAGTATGCTTACTACTTTATCTTGGAAGGCATTAACAGGCAACATATCAAAGATATTTTTCTTATAGCTGGGATCGATGCTTGAAACATCGGTGTGCCAAAAACGATGGCATCCGATGTACCTATCATCATCAATATGGCCAGCATCATTAGCACTCTAGTATATCCTGCTTTGATTGGGCTGCCCGGAGTCCCTCCTACCACCCGCCAAATCGACAAGAGTGTGTGGGTCGGGAATATGATCGTCCAACGAATAAATTCCGAATTACAACCACTTATTCGGATCGATACGATATTGTTCCATGAGGTTAATCCCCTATCTTCTTTATAAGATGAATGATTATTCTTGCATATCCAGATTATGAGTCGTGCTGTACTATCCTCTCATTGAGATGGTTTCATTTAATATACCAGATCACTATATTGTGCCTACTTCCATAAAAGTCATCTTAGCAGCATAATGAAGTCAGCAATACGAAATAACAATCAAACGTTTAACCCATACTAAATGAAAGCAGGTACTTCACATGGATAAACAGCAAGCAAACATAGCAAAAGCTTCAGGTTTTGAAATCGGCCTCTACACTTTGGGAGATCTGATTCCTAACCCTCTCAATGGTGAAACGATAAGCGCAAAACAACGTATAAATGAAATCGTCGCCGCAGCCAAACTAGCCGATGAAGCCGGGCTTGATATCTTCGGCGTAGGTGAACACCACAGACTCGATTTTGCTATTTCTTCTACTCCTGTCATTCTTGGCGCTATCGCCCAATCGACTGAACGGATTAGACTGACTAGTGCCACAACGGTGTTAAGTACAGTTGATCCAGTTCGCCTGTTCGAGGATTTCTCCAGCGTAGATTTGATTTCTGGAGGACGTGCCGAAATCATCGCTGGTCGAGGAGCTTTCACGGAATCATTCCCTCTCTTTGGGTACAGCCTAGAAGATTACCACAAACTATTCAGCGAGAAAATGGATTTGTTATTGAAATTGGGTAAGCAGGAGAGAATAACTTGGAGTGGCCAGTACCGTAGCACATTGAACGATCTTGAAATCGCACCACGACCTTTGCAGACGGAATTGCCTGTCTGGGTCGGCGTCGGCGGAACACCGGAAAGCGCCATTAATGCCGGACGGCTGGGTTTAGGCATGACACTTGCCCTTCTCGGAGGAGCGCCAGAACGCGCGAAGCCTTTAACGGATTACTACTGGGAAGCTGGCCGACAAGCAGGACATGATCCGTCCAAACTTCGGGTTGCCGTCTCCAGTCATGGGTATGTTGGAGAAACGACACAACGGGCTTATGATGAATTTTTCCCATTTTACAGTAGTTATCTAGGAAAATTTCTCGGTAATCGCGCGGGAAGTAGTAGAATGTCTCGGTTGGAATTTGAGCATTTTGCAGGACCAGGAACTGCACTGGCCGTAGGTAGCCCCGAGCAAGTGGTCGAGAAAATTTTACACCAGCATGAGCTATTCAAAAACGACAGATTTATGATGCAATTGGATATTGGCGGAATGCCCTTTAGTCAGGTGGCAAAAACAATCGAGTTACTGGCAACAAAAGTCGCGCCGGTTGTTCGTCGTGAAATTGCTCGCTGACCTTTCTCAATAATGGCGACCAGTTGAGTATCGATCTCTACCATCCCACACTGGAGAACTATGGATATAATTGAGAATCAAAAAAAGGATCTAAGCAGTATTTATGTGCTTAGATCCTTTTGTTCATCCAATATTTTGGGTAACGGAAAGCAAGTCATGCTTTTATAGCGGATATTACGTTTCATACAGAAACAAAGCTAACATATTATGAAAAGGTTTGAATATATAATATTTTGTTTAAACATTTATATTCGGCACATAATAACTTTGATGACATTTTTCTTGAAATGGAGTGAAATAATAAATGGAATTTGAGAAACTAAATTCTAATTATACTGAACTTATTAAATATAAAGAAGGACTTGGAATGTTCACCAAAAAAATGCCTGAATTTGCAAAGCAATATATTTCATTTACGGAAGAGTGCTTCAAAGAAGGTGCTTTGTCTCAAAAAGAAAAACAATTAATAGCATTAGGTATCAGCCTCCATGCTCAGGACGAGTATTGTATTATCTATCACATAAAAGGATGTCTTGATCAAGGTTGCTCCGAACAAGAAATACTTGAAGCTGTAGGTGTCACTGCAGCATTTGGCGGCGGGGCATCCTTGAGCCAAGGAGTTACTCTTGTTCAAGACTGCATTCAGGAATTGAACCAATTAAAGCAATAAAAAAGTTGAACCTATTTTGAAGATAAGATAACAAAGATAGCGTTATTTTAAAGGGTGATATCGTTAAGGTTCATCCTTTTTTGCGGTTTCAACTATTGACGAATGAGGTACAACCCTTCTTAATTTTATCCATCTAGGCGATTGCCTCATACAATTCTCACTACATCTGATTGTTTAAACTTCATAATAAGAGCGCCTCCTTGATGGTGTTGGGTTTAAACCCGGGACAAACCCATCATACCGAGGCGCTCCTTTTTTGACAAAGGCCATTTCTTAGCCTTAACAGGAATGTTTAATCCCATGCCTAAGTGTAAAAACAACAAACCGGACCTCCAACGGAGTTCCGGTTCATATATTCACCTATCCAACCTCACTCAACCGCCCATCCCGAAAATACACAACCCGCTTTGCCTGCTTTGCAATCGCCAGATCATGCGTAATCAACACAATCGTCCTGCCCTGCTCATTCACCCCCTTAAAAATATCCAAAATCTCCGCACTCGTCTTCGAATCCAGCGCACCGGTGGGCTCATCCGCCAGTATAATCGCGGGATCGCCCGCCAATGTCCAGGCAATTGCAACGCGCTGCTGCTGCCCGCCAGAAAGCTCAGATGGCAGTTGCTGCCTGCGATATCACAATAATCTGTGCAAAAAATCGACGGCTGCCGTTCGTATCTGGGGCGGCTGCCGTCGAATCTTTTAACTATTGTGCCTCATTTCAAGTCGTTTATATAAAAAGGATCAATGATGGACTTTACTGTATCGTCAACCGTAAGAAAGTTTGCCCCCCAAGTATAACGGAATTTGCAGACTCATGACTGCCATAGAAATGAATTTCAATAACCGCTCTCGCCATGGATGTTAACGACGATTTTGCCAAAGTCAGGTCCATTCAGTTGCTGAATGAAGGCTGACTTAGCGTCCTCAAAGGCAAAGCGCTGGCTGATAATGGGATGAATATCCTTTCGTTCGATGAAAGCATTCATTTCTTCAAACAATTGGCGCGAACCGACGCGTACGCCTCGGACGGTGATAGCTCCGAGAATGACGGGCATCGGATTTATTTTCCCCGCAGGAGGAACGATTCCTACCAAGTGGACCATGCCCTCGATTCCAGCAGCAAGAATCGACTGCTCCAACGTATTCGAACCTACCGTTTCCACGACATGGTCGACACCGATACTTTCAGTCAAGTCGCGGACCGCTTTATGCCAATCCGGGTTGCTTCGATAGTTGATTACATGATCGGCCCCGGCTTCAATAGCCCGAGCGAGCTTTGCGTCGCTGGAGGAGGTGATAATCGTCTTCGCTCCGAGCGCTTTTGCAAACTGGAGTGCAAAGAGAGCAACCCCTCCGGTGCCGAGAATCAAAACCGTCTGCGAAGAGCGAATGCCCCGGACCGCATTCCAAGCCGTAACGGCCGCACAAGGAAGCGTTGCACCTTCCTCGTAAGACAAGTTTTTCGGCAATCGGACCAAACCCTCTTGGTTAAACACGCGATATTCCATCAAATTTCCGTCGAGTCCATGGCCAAGGGATGTGCTGGAATTAACCGCATGCGCAGGAATGGGACCGTAGAGCCAATCCTGAACGAGTGCACCGGCAACGCGGTCGCCAGGTACGAAGCGATCCACGCGAGAACCTACGGCCACCACCTCCCCTGCTCCATCCGACAGCGGTACTGTTGGGCGGGGCAATTGAATCCCCTTGTCACCCGCAATGTAGAATGTGTCCTTATAGTTGAGCGAAGCCGCATGAAGCTTGACGAGGACTTCGTAAGACGAAATTCCGGGTACTTCTTCAGTGTTCATTTGGAGTCCATCCAGGGCAGGAGCCGTCAATCGGTATGCACGCATGTCGCGTCTCTCTTGACTCATTGGTTTTGTAGTTGTCATTGTTCTCATATCCTCCTATTCTATTGAGAGTAATCCGAAAACTTTATTCCTAATTGTTCAGCTGTCTTGTATTGTTACATACTCAGTCCCGTAAACCAGTTATGTCAGCTTTGCAAAAACATCTGCCGATACGGGTGTAATGTCATTCAATCGTCCCTCACGAACCTTATTTACCCAAGCAGGATCGGCTAACAATGAGCGTCCGACTGCAATCAGATCGAATTCCTCCCGCTTGATTTGCTCGTTCAAGGCATCAAGTCGTGCAGAGGGGTTACCGTCGTTCGCGGAGCCAAGAACGTCCACATCAAGACCAACTGAGCCGACAGAAATA
The DNA here is from genome assembly GCF_059692175.1 of Paenibacillus sp. J22R67. Classification (NCBI taxonomy): domain Bacteria; kingdom Bacillati; phylum Bacillota; class Bacilli; order Caryophanales; family Paenibacillaceae; genus Paenibacillus; species Paenibacillus sp. J22R67. The sequence continues at coordinate 801,215 of NZ_JCAUAX010000003.1, read as the reverse complement.
GTTGGTTTACCCGTCACTCTCTTGACCCATCCTGCCAAATTCAATTCGGATCCTTCGAATTCTGGTACCCAGAATCGGCGAGTCGAGCAGTGAAAAATATCCACGCCTGCTTTCACCAGTGGCGACAGCCACTGCGCGAGCTGATCCGGAGTATCGGCAAGTTTCGCATCGTAGTTCTCCGCCTTCCACTGCGAAATACGAAGCACGATCGGAAAGTCAGGTCCGACCGCTTCTCGGCAGGCCTGGATAACTGCCTCGGCGAATCGGGTACGTGCCGTCAAGTCGCCGCCATATCGGTCCGTGCGGCGGTTCGTCTTCTCCCAGAAGAACTGATCAATTAGATAACCGTGAGCGCCATGAAGCTCTATCCCGTCGAACCCGAGGCGCTTCGCGTCGGCGGCTGCACGCGCATAAGCATCGACGATGGAGGCAATTTCCAACTCGTTCAAAGGCTCCGATACTTGTTCTCCTTGAAGATTTAGTCCGGAAGGTCCCACCGGATTGACATCAGAATCCGGAAAGTCGCTCATCTTGCGGGCCATGCCCGCATGCCAAAGTTGAGGCATGATTTTGCCGCCTGCCGCATGTACCTCTTCAACGACCTGCGACCAACCATTCAGCGCGTCTTCTCCATAGAAATGCGGTATGTTATGGTCTGCAGCCGATGCGGGGTGATTGATGACCGTCCCTTCAGTAATAATCAGTCCGACCCCGCCCTCGGCGCGACGGCGATAATAAGCGGCAACGTCTGGGCCTGGAACTCCATTGGGAGAAAAGTTTCGTGTCATTGGAGCCATGACAGTACGATTGGGTAAGTTCAAGTTCCACAGTGATAGGGGGCGAAATAAATAGGGTTTGTCCATTACATTTAACCTCCGATATGATACATTTGCTTGAATACACATTGTAAATGACAAAAGATAAGCTCATTACTTGAACATGAATTCAAGTAATGATCAAGATATAATTATTTAGCCACTATGGAATAGGCGTCGTTAAAATCGCGGCTCTTGAAACTGCAATAAGTTCATGACTGCATTGGGATGAATACACAAAATCCTGTTGTCGAAAACGCCGTAGATTCCGTCGATAAGAAATATCGATCATCTTTATTACTCCGTTGGATGCGGCATAGCTTCACTGCTCACTAGTCTGTCCGCTACCTAATTGTTTTTTCTTTCCAACAGCCAATCCACCCATAGTTCACTACTGCCTCTGACGGCAAAATATACGTCCATTAGGAGCAACAAAAATTCTTCAAACTCCCAGTCTGTTATTTGACCGTTTCCCAAAAAAACAGCCGAAAATTTCGCCTTTACGATAGCACAGAGCATGATAATAGCGAGAACGATTGAGATGAATCTCGTTCCCAATCCGATAAAAATCCCAATTCCCCAAATAACCTGAATCGCGGCAATAGAGTTCTTCCAGGTTAGGAGCCGTCAATCTGTATGCACGCATGTCATGGTGTACTTGCAAGCATATCCTTAATTTTCGATGCCCCACCTCGGGAAAGCCAGGTGTCGAAATTCATGAGCGACGGATAAATCGCTTGCAAAGCCGGAATATCGGCATGCCAGTTACTATAGCGCACGATACCGTTATTGCCGTCAATCGCCCTGTTGCTTGGCTTCGCTTGACCTTCCAGCTTAACACCGGTCCAATGATTGATCGCGGATAAAATCTGCCCAAGGGTTAGCTCATCGCCAGCCAACTCAATCGCATGCCCAATAAATCGCTCCGGATTTTGGAATACGAGCGCGGCCATCGCCCCGATATCTTCCAGTGCAATGAGCTGTACCGCTTCGTCGGGCGGAATTCGAGCTAGTACCGAATATTTTCCTTTCGGTCCCCATGTGGCATCCGCGAAGTTCTCCATGAACATGGTTGGCCGCAAGAATGTGGCCGGGATGCCGAGTTTTCGAATGTACTGCTCGACCTGCCACTTGATTTCCCAATGCGGAATTCCAGTGTTCCGATCGACGCTGCCCACCGACGCGAATACCACATGATAAACGCCTGCTGCCAGCGCAGCGTCGGCGACATTGATGCCGCGTTGGAGTTCGTTCTCCGCAAAGTCGGGTGGGAGCAAAGATGGCTGGATGCTGTATACACCGTGAACATCTCTCATTGCCTCGTCAAGCGATGCGCGGTCATCCATATTTCCGACCACCAATTTGGCTCCGGCATTAGCCAAATGTTGCGCCGCGGGAGCGTTCGGATTACGAATGAAGGCGCGTACGTCAAATCCTTGGCCGAGCAGATACCGTGCAGTTGCACCGCCTTGCTGCCCGGTCGCTCCGGTGATGAGAATGGTTTTTGAGTTTGTCATTGTTGTGATATCCTCCAATTCTTTTGCGTTTGTGGGTGCTTCATATCCGGTTTGATTTCTTTAATAGTTAATACCCGTGACACATTACATCTTCACCAGTTTTGTTAAACAGTTATGCCAAGTTTTAAAAAAACAACGGCCGTCACCAGGGTTAAAATCATCCAAGCTTTATTCGCTAACCTTATTCGCCCGATCCGGATCGTTTAAATGTTACAGATTTAATCATTATTGTGCTATCCTTTAACTTAGCTTTCATTATTGCATATTGATGCGATATCGCGCATCTGTGTATAATATAAAATGAAAATATGCTATCCACAATAATCAAAAGAACGACTTCTGTGCCTAATTGCACACGCCGCTTCCTATTGTGCAATTAATATTAAGAAAGTTGGTGTTGACTATTATGCGAGTGACGGATAGAAGAGTTCTCAAATCTCAAGAAGCAATTAAAACCGCTTTTATTGACCTGATGTCTGAAAAGAATTTTAATGAAATTACGATCCAAGATATTTCCGACAGAGCAAATGTCGGTCGAAGAACAATTTATCATCATTATTTGGATAAGTTCGATCTACTAGATAAACTTATTGAAGAACATATAAACGAATTAAGGAAAATCTGTGAATCATCATCAGATTTAGATTTCGTAGCAGCAAATTTGATTATCTTCGAATATTTCGAGCGATATTTTTCTTTCTTTTCGACCATGTTATCAAGCAGTGCATCCCCTACTTTCCGTAACCGCCTCCTTGAGTTTCTTATTGAACAATTAAAAAATGACGTAGATATAACCCAAGGTATAAATAAAGGATTAAATAAAGATGTGATTCTAAAGTTTTTCGGAACCGCTATCGTGGGATTAGTGGAATCGTATATTACGAATGGAATACCTGAATCACCTAAAGTGGTGGCAGAACAAGTGGGGATTCTATTAGAACGGAATCTATAGAAGAAGGAGATGCAGAGTCGTTAATGCCACTAAGATTTAAAAACTAAGCCCAAGAATTGCTTGCGTGGGATATCAAATCATACCGCGGGAGCTTAATTACTTCTTAATTTCTAATTTACTCTGTAAATAAGTATAACTAAGTCTGTTTCAGATTTTCAAAATTATGATTCTGAAATCAGTGTTCAATTTTCAAAAGCTGACGTTTTTAATTAAAAAACCTCGTCAAATCTACAACTTAAGTCTAATACTGCACTTTCTTTGAACGGTTTGATTAAGATTACTGGTGATGGATACAATAACATCTGAAAATAATAAAAGTGCAGGAGGAGTTTTCATTGGTTAAGATAGCAATTATCATTGGGAGCACACGCCCGGGACGTAATTCTGAGGCTGTAGCGAAATGGGTATATGAGTTAGCTACAAAAAGAAATGATGCTGAGTTTGAACTCGTTGATATAGCAGATTTCAATCTTCCGCTTTTAGATGAACCGGTACCCCCTGCTATGGGACAATACACGAAGGAACATACCAAGGTATGGTCTGCTAAGATTGCCTCATTTGATGGCTACGTATTTGTAACACCTGAGTACAATCACGCAACATCTGGTGCACTCAAAAACGCTATCGATTACTTATATAATGAATGGAACAACAAAGCTGCTGGATTCGTAGGATTCGGTAGTGCTGGGGGTACCCGCGCGGTGGAAAATCTGCGACTAATTATGGGTGAACTTCAGGTGGCCGACGTACGTGCTCAAGTAGGATTATCTCTCTTTACTGACTTTGAAAACTTCAGCGTGTTCAAACCTGCCGACCATCAGTTGGCTTCGGTGAACTCTATGCTTGATCAGTTAATTTTATGGAGTGGTGCATTGAAGGCTATTCGGTAAAATCGAGAACATATGACTGAACAATGTATCCCCGAGTAAATGCTCGGGGATTTGTGTTGCATATTACATATATTTTTAAAATACATGACTCCTAGTATGACATGGTGCCGGCTAATACTATTTTTTTGTTTCCCCAATGTGGAATGTTTCTTTCCCCCCGGTTCTCATACATTAATGCAATTTGTATTGATTGAAAACCACTAAATATACCGAAAATGGACATTCATGCCAACAATGAGACAGTTGAGCTCGTACGTCGCTTAGGCGGAGAGATGACTGGCATCGCCTCATACAATCTCACCGACCCTGAACAGGCGCGGAAAATGGTTGAGGATGCTGTTGCCGCCTTCGGTGGGCTCGACGTAGTCTATAACAACGCGGCCATCCAACGCTTTGGTCCGATGCCTATTTCTCTATTGAGGATTGGCGGTTGACCATTGCGGGCGAACTCGATATTCCCTTTTTTGTGACGAAATACGCATGGCCACACCTGGTCAGTCGCGGTGGCGGTAACATCATCAATGTTTCGTCCTTGGCAGGCATAATTGCCGGAGCCGCATGGGATTCGTGCCGTGGCGATCAGTCCGGGACCTTTCCTGACCCCAGCCAGCGACCGCGACCTCGGGGACAACCAAGCGGCTCGGGATGCAATAACCAGTAAGACGCTTCTGAAGCGCTTCGGTCAACCAGAGGAACTCGTGGAACTCGAGGCCTTCATTGCTTCTGACCGGGCCTCTTACATTACAGGCGTCAACTATGCAGTGGACGGCGGCGCGAGTGCTTGGTAGAGCATGAACTACTAAAGGATGATTGGGTACACAGCTCTTCAACTTCAAAATAGCCCTTCGTTGCACTACATTAATTTGGGATTTTAATTTATCTATCCTGCGGTAAGTGTTCTGTCTGTCCGATTAACTCATTACGATAATTCATTTTCGAAGGAGGTTTAATACATAATGAAATTTCCTCTTGCCCAATTCAAAAAATGTTTCCTCGTTCATCTTATTGTTTTCTAGATATATATCTAAATCTCTCCATGTCACTAAGTCCAGGGAGTAGCTGCCACTTATAATTACATTCCTATACGTTTCCAATACTCGAATTAAACCATTTTCATATAGGAGTCCATCTGCTTCTGTTTTTATTAAGGAATTGAGTGCTTCCAGCTCAGGAATCATCATCCTTTAACCCCCAAAGGCTCAATTAATTAGAATTGGTTTCAGCATCCTACATATACAACATATTACCACACATTGGAAGTATCCTGTCCGTTCGTATAGCGGGGTGAAAGCCTCTACTCGGCAGCCTTTCACTGTTTAACTATCGTTACTTTAATTAAAACACAGTTCAATGAGTAAAGTGACTACGTCGGGAATGTTACAACACTTCCTCATTCAGTGCTATTTACCAATCTTGTTAAGATGAAATGCTGGTTTTCCTGTTTACTTGCTGTGCATTCCCCCACTTTTGCACCCATTTATTCATTTAGGAGATTCGGTGTAACAAAGATCGGAATGGACGCCAGCTTCTTTTCTTAGATGCGTACCAAAACTTTGGATAACAGCAGATTAAATAAGGGGTAAGCTTCGCTTACCCTAAAACCCAAAACATATTGAATCTTATATGCAAATAAAACGGTCTTACCGCAATTAATGCAGCCTATGAATGACAAGTAGGTATCGTTGCCTTCTCACGTATCACCTAGTTGCAGGGGCTTTTGTTCAAATGAAGTCGGTGGTCGTTCACGAATATTCCCTTCCTCATCAAGCGCACATTGAGCTCCCGAATGACGATAGCATCCCTATATCAATACTTCGAAAGCTAGGCAATTCGTTTAACCAGCTTTTCCGTTATAAATAAGATATATGTGATCTCTCCTAATTTGATTTCTTAGCTTTCTAGCTACAATTACCCTTTAATCGAGCCCGCAATTCCTTCAATAAAGTACCTCTGTAGGAAAAGAAACACGATAATAATCGGAATCAGTGACATACAAGCACCAGCTGCGATGCCGGTCCAATCCACGGTATTCGTACCAAAGAAGTTATACATCCCGACCCCAAGCGTTCGAAGATCCGGTTTACCTAGCGTAAAGATCAACGGCACAAGGAACGCATTCCATGCCGCAATAAATGTGAAAATGCTAACCGTTGCAATGATTGGCCTTGTTAAGGGTAGCATAATATTGAAGAAGATGCGGGGTTGACTTGCGCCATCCATAACGCCTGATTCTTCGACTTCCTTCGGAATCGAAGCGAAAAAGCCCATGAATAATAGAATGGAGACCACGTTGGATGGACCAGCTTCGGCTAATACAACGCCCATTAGACTGTTGTTAAAGCCCAATTTTACAATCAGCTCAAATAACGGAATAATCGTAAAGCCCTTCGGCAAAAACATGGCCACAACAAGCGCAGCCAAAATGATCTTCTTACCTGGCATATTACCGCGACCGAGCGCATAACCAGCCAGTGAGGAAACAAGAAGCACTACTAAGATTACCATAAGGGTAACGAAGACTGTATTAAAGAAGTACAAGTAGAACTTGGCGCTTTCCCATGCTCGACTGAAATTCACTAAGGTCGGCTCCTTCGGAAATAACCTCAGACCTCCTAGAAACATTTCACCTTGCGATTTGAATGCGGATGAAATCATCCATAAGAACGGATAACTCCACAAGAAGGTAATCCCAATAAAGAGAAGATGCATAGCGGTCTGAGCAATTGTTTTTCCAGTACGTAGTGTTCTCATACCGATTGCCCTCCTTTACCAGGTCGTACTTTCTTCATAACAGCTACTTGAACCAAAACAATTAGAAATACAGCCATACTGAACACGATCCCCGCAGCAGACGCGAAACCATAACGTGTACTCGAATACTCCGTTGTTTCGAACGCATAGCGGTAAATATAGGTATCAATGACATCGGTGGATTTGACTGGACCGCCTTCCGTCATCGTTTTGACCAAGTCAAATGGGTGTAGATTGGATATGAATGTCAATAAGACAATGATAATACCGATTGGCACGAGCAGCGGAATCGTAATACGCGTAAAACGCTGAACAGCACCAGCTCCATCGATTTTCGCAGCTTCATACAGTTCCGCAGGAATGGTTTGCAAGCCGGCGAGCCAATATATGAGTGGTGTACCAAAGCTTTTCCATAGCGAAATAACCAATAAGGTAGGTAAAGCTAGTTTCTGGGACCCGAGAAAGTTAATCGGGCTGTCGATCAATCCCATTTTCAACAACACATCGTTGATTGGCCCGCCAAGCGGATTTAACAAGATGACGAATACGATGCCGACTACGGCTGTCGTTGAGATCACTGGCAAAAAGATAAGCAAACGGTAAATATCTCTCCCTTTAACTGCAGGATGATTAAGAATTACCGCCACTATTAGTGCTAGCGGCAATTGAATACACACATTGCTTATTGCAAACGAAAATGTAATTTTGAACGCATTCCAAAATCCAGGATCCGTATATATCTCTATGAAATTAGCGAAACCAATAAAGTTCGATGGTCTTCCTGTTCCATCCCAGTTAAAGAAAGCATAGTACCAGCTACCAACCATAGGCCAAATTGAAAACATAAGAAATAAAAGCAACATGGGTAATATAAACAAATAATGCCAGCGATGCAGTTTGACTCGTCTCCATAAATCAGATGTCGTTGTTCCACTTTCTCTTACTGAGGTCGAGGATGGTAATGTCCTCTCTTGGTGTATATTCATTCCTTCCACTCCTTTTCCCGAGCCATTAGGTGAAAAGAGATTCCCTCAAGCGATTAATCTCCCTTGATGGAATCTCCCCACGAAATCACTTATTTTCTAAGATAATCTTTCATAGGATCCCAGTCTGGGAATTTAAGGTCATCGATTGTAATTTTGCTTCCACCATCGCGTGCCTTTTTCATTTCTGCTTCTATTAATTGATTAACTTTTTTGTCATACTCGCTAAATACCGCTTTAACATCTTCATTGTTGATAATCGCTTTCACGCCAAGATCTTTTATTCTTGGTTTAGGCAGTCCGTCAGCGATTGGTTTGGACAACTTATCCATATCGGCATTTTTCAAACTTACATGCGGAGCCAAACGTAACGTTTCGTTCATCACTTGCAACACTTGTTTCGAAACGCTATCTAACTCAATACCGTCATATGCTTTAGGAATAACAACCATTTCTTTCGATGATTGGAAATATGATTTTTGGAATTCCGCAGATCCAAAATAATCAAGTACTTTCCATGCCGCATCCTTCACCTTGGACCCTGAGCCTATTACGAACTTGGGCTCAGCTGGCGTAGGTACATCTCTAAAGCCTTTGCGTCCTGTATCAGGTACTGGAGCAGCAGCAATACCAAGCTTCAAATCTGGTTTCAGCTTCAAAATTTCAGCTGCTTGCCATGCTGCTCCAACGAACATCGCAACTTTGCCTGCTGCAAATTGCTGATGCATTTGCGCCGGATCCCAGTTCTCCCAACCAGGTGCCAGTACTTTCTGTGCATTCAAATCTCGGAAAATTTCAACCGCAGGAGCCATAGAAGCTGCATTTGCCTGACCTGTTAGGAGGCTAATCGGCCAATCTCCCTCCTGTTGGAGAACCCCGCCTTCGTTCGATACAGCAAAGCCTGCAATGGTAGCGGAGAAAGCGCCAAGGTCTTTGCCCATGATGGAGGTACCATACACTTGTCCTTTGCCTTCTTTGGTGATTTTAGTAGACATATTCTTGAATTCGGAATACGTTTTCGGTGGTGCATCGATACCGTATTGTTTCAAAATATCGACATTGTAGAACAAAGGTCTGACTTTACTGTAACGAGGATCCGCCAAAGGCACGCCGATCACATTGTCTTTATAACGCAGCCAGCTATCCTTGTCGAAGGTGCCCTGCGGGTATCTCGCCTTGAATTCCGGTGTCAAATATTCATCAATCGGTTGAATCCAACCATTATCTGAAGCAAGCTGCCATTGCGCTTTGCCACCTACGATGAAGAATACGTCTGGCCCCTCATTTGTTGCAAACATCAACTGCACCGCATTGTTATACTGTGCTGAAGGATTCATTTGCAAATCTACTTTTACGTCTGGATTTTTGTCCATAAATTTCTTTACTTCTGCCTTATAGAAAGCTTCATCTTCCGCTCTAGCTGAAGGCAGTACAACCTTAACTGTCTTTGGCGGCTGCTGAGCAGTAGGTTTGCTTGTTGCTGGGGCAACGCTCTGCGCAGGTTCTACAGCGTTTTTAGAACAGCCAGCGGACACGATCGTTGTACATAAAGCTAATATAGCCAATGCCGAAGTTTTAACTTTTTTGTTCAATGTATTCGACTCCCCTTATTTGCTAGGTTGATTTTGTTTACAACTTAATTGTAGCAATCACAAACCTTACACAGTATCCCATCCTACTATAAACTAGGTGGATTAATCTATTGGAGCTAGTTTATCTTAGACGGACTCTTACATGCTTCGTATATAAGAATCCTACAAATTGTGTGGATTAATCTATAGATGCCCCAAAATACATTGACATGCACCCTTAGTTGCTTAACAATTACTAATAGGAACGATTACGATACAGGACAGGTGCAACATGGGAATCATTCAACATTATCTGCGCTTCACTAAACGCATTCGTTTTAAAATTTTCATCCTGAATTCAACGGTCGTTATTGCCGCAGTATTACTTCTAGGTTTATTTGCATACCAATATACACTCCACATTGTAACGCAAAGTCAATTAGAGCGAATGGACATACTAGCAGATCGTACGGAGGAACAATTATCACGAACAACGAGCGACTTACAACAAACGCTTTCATTAATATCTAGTGAAATTGCGCAAACTAGTATGACCGAGAAAGAGATCGCAGCTGTAATCAGAACGTACAATTATTCCCTTTATCCGCTTACCCAGAACATATTTTATATTGAGCCTTCTGGACATGTAATTCAAACGAGTGAAACCTTTTTGATTCCAGCTGACGTTACAGATTACATTATTAACCAGACTGGCAGTAAATTAATTAACTTTATCGGGCCCTACTATTCTCCGTCCAAGGGACTCATTAGTACAGTGACAGCCAAAGTCAGACAAGGTACCGAAATAAAAGGTATACTTGCCATTGATATCAATTCAGAAAAAATCAATAAATTATTTATGGATAGCAATATTGACAAAGAAATTTCTACCTTAGTGTTTAACAATGAGCTTCGCCCTATTCTAAGCGATATTAAACTGCGCGGAACATTCCAACAGCAGGAATACTCCGAGCTGTTTCCTGCTCTGCAGGAACTGGTGAATACGTCAACGGAAACGAATGAGACGAAAATTGTTAAGATCCACAATGATGAATATATCGTGCGGGTCAGTACGCCTGACTTATTCAAATTGAAATTGTTGCACTTCGTCAATAAAGATCGCTTCTTGGGTGAAGTAGAAAAATTCAAGAATTATACGCTATGGTTTGCAGGTGTTTTCACACTGATTGTGTTCATTTTATCCCTCTATTTAGCAAGGTCAATCAATCAACCCATTCAGAAATTGATTATCCAGATGAACCGGATCAAAAATGGCAATCTACATATCCGTATCCGTCTGAAGCGTCAAGACGAGTTCCTATCCCTAGCAGAATCATTTAATGAGATGTTGGATCGCATTGAAACGCTGGTTAAAGAAAAGGTTCTCATCGAAAAAGCCAAAAAGAAATTCGAACTCAAAGCTCTACGATCGCAAATTAATCCACACTTTCTTTACAACACACTAAACTCGATTAACGCTCTTGTAGATCTGAATCGTACAGATGAGATACCTAAAGTACTGAATGCTCTTGTTCGATTGTTTCAATATACGATGGATCATGGACTCGAATTTACGGAGCTAAGCGCCGAACTTGAAGGCCTTGAACAATATGTGTATCTCCAGCAAATTCGTTACCAGCATAAATTTGAGGTGCAATATTCTTTTGAAGAAGAACTGCTATCATACAAAATGCTGAAACTCTCCTTGCAACCGATTGTAGAGAATGCGATATTCCACGGAATCAAAGGCAAGAAAAGAGGTGAAGGTAGTATTCACATCGGAGGCGGCTTCATAAATGGTAAAACTTCTGTTTTATTATTTGTGGAAGACAACGGGACTGGGATTTCCCCGGAACGTCTTACGCAGTTGCTTATCGATAACTTAGGATCCCCTTCACATGCTAGGCCTAAGGGATTTAATTCCATTGGTTTACGGAATGTGCATGAACGCTATCAGCTTAATTATGGAAAGGAATATGGATTACATATTTCGAGTCAGGAAGGATCAGGCACTAGAGTTGAACTTCTCATGCCAGCCATGAAAGGAGATGATAGCTTATGAAATCCAATTTGATTATAAGCGAAAATATACGTTGCATTATTGTGGATGATGAAGACTTAGTCCGAGAAAGATTCCGTATCGGATTTCCTCTTGCTGAGAATGGCTTCGAAATCGTTGGTGAAGCCGAAGATGGCGAAGAAGCATTGGAGCTGTGCAAGCAACTTAATCCCGATATTGTCATTACCGACATCGTTATGCCTCGGATGGATGGACTACAGTTAACTGAACATTTAAAAGCTTTGATGCCACGTGTAAAAGTCATCATTTTATCCAACTATCAAGAGTTCGATTTCGCACGAAAAGCCGTTCAACTCGGGGCTATTGGTTATCTATTGAAAATTACTTCCGGGCATCGCGAGCTTCTTGACCTGCTTGAACGTACCAGGAAGGAGATTGAATTAGATCGTGAATTATTGCTAGAGAAAATACAGGAACGTCACCGTTTCCAGCAAAGCAAGCCTCTGCTTCGCAAACAATTCATCATGAATGTAATGGACCAGATGTATGCTTCGCCAGAATCCATTCGTAAGGAATTCACGATGCTCGAGCTCCATCCCTTATCCTATGGATTTACGATTGCCTACCTGGAAATTGATAAATTCTCTGAGCTGAAACAAACCTTTCATTCCCGAGATATCTCGTTATTCAAATACGTATTGATGCATATGATCGAAGAGGTCAGCTCAACCCACTACAATGGCAATCTATTCCCTTGGACAGAAGAGAACTCCCTCTGTTTATGGCTTCACTGGGATTCGGCTTATCAAATGGAGCAAGCTGAATCGCAAGTTTATGCTTTGTTTCAAAAAATAAATGAATTTATCAAACTATATTTGCCCTTTACCGTTACTTCTGGGTTCAGTAAAGCAAAGAGACTTTCCTTGGATCATGGTCAACTCCCCATACGTTTGAAGGAAGCAGTTCAAGAGGCTATCAGCGCTACTTCACAGCGATTCTACAATAACTTAGGTATGGTGTATACGTATTCCAATTTCGTGCCTTATCACGCATTAGGAGAAGCACAGAAGCAAAATTTAAACAATAGTTTGCAAAGTATTAATCCATTCCTAGATGATAGCTGCCTGCGAAGAAGCCTCTATGAAGAAGTTCTCAGTAAAATTCAAGAGCAGCATGTTCAACCTACACAACTGATTAGCTGGCTAGAAGAGCTAACCAAACATTGGACTGCGAATGACCCGTTAGGTGCAACCGCGCTGATCGATTCCCTTGAGTTGGTTGAAGTTCTTCAGGATGTTGAAGCCTACTTACTCCGATTAATGCAGTGGAAACGTACCATTCAAGTATTATCCAGCAAGGATCATCAATTTCGCATCGAAATTCAGGATGCGCTTGATTATATCAATACCCATTTCCACAAACCGATCAGTGTCACTGACGTGTGTCAACATCATCAAATAAGTCCTAACTATTTTAGCCATTTATTCAAAGCCCAAACAGGCAGTAATTTCTCTGATTATGTCACACACTATCGTATGCAAGCAGCTAAAAAGCTACTCAATGAAACAACGCTTCAAGTTCAGGAAATCTCCGAACGCGTGGGTATTGCCGATTACAAATATTTCACTCGCCTGTTTCGTAGATCTACAGGTCAAACACCAAGCGCCTTCCGAGAACAATCGAAAAGCTCATCTTGAGCTACTTAACCAAGCACGTTGCCAGTACCACCATGAGGAAGTCTCCCAATGTATGGGTGTCTTCTTTGTTTACGTTGCAGTCGTACATTAATGGGGTGTCCGTACCGACATCTTAACTAAGGTAAAGAGGCCATCCCATGGATAAATTAGGATGGCCTCTTCGCTTGCTCTACTTATGTTACTTAGCATATCCAACTGCTCTGATTAGGACACTACCATCATACTTTCTCTAGCTGTAAGTAAATCGTCGTCGCTTTCCCTTTTACTAATGCTCGGGCAAGCTTATACTCTCCATTACGGTTACCGTACACCTGTTCACTTATGGACATTATACCTTCACACCTAGCTCGGTACTCGTAGCCGTTCAGTTTAACTCTCAATTCCGACCCATGTATCCTGAAATCTGTCGTCTCTTCTCCATTCGTAATTAATACCGGTATTTGAACATGCACCTCGTCGTGGAGTGCTCCTAGAAGCTCCATATGAAGCTTTAATCCTGATGCATCCAGCTCATAGTGCTCGAGAACAGCTTCACAGCCTTGTAGTGCTGCCCCCCGGTACGTAACACTAAACCGAACCGACTGCTTCGATTCCTCATGTACTGTACACTGCACAGCTAAACCTCCACATTCCGCCAAATATTGAAATGTTCCTTCCGGTTTAACCCACCCTGGACCAATTACGGCGTGAATGCGCTCCACTCCTTCACTTAGACTAAAACTCTCACCTGCCGATAGCGGTGTAGATAGCGCCAGCTCCGTCGGTGCTCCCCTGCGATGGAGCCGGCCTAAGCCTGTAGCATCGTAAGATAAATCTGCAGAGTAATCGATCTCAATCGAGTAACCGTTGCTATTCGCGAACACCTTATGGAAAGACTCCTCAGTTTGCCAAACATATCCTCCATGTTCTGCAGGACACAGGTTATCGCTTTCCGCTGATTCGTCTTCGGTAAACCAGTAGGCAATAGCAAGAAATGCTCCCATAGATATCATATATTTATCGTAAAAACCATATGACTCGGTGCCATGCTTACTCTGTATCGAATACATGTTCTTAATGTGCCGTGGTGGATTCAGTCGAATCCAACGCTCGATGGATTCGATTGCAAGCCTGGCACATCTCCGAAATTTGCTGGCCTTTACAAGATCTCCTAGCCTCTCATAACGGACCGATTCATACTCTGCATTGGCAGCAATAAGTGCTTCATTGAATAGAAATTGATTGCTTCTTCCTCCATATGGAAATTCAAACGAAGCTGATTGCATCAGAAGGGTTGCCTCACCTGCTTTACAGAGCAGACGGTCCAGCTCAGTAGCGAACTCCCCCTGGTAACCGAAGCCAAGCATCAGCTGAATTTGACACCTTGTCGTTAGGTCATAGAGTATAGGGCAGCCCGGATCCATATACATACCTTTTTCATCAAAATGCTGCAGCTGAGTTGGCCAGTGCTTCGCAAAGTATTCACTCGCATCCGTTAATCCTACTGACTCTCTAAGAAATTCACCAACCATATTATATATGTTAATATTGTGAAGTTTGGTAACTTTATTATGATCACGTATCACTGATCCGTAATGTAAGTATGGGTCCAGTTCTTGTAACCATCTGAACCATTCCTGTTCCCACTCAACAGGTATTGTTATAGTTTCCTTCATTACACGCAGTGAGAACATGATTTCCTTAATGGAGAAATCAGCAATGATATCTTCTCGAAGAGTTACGATTTCTCTACAACAATCAGACATCATCTCTTTCCAAAGCTCCAGCTGACCTGCCATCCGTCCACCATGTATCAGGCATGAAAGTACTGTCATAATTCTTGAATAAGACTGCAGATCTAGCCTGCTGGAACCATCACAAGAAATTCTTCGTCTAATCGAGTCCAAATCATATGCTTGAAAAGACAGCTCCATCAGGTCCAAATACATTTCCTTCCTATTAAGCAAGTGAACATTTCTTTGCATAACTATATATCTACACTCCCAACTATCGATGGCAGGATTAGACTCCTACTATCAAAAGATCTGCATGGCTATACTAACCGAACTTCTGGTACAATCACATCGTGAGCATCAGGGGTATTCAATTAAACATGAGGATTTTTTTATAAAGGCTCTAAATTATGTAATGAGGCTAGCTCAAAGGTTATTATCGACCCTCGGGCCAGCCTCTTTTCTTAGCAGCTATTCTACGTTATGGTGTAAGTGTCTGTACTTCCTTCGCCTTAGCTAACTGAATGCGATTATATACGCGTGTATCTGCCCAATAAGGTAGGTTCCTATCGACCCAGGTCACGAAACCATTCCGCAAACCATCTCCATTCGAATCATCATTGGCTGTCGCGTTAAAGCCAATAATCTCTCCAGCGGAAGGAATAAGCTTGGTATACTTAACCGCGATTTCAACGATATAGCTGCCATTTTCTTTGTAGACAGCACTCGTTACGTTATTCAATATGTCCGTCGCTTTCATCGATGTCGTCTTCGCGTTATTCAAGTCGACCCGTGTTTGGTAATCGCCTATCGTTTGAGCACCATTCTTCGTGTTCAGCTCATCTACCCAAACTTCAACCGAATCATTCTTCTCCTTCTCGGCAACTGCAAAAGGTGTAGTATCCTTCATTTCAAACAGGTAGTACAAGGCTGTTTCATCCCAAGTGACTCTAACCTTTCCAGTTGTTCCCGTCGCAATGGTATCCATTTGCAATGGCGTGGAGTTAGCCCAGAAGCTGTCGATTGTGCCATCTAGCACTGGTTTGCCATAAGCTGCAAGCGGCACTGGCGCTGCCAGTTTCACTTCATTGTACACGCGAGTATCTGCCCAATACGGAAGGTTGCGGTCAACCCACGTCATGAAGCCATCACGCAGGCCATCTCCATTCGCATCATCATTGGCACTCGCATTGAAGCCGACGATATCCCCGACTTTCGGTGCATGCTCCGTCGTTGTATACGGAACCGCGATCTCGACTTGGTAACCCGCTTGCATGCGATATACCGCGCTTGTCACACTATTTAAGAAGTTGGCGACCGGGTTACTCATCGACGTTGTTTTGGCATTATTCAAGTCAACGCGCATTTGGTAATCACCCGTCGTTTGAGTACCGTTTTTCGTATTTAACTCATCCACCCATACTTCGACGGAGTCGTTCTTCTCTTTCTCGGACACCGCAAACGGTGTTGCATCCTTCATCTCGAACAAGTAATACAACTTATCTTCATCCCATGCAACTCTAGCGGTTCCTGTTGTGCCTGCTGCCGTAGCATCCATTTGATGCACTGTGGAATATGCCCAGAAATCATCCGCTTGGCCGTCGATGGCAGGTGTTCCGTAAGCAGCCACATTCGTTCCTCCGCCACCACCGTTATCAGCTTCATTGGTCAGATCGCTCGTGATACCAGGATCTGTGGAATTGTTAACATAGACCGCCTTGCCGGAACTAGTCACTGTATTGCCAGTGATATTAATTGCACCAAACACCGTTCTGACAATCATGATGCCGTAATTAGCTGGATTCTGGAACACATTGTTCCGGATTTGCAGACCGTCAATTTCAAATGTGCCTACAATCAGCGCGCCGTTATCTTGCGAATCGATAAATGTGTTGTTCTCTACGAGCACGTTATCAATACTTGGATTTTTGTTCGTTGCTGTGATATTTAAGCCGCCCTTCGTCGGGCTACCGCCATTCATACTGTCATTTGTAACCGTGTTGTTACGTACGATCACGTCTTTCACAGTGTATGTCTTGTAATTCCCCTCAGAGCTTAAGTAAATACCAGCACCGTACACATCCAATACCGTATTATTCTCAATTAATACATTTTCGCCACCTGAAACCGTAAGTCCACGCGCCTCACCGTGAGACACGTGATTATTTCGAATAACAACGTTCTTCACCCAGCCACCGAATTTCTCATAAGAAACGACAGCAATGAAATCGTCACCTACCTGGTGAACCGTGTTGTTCTCAACAAGGATATCGTTGGATAGTGCCGTGATGTGGATACCATCTGCCAACATATTCTTGACGGTATTGCCACTGATGACCCCATGTGTCCCAGCGTTGAAGAAGCCTACGGAAGATCCACCGTCAATGACGATATTTTTGATCGAATAGTTCGTCGCATTCGAACCTACACGTACACGAGCTGAATCGTCGTTCGTCAGCCTGACCGTTGCTGGAACAGATGTCAACTTGACAGCGCTTAGGTCTGTGCCATCACCCATCAGGATGACCGCCTGGAGCGTAAGATTCATACTTTTTAAAATAGACGTCTCTCCATCGCCTGAAAGATCGACACTATCAAGAGTAAGTAAGCCGTTTAGATTAAATTCCCCGCTTGGTACGTAAACACTTTTGCCTTGCGCTTTCGCCGCTTCCACTGCGAGCTTGATAGCAGGTAAATCATCGAGCCCATCATTCGCAATCGCTCCATAGCTTACGATAGACAATTGTTTACTCGGAGGTGGCGTTGGATTCGTGCCTGAATTCGATGAAGACGGCGGTGCTATAGTAGGAGTAGGTGTTGGCACTCCTTCCACCTTATCCTCTTTCTTTTTCGGCTGCTTCTCAAAGGTTGTCGTATCTTTCGCAGCTTTGCTAAGGGTTGCCGTTTCAATCGTTCCAGTACCTAAGATTTTGGCAGCTGCATCTAGCACGAGGTGAATAATCGTTGCCTCTGCCCCTAAACGAAGTGACATCCCTGTAGCTGATAGTTCAGCTATGAGTTCTTTTACACTGCCTTCGGGAATTTCAATCTGGATTTTATCACCTTTGACTGCTAGCGATTCAAACGTTCCTAGTAAAGTAACCTTCGAATCAGCCGGCAGATTCTCGGACAGCGTCACTTTGCTGAACCCTGTGCCAGTTGTCCCCTTCTCTTGAATCGTAGTTGGAGATTCGATCGTAACTTCTCCAACAGTTGTTGTCCCTTCCGCTACAATACGAACTGTTCCAAGTTGCTTGTCTACCAGAATTGTGAGCAAGATGGAGTCAATAAAGTG
The DNA here is from genome assembly GCF_059692175.1 of Paenibacillus sp. J22R67. Classification (NCBI taxonomy): domain Bacteria; kingdom Bacillati; phylum Bacillota; class Bacilli; order Caryophanales; family Paenibacillaceae; genus Paenibacillus; species Paenibacillus sp. J22R67. Next base: position 783,012 of record NZ_JCAUAX010000003.1, on the reverse strand, counting down.
GATCGAGTTTTCTCCTCCACCCTCTACCGTCGTTTGACCTTTTACAGTCACATGGTTGAGTGTTGCATCTCCATTGCCAATGCCAGCAGCGAAAACGAGATTACCATTGATAATCATGTTCTGCAAAGTAACCCCTGGTCCTTGTATGACTACATTGCCATCCACCGTCTGAATGTCTGTTGTCGGACCATAAATCCCTGCCGTGTTGTAGGTAGTGACTCGCTTCGCCAAAGCACGATCTAACACCGTAACCGCTTCCCCACGTTTAATGGCATTCAACGGTCTTAGTGTATGATCTGCCGCATAGCCCGTAAATATGTCATGGGCAACTGCCGCATTTACGGCATCCTTCGCCCATGGAGCTATCGAATTTTTATCTGAAAAATCAGTTTCGCTGCTCGCTGTTTTGGACAAGCCTAACAATCGATCAATGATAACAGCAGCTTCTTGCCTGCTTATGGGCTTATTCGCACCAAAAGTGCCATCTGCATAGCCTTGGATATAGCCCACTTTCATGGCTTTGGCCACATCTTCGTAATAGTAGATGCCCTTCACAACATCACTAAAGGAGATGCTCGTCTCTTCCGTAAATCCAAAAGAGCGATTCACCAACGTCACGAACTCCGCTCTAGTTATGGTCTGCTCTGGCTTAAAGCTGCCATCTTCGTACCCTTTGATCCAACCTTTGCCGATCCAACTGTTGATTTGATTTTCAGCCCAATGTCCCTTGGTATCTGACGTAGCTGCTACTTCTGCTCCAGAAGCTGTTCCTAACGATGTAAAAAGCATGCACACGATAATCAAGAGTGAAATCCACTTGCCAGTTAACGTTCGTTTCTTTCGCTTCATTCGATGTCACACTCCATTTTATTAAAATCGCACTAACATATACGTTTGAGTACTCTCAACCCGAGAGGCCATATAAATGAATGCGCTTTCTCATAAATAATTGTACCAATGCCGTCTGCCCCTTTATATCCGAAGATGCTACGAATGAGGTGCATATTTCTATGAAGCGGTACTTCATCCTTTCCATATGTTCATTACCCTTTCACGCCTGAGAAGGCTACTCCCTTTTCGATGTACTGCGTTATGGCAATAATACATTGTTCATGTACATTTTTTCGGCAATAGATATATATTCTTGTCACAAATATTTTTATTTTTTCCTTGCATGACTTCACTGAATTGTATAAATAACTATTCGTAGGACTCCCACAGCGGCAAAGGATGTATATTCTTATTCATCATAGGTAAAATATATAAATTATTGCCTTGCGAATAAGACAAGTACTTACGTCCTTAAATGAACAAAGGGCTGCCATGCGGCAGCCCCTTCTGATATTAAGCAAAGTCGAGCTTGTAGTCAATTGAACCGTAGTTGTTGTCGTGCGCCAATTAGTTACAGCCAGATTGTTAATTTCCCAATACTCTTGGTTATCCAGCTTCACGGCACTCGAAATCAGACCTTCGGCATCAATCTTCGGTTTTTCTCCCGTACCATAGCTATTAATGACAATAGGACTGCCTTCTACACCAGAGCCTTTCGGCCAAAGTTGTCCAAACCAGATTTCTCCTGATTTAAATAGTATTTGGTTACCTGGTGCAAATTGCGTCGCATTTACCTTGCCTAAGGTTTTCCACGCTGTCCCTGGTGTTGTCCCGTCATTCGAATCTTGCCCATTCGAGTAATCCACATAATAGCTACCAGTTACTGCTGCTTCAGCCTTGGGCATTACTTGGGCTGGCAGTATCATAGCCAATACAAAAATGGCCATAACTACAACCTTCATACTCCCACTAAACTTGCTGCTGCTCATCAATAATTCCTCCTCCACAATTTTTGAAATCGCTTCCATTATCAACAGACGAAAAGGAGCACCCTACATCGATAATCGAATGTGTGATGCTCCCATGAAATCGTTAGTCAATGGCTTAGTCAATGGCTTACGATTGAAATAATCATATACAAATGAGAAAGATATGTCTGCTGACGATTCTGACTTCTTTCTATACAATTTTTACTCTTTATTACCGTTATGTGTTAAAGCTTTTCAATCATTCTTAATTCTTCTATAAAGTTTGTCGTTTATTTTCAAATTCAATTTTTTAATCATCTGTTCAATAAATTCATCATAGTTTGTATTTACAATTTGCATGGCAACATCTTCTTTGACTTCTGATAATTCTCTGTACCCAGTGGTTGTCCCCAACTTGTACATATTATCTCTCTTCTGCAAATAATACGCTTCAAGCTCTCCATCACTTGGTTTAAGTTCATTGTCCATTAACTTCTTTTTCAACTCTAAAACCAAATTACTTTGGCGATAATTATAGTACTCCAATTCACCAAACTGTTTATTCCCATAGATAACTTTTCCACTTTCAATGGATTTTTTACGATTGTTATTTTCATTTTTAAGAGCATCAAGAAAGGCTTCATAGCTTATATCTTCAATTATACCTTTGTCTTTAGCCAGAATTTGCTCCATTTTCAGTTTAGTCAACTTATCCATCGTTTTTTGTTTTAAAATCTCTAATGGGATTTCACCGTTGTAATTTCGGTTCCAAAATGTTTTATCAATATCAGCCTTATACTTTTGTCTAAAGTACGTAATGACTTCAGATTTCCCATTATTTTGTATCAATGAGAATTCTGATCCAGTTATTTCTTCACCATTGATATAAGCAAGAGCTTCGTTTTTATCGTGATTCCACTCCATGATCATGGCCAAAAGTAGGATAATCAGTGTAGTCGCTATACTTAGAAGTAATACCTTTTTCTTAATAACCATCATCCTCCATTAATAAAGCAAGCCATTGACTCTATATGGTCAATGGCTTACCCCTATTCCAAAATCTAAAATGCTTTTTCTAATAACCGTTGAATGAACACAGCAGCCTCTGCACGCGTGATTATTCTTTTAGCATGTAGCTGATCTTCAGAAATAATACCTAGGTCTACAAGGCTTGCAGACGCTAGTACAGACCAATCAGATAGCGTGGTGGCATCCTTAAATGCAGACAATGTCTTATTTGGATCTACTTTACCATCGAGTCTTAAGAGCGGTAATGTTCTACCAAGAATTGTATAGACTTCTTCATGAGTAATGATACCGCTTGGATTAAACATATCTTCCGTTACACCGCCTATTAGTTTAGCATCTACTGCTCTCGTTATCGCATCAGCATACCAATCCTTCACGTCAACGTCTTTAAAGCGTTGTTCTGCTACTCCTTTGTCATAAATACCTAATGCCGCTGATAACATTTGCACAAATTCCGCACGAGTTACAGAACGATTCGGTTCAAAATCCCCATTTGGTAAACCATTAACCACATATTTAGAGGCTAAAGCTTGAATACTTTCTTCTGCTTCATTCCCTTTTACATCGTTGAATGTAATTTGTCTAGCTGCTGCAAGTACATAGGTACTGTTCAATAGACTCATACCTACATATTTACCATTTAGATTTACTAATGGAACAGGAACAAAGGAGCCATCTTTTTGCATTCTTAAAGCGATAACATCTTTGTGTGTAGTTTCACCTAAAATACGACCAACCATTTTTTCAAACATTTCAGTAGGTTTATCAACCCCATTATTCGATAACTTTACTTCGAATGATACAGGAGAATCTAATAACGTGTAACCTTGTCTTTCAGCTTCTTGTTTTATAGCAGCAGTCTCTTTTTCATTAGATGGTGTATTAACTATTGTTATTGAAATTTGATTTGGTGATGCGTTCGGGAAAAGTAGTTTAGCCTGAGCAAGCATCTCTTCCGCACTTAAAATATACGATTTGTTCCCTGCTTGAAGCTCAAGTGAGATATGTTTATCCGTAAGTAAACTCAATTGCTCTATATGCAAGTTCACTTGAAAGCCTGTATCTTTTTTCCCTTCAACTGCCTTTGGAGACATAAGTACTAAGATTGCGCCATCTTTCAACTGATCTAATGATGTTTGAATGTTACTAGCATCAATATTCAATTGAGCTACTACGGTTCCATGAACATCTGTTGTTATTTTGGTGTATTTCTCCAATTCCGTAGTTACTTCAACGCGATCTTGTAGGATTAAAGTTGGTGTATATGGTGTATTTCCCGTTGAAGAACCGCCACCTTGCTCAATGACTTTCCAAATGGCATAAAGTGTTGTATCTGATGCTACGTTTAAGTTAGTTACTTCTGTATAAAAGCTACCGCTGCCATCTTCCTTCGCATTCCACCCCATAAATATATGCCCTGTTTTCGATGGGACTGGTAGCACTCCAACTGGAGTCGCAAAGACTACTTCCTTATTTGATACGCTTACTTCGCCACCTTCTGCATCCAAATTCAACGTATAGGTATTGGGCGACCATCTTGCATAAAGTGTACAATCCGCAGCTGTTCGGTACCAAGATCCACTTGAAACCGTTTCACCTGTACCATTACCTACCGTGTTCCATTCAACAAAGGTATAGCCTGTCTTCGTCGGTACTGGCAGCGTGCCTACATAAGTTGCATAGGTCACAGAAGTGACTGAACTGCCATTTAAACTGCCACCTTGCACATCGAAGCTTAACGTGTATGCATTTGCTGTCCAGATCGCAAATAATACTGTATCAGATGCTGTTTGATACATTGTATTGGCTGTAAACGCAACTCCTGTTCCATCGTTAGCCGTGTTCCATTCTTTAAACGTATATCCAATGCGAATTGGTGTATGTAAGGTGCCAACAGCCACTTCATAGCTAACCAGCTTATTAGAGTAACCTTCATTTCCACCATTGGCATCAAAATGCAGCGTATACGTCCCAACAGACCACTGAGCATACAAAGTTAGATTTTCTGATAACTGATATAGCGTTGCTTCGGTATAGGATTGACCAGTCCCATCTGAAGCAGTGTTCCAGCCACTGAAAGAATAACCATCACGCTCAATTGGTTGAACTGTTCCAATCGGTGAATTATAAGTAACAGACTTCGTGAATGGTGAAAGGACGGTTGATTGCGGTTCAAATGTAATCTGATACGCATTCGCCTCCCATATTGCATACAGATTTGTATCTTTTGGATCTTGATAGATAGCGCCTTCTGTAACTGCCATTCCAGTTCCATTTTCCGATGTGTTCCAGCCTTTAAACGAATAGCCCTCTCTTGATACAGCTGGCAAAGCAGCAACCTGGCCACCAAAAGTTACAGTTTGGTTACCTGGAGCTGGCCCCCCACCTTGTGCATTAAAGCTGAATGCATACACTTTGGCTTGCCATTGTGCATACAAGATCGTGTCTGTGTATTGCGTATACAGAGTTATTGGACGATATGTTACCCCTGTTCCATCCGCGCTTGTATTCCACCCCTTAAATACATAGCCAGCTTTTGCAGGAGTAGGTAACCACCCAACAGAATTCCCGTAAGTCGCCGTGCTAACCGTCGGACTAACAGTCCCTGAGTCAGCGTTAAATAGTAATTTAGTTTCAGGAGCTTCTACAATTACATTGTAAATAACCGATTGAGGTTGACCATTATAGTCAAAAGTGCCACTTACATCAAAACTTGACGGACTTGCATATCTAGATGCAGGAATCATTTCCCATGTTAAAGGAACTTGACTAGTCAAACCTGTAGTTGTATCACGAACTTCTAAGCTTTGAGGCATAACCGGTGCTGTCCCTCTAGTTGTACGCACTTTTTTGTCGCCCACGATTGAATAAGGAATAACAGCCAATTCTATACGCGGTGCAAAGTCCCCCGCAGTATCATTTCTTGATGAGAATTGTATGCCCGTATTAAATGTTGAAGATGGGCTCAAATTATTGTTTACAAATTCAGTAAAAGCTAAGCCTAAAGATACGCCTGATAGTGAAAGTCCAGATTGTAGTCTAGTATTAATAAAATCAGTAATATCTACCTCGTACCATACACCTTGCGCAGTAGCTGCCGAAGCACTACCGGGTATAGTTGGTGCTTTAAAAGATACAATTTCACTGCCTTTAAATGGTTTTCTATTCGTCCAATTAATTCCAGTCTCACTCCAGCCGGAATCTGTTTCATATACACCTAAATTAGTCAAAGCTTTGGAGCCTTGATCAATCGTTTTCCCATACAATTTAAGCTTGGCCGACAATGTACTATTGCTTGGAAATGAACTGATATCAAATTGCACATAGCCTACTCTAGAAAACCCAGCAGAATTAGCTGATTTAATGTGAATGAATGCATCGCTACCGAAATTTTCGATATTTGTTCTATCTCTTACGTAGGAGTCCTGTGTCGATTTGAAGATCTGTTTCGGATAATTTGCAACAGATGTAATAGCTGATACGGTAATATCGCATGTAGTAGAGATTGTTGGATCGCTTACACTTGTTGCAGTAATAATCGCTGTTCCTTCTGCAATTGCCGTTATTTTCCCATCAGCTGAAACTGTCGCTATTCCCTCATTACTTGATGTGAAAGTCACACTTTTATATGTAATCGTTTCAGGAAAAACATTGCTGATAATCGTTTTAACGCCACCTACATTGAGGTATAGCTTATTTGCATCAAGTGCAACGGAAAGAACTTTGGGTTCTACAGTCACTTTAATAATGACTGGCACTTCAAGTGAAGCATAAGTAGGCTCACTGATAATCCCTTTTACATCAAAAGTTCCCTTTGCAGAGTACAATGAAGGATTCACCGATTCCCATTGCACGGCTACAGGAATACTGCTTCCATTAGCAAGATTAGTTGCATCTACAGTTGCTGGCAGTACTGGTGCTGTGCCTACCGTTGTAGTAAGGGCCACATTTGTCGGCGCTTGAATAGGTATCGTACTAACAATAAGCTGTGGAGGCAAATTATCTGAAGAATCCTTAGAAGAAAACTCAATAAATTTGGAATCTGTACTTGCTCTTAAAGACTCATTACTTAACTCAAAGGAAGCTTGAGTTTTATCACCGCTAGCTAGATAGGCTTTCATATAATCAGTGACATTCACATCAAACCATGAGTATACTTGTGTGTTGCTGACTGGGACATTAAATGTTCCTATTGATGTAACTTGACTACGAGCAGGTCTATTATTTCCTTTAAGAGTTGTTTCAGTCCAACCTGTATTCGTAGGAAACACTGAAATGGTCTTATAAGGTCCTTTTGCATCTGCAGCTGGAACCGCCTCTATTTTATGGGCAAAAATTCTTAGAATAAATGTTTTGTCGTTCAAATTATCTTGTATATCTGACGTAGGAAATTGTAGTAGAACCTTCTTATTCCATCCATCATCCACATCTGCGTTATTTTGTATCTGCAAATTATTAGGATCAGCATTCTGTGAAATAATGGAGGAGTACGATGAAACATTTACCCCTCGAACATACCCATCGTCCGTCGGTGTGATAATCTTAATCCTATTTGATACAGGGGAAACTTCGATCACACATTCGGCGGTAACCATTGGATCTGAATTACTTGCAGCAATGATTTTCGCTGTTCCAGGTGAAACGGCCGTTAACACGCCTGCTGGAGATACAGTTACTATATTTTCATCGCTAGAAGAGAAAGTGACCAATTTATTCTTAACGGAATTTGGTTTAACCGTAGCCTTTATACTTCCAGTGTCTTGAACATTCATAAATCGTTTATTAGTATCCAACTCTACATACGCCACATGATCTACGGGTTTATCAGAATCTGAATATTCATGTGCGCCTATATCAGGAGCATCCATATATAATGGATTACCAAAGTAATCTCTGCCCCCATTATTTGCGATAAGCATCCCAGTATCGATTGCTGGGGATGTATTTTTTAACTTATAACCAACTAACGTATCAATTTTTGGTTGACCAGGTACTGTACCCGTTTCACCTTTACCAGGATCAATAAATTGTGGATCTCCTACAACTGCAGCCGTATCTGCTGCAAATGGAGCGGTTAGATAATATAGATTGTTCTTATATGTACCACCGCCGTTGGCAAGGCTTTTCACATAGAATATATTATTGGAAACAACCGTATTGTTATCAGGTTGCACTCTTGTGTCATTATTCGGTGAATAAAACGTATTGTTATAGACAAGCCCACCATAACCGCCATAAATCAGCCGATTTGTTATATTTTGCGCAATATTGTAGCGATAAATGATAGGTTTATAGTTCGTCTTGTTCCCCTGCAAATCACAGATTAGAAAAGCCGAACCTGAATCATGTGCATAGTTATATTGAAAAATGACATTACTACTGTTCAAATCAGCGTCAAAAGCTGTATCATCAGCGGTTCTTGTTGTTGGCCACTGTTTGATATTATAAACTTCGTTAAATTGGTAAATGCCATCTATCGTATTCGTAACTTCCAGACCTGAAGTACGCCAGTCATGTGCGATATTATATTCACTTAAAGGCGCGTACGCAGGTGAGATTAATTGTGCAAAGTCGGAGTATTCCAATCCACCCATAAACATATTATTTCTCATAACAATATTTCGGTTCGGAACTACAGATGTTTGGTTTGCATTTGAATACGCTGTCAAAGTTGAGGCTTGAGCAATTCGAATACCCGTTTCAGATACCCTTTCAATCGTATTATTCTCAACAATTACCCCATCAAAATAGGTCTTAGCTGGTTGAGGCCCCGTATAATCTGGACGCGTGTCCACTGTTGAGATCGAAATACCGCCAGTAGCCTTAAACCATGAACTATCATATCCTCCTAGTACGGGTGGATTAGAATACGCTCCCTTAACCGTCCCACCGGTTGTGTCATTGGGTCCAAACTCACGTAAACCATTAATATCATGAATGTAACAATCACGAATAACAATGTGTTTATATGCACCTTCTCTGCCAGAAGCCGTTACTCGAATACCAGCTAAGTAACCCGTCACATCAAAAGTGGTGTTAGTCGTTAATTGAACTGTCGTTTTCGTCGTACGCCAGTTCGTTACAGCGAGATTGTTAATTTCCCAATATTCTTGATTATCTAGCTTTACAGCGCTTGAAATCAGTCCTTCGGCATCAATCTTTGGCTTATCCCCTTCACCATACTTATCAATGATAATGGGACTCCCCTCTGAACCAGAACCTTTTGGCCAAAGCTGCCCAAACCAGATCTCACCGGCTTTAAATAAAATTTTGTTCCCCGGTTCAAATTGGGTTGCATTCACCTTATCCAATGTTTTCCATGCCGTTTCTGGTGTAGTTCCATCATTCGTGTCTTGACCATTGGAATAGTCAACATAAAATGTCTCTGTTGCTTCTGCCGCTTCTACTTTGAGCTGCACTTGTGGTGGCAAAATCATTGCAATCACAAAGCAAATGAGTAGTACCAACTTCACCTTACTATAAAGCTTGCCTTTTCTCATACATTACCCCTCCCATATTCATCGTTGTAATCGCTTCCAATAATCTGGAAATGACAAGAAGCACATTGCATCATGAAAGAATGCATTATGCTTCCTTTGGATAGAATTTTATAATACGCTAGGGAAAGATACATGTCTGCTGACGATTCTGACTTGTTTCAGGATGATTTTTACCTTGCCGTAGCAAGTACATATCTTATTTTAGTTTCTTGCTCTTCTGTACATAATCGCCAGGTGTCATGCCCATGTATCGTTTGAAGATTTTGGAAAAGTAATTCCGATCGGAAAACCCTAATGCTAAAGTTGCTCCTTCAATCGTCGCTTCGGGTCGCTCCAACATTTTAATTGCATTATCGATTTTGTGACGATGAACGAAATCCGTAAAGGTCGTGCCCGTTACTTTCTTAAAATATCTTGAGAAATAACTCGCATTAAGATGCAAGTATTCAGCCATATCGACAGTCGTAACATTCTCCGAAAGGCGCTCTTGCAAATATTGGTTTATTACCTTTAATTTAAAATCATGCTGGATTGCATTGTCTTTCAAATCCACATGATCTACAAGGCGCTGTAGGTATTGCGAGACGAGTTTATGCAGATCGTCCACTCTCAGAACATACGGCAAACACTCGTAAAAGGCTTCCGATTCTGCCTCCAAATTACCTTTTTTCATCTCAATAGATCGTAAAGTTGTCTGTATAAGTTTCAAAAATACGTCAGGAGCTAGCTTATTCTCTGCCGCAGTAGCACCAACGACGGAAAGAAGATCCACTTGCTCTTCTATCAATTGCTCCTGAAAGGAAGAAGCGTACGTTTCCAATTGTCCAAGTAATCTTGTGCTTGGCTCATTCAACCATTGTTTAGCACCGTCTTGCACCTCTGCTATGACAGATGAAGTGTAAAATCCGTCCAACTGTCTTTCTTTCAGAAGATGCAATGCAGAAACTAAACCGGATATCTCATACTTCCGCTGTATATACTGCAAGCTCAGGCGAATTTTGAGATATTCCTTGCACTTCTCTATCACTTCCATCGCATAGCTACGGAATGTGTCCATTGGATTGGTATGCAGATTATTTCTAAAATTATAAACCAATACAACAGCATGCTCCGTTGAAAATACGGTCATCCCTTCGAACGAACTTTTTAGCTCATCCGCAATATTATAAATGCCGTAGGAAGCCAATGAATCTCGATACATATATCTCGGGGAATAGGAAGAATAGAAAGGCGCGATCATACCTACGATGAAATCGTGATGCTTCCAGCTAACACCTAGTCGGGCTCCATACTCCAGTAAATCTTTTGACGGCCCCTCTTTCATGAAACGATTTATAAAAGTGACTTCGAGAATTTCGCGATTCCGGCGCATATCTTCCCGATAAGGCTGTTCTTCCAGGTGTGTTTTCTGCGTCTGCAGCATTCGAATTGCCTTCTGTAGACTTGCCTGCAGTTGTTCTTCCGTCAGTTCTACTTTGATGAGATAGTCTAAGGCTTCAAGTTGAAACGCTTGTTTGGCGTACTGAAATTCCTCATGACAAGTCAGAAAAAGAATGACAACATCAGGTTTAATTGAACGTAATTGAGCGGCTAACTCCAAACCATCCATTTGAGGCAAACCAATATCGGTTATGACGATATCAGGAAGTAATTTACGGAATTGCTCCAAGGCAATGACACTCGAATAGGTTTCATAAACGATTTGTAGATTCAGCTCTTCCCAATTTATCATGTCGCGTAAGTACTGAAGCATCAGTACATCATCATCAATTGTCATAACTTGATACATATCATTGTCTCTCCTCACACATGTAATCCGATAGGAATTTTCATAAAGACATCTATACCGCCAATAGAATTATTCTGCAGTTGCATAGTAGCTTCTGAGCCATAAGTTAACCTCAGTCTCTGAGCAATATTGGTTAGACCAACCCGTTTCGCATTGTCTACGAGTTCTTCATCACTCGCTGATAGTAACTGATTCATCAAATTTAACCGATCTGGGGCCATGCCAACCCCATTATTTCTAACCGTAATGAATAAGCATTTATCATTCATCTCTCCGATAACTTCCAAACGTGCATCCGCTCTCCGCTCTGAAAATCCATGCACAATGGCATTCTCAATGAGGGGTTGTAGCAGTAGCTTGGACATTTCAATCGTTTTCGCTTCGTCTGTTAAGCTTACAGTGAAAACAAGTTGCATTTGATTACGCATTTTCATAATTTCCACATAATCCTCTAGTAACTTACACTCTTGTTGCAGTGTAGCATTCTCACCGGTATGTAGATAATTCCTCAACAACCTCGTTAACGAATGTATTTTGCCACTATGAAAGGAGTCTTTAGCCATACTCAAGCTAATCTTAATCGAATTCAATGTGTTCAATAAAAAATGCGGCCTAATCTGAGAGGCTAATGCCTGCAGCTCAAGAATACGATTCTGTTCGTGTTCTTGCCGATTTTTTTCGATGAGCTCTTTAATATTCTCAAGCATGTTATTCAAGGTTCGACCCAAACGGGCGATCTCATCCTGCCCCTGGTCTGGGAAACGAATTTCTGTATGCCCTTCTCCGAATTGTACAGCCGTGAGTTCCAGTTTTCGTATTGGACGATGTAATCTTTTGGCTATGAAAAAGGAGAGCCATCCAAACAGTAAAATAAACAGAACAACTACCGCACCTGCAAGCAGATAGATACTTTTTACATCACCGGCAATCGGCGCTCTCGATGTTTCATAAATGAGCTTCCATTCATTAATTGGAATACTAACTTCACTTCGCAACGTCTTTTTTGTCTTTTCGTTACGAAGATACGGGATATTCATATCTCCAGCCACGAACTGTCCAGCAGAATCATATAGAGCCATAGTTCCTAAATGCTGCTGTGTAAATAGGTTCTTGAAATAAGCATTCGAAAGAGTCACGTAAATAACGCCTAAGTCCTCAGTATTCCAAGGATCTTGAATGACACGACCAAAATATAAAGCGTATGGCAGATCCTCCTGTATAGGATACGAATAAGAGGTTCCAAGCATTTGTAAAGTTATGTACGTATGCTTCTGGATCCGGCTTTGAATGACAGGTAAATCCTTCACTAATCGATTGAAGTCTTCAACAGTCCTTTGGTTATGGACGATAAGTCCTTTGGGATTCACAATGAGAAATTGAATTTGATTAGTTAAATTCTTTTCACCAAAGTATTGAAAAGATAATTTGATTTCTTCTGCGCTTTCAAACTCATCATACGTTCTGATTGCTGTTGTATCCTTCAAAGTTCTCATGCGACTTAACGTAGCTGTATCTTGAGCTAAGTAACGGGAAGATATATCGATAACATCCAGTGTCTTACTAATTTCTTGTGAGACCAGATTGAGATAAGCGCTATTTCTTTCTTCCATACTCCGATTTACGTTTGCTTGAATGAGATAATAAGTGAAAATAGCACTTCCAGCAACAGGGAGGAGAACAAGCAATAATAGAGACAACTGAAGCCTCTTGTAAAATGTCATAGACTGAAAATATCTCAATATACTTCCTCCATCTCGTAGCTTTCCATAGAGAAAAGGGGAGGTTGTCCCCTCCCCTTTATCACCTATTATTTACCAAGCATTTGATTGTATGCGTCAGTCCATTCTTTCTCAACTTCTGTACCACCGTTAGCATAATATTTTTTCACATAATCGTCAAAGGCATCAATTGGAAGCTCCCCAGTGATGATTTTGAAATAAGCTTCAATCGTTGACTTCGCAAGCGCATTGCTTGACTTAGCAAAAGCATTCGTCGGTGGAAGAACGAGTGGCTCATAGCCTTTGGTTTTTACATTTTTCTCTGCAAAATCGAACAAGAATTTGTCTCTCTTCTGTGCGAATCCACCACCAACAGGATTAAATACGTTCCATCCCTTGGCGTTCGGATTCTTCGCTGGATCTTTATCCATGTTGATGAATTGCTCGCCGTTCAACTTCCAATCTTGATCTTTGATCCCCTGTGTTACGGTAAGGGAATATTCAAAATCAGTGAAGGTAGCATCAATCATTTTGAGCGTCGCTTCAACAATTTTAGGATCTTTAGCTCCCTTTGTTGTGAAAATATAAGAATTGTTATAGGTTTGCCATTGAGGTGCACCAGATGCTCCCTTAGGACCGGTCGGAGCTTTCCCGAAAGCGATAGTTCCGTTAGGCTGGGACTTGTTAAAGTTAATATATTGCCCGCCTAATGCATCGGTTGGGTTGTTTGGCTCCAGAACATTACGCCAGTGATAGAACATCCCCTTGCCTGTCAAACCGATTTTGTTATTATAAAATGCTTGAGAATCAGCCCAATAACCCGTTGTATTCTCTGAAGTGATGAACTCAGGATCAATAAGTCCTGCTTTATACCACTTGCTTAAAACATCCAGTGCTTCTCTCATTTCTGGTTGTGTTGCAGCGGTTACGACTTTGCCATCTTTAAGAACTGGCATTAATGCACGAGCTGGCTCTTTCGCTGCTGCTTTCACATCATCGAATGCTGGACGACCGAATGCCCCCATTACGATTGGGATAGCAAAGTCTGACATACCGTAGGTGTCTTTTTTCCCGTTGCCATCAGGATCATTGTTGCGGAACTTCGTTAACACATCTTCAACTTCAGCCAGCGTCTCCGGTGTTTTTGTAATCCCTACCTTACTCAACCAGTCCTGTCGCCAAACGATAACAGTCGGATACATGGAACGCGCATTTGTGCCTGGAAGGGCATACAGTTTACCGTTCACTTTACCGAAGTCCCAAGCATTTTTATTCACAGAATCAATATATTTGGCATAGTTAGGAGCTACTTTACGAATAAGTGCTTCGTCAATCGGTGCCGCTACATTTTGAGTAATCAACTTTGGCAGTGTTTGAATATTAGAGATTTTCATAAAGTCTGGCATTTCGCCAGCGGCAAAACGGATGTTGAGCGTTTCATCCCATTTCTGTGCATCCGCATACCAAAGATTGAATTTGACATTAAATTTATCCTGTACGAGTTTTACGACTGGGTTTGTATCTGGATTCTCTACCTGAGCATTCGAATCATAACCCAACCAATCGATTTTTACAGGTTCTTGTTTGGCAGCTGCGTCTGATGGTGTAGCGAGAGCAGCATTCTTGTCTCCACTGCCATTACTTCCACAAGCAACCAAGCTTGCGCTAAGCGTTAACCCGAGTGCTACCGTTGAGACCTTTTTCCAACTCTTCGTCATTCTTACCCCTCCATGATCATTCTATCATATGTTATCCCTAAAAATAGGGGATTAACCAATCACTATCCTTTGATCGACCCGATCAAAGCGCCTTTGATAAAGTATTTTTGCAAGAATGGATACACAACCAAGATTGGAAGAATTGACACCATCAACGTTGCCATTTTCAAATTCTCTGCACTCACTGTTAATTTGTTTCCAGATGATACAGCTTCCAACATTGGATCTGTTCCTACAAGCAAAATATTTCGTAATATAATTTGAAGTACTTGTTTCTTCTGATCCTGAATATAGATCATGGCATCGAACCATGCATTCCAGTTACTAACTGCTGAATACAGAGCAACGGTCGCAATAATTGGCAAAGACAACGGAAGAATAATCCGGAATAAGATCACGATATCGTTAGCACCGTCAATTTTAGCCGACTCCTCTAGACTATCTGGCAGCCCCGCTAAAAAGCTTCTTGTAACGAGCAACATGTAAGTACTAATAGCTGCTGGTAGTACCAGTGCCCACATGCTGTTCATCATCCCTAAATTTTTCACCAGCAAATAAGAAGGAATCATACCGCCGGAGAAGAACATCGTGACTACTATCAAGGTTGTCCATAGCTTACGATTCGGCAAGTTAGCTTTAGATAGGGGATAAGCACCTAAGAAAGTTAGCAGCACGGTGATCGAAGTCCCCAGAAGGGTCCGAATAATCGTATAGCCGTAAGCTGTCCAGATTCTGTCGTCCTGGAGTACCGTTTTATAGCCACTTAAATCAAACTTCGTAGGGATCAAATGAAATCCATAACTATTAATGACATCTGGAGGGCTGAGTGAGTTCGTCAACACCTGAAGAATGGGAATAATGAAGGTAATACATAACAGTCCAAGCAATACATAAACCGACGTAATAAATACACGATCTGCCATTGTTTGTTTGATTTTCAATGCATTTCTCTCCTCTACTAAGCTGTTAGATAATGGATTCGTCAGTAATTTTCTTAGCTATGAAATTAGCGCTCAGAACGAGAACCAAGGCAACCACATTTTTGAATAAGCCTACTGCAGCCGCATAGCTAAAGTTCATACGAGCCAAACCTTCATTGTAGGTGTAGGTAGAAATGACATCACCGACATCCAGCACTTTGGCATTTAACAGATTGAAAACCTGTTCGAAATCATCATTGATGATCGAACCACTCGATAAAATCAACATAATGACTATGACTGGAAACATCGATGGAAGTGTAATGCGCCATATGCGGCCGAAGCGATTAATACCATCCACTTCAGCTGCCTCATAAATTTCAGGATTAATCCCTGCAATTGCAGCCAGGTATATGATCGTTGAGAACCCGATATTCCGCCAAATGTCAGAGCTCACAAGTATGGTGCGGAACCAGCTAGGCTCGGTAATGAAGAAGATAGGCTGGAGCCCAAGGTGATCTAATAAAATGTTGATCGGACCTCGACTCGGAGACAAAATCTCAATTAGCAAACCCGAAAGTACGATCCATGACAAGAAATGCGGAACATAACTGATGGTTTGTACGAATTTCTTATAAGCACCATGCTTGACTTCGTTAATTAAGATTGCAAGTAAGATCGGTGCAGGAAATCCGAGCAGTAACTTGTAGAAATTAATAAGTAGAGTGTTTCTTAATACTAGAGGGAAATATTCCCCAGTGAACAAATCTTTAAAGTTCGATAATCCTACCCAAGGGCTTCCTGAAACACCTTGTAAGACCTGATAATCTTGAAAGGCAATTAACACCCCGTACATCGGCCCATAATGAAAGATTGCGTAATACGCCAAAACGGGAAGAAGCATAATAAACATATACTTATAGTTCCAATATTGATGCCATAACGAATTGGATTTGGTCATCCTTCTCTTTTCACTCTTACTTGCTGTTGTAAGCTCCATCTCATCCACTCCAGTATTGTTTGTTGTCTGTATGACTACTATAAATTCAAGGACTGTTCGTGTCTGCTGACGATTCTGACCTCTTTACAGACGATTTTTACCTAGAACAAAGAACCTTAGTCGCACTTAGTCAAAGGTTCTTTGTGTCGGATATTTGGGATGATTGCGTTTTTACATTATAGCGAATAGTTGAAAAGAACCCTTTGGGTGACGCAGGTAAAAATCGTCCCTATATAAGTCAGAATCGTCAGCAGACACATCTCTGCTTCAAAAATATAGTAAAGATATAATGCTCATACCTTTGGACATAGATTCAAATTACTTTAAAGAAAAGAGGATTTCCATGCACACAACGCTAAATCTAGAATGGCTATCAGGATTATCAAAGGATGTACAGCATCAATTGACAGAGCAGGAACAGTTCATTACATCAAACATTCGTAGTGTTAAAAAGATCGATTTAGATTCAGGCGCATCTCTAACGAGCGAAGCCCAAGAACTGGATGAGGCCAATTGGTTTTATACTAGTTTTACACTTTCAGATATAGATAACCAGTCTCTTGCTAACGTTCAATATGCAAGTCTAGATTTTGGTCTATTCACAAATCTACGTAAAGTATCCCTCTACTTGGATGGGGTTGAAATTGGTAAATCCAACAATTACGGCTCGGAGTGCAAGTTCGTTGTTCCTAACAGCATGCTTAAGGAGAATGGTAAACACTCCCTCCTCGCTGTGATTACAGATAGTGTGCAGCTCCAAACTTGGATCAAAGGAAGAGGTATGGAGCTTCATACGCCAGAAGGCTTCATTAGTATGCTTCATGAGCTTCCTAGCACCGTTCAACTCGCAGCTAAGGATGATCTCAGGCATGTAACAGGAATCCGACGAGACGATAGTAAAATTGTAATTGACTTCGGTTCCGGTAGCCAGGGCGTGCTTCAGGCATGGAGCCAGGGCGTGTTTCGTTTCACGCTGAATCAAGCAACATATCCTTCTCACCAACCACTTATCGATGGGCTATGTCTCGATGAATTAGACCATCATTTACAAGTTGACCAATGGGGGGCTGTGGAAGAACACTATGGTGGTTATGCTATCGCCTTTCAAAATCTGAAGGTTCAAATCACAACGGAGCCGTTCAGTTTAACTGTTTTAGATTCACAAGAAAGCATCTTATTTCGCCAGCACTCATCAGGCTTAATCAACGGTCAAATCGTAGGAGCAGCAATCGATTTAACCCCTGACGAGCATATCTTTGGATTAGGAAAAAACGCGACCCCAACCATGGATAAACGTGGCCATCGTGAAGATATCTGGGTGAATCACGATTGGATCACCTGCGATATACCTGTCCCTTTCTACCTCAGTACACAAGGATACGGTCTTTACATGAATAATTCCTATCATTCTGTTTTTGATATGGGGAAGCTTGTTCCGAATCAAGCCATTGCTTGGGCTATGGGCGGCAAGCTAGATTATTTCTTCATCTATGGTCCAGAACCAAAACAAATTGTATCTAGTTACACCGCTATCACTGGCAGATCCAAGATGATCCCTCGTTGGACTTTCGGATATATGCAGTCCAAAACAGGCATTGATACGACGGATCTCTCGATTAGCACCATTCAAAAGTTTAAGCAGGATGATATACCAATCGACGTATATTGTATTGATCCTGCCTGGCAGAATGATATGTGTGATCTGCAGTGGGACAAGCAAAACTTCCCTGATCCTGCCCTATTCATGGATTTCCTCAAGGAAAACGACATCAAACTTATGCTCTGGACAACACCATTCGTTAATCAATCCTGCGACAAATTTGAAGAAGGTGTTCAAGAATCGTTCTTCTGCGTAGATAAAGATGGTGCCTTCTATCCTATCGTGTGGTGGAAGGGCTTCGGCGCTGGCTTGCTTGATTTCTCTCAACCCCTCGCGGTAGATTGGTGGCGCGAGCAATTGCGTCCACTACTTGAAAGCGGAGTTGACGCACTGAAAATTGATGGCGGAGACGGTGGAGAAGTTCCAGCAACGATTTATAATGCCGAAGGCCATAGCGGCAGTGAGTTTCACAACCTGTATCCGGTCTATTTTGCAAAATCTATTTACGAATCGATGCTCCAAGAGCGTCCTAACATTCGCCCTGTCGTGTGGGAGAGAACGGGTTTTGTCGGTAGCGGCAAGTACCCTTGCTCATGGGGCGGAGATCAAAACGGCGATTTTGAAGGGACACGCGTCTTAATTAAAGCAGGACAAGGTGCTGGACTCATTGGTATCCCCTTTTGGTCACATGATATGGGCGGTTTCGCTGAATGTCCGGGAATGACAGAGGAATACTTGCTCCGCTCTTTCCAGTGGGGACTGTGGTCTCCTTTATCCAGAGCTCATGGACCTAGATCTAATCCTTGGGCTTATAGCGAAATGGCAACGGATATTGTCCGTGATTTGATTAAACTGCGATATCGCTTGCTCCCTTATTTGTACAGCCTGTCTTATGAAACCGTAGAAACCGGCATTCCAATGATGAGAGCCATGCTGCTTGAATACCCTCGGGATCCTGAAACTTACAAAGTGGATTATCAGTACTTCCTAGGATCTAGCTTCCTTGTGGCACCAATCTATGAGGAAAGCGGCCATGAGATGTACACCGCGGTTCGGGATGTTTATTTGCCTGAGGGGGAGTGGATCGACTATTGGACCGATATAGTATATCAGGGTTCTCAAACGATTCGCTACGAGGCTACACGTGATATTATTCCGCTGTTCGTTCGAAAAGGCGCTATCATTCCATATATCGAACAAATCAATAACACATCTGATTATCGAGGTGACCGTTACGAGATTCATCTCTATCCTTCAAAAACGGAAACTAGCTTCGAACTTTATCATGATGATGGATTGAGTTTGGAATATAAGAAAGGTGTTTATGACTTGTTCCAATTGAGCTGCCGTAAAGAGAAAGATCAAGTTATCGTTACCCTTACAACTGAGCATCATGGCATGCTTGATGAACATCCAACGATAGAACTTAATTTCATCGTTCATGACTCGGAGATGACTTATCGGCCATTAACCCTTCAATATAAAAAAGGGACGCATACCGAATCTATCTTGACTTCGGATTGTTAATATTAACAAAAATCAGGAATGCCTTACGATTTATCGCAAGGCATTCCTGTTTGACTATTTAAGTTAGCCAACCATTACCATTAAGACTTTAACTTTTAAATTTAACTTTTTGAAACAAAACACATTCCTAAGCAAGTTTATTACAACAATTCTATTTCTTTAGATAAGTCTTCTTATTACTCCCATAACTATGCAATGATTGTATAAACTCTTGTTTTCTAAAATATATTTTATTTAGACCCATTTTCTCCGGTTTTATATACACTTGTATTCCAGATTCAAATAAGAACTTGTAATAGTTTTGTGATTTATATAAAACTATTAAGTTAGGCTCATTATTATATATTTTACTTTTATGTATAATTAATTCCTCTAATTTTTCTATAAAGTTTTTTTTAATATAGTAACTATGACCTCGTTTAACCGTATTCTCTCTTGTTATCTTTAATGCTGATCTAATTGGAATTTGTAAAATTTCTGCTGCTTCAGCAATGTTTATATACCCTTGTTTTATTGCAATATCTGCTTCAATTTTATCTTTATTATACTTAGGCTTTTGCTGTATATAGTGATCTAAAGACAGTTTATCAATTAAAATAATATTTTTAGATGGTTTACAGATAATTTCACCGGCAATCAAACCACTACTAACCAATAATGAGAAATTTATTGAGCTCTTTTTCATTCCAAGGAGTTTACATGCTTGAGATTCACTGATATACCCGTTGTTTAATCTCGCATTAGAACTTCTTTGTTCAGCCGCGCCATCCCAAATATATTGCAAATAATTCTGATATTCATCTGTAAAAAATTTAAAGCTAGGGATAAGACTTAGTTTCTTAATCTCAAAATGAAATCGTCCAAAATCTTTTTTCAAACCGCTTAATAATTGATTTCGATTTTTCTTAGGTGTACTTTTGAATTTATTCAAAAAACTATATAATGATTGCGGCCAATTAGTAAAAATACTGAAAGCTTCGTTTACAATTTCGTCATTAAAATGAATATCACTAGATTCAGTAAATGCAATTCTTCTCTGATAAAAAACATGTGAAATTCTTATAGATAAGAATATTATTAAGTACACTATCAAATCAATCCCTAACTTCTCAAAACCTTCTGACATTGTAGATTGTATCCGCTTTATGTTTCCAGATTCATCAATTTTCTCAGAGATTAGTAATCCTAAATCAGATTTATTACAACTTTTAATCAAAGTGTTTGATATTACGAATCTGCACTTACATAATCCATTTAAAATATCTTGGTTTGTTAAATGTCTGTTACAATTAATGCATCTGCACATTAATAAGCAATTATGAATATGACATCTTGTATAAATATTTATATCCCAAATTTTCCTATAATAGTAACTCTCTCTTAAACATAACGGACAAAACTGTTTTTTTATATTTCTAATTGCAAATTGTTCAATTGTGTTTTGTATCACTAAATTTGAATTCTTTATATTCAAAGATAAGCTATCGAATTCAATTTTATCAATTCCTGTAATTTCAGAAAGTACTGATGTATCTATTATTTCATTTCCAAGCTGAAATCCCTGTGTACGTATTTTATCAACATTTATCCCTAGCAGCTCATATATCCAAGCTATATCATAATTATTTACATTAGCTAATCGATAAATAAGCTAACTAAACTTTCGTTAGCATAAACTTTAGGAACAAATAGTAATTTTTTTTCTATTCATAGTTCCTCAGCTCCATTACTTCTGCAATTATTAAAGGAAAGGCAAACGATTTAACTTATCGTTTGCCTTGTTTTATATTTATTCATTATTTTGTATAAAAACAACTTTCTAATGAAATATGCAGCAACAAATCGTCTAAGGAATTATGGAACAATTCTAAAGAATTATGGAATTTCACACAAAACAAAAAACCAGGGGATCCCTCCCCTGGTTTTCCTACGAGCAGCGACTGTAGCCACAGTTCGCGCAGTTCTTACACCCTTCGCTGTTAATCAGCGAAGCGGAACCGCAAGACGGGCACAAGTCCTTCGTCGCGGCGCTAGCTGCGCTGCCGCCATTCGCGGAGTGCCCGCTAGGTGCAACCACCGGTGCCGGAGCTGGCGCATCCAGCACTTCACTCGTCGCGGTCACGTAGTTCCGCGCGTCGTCTTGCTCGTTCATCACTTCGTCGTGCTGCTCGAGCGCTTTGGCAACAGCATCCGCGATAGACTCAACGCGATTCGTGCCAAATCCAATGGCGCCAGAGCCGCCAATGCCTTTCAAGTGCTTCACAAGCAGCTTCACTTTATCCCCGTGGTCGCCGTAGCGCAAGAACAAAGAGCACACGCGGCCAAGTGCTTCAGACATCGCAAATACGTCTGACCCGGCTTTACCCACGTTGAGGAAGATTTCACTCGGCGTTCCGTTCATATCATTAATTGTGATATACGCCATGCCAAATGGTGTATTCACTTTATATGTTGCGCCTCGCAAAATTTGCGGGCGGCGCTTATATTGCTTATCGAAAACTTGCTCCGTTTTCGCGTCAACATGAACAGCAAGCTTACCTGAGAGATTCGTTAAGCTAGCTTCTTCTTTCACGGCCTCCGCAGCTACAGCAACAGGTGCTGCTTCTGCCTTCTCTTCTTTCTTCTCCTCTTTCTTCTCAGCGCTTGTGCTAAGAACCTGCACATCACGGCTTCCATCACGGTAAATCGTGACACCTTTACAGCCTAGATCAAAAGCTAATTCATATAACCGTTTGGTCTCTTCAACTGTGAAATCGGATGGGCAATTCGCTGTTTTGGAGATCGAACTATCCACCCACTTTTGAATCGCTGCTTGTGCTCGGATATGATCTTCTGCCGTCAAGGTCATGGAAGTTACGAAGTAATCCGGCAATTCTTGATTCGGATTGGCGTCTTTCCATTCTTGAGCGATCGGCACATATTGCTTATCGAAGCCAAGCCGGCTTTGGCGGAAATATTCAAAAGCAAAGTACGGCTCAATACCCGTCGAAGTCCCAACCATCGTCCCTGTGCTTCCGGTTGGTGCCTGTGTAATGACCGTTACGTTACGCATGCCGTTGTTCTTAATGGCTTCGCCAACTTCCGGGAATACACGGGTCATGTTTTTCATAAAGCCGCTCTCTAGGAACTTATCCGCGATAAATGCTTGAAAAGATCCTTTTTCAGAGGCAATCTCCGCTGATGCAAGATAAGCTTCTCTTGCCATGAAAGCGTAGATTTTGTCCAAAAACACCAAGGATTCCGGACTGCCGTAACGAATTTTCAACTTAATCATTAATTCCGCTAAGCCCATTGATCCTAATCCTACGCGGCGTTCCTTCTGTTGATTCTCACGGTTTTCTTCGAAATGATAAGGCGTCTTGTCAATGACATTATCAAGGAAACGAGTCGAGTAACGAACCACCGTTGCCAAGTCTTCCCAATCGACGTCATGCTTCTGCGCATCATAAAATTTCGATAAGTTAATCGCCGATAAGTTGCAGACTCCCCAAGCTGGAAGACCCTGCTCGCCGCACGGATTCGTACAAATAATCGGATTGAAATACCAGCTATTCGACATTTGGTTATAGTATTCCAAGAATACAACGCCAGGCTCAGCTGATTTCCAAGCGGACTCAATAATCGTGTGCCACACTTCACGAGCTCTTACTGTGCGGTAAGGCTTAACGGCTTTGCCAAGCTGTTTCCAAGCTTCCAAATTGCCGTCCCATTTGTCGTTGTAGTCAGGATCTGTCGTATCCGGGAAGACCAGTTCCCATTCCAAATCTTCCTTCACAGCCTTCATGAATCCATTGCTTACGCATACGGATAAATTGGCATTGGTGATTTGCCCCATGGTTGATTTCACCGTGATGAAATCTTCCAGATCAGGATGCCAGTCATTAATCATCAGCATGAGTGCGCCTCGACGGCTGCCGCCTTGCTCAATCAGACCTGTTGTATAACTGAACAAGCCGCCCCATGATACCGCTCCGCTTGAAGAACCGTTAACCCCTTTAACAACGGAACGGCGTGGGCGAAGGGAAGATAGATTGATACCAACTCCGCCGCCGCGTGACATAATTTCCGTCATTTCAGAAAGTGTGCTCATAATGCCACCACGGCTATCGTGAGGAGAAGGAATGACGTAGCAGTTGAACAGTGTTAATTCATCACTTGCATCCGCTCCTGCCGCAATTCGCCCACCTGGGACAAGTTTCCAATCATCTAAAATATATCTAAATTTTTCTGTCCATTCGCTACGTTTCTCAGGTGTCGCTTCTACGGAAGCCATGGCTCCGGCTAAACGATCCCACAGTTCTTCAGGTGTCTTTTCTATGTTTAGTGTAAGCTTCTCTACCGCAGATTGGACTGTCTCACCGCTGCGTGTTCTTACTTGAACGATGTCGCCTTCACGGCTAATAATTTCGCCTACTTCTTTAGCTGGGAATTTGGGATCATCCTTCGTCAATACGAGCACGGTGTCCCCCACCTTAGCACAGCTCGTATCCGCATTCTTAAGTGCATAGCGATCCAAAAATATTTTCTCGCTTAACCCTTCCAGCCTCTTACTTGATTGCGAAATTCCCATTGATAAATGCCCTCCCAATAAGCTACAGATGCAGCTCCAACTAGAATGAAAATTACAATATATGGTGTGAGAAATCCATTATACAACACAAGATATTGACGTTCGAATGGCCAAAGGACCAATTTTGTTTAATAAGACAAGTAAATATCGCTTTAGCTAGAATTTACTCTAAATCTCTCTTTATTTTATAGAAAGCGAGTAGGCTGTTCGTTGCTTTTGACGATAGCGGATTCCTCTGCTAACCTGTATTTAGGATATCACAATTCAGTCCTTTTTAGAACATTTGTTCGTTATTTATTTTTGGATATAAACTTCCCAAGTACACGCTAAGGAGATGTTAGAGACATGTATTTTTATAAAAATGAATTTATGAAGAAAGCGGATATTCAGCTCTCGCCTGATGATCGCGGTTATTATTTCGGAGACGGCATCTACGAAGTTTTCCGAGTCTATCAAGGCCAACTTTATGAGCAGGATGCACATCTGCAGAGGCTTCAAAGAACCGCAAATGATGTGCGGCTTACGCTCCCTTTTACCATCCAAAAAATCGGACAAATTCTCACTGAGCTGGTGGACAAAAATAAGCTGATCGAAGGCACCGTATATGTGCAAATCACTCGAGGGGAAGCTCCTCGCGCGCATCCATTTCCTCCTCAAGCTGAACCCATCATGCTCGCCTATTGTACGGAAGTGCCAAGACCTGTAGCAACCATACATAACGGTATCAAAGCGATTACTTTTGGCGATATTCGCTGGTTACGTTGCGACCTCAAAACGCTCAATTTGCTGCCCAATGTCATGGCTAAGCAAGCTGCGCTCGATCACGGTGTACAGGAGGTTGTGCTGCATCGTGAAGGTACGGTGACAGAGTGCAGCGCATCTAACTTGATGATCATCAAGGATGGCGTGCTTTATACACACCCGGCTAATCATTTGATTTTACACGGAATCACCAGGGCAGTCGTGCTGCGATTAGCCAGAGCTTTGGACATCCCGATTACAGAGGAGGCGTTTACGACGGAACAGCTTTTGGCAGCTGACGAAGCCTTTATCACAGGAACAACGGTAGAAATAACGCCAATCCTAGAAGTAGATGGACACACCATTGGATCCGGCACGCCAGGAGCGTATACCCTCAAGCTGCAAGAGGAGTTTGTTCGCACGTTTTCGTAATCAGCAAAAAGCCTAAGGCATCTGCCTTAGGCTTTTTAAACACACACACATACTAATAAAGGAACTCCAGGGCGCTATTTTAGCGAAATCCACTGTTTGAGCTGAGAAAGGGAACTCCAGTTCGCTATTTCTGAGTTTTAGTCCGATTTTGACCTCATTTTGCTGTGATAAGACCCTGTAGTTCCGTTTCAGCTCAAAGGCAACCACTTTTCACCTAAATAGCGTCCCCTAGTTCCCTGTTCTGCTGGTTCTGCTAGCCTAACTTAGCTACTCTAGTTTCCCTACCTTGTACAAGGTAATCAATCAGGATCATTACGAAGGCTCCGTCTCACCCTTACCGCCGCAAATTCCACTCATCCGTGCCATACTTCTCCTGCACAAGACGATTGGTCAATTCAATCTCATACGGAGTCAAAGAGTCCTCAACTAGCTCCACACCTAAACCCTGCGCAATTTCACGACGGAACGCCTCTTCAACTTGCCCCAAGGTAACAGCTTCTTTCCCCTGTGCCCGCAGCAGCTCGTTAATCGCTACAGCTTTTTTCGAAAAGCTTGTCTTCATCCGCTCCGCCACCTTCTCGTTAGAGAAACGCAGCATACGGAACAGTTGGTCCGTATCCATATCGAGCAGAATCGAACCGTGCTGCAGCACGACGTTTTTTTGCCGTACCTGCGCGCTGCCGGCGACTTTACGTCCTTCAACCACAAGCTCATACCAAGATGGAGAATCGAAGCAAGCAGCTGATCCTGCAGATGCATATTTCTCCTTCTCCTCATCGCTTGCAAGCTGCACCATCTCGGCGTTAAGTCCCAACGCACGGAAACCTTGCAGCAGCCCTTCACTCAGGACGCGGTAAGCGTCGGTGACATTTCGGGGAATGCCAGGGTAATCCTCAGCCACAATAATGCTATATGTCAATTCTTTATCGTGCAGAACCGCTCTGCCTCCTGTTGGACGACGAACGAAACCAATTCCTTCATGAGCTACGGCTTCCTGATCGACCTCAGACGCTTTTTGGAAATAACCGATCGACAGGGTTGCTGGATTCCATCCATAAAAACGCACCGTAGGAGGAACGATTCCCTCGCTATGAGCGGTCAAAATCGCTTCATCTAAAGCCATATTTTCAGCAGGAGAACGATCTCCCGTATGTATAAATCGCCATGCTGTCATCGAAACCTTCACCCTTTCTTTGCTACATCGCTTGTCAAAAGACAACCTCTATCATACCACATAATCACCTTCTGTTACGATTCCTCCCCCTCTGCAAGCTCCCGCCCAATCTCTTCGTCTGTTTTACAATGGAAAAAGTTATGAAAGCGCCTCTTATGGACATACTAACACGTATTCGGCGTTTAGCGCCCGTGCTTCATAACAAGCACCATTCAGCTTAGGTTTACGAAGTTAGTTTTCTTACGAAAACTTTAGGAGGGCACAACGATGCGTCAACATGAACAGCAAGAGAACATTCGCCCCATTCATCATCGGTTGGACATGCACTTTGAGAGGGACTGGTTTACTGAGCTGGATCATCGTGTGCGCGGAGGAGGGCCATGGGACGATTGGACCTTATACCAGCTAGCCTACGAATCGGAAGAGTCGGGGCTTATTTCTACGTTTGATGAAATGCAGTGCCTTCCTCATCTGGGGCAGCTTGAGCCTATGGCTCATCAGATCGATACAGCGAAGCGAGTGCTCAATGAGATGCGCGGTCGAGCCATCTTGGCCGATGAAGTTGGACTCGGGAAAACGATTGAGGCTGGTTTAATTTTAAAAGAATACATGATCCGCGGTTTGGTCCGCAAAACACTTATCCTGGTGCCGGCATCTCTTGTCCTGCAATGGGTCCGTGAATTAAACACCAAATTCGGCATTCCCGCCATCGCTCATAAAAAAGCGTACATGTGGCAGCAAAGCGATATTATCGTTGCTTCCATGGATACGGCCAAACGCGATCCTCACAGGGAAATCGTGATGGGTCTGGAATACGACATGCTTATTGTCGACGAAGCCCATAAATTAAAAAATAAGAAAACGACCAACTACACCTTCGTTAATGAGCTGCGCAAAAAATATTGCCTGCTGCTCACCGCCACACCGGTTCAAAATGATTTGAAAGAGCTTTATAATCTCATTACCTTGCTTAAGCCCGGTCAACTTGGGGTCCACAGCTCCTTTAAGTCCAATTTCGTTGTTGGCAAAAGGACACCGAAAAATGAGATCCAGCTGCAGCAGGAGCTCTCCAAGGTGATGATCCGGAATCGTCGCGGCGATGGCGGTGTTCATTACACCAAGCGGGTGGTGAAGAACATTCCACTGACGCTTTCACCAGACGAGCAGGCACTCTATGATGGTGTCACCAATTTCGTCCGCACGCGGTACGCAGAGAGCTCCGGCGATTTAAGCAGCATGCTTTCGCTCATTACCCTCCAGCGAGAGGTTTGCTCCTCCAGAGACGCTGTCTTCATCACGCTCGTGAATCTGTTCAAAAAAACAGCGGAAGACTCGCCTACACGCGCCAAAATATGGGAGCTTGTCGAGCTGATCCGCAGCATTAAATCGAATAGCAAAGCGGAAACCACGATGAAGCTCGTCCAGGAAATTAATGATAAAGTCATTATTTTCACGGAATATCGGGCTTCTCAGGAGTATCTGCTCAACTATTTGAAAGAGCATAAAATTACGGCAGTGCCTTATCGCGGCGGCATGAATCGTGGTAAGAAGGATTGGATGATGGATCTATTCCGCAATCGCGTACAAGTGCTTGTTGCAACGGAAGCAGGCGGCGAGGGAATTAATCTGCAGTTTTGCCATAACATGATTAACTTCGACTTGCCGTGGAACCCGATGCGCGTGGAACAACGGATTGGCCGTGTCCATCGTCTTGGCCAGACGCACGATGTGAACATTTATAATCTATCTACAAATAATACGATTGAAGAGCATATCATCTCGCTGCTGCATGAGAAAATCAATATGTTTGAGATGGTCATCGGGCAGCTCGATACGATTTTGGAGAAGATCGAAAAAAAAGGTTCTCTTGAAACCTCGTTATTCCGTATGGTGATGGAAGCAGGATCAAGCGATGATATTCGCAGAAAAATTGATGAACTAGGGCATTCTTTTACCGAAATCAAAGAAGAAATTGAGCATAATCCGGTGTATGGCGCAGAGTTTCAACATATCCTTGATGCCGTTGGCGGAGCGCAAAGCGGTGAGGTCAGACCATGAATAAACGAAACGTTCATACCTTTGTCATGCGATTTCTTGAAGCCTATGAATGCACCATTTTAGAGAAAAGCCCGTCTTATGTCACAGCCAAGCTGTCTCCGGAAGCAGATCGGGAAATGACAGGCAGGCCTTATTATTGGAGCTTTGTGGAACGTACCGGGACACCTGCCGAAACCATGACCTATAAATTCGTCTTCGATCCCGAACAAATGAGGCTTGAAGCCAAGTCCAAGGCGGCACCAACTGCCGTGAAGAGTCCGCCTAATGCAGGCACGCCTGCTTTACCGAACCAGGAGCAAGCACCTGACGGTTCCTCCGACAGCATTCTGGGGCGTTACTTTGGCTTCGTTCCGACGACGATTACAGCGCGTGTGCCGCAGGATGATGTCACTTTTGGCAGCAGGCGCCTGGAACAAATGTTCAACATCGTGCGAGAACGCGGGAAATTCGTGCATCTATTTGAAGAACCTTTTCCGACAGGAGCTACGTATCATGCTGCGCTTGTGTATGATACTTGGTTTTGCGTCAATTACAAGGTTGAACTCGCGTGCGACCGCAAACGAAGTGAAATCCACTCCCTTGCCATCCAATTAAACAACGGCGAGATTCGCGAGAATTTTCATAAACATCTGCTGACCAAAGGACTTTCTCCCAAGCTGCCTGCGAATAGTCATATTTTGCCGGATACGATATCGCTGTCCAAAGCCGTGAACTTGCTTGAATCGACGCTGGAACGCAAAGTCAGCACCTATGACCATAGATGGGCAGACGAGGCGAACGAGCAGCACCGCAGTGAGATTGACCGTGTCGAATCCTTTTATAACGGCCTTTTGCTAAGCGCAGAGCCAGACAAAAGAGACGAAATCGAAACGCAATGCCGCAACCGCCTCAGCGAAATCGACTGGCAGCATAAGCCGCGTATTGCCGTTTCTGTCATCAATTGCGGATTGTTCCATTTAACCGCCGGACGATCGCCTAGGAACTGACGATAGTCGCTAAAACCTCGCAAATTAACGCTGCAGGTTCTAACATTCTTTTTATAGCATAAGAATTACAATAGATTCATACAAATGAGAAGTTAGCGATAGGCAGGTGAACGCGGATGAAGCTGTGGACTGCATGGACAGCAACTTGCTTCATATGTATTGGCAGTATCTTATTCATACCGTCCCAAAGTTCGGCGGGTGATAATCCAGATCGGACAAGCCTCGTGCTACAGACAGGACAACCCGCAGCCAGCAGTCAAATAGCTGAAGCTGCCAAGCCTGTACCGGATTTGCGAAGCGAAACCACGCTAACAGCCACGATTGATAAGTGGCGGGCAGCACTAGCTCGTGAAGAAGGGTTTCACAACTGGCAAGCAGCAGCTTGGAACAGCTATCCGCTTGGTCCAGGGACGCATGGCTGGGTTGTAATTCTCACTAATCATGGTGAGGATGTCGGTTATATGATCGTACAAGCCGTAGAAAATGGCTCCTTCCGATTAACGGAATACGGAACAGGCAACCATCCACTTTTCAGTTTGACCACGCTGTATCGTTCTTTGGTACAGCAGGAACTCATACCTACAACGATTACTTATTCTGATTTTATCGCGAGTGAAACGATCGCCAAAGACCGCTTATATATGGACGGCCTAACCGCTGTTTGGAAAATCAATCTTAATGATCAAACCTACTATGTGGATGCCAAGTCAGGCGAGGTGCTTCCGCTAAAAGAAGACCCGACTCCCAAGCTTCAGACTGACAACACCTACCTGATGACAACCGATTTAAAAGAAGCAAGTACCGTTATGCATCCAGCATTTGATCCCTATGAACGGATGCCTTGGATTGTCGGCTCACCGCTTCCTGTGGCAGGTCTGAGTGCACTCCAAAGTGCTCTTGATACCGATAAAAATCTAACCTATGTCACCGAACTATACGGTGGTCAGGTTACTTTGCCACTCGCGGTCTTAGGTTATCAATCATGGCAGGAAGGATCCTCTTATTTAGTTCTGGATCATGAGGGACCGAGGTATATTCAACTGCCAGCTGCCCTGGAAATGGGTCATATTTATTAAATTAAAAAAAGGACTCCCCTTAAGTAGATTCTACTTATAGGGCAGCCCTTTTTTTGCGACTTATTTTTTGGTTTTAAACTGGTCAAACAGCATCCGGGCTGCCAAGGGCAGCATACCAAACCAACGTGTCTGCCAATGCTCGCGCTGCTCTTTCTGCATTGCTTTTGCTTGTTGGCGGACATCCCTTGGTGTGTCTATAAACGTCACGACCTGCTGTGTTATGTACTTGACCAAGTCATCACTTTTGGCCATACGCCCACCTGCCTTTTTCTCCCTATTGTATCCAGAGAGCTCCGGACTTAAACGGATAAGACAGGTGGAAGACATGGGTTCAACTGACTTTTCCGCCGCTCTCCGCAATAATTTTATCCGCAAATGTCTTAATCGTACTACAGCCGAGCAGCATCGGTTTATTATCACACTGCAATAGCAAGGTATGCGCATTCGTATCCCAGGCATATTGGAAACCGACGTTCATCCCTACCACGGTAATCATGAATTTGCCCGAAGCTGCATTAGGAATGGTGAAGCCCTGTTTTTTGCCCACTTGTTGTAACGATCGAAACACCGAAGACGAAATCCCTCTATACGTCCAAGTACTGCAAGCCGCCATAGGTCAATCTCCTCTCTCCCCATATAGGATCACTAAATTGTATGAAGAGAGGGCTTAAATCGTGCTTGTTTCAAAAAAATCTGTCCGACGCTACGAGCCTCTTAACACGCTTCTAACCTCGTCCCTGCTGCATATATTAAAGTAATTTAGAGAGAAAGGGGTGCATCGAATGTGGGAAGAGATGCTCCTAACTGAACAGCTCAACATCCACATGGATAAATCCAACCACATGCTGGAATTGAAGCTGCGTGACCACGAACAGGAAGATACGTTCTCGACAGTTCAGTTAAGCCATGCTGAGCTCATTTTACTTCTTCATACCCTGCTGGAAATTAATCGATGTTTTCGCGGGGATATCCCATATTTTCATAACTAAAAAGCACCTTCGGAACTCGCTAGCGAGTTTCGAAAGTGCTTTTTTCATTGCGATATCCGCATTAGTTTCGGCTAATTCCAACAATGGAAGCCAAGAAACGCAAGATGTACAAGAAGAGATTGATGAAATCCAAATAAATATTGAGTGCAGCGAGCGGAACCTCTTCAGAAGATACCCCGTTACGGTATTGAGCCACATCGTACAGCACCCAACCACTGAAAATCAGAATACCGAGCATCGACCAGATCAAGTTCGTAATAGAACCGAAGTTAACGAACATGCCGATTACACTCATCAATACAAGGCCAATCGTTCCAGCGAACAAAAAGCCGCCCAGGAAGCTGAAATCACGTTGTGAACGGTGTGCGTAGAAAGCAAGACCGCCAAAAATTGCCGCTGTCGCGAAGAATGCACCCGATACTACGTTAGCTCCAAGCATACCCCCGTATGCCATGATGACTGGATAAAGCGTTACACCCGAAATCGCTGTAAACGCATAAAGGAAACCATATCCGATATTTTTGCCGCGAATCCGAATAACGATAGCTGCCACAAGCATGGCCACTTCAGCAATGACGAAAAGCATAATCATCGAAGGCGGAACGACCATAGCGCCGATCAGCGTCCCCAGAAAGGAAACCAAGAGGGAGATGGCAAATGTTTGAAGCACATGAGCAAAACTGCCTGAATGCGTAACCGTGACTGTTCTATCCATGAAACTATCAACTCCTTTTAATAAAAAACATGTACAATCTATACTATGCATTATACCTAATCTTCATGAAAACCGCTATAATGCCTAGATATCAGGCAACTATTTAAATGCGGCAATCATCTTACTTAATATACGTTTCAAATGGGCTCGTAGTTTCGCAGGAAACCTAAGAATAAGACGTGTCCCCCAACCGTCATAAGTTCCGCCCACTTCTGAGGCTAGAATGAACAATTCTTTGGTGACAGCATTGACGGTTGGAACATCCAGCGTGTGCAATTTGCTCAAGTGAAGCACATACGGCTCCACCTGCCGTGTCGTATCCAACTCGGAGACAATGACCCGGTAGCCAAGCGGCCCAACTTTGCTTTTCATCTCATCCATCCGAGTTGAATCCGGAAAATGCAGCCAATGCTGAACCTCCCTGGCCTTCTCCAAATTGTCCCCCCGACGCTTCAGCGCGTAAGCAATCTTAGCATTGCGCATCCACTGTTCCTCAAGCGGTGAAGGCGCCATTTCTTCCAGATAGAAGCTCCAGTCTACGTCCAAATTCATCGAAAAATAATAGCGGAAGTTAGGGAAATCGAGCAGTATCCGCTTCATTTCCCGCTCCCAGTCCCAGTCATCCTTGGCGTAAAAGTACATTTCCATTTTATTATGTGAAGAAATGCGCCCTGCATATAGCGCATAACCCTTATCTTTCATCCGTGAAATAAGCTTGTCTTCAAGCTCGTAGAATGCTTGTTGCGCCTTTTGAGTCGAGCTGTCCGAGAGGTCCCACAAACTATACATATTAAATACAATCGTAATTCTTTGACCATACCCTATGAAAGGAGCTTTCTGCTTCAAAGCAGTGTTCATAAAGATTAGAACCTGCTCCCGATCTCGGATGCGTTCAAACAAATTCCAATCTTCTTCCATAGGATGACCCCCTATTTCCTCTCAGATAATCTTTATTATATAAGGCTTAGTCCTAGCTGCCTACCCACCTGAGCATTATTTCCTAGGAAATAAAAAACAACCCCTCCAGAACCTGAAAGGGTTGTTGCGGTTGATGCGATCAAGAGGACTCGAACCTCCACGGGGGTAAGCCCACACGGACCTGAACCGTGCGCGTCTGCCAATTCCGCCATGATCGCTTATCATGTGATGACAAAATAAATATAACATGGGACTCGAAAGCTCGTCAACGAAACTTTTACAATCCATGCATAAATTCGCCCCCCGCTCCTAACCCTATTCCCAAAGGAGGGATGACGATGGATAAGGAAGAAATCAAAGCTCTCGAACCCAAATATACAGGCAATGAGCGGCATCTCACAGAAGGTGAAGCTGAAGGTATTGTACATGATCCAAATTACAAAAATGAAGAAGACGATCCTGCCGGTGTTGATGCCATTACTGCTGGACTGGCCTTTGGTGTTACCCGTAGAACATAGCTAAACCCCCTGCCCATTCGCACCTCTAACGATGTTTTTCATCGTTAGAAGAGGTCTCAGGTACCGGCGTGCTCGCTCCAACGATGTTTTTCATCGTTAGCGACGTGAAACACATCTTCGCGTTCGCTCCGCCTGACTTCCAACGATGTTTTTCATCGTTAGAAGAGGTCTCAGGTACCGGCATGCTCGCTCCAACGATGTTTCTCATCGTAATGCGTTCCTGGTTCCGGTGCAGACACACAAAAACGCCCTACAGATCCTCACGGATCAGTAGGGCGTTTTCTCATACAACTGTCCCGAAGCCATGATGGCCTCGTACACGGTTCTTCCAATCATGTAACCCAGCGCTGTTGCCGTACCCGCATAGCTGTATAAGTGGCCGCGGCATGTTGTTGCAATGAGCACCGCGTCAGTGGTCGTCCCTGTTGCTGGCAGTCCCTCGACTTCAACGCCTAACGATTGAAGCGCAGCCGCCTTAGCTTCAGTCGCAGTAATGACCGCGTTGACCATCGCGGCATCGGTTAATTGCCCATCTATGACGATAATCGTATTAATCGTTCCGGGATAAAGCGAGGCAGCCGGCAACTCTGCCCCGGCCCTAGCCTTGTTCCCAAGACCTACCGTGACCCATGCACAAACATGAAGGGTATGCGTCCCAGTCCCGGTCTCGTTCTGGGTACCGGTAAATTCAGCACCATCGCGCGTCCAGGTTAGCGTACTAAACCCCACATCCTTCACCATTGCTGCGGTGAGCATGCCAGCCGTTCCTCGAGGGTTTAATCCTTCACGCAGGATGAATTCATGCATTTCACGCAGGGGATCAGCCTCGTTATATAGCTTGTCTACCTGCCTGTTCATCAGCGTAGTATGCATCCCGAATCCTCCGCCCCATGGCGAAGAATTCAAGGTGCGCATTGGACTGTCGCTTCGAATTAGCACATAACTGCCGTGTGCGGAATTCACCAAATCCATCTGAACACCGGAGATTGGAACCTTATTCAGATTCATCCGAAACATCATCCGGCTCGATAGGTTCTTGCGGAAGCATATATTCCGGTGGCCGTTCAGCCTCATAAGGCTGATACACATAGCTGCGTGCTAGCTTGACCACTCTGCGATTTTTTTTGCGGATTAAGACACTCTCATCATCCCAAGCAACGACAATGCCGCGGACATCATTCCTTGGGCTAACATCGCGAATAACGCGAAGCAATGTGCTTTCTACACGATAAAGATCCAACTGATCTTCTGTTATCATTCATTTTACCTCCAGCCATCCAGTTTTACACCTTAAGCATACACCAATTCCTGTCTACTTGAAACTTTACATAAATCCGCAAGATCAGGGTTAACTTAATCAGGACGAAGCAATAGAACGCCATCCTAACCTTGGGGGTTTTTATATTGGACAAAAAAACTTATTACGTTAACGTCGGAACAGGCGAAGTACTAGAAGACAGTACCGCGCTCAATTATGAATTTGAAATTACCGCCACGGAAGAGGAATTTGATCAACTGCAGGAGCTATTTGAGGAAACAGATAATACTTCCCAGGCCAGTTATGCTACCTCTTGGCTTCCTTGGACGGTTTATTACTCCAATGAGGCTAATCAAGAATATGATTATTACTTGACCGAAGTCTATCGCACTTTGCACCGATTAGGGAATGAAAAAACGAAAAGACATATTGAAAGCATGAATATTTTACAAAATGGTGTATAACGAACCAGTTCCCGGACGCCCTACTATCAAAAGAAAAACCTAACCCAGGGCTAGGGGCTAGAGCCTCTTCCAAACCTATACGTTCGATCATGGTAGGGAATTGGATATGGGTTTCCAACCGTTTCTTGAAATCGTGTTTCCTTTGAATGATTATACGAATGGAACGCGATTTCACATACGGGCGCTACACTGTACTTAAACACGCTAGAAGTTAGCGTACTTCCAGTTCTCATTGGACGAATTCCAATGAAAACACTGTGCAAACGTGTTCATTCTTCTTTTCGTTGGATGAAATCCAACAAGGTCAACAGAAATGACCCTGAACCCCCACAAAATTCATCTCTTTGTTGGATTTCATCCAACTAGAATGGGATTTAAGCGTCAAAAATCGCCTGTTCGTTGGAATTCATCCAATGAGCTTGACTCTCTTCAGACGCCGCTCCCGTCAACCCATCATGAAAAAAGGCCAACGAATCCGCTACGGATCCATTGGCCTCTTGAATTTGCATTAACTTACATGTTCCTTGGAATCATTCGTTTCAAACCAGAAATCAAGGACTTTACTTGACATTACACGCTTCTGAATATATTCCACTTGTGCCACGGAAAATTGCTGTTCCCATTCAATAGTCAGCTCTGTGCAGAGCTTTACAATCGTTAACAACTCAGACCAGGCAACATAGCGTTTGTACCAGAAAAATTGAGGATGTTCGATCATATACGGATATAGATCATCAAATTCTGTATGCTTACAATCAAGAGCACGTTCAAAATGTGTTTTGGCTTCCCCAAGCTTAGTCATGAAATATTCAATGGAACCATTTTCGATACCCATAGATGTCAGCCTCCTCTCTTACCTTATAACCATTATAATGGATAATTGGCATTCAGGGAAGTCATAGACTAGATGTAAAATCAGTCAAAAGTGATTTGCCCGTTCTCTAGCGAGGCAATTCTTGCTAATGATTCCACCCGAATCCCACGTTCTCTAATCGAACTGCCACCTGATTGGAAGGATTTCTCCACGGCGATGCCGACACCAACCAGTTCAGCCTCCGCTTTCTCAATAATGCGAATTAATCCGCGAGCAGCGTCCCCATTTGCAATAAAATCATCAATAAGCAACACTCGTTCACCTTTGTGCAGCAAATGGGAGGATACCATAATGTCCGTCACAATTCCTTTGGTAAAAGAAGGCACACGCTCACTATACGTATCTTGATCCATCGTTAATGTCTTCTTGCGGCGTGCGAAAATCATAGGAATTTCAAGGTGCAAAGCGGTTGTAAAGGCAATTGGAATTCCAGAAGACTCTACGGTTAACACCTTGTCTGGTTTGGTATCTCTAAAAAGTCTAGCAAACTCCCGTCCCATCTCCATGGTCAAAACCGGATCTACCTGATGATTAAGAATGGCATCCAGCTTAAGTACTTTATCCGATACAACGACACCGACCTCTTGGATCCGCTGCTTTAACAATTCCATGATACTGGCCCCCTTAATCCTGTCTATTATGAGTAAGTTACCATAATGATGAAGTAGGTTTCAAGTCCCAATTTGCGAATAACGCTCTTGGAAGTGAAACTTTTAACGCTGAATAGGTGTCTATAATCATATAGGGTTTAACTTTTTGAAATTTGTTTAGAAATGCTCACATTTAGGCAGCAAGATCCATTGAGATTGACAACACGAACGCAGTATGATTAGTAAGATTCTTTTTTAAGAATTTATGAAGACAACTATCCGGCAGAAAGGAATGATGATGAATGAACAATGCTATGAGACCCGTTATGCTTGGCTTTGTGCCTGTTGCATTTTCCTTGCTTATCGTAGCTGGCTGCCAAGAGTCATCTGCTCCTTCCGCTCAGCCTACTATAGATCCAACGGTTAATGTTCAGAAGCAGAATCTAAGCACAAGTCCGGTCAGCACGCCTCCCGTGTTGGTTGTAGAAACTCCTGCTGCTTCCTTGGTACCGGAGGATACGATAGCCAAGCACGAAGCGCAAGTTGCAAACACGAACAAAACGGACTTATCGGATCTGCCACAGAACTCTGCAAGTGCCAAACCAACGTCTAAGCCGCGGGTGAAAGCTGAAGATGCCTATCAGGAGGAGAAACCGACCCTCATGGGCTTAAAGCTTGGAACAAGCAAAAACTTGGTGCTGGACCGATTCGGCAAAGCAAAGAAGCAATTCGTTATGGATGAAGATGATGACGCGATTCAAGTCTACGACTTCGGTGATTTCTCCGTTGGCTTCAATGTCAAGGATGCCCTAGAGTTCGTGGATGTACACTCCACGGATATTGATCCGGGATTGCGCGGCCTGCACCTCGGTCAGAAAGTTGAGGATGCCATTACTATTCTCGGCAAACCGAATTCCAACACATCCTATGTGCTTTCTTACAAATCACAAGGCACTCTTTTGAAGCTTGATGTGGACCCAAGTGCTAACACGATCCAATCGATCAAGCTTTTCGCAGATCATTAATACCGCACGGAAAACAAGAAAACAAAGACCATACCGTCACCGAAAGGATGACAAGTATGGTCTTTTCGTGTTTAGATCGCTCTTCTTTTCCGAAAGCGGAAATAAATCGCCGCCCCAATCACAGCCACAATAGCGAGAATGATGAGACTCACACCCAAGTATTTATGTATGAGATTGAACAATCCGTCCAAATTGCTGCCGATAAAATGGCCAAGGGTGAGGAAGGTTGTACACCACAGCAAAGCCCCTGTCCCCGCGTAAAGCATATATTTGTAGAATTTAACTCCGCTTACACCAGACAAATAGCACGTGAAATGGCGCACCCCTGGTACAAAATAGCCAAAGAATACGGTCCAAAGCCCATATTTATGAAACCAACCTTCCGCCCTTTCAATCCGATCCGGCGTCAGTTTAATCCATTTTCCATAGCGGTATAAGAATGGCTTACCGACCCGATGACCGATGAGATAACTCACAATCATTCCCGTCATGGTACCTGCGTAAATCACCATTAATGTTGTCCCATACTCAAAAGGACCTCCAGGCGCGGTCAGCGAGCCCACGAAAGCCATTAATGTTTCATCTGGTATGGGTACGCCAACAATCCCCGCAGATAGAAGAAGGTACAAAGCAATATAGCCATATTGCCCAATTAAATCATAAAGAGCTTCTTTCACAAAAGACACACTCCCAAACTCTTTCGTCTTTCTGTTCCTAACCATTTTATCAAAAAAGAGGGCTTGCCCCAAGTTGCAGTCATGCTACTGTCTTCGCGAACATACCTTGTACTATACCAAACGAAAGAAAGCGGGGCAATCCATGCGAAAAGGGTCACAGATCGTCCGTATTGCCTTTACCTATATCGGAACTGTCGTCGGAGCAGGTTTTGCTTCCGGACAAGAGATTTTGCAGTTTTTTACGCGCTACGGATGGATAGCAACATTAACGATCGCTTTATCCACCGTGCTCTTCATATGGATTGGCATTAAACTCATGCTAATGGCTCATACATTGAAAGCCACATCTTATGAGGATCTGAACCGGGTCATTTTTGGGCCGAAAATAGGGAATTGGATCAGCTTGTTTACCATGATCGTGTTGTTCGGAATCACAACCGTCATGCTTGCCGGTGGCGGCACGGTATTTGAGGAGCAGCTTCATCTGTCCTATCAGACTGGACTTTTGGTCACCTTGGTACTTTCCTATCTCGTATTATCGCGAGGAATTGGAGCCATTATGACAGTCAACTCGATTGTTGTTCCTATCATGCTGCTTTTTAGTGTGGTTATCGTCGTTTATACGTGGCATTCACCATCTTCGGGAAACTGGCTGCGGATCACAACGGATGATTCTCTTGGTAAAATATGGTTTGCTCCATTTCTCTATACCGCCTTCAATTTGGCCATGGCACAAGCCGTGCTAGTCCCAATGGGAGCTGCCATCACGAAGCGTTCCGATCTATACTGGGGCGGACTTATCGGAGGGACTGGCATTGGCATGCTGCTTCTCTCCGCCCACTATGCGCTTTCAGCACAAATGCCTGGTATCGCACAATATGAGATTCCAATGGGAAACATCATTAACAGGCTGGGCTCTATCCCGCAAATCGCCTATTTGCTCGTTATTTACGGAGAGATTTTCACAACATTTATTGCTGACGCGTATGGCTTGTCCTTGCAGTTGCAGCAACGTACCAAATTAAACCGAAAGTTTTTGCTGATTAGCATTCTAGGACTTAGTTATCTGGTCAGTCAAATTGGTTTTAAAACGCTTCTTGCAGCTCTGTACCCTGTATTCGGCTTAATTAGCGTTGTCTGGCTGGTGCTCATGATCTGGCGCAACCGTAAACGTGCGGTGTAAGACCCCTGTTTGGGCAAAGCCGAGAACGACGATCAAACGAACCACTAACAAGAGCATCCCCATCGCGCATAAAATAAGGCCAGTGAGCAAATAGGAAAAATGAAAATTAGCTGTCGTCGCCGTTTGATCGCGCAGGATCGCGAATAGCTGGGCTAACAATAGCAGCAGACCACTGATAAACAGCCCGATCATCGCGTAATCCATCACCGTCCAGCGCGAAAAATAGCTCACCGCAATCTCCACTTGACTCAAAGCCTTCGGCGCTGCCGCCTGCTGACGCCAAAGCTGATGAATCATCCAAGCCGTATAAATCGCAACGCCAGTTACAAAAAGACCAAGAAACCCGCCAATTATCGCTAATAGCATATTCATGCCTATGACCTCCTTTCTAATTGTCGACTATCCGTGCCGCAGACCATAAATGAGGATAAGCGTTAAACCAAAGCAAAGAACCGGAAGTGCATAAAGAAGGGGAAACAGCACCCAGCTTGGGAGGTTCATCGCTGGTTTCCATAGAAGCTGAAGCCGTCTCACTTCAGCATCCTCCGGACTTTCTACAGACTTAAGTGATTTAATGGATAACGCTTCCGCTGCCCCTTCATTCCACTCGATTTTCCCTTTTTTCCAACCAACCTGGTACGTAATTTCACGATGTTCTTTCTTCTTCTCGCTTCCTGGTTCCACTTTGATTCCTCCAGCTTTTTTCTTCAACTTATATGATCTTGAACGGGTTCTCATGCCATGCAGGGCAACCGTTCTACAAGTTTATTAATTGGTAATCGCGAATAACGCGTGCCGCCGCATCTCGCACATGCCCATGACATGTAAACAAAAGCACTTGATGCCTGCTGCTTAAGTCAGCGAGCACACGCAGACAGCTCTCCATCCGTTCTTCGTCGAAGTTGACGAGGATATCATCCATGACGAGCGGTAATACCGCTTTGCCGGCATATTCTTCCACAAGCGCAAAACGCATGGATAAGTATAGCTGCTCCGCAGTTCCCCGACTTAATTGACTCGTATCCACAGACTGCCCATTCGATCTAACCGCAACAAGACGTTGCTCTCCAAATGGCGCTTTGACATGAGTGAATGCTCCATTCGTCATCCTAGACAAATAATCGGATGCTCGTAAAAGCACACCTGGCTGCCGCTCCTGCTCGTAGATCTCGCGAGCTTTCTTCATGAGCAAGGAAGCAAAGGAAGCCACAGCGTATTGATCCACCTGTTCCCGTATTGAGGCCCGTAAAGCCTCAGCCTGAAGTTGGCCATCGGCTTGCTCCGAGCCTTGCTCCAGCTGTTCGATGTGTGCTGCCAGCTTGCCAGCTGCCTCGCGGAGCTCATTCGTTAAACTTGTCGTTTCCGCCAGTTGCTGCTCAAGAGTCTCCAAGCGGTAAATCATATCTGCTTCCCCTTGCGTCTCCAACAGCTCTGTGTAACTAGCTAGCGACGCATGGCCTAGCAATGATTCAAGCGATGATTCCAGCAGCTTCTGTTCTTCTGTTAACTTCTTGCGCTCATCTTGCTCTCTCTCCTGCGAGCGCAGCGCTTCAGCATCCCCTGCAGAGGCTTCCTGCAGCAAGAAGGCAAGCCGTTCGCGCGTGCGCTGTTCGGCAGCTTCCAGAAGCTGCAGTTCTTCTGCGACCTCTGCATAAAGCGCTTCGCTGTGTTTTCTAGTCGCAAGCAGCTTAAACTGCTCTTGCTCCTGCTCTTTCCAGCGTTTGAGCGCAAATAGAGGCTCTTGTCCTGAAGATAACTCAAGCCTTAATACGATAGCTTCTTCATACTGTTCTACACTTTTGAGCAATGAAGCTAATCTTGCTTCCAGTTTATGGAGCTGACGGAGGCTCTCCTGCCCCTGCTCAATCGTCTGAATCGTTTCCATAGCGGCATCAGGGGACAATCGTCCACTTAAACCAAGCGATAACAGCCAGTTGCTCCAATCTCTCTGAAGCTGCTCAGACTCCGCTACATACTGTTCATACAACATTCCTCGTTGCCCTTCTTGGTGCTGAAGGGACTCGCGCATTTCCTTCGCATCCTGCAGCTTTTCCATCTTGCGCTGCTGCTGGCTAAGCTGTTGCTTGTTGTTCTCCGCTTCTCTCAACCAGGCATCCAGCTGAGGCTGGATGCCTGGAAGAAAGTGCGAGTCGGCACGGCCCATTTGAGGCGAAGAGTGGAAGGCAGATGCTGCCGCAGCTTCGTTAAAGCCAGTCTGAGATAGATTTGATTTCATGAATGCAGAAATTTGTTCCTGCAAACGCCGCTCCAATTCAAGAAGTTCGCGAGCGGTCGTTTCATTCGGAGAAGACTCCTGACTGGGAGACGTCGTCATCATCGTGCGGGAAGCTCGGCGATCTGATGCCGAGCGATCGCCGAACTGGATATAGAGTGCCGCGCCAGCAAATAGCACGAACGCACAAACAGCCATGGCCCAGCTGCTCTGCCAAGCCAACAGAATAGGGGCAAGAATCGCTAACGTGCCGATCAAAAGCACCATACGCTTTCGAAGCTTCCGCGAGGCGGCTTTACCAGCTTTGGCCGCTTCCTCCAGGCTAATCTTGTACTCCTTCTGTACGGCTTCCCGCTCTTTGTGATGCTGAACCTCCCTGACGAGAAGCTGCCACTGCGCGTAATCTCTTGCGATTCTTTGCAATGCCGCTCCGGGGTCGATCCCTCCTGCAAATGAAGGGGTTAGCCGTACATCGGCTTCCAAGCTGCGAATCGTATCTTCGACTCGCAGAAGCTGCTGTTCAAGGCTCTCCAGCTCTGTTCGAACACGCAGTTCATCCCCCCGGCACTTATGAAACTGTTCCTTGAAAGAGCGAATTTGCTCGCGAAGGGAGATGGACACCGCAAATGTGCCAATATCCATCTGTCTTTCCCCGTCTGCAGCGTCTATTTGTTTCAGCAGTCTGTCCAGCTGCGCGCGCCCGTGCTCTTGTTCCACGCACAGCCCGTCCAAACTGCGCTTCTGTTCTTCATAAGTGGCCGCTTGCTCCAGCCAATGATTCAGTTCCGTCTGATGCGCAAGCACATCAGGCTGAATGCGGATCGCGCCCAGCTGATCCGCAAGCACTTGCTGCCGCAGGCTGAGCCTTGCGCGCTCCGCATGGAGGCGCTCCAGTTCCGCCTCGAGCGCGTCCAGCCTCGCCGAGGCGTGCTCGGGGAAGCCAGCCAGCACCGGCAGCGCGGCTAGCTCCTGGCCGATCTGCCGCAGCCGGGTCCATCCGCTGCGCGCCTTGCCGGCCAGGCTAAGCCTGAGCTGCTCCGCGCGCAGCGCCTCCTGCTGCTGCTCCAGCGCAGCAATGCGCTCCTCCGCGGAGCGGCGCTCTCCCTGCAGCCGATCATAATCGGCTGCCAAGTCACGGCTGCGGCGCAGCGACTGCTCCAGACCCTCCAGCTCCTTCAGGAGACGGTTCATCTCCTGATTGCGCCCGCGGGGTCTGTACAAGCCGTCGGCCTGCGCCGTCAGCTTGCGCTCGGCCTCCATGATGGCCGAGCCGCTTACACCAAGCCCAGCGCTATACAAATAGCCGCTGAGCTCGTCCGTCTGCAGGGTGCGAAGCTCCTGCAGCTCGGTTAAACCGAAAGCGAACAAGCTGCGGAAGAGGTCGGCCGATAGGCCGCCCAGCAGCGTGTTCAGCAGTTCTTCTCCTCCGGTGGTGCCATCACCGAGGGTAACCTTAACGTGCCCCGCAGAGGCACGTCTGCCGCCTGCGGCGGGCGCGTCGTAACGCTCGACGCGAATGAGCTGACCCTGCTCATCCTGCAGGGTCAGGGCGCCACCATGGGCGCCGCCGCCCAGCGGCTCGTAGCGTTCCGACCGGTTCTGCCGAGTCGGGAAGCCGAACAGCACCGCGCGGACGAAGCCCATGAGCGTGCTCTTGCCCGCTTCGTTGGCGCCGTAGAACAGCGCCAGCGGGCTGTCCGTGTCGAGCTGCCGCTGCCGCAGGCTGCCGAAGCCCTCTACCTGGATGGATATGATCTTCATCCAGGCCACCCCCCATCCGCGGATAGGAGATCCGCGGCCATTTCCTCTGCGGCGCGCAGCCATTCGCGCAGCCGCTCGGGATCAGCCGCAGCCGGGTCTCCGGCTGACTGCGGCAGGTTTTGCAGCGCGGCGAGTGCTTCGCCCGCGAATTCTTTCAGCGCGGCGTCGTCGACGCGCAGCGCAGCTGCAATCCGCAGGAGATCGCCAAGAAAGCTCTTCTCCTGCTGCAGTGCCTCCAGATCGAGCTCACTTGCCGTGCGGTCCTCAATCGATTCGATCCAGACGAAGCGGCTTCGCTCTGCTTCGTCCAGCCGCAGCTCAGCGATCAGTTCCTGAAGCAGCCGCCCTTTGCGGAGCATGCTGGAGACCGCGCTTCGCCCTTCCAAAATGATACGGACGACAGCATCACGGCCATCTGCTTCAGCCCTAATCCGTTCAAGTTGGTCGCCGATCTTGTCCTTCAGTTCTTGCTCCGTTTGCATGCCAGCAACAGACAGCCTCTGCTGGAACCAGCGCACCTGATCTAGCGCACGAAAGGCGAGATCCGCTCGTCCATTTTCCGACATGTTTACGATGTAACAGCCGCGCGGCCCTGTTTCCCGAATGTTTCGCCCTTGCAGGTTCCCCGGGTACACAATTGCCGGCTGCTCATTAAGCACATTTCTTGTATGTACGTGGCCTAAAGCCCAGTAGTGCATACCCGCTTTCAGCAAATCTTGCTTGCTGCACGGGGCGTAATTATCATGAGCCGGGTCACCATCAACATTCGTATGTAAAAGAGCGATTTGAGCCGCATCTTCATGCCCAGGTTCAAACTGTAGCGCT
Source organism: Paenibacillus sp. J22R67 (assembly GCF_059692175.1). Taxonomy (NCBI): domain Bacteria; kingdom Bacillati; phylum Bacillota; class Bacilli; order Caryophanales; family Paenibacillaceae; genus Paenibacillus; species Paenibacillus sp. J22R67. The sequence continues at coordinate 738,345 of NZ_JCAUAX010000003.1, read as the reverse complement.
AAGTTGTCCATAACCGCTGCGCTGCGATAAGAAATCCCATGAATCTGTGCAATGACACCTCGCCCCGGTTTCGTTACCGTCAGCGTCTCCACTTGATCGCACGCAAAAAAATGGACGTCTGCCGGCCAAACCAGCTTTGCGGCGCGTCCATCCTCCGGATCATGATTTCCATGAATAATATATGTAGGGATTCCTTGCGAAGCTAATTGCTCCAATGCTTTCTGAAAGCGAATTTGCGCGCGAAGGGAACGATCCGACAAATCGTAGACATCCCCGCTGATAAGTACAAAATCCACTTGCTCTTGAACAGCTGCCGCGACGAGCTCCTTGAGCGCACCAAACGTTGATTCTCGCATGCGCTCACGAACGCGTTCAGGCAGCGCCGACATGCCTTTGAACGGGGAATCCAAATGCAAGTCGGCGGCATGCATAAACCGCAGTCGTTTCATGTCTATAACGCCTTCCTGCTTTAGCTATTTTCGTTCTGATCTTCGTTTTTTACCGTTGCCGTTGTATGTTCCTCTATTTGATAGCTCTCGTAGACGCTTTTCAGTTGGCGTAGAACACGATTCAACGAATATGTTTTCTTCGCTTTTTCCCACGCGGTACGCGCTAGGTTGTAGCGGAATGTTGGATCAATGACGACCTTCTCCAATGCATGGCTTAATGCCATGGCATCTCCCACAGGCACCAGCAATCCATTATGTCCATGTTCGATTTGCTCTGCAATCCCCCCGACATCAGTCCCAATCAAGGCTAGCCAGCATAATGCGGCCTCCGCAAATACGGAACCGAATGCTTCCGCGCGCGACGGTAATACAAAGACATCAAAGAAAGGCATGAATTCCTCAGGATGCAGCATGTAGCCATAAAAAATCGTTTCTTCATAAATATTATGCTGAATGGCCAGCTTCTCCAGCTTTTCCCGGTCTGGTCCATCCCCAATGATATGTAAAACAAAGGGATGACCTCGCTTTTTCAGCTCTCCGCAAGCGATTAGCAGCGTATCCAGCCCTTTCGCAGGCACGAGACGACACACCGTAATGAATTGCGTCACCGCATTTTCATGGGAAATCGGCCGGAAACGTTTCTCGTCAAAACCGTTCGGGATCACGCCAATTCGTTCGCTATCCTGCACAAACTCTGCGATATATTGCTTGAACGAATTCGACACTGTAATAATCTGATCAACCTTTGTTTCAAGCTCCTCATATATCTGGGTAAGAAACTGATGCTCCACCCCATTCTCCTTAATACGTCCATTCAAAACAAGCTCTCTCTCAAAGCTGGAGTGAATGGTCAGAATCACGGGTGTTTCCGGATAAATTTGCTTCATCGCCATGGCTGCAATCGGATGATGCGCATGAATAATGTCATACTTCTTAGTTATTCGGAGCTTCGTCCACCAAACATAATCCTTGTAAGTCTGAATGTATTTATCAACGATCGGGTTACCGGCATACTTCCGCCAATCGAAAGTGACGAATTCCACTTCCTCTGTGCCTTTATTGCGAATCCTTTTTGGCAGCGAAAATAGTTCCATTTCCCAACCTTTTTTATTAAATCGGTCCAATATATAGGGAACCATGGATGACACCCCACCCGGTTGTTCCGGTGGGAAAAATAATGCTTGCAAGATGTTCATTGCATGAGCCCCTCTCTCAAAGCCTTGAGCTTTACCTTCTTATTGTAACTTGTGTGCACCGAATAGAAAAGAGAACAACTTCATGCCACTCGAAACGATTCTATCCCTCTCTCCCATTTTCCTTTATAATAGAATCACATCTTGTCGAAAAATAGGTTTTTTGGGGGAACGCATGAAAGCTGTTGATCTCATGTTCGGTGATTTAGCTTCATTATTATCGAATGCTATCGTATTGGTCATTGTGACACTCATGTTCGTTATTTCACTTCGATTGTTTCTTGATCGTCGTAAAAAAGGGTACATGTCCATGACCTTCTCCGTTATTTTCGTTGGCATTCATTACCTGCTTAAGATATACGTCTTGCTCACAGCGCTAGATACAAGCTTAACGGCGTATGTGCTGTTAATGCTGAAAATCGTTTCATTCGTACTTTTGAATTTTGGAGTTTATCAATTATACAACCGAACGCACCGCAAACAGTACATATTTTTCTATGGTTTGATCATTATGGGATTCGTTGTCTCTATTCTTCATTTTAGTGTGCCTCAAATGTACAACGGAACGATTCAGCAAGTTCGACTGCTGCAAGACATTGGTCTTGAGCTTTATGTTTTTGTGCTAATCTTTCTGTGTTTTTACATGATACCTCCTTATATTGGTCAACAAGCGAAGTATCAATGGGCGCTTACGATCTTTTTCTTCATCCAAACCTGTCATTTAATCAATGTGTATATGTATGGGAATGATCAGATTTGGCTGACCCTCGCGGGCAATATTTTGCCGATCGTCTTCTACTTTTTATTATTTATCATGCTGTTTGATCGTGTCGTTGAGCTTATGCAGGCCATCTATAATTCATCCATCACGGACGGACTAACTCGCTTGTATAATCGCAAATTTTTCTACAATCGTGTTTCGCAGTATGTTGGAAGACATCTTCCTATTTATATTTTGTTCAGTGATATTGACAATTTCAAGAAATTAAATGATACCAAGGGCCACCAAATGGGCGACGATGTGCTCAAGCAAGTGGCGCAAATTATGAAGGATGAAGCCGAGGAATGCGGCATTGCAGGCCGTTACGGCGGGGAAGAGATGGTCGTGATGGTTACGGATCCGAGTGTCAAGATGGATGTATTCGCGGAGCGCGTTCGCAGCCGTATTGAGAAGGAAACCATCGTTACCGCCAGCATTGGGTACAGCAAATACAAAAACGGCGTAAGCGCCGAGGAGCTTATCAAGCAAGCGGATCAGGCCATGTATAAGGCCAAAACAACCGGGAAAAACAAGGTCGTCAAATATTCTTAAGATTAAAAAGGCTGTCTCCAAGGTCTATAATGACCCACGAGACAGCCCCTCACTCGTTGCTATTCCTTCTACTCGTCGTCCGCTTCTAGCACATGCGCTTTGCAAAATGCCTCTACTTCCGCGATTTCATCATCCTCAAGTTCAAAATCCAGGTACAGTTGCGTCGTTTTCTCATAAAGCTCATATTTCAATAGACCTGATTTGCCTTCTTCAACGTTATAGATCGCACGAATATACAATCCGCTTTCGGAGTACAACTCATCATCTTCCTCAACCTCGATGTCTATGAGAAATTCGTATCGTCGTCCGGTCAAAATACCGAACGGATCTTTGATCACTTCAACCGTATAACTCGTAGTCGTAAACATCGTATCCCCCCTTTTTCATCTGCAGGCTTTAGTATACCTGATTATGGGAAGAATCGCACACATACCTCAGATCAACCTCACGATTTGTCCCGCTGGAATTTCTACGGAGTCTCCCTCCACACTGATCCAAACGGAAGTCGCTGTGGGATTGTGTACTAGATGACGATCTACTGAGTAACGTAACTGTTCTACTGCCTGTAAGTAGGTGAAGATCTCGGTGTTGGTTGCGTACCAAATGTTGCTATGCCCGCCAATCATCTCTCCAAAACGATCGATAAGATCCCAATTGTTATCGTTTTCAAATTCATAACTATGTCCCCATACATAGAACAGAGCCATGCGTGTGTGCCTTTGTTCAAGTTTGATAAACTGCTCCCCGTACTCCATCATCTGCTTATGATGACAGGTTGGATGCCACCTAAGAAAATCGTCCGGTAGTTGGAATTTCCCATGACTTGCTACGGTTCGCGCATATTCAATGCCAAGAGCAGGCAGCAGCGAAACTACGCGATCACTGTGTGTTCCAAAAGGGTAGCTCATCCCCCTGACGGGATAGCCAACTAGCGATTCTAGAGCTCTGCGGTCGTCCATGATTTCCGTCACTATTTGATCAGTCGGAGATTGCTCCAGAAATGGATGATCAACCGTATGCGCGGATACCTCATGCCCTGTAAAAAGAGAAGCAACTTCTTCCGCTGTCACATAGCCTTCTTTGCCCAAAAAGCCACTGTTCAAGTGGAACGTTCCTTTGATCCCGTATTCATTTAACTTCCCCACGAGTCTACGGTCATGTACTCTTCCGTCATCATAACTAAGGGTTAGGGCTTGGTGAACCCCGCCAGGAAATCGGTCATTGCGAATGCGCATTGCTTTCCTCCCATAAGTACGTAATAAAGTTACTACCATATTTTACTTAGGGTTGTCCGATTTCTGCAAGTGAAATTCCGCTAAATCCAAACAAAAAAAGCAGGGCACCTAGATAGGCCCCTGCTTTCTCTACTTTACTGAACATCATCTTTCAGGTTCGATTTCCATTGCTCACTAGCATCCAGATTTCGAGAAGCTTCATGAGAGAAGGTTGCTTCTTGTACATCGCCAAAGCCCCAGTGATCAGAGCTGACATCAGGGAATAACGCGTTGACGCCTTTTAACGGACCACGGTACAGCATACGGTTGATCATCGTTACCGCTTCTACCCTGCGGATCGCATCATTCGGCTTGAATGTCGCATCCGGATAACCGGAAAGGAATTTCCCGTTATACAATTGCTCAATGGCTGCGGCAGCCCAGTGCTCTTTGACATCCGTGAAATGGAGGTTGGTTGGATCACTAACGTTCAACTTCAGGAAACGAGTCATAACGGAGGCCAATTCGCCACGCGTCACCGGCGCCTCTGGCCGGAAGTTGCCATCTGCATAACCGCTAAAATAATTGTGCTTTGTAACAATTTTGATATAGTTGGCCGCCCAATGGCTATTAGAGACATCTTTGTATGGAAGCGACTCATTCAATGTTTGGTTCTCGGTCAATCTTGCAACAATGGCTGCTAGCTCGGCACGAGTCAAGGAATTATTCGGTTTAAACTGTTTGTCTGGATATCCGAGAATATAACGTTGATGCTGCAAATTCCCGAAGCGGTTAGAAAACACATTAACTTTCACATCCGAGCTTGCTTCCTTGCCATCTGCTTGCCCTGCCTTAAACACCCCAGGAATATCGAATTCCTTATTGGCTTCAGTTAATTGCGGCCATTTGACAACAATCGTATGCTTGCCGCTTTTTCCAACTGCTAGATCTGTTATTTTCCAAGTAATCGTCTTGTTCTCGACTTTCCCTCCATCTGCGTCGATAACTTCCAGAACGTCAGGTAATTGCAGCGTAATAGCCCCATCGTTAACCGTGAAGCTATCTGTATTCTTGTAATTAACAAGGATCGATGAAGATGTGCCTTCCTCCACCTGATTCTTGTCCACAGAAAGACTCAAAGTGACTGGATTTCTTGCAGGTCCACCATACCCGTTATCAGTTGAAGGACGATTCAGCTTAATATCATGTCTAACGATATCAGCATTTACGGGAATCATCGGGCTCATATACGTTTCGTAACCTGCTTTTTCAACGACCAAATAATAGTCGGTGTTCGGATAAACCATGTAAGCATACAAACCATTTACATCTGTATTTTGCTCTGGGCTTGCATTGTTGTTGGGATCAAATCCAGGAATAGCTGGAAGCGTAACCTTGGTGCCGCTTTTCACACCGTTCCTAGTGGAGTTGGCGTAATAGAGAGTCACCTTCGCTCCAGGTATTACGGCATTAGTAACAGCATCAGTTACTGTACCATAAGGGTCAATCAACTCTTCGGCAATGTTCATTTCCCCGTTGGAGAGCACGGTAACATTGCTGCGCTTAATAACGATTTCCTGACCTTGCGCTAACTCGTAGCGCACTTCCATGCTATAGGAGCCAATGGTTAAACCTTCAGCATTAAACACGCCGCTTGCTTGCAGCGGAGCCACTGTGTAATTGCCAAACTGATCTTTCAAATACACTTTCGTCTTGCCTTTGGCCTCATCGCTGAGCATATTCGATTCACCGGAGGAGGACTTCAATAGAACAATACCCGTAACTGTTTTGACAGAATTAAACTCCTCGTCGCCACCGCCAGTAATGGTACCTACCACAGCTTTTTGCTTATACGTAATCGGCGTTGCATTCCCACCAATGTTAACTAATTGCGTAAATTCCAAATCGTAGACCTTGTCGCCCTGTGGAACAGGAACGGAATAGGCACCATGCTCATCCGTAACAACCGTCCGAATAAAATCATGTTCAGCATCGATGACATGATCGCCATTCAAATCAAGCGTAATTCTCACAGTAGCGCCAGTAACAACCTGATTAGTGCCACCTTGTGTAATCACACCGCTAATGATAGCCGGTTGGAAGACAATTTGAATTTCATCTTCTGCCGCTAGACTGCGTTCGATATCGTGTACATTGGCTTTCACAGGAACATTTTGTTCCATATCGCTGGTTATCTTAGATGACTTGTAGGTAACAGTCGCAAGCCCTTGTGAGTTAGTAATTGCCTTATTCGAGCCAACGAACGAACCGATCCCTGCTGGTGCAGAAAATGTAACTTCTACACCTTGAATTGGATTTCCATCCTCATCCGTCAGCAAAGCTTGAAGTTCAGTCTTGGAATTACCGTCTCCAACGATTTTTTCAGGATTAGCCGTTAGTTTCAATGTAGCAGGAATAACCTCAAAGCGGTTATTAGCAAGCACAGTCTCCGCAGGCAATGGCGTACTGCCTTGTACAGATGAAAATGTAACTTCGTAACTGCCTGCATAAGTCTCTTGGGAGAGGACAAAGTTCGTTTTCTCCCATAGTTTGTACCCGTCAGCCACTGCTGTGCTTGCATTCATAAGCATCAACGATTCGACAGTACCATTAATGGTCGCGGTCACTTGATCAGCCAGCAACGAGCTCACTGCTCTTAGCATCAATGGCTCACCGGGCAGAGCTTTTACTGTAGTCATATCGGTTTGCTCTTTATTGCCAACCCAACCGTCTAATGTACGATTGATTTGAATCGTCACAATCGCTGGTTGGCTGACTTGACCATCTGCATCCGTTACCGTGAACGCGAAACTATCATGCCCATATTCGAAACTAGCATTTGGAGTAAACGTGTAGATGTCAGGCTCGCTAGTAGGCGTTAAAGTTCCCTTAGCCGGTTGAGACACGATGCCATACACCAGTCCCGTTACAGTCTCTGGATCATTCCCCGTTAAATGTACCAGAATGGCTGGATTACCTTGTTCAGCTTTTACCGTTTGAGGCTCCGCAACTGGCTTTCCATTATAAGCAATGGTGACAGCCGCTGCCATCTCGGCATATTGCTTCCCGTCAAAACCTAACCAACTAAATGTCACACCACTGCCATTGGGCAATTCAGCTGTCGGTGAGAACTTCAACGAATCAAGATTAGCACCCGTTAATTCAGTTGAACTACCAGCTGGCAGATAGACAGCCGTCGTAACATCGGTGTACCACAGCTTTCCTTTTTGGTCGAATCCGCTAGGTAACGTAATCTTCACTTTGGTCATAAGATCCGTGTTGATGTCTTGATAATGACTAACAAAGTCATTTTCGGAAAAAGAAATCGTTTCTCCCGTTAGCCCTGCTTTTTGTATTAAACTTACTGTTGGAGGCGTGTTGATTGTGATCAAAACTTGCTTCGCATCCTTGGCATATTGATTGCCGTCAAACCCGTTCCATTCAAAAGACACGCCACCGGTTTGACCTTCGGCAGGCACGAATTTCAGTTTATCTAACTCGGCTGCAGGAATTTCCTGTCCGATCGTCACAGGGATATGATTCCATACAAGCGTCCCTGCTTCAGGCAGCGTTGTAATTTTCACTTTTGTTAATGTATCGCTATCCACTGTTGCCTGTTCGAAATCACTTAACACAAAAGGAATCTCGGAGCCTTTATTTGCGCTCTTGCTGATGTTATCTACGATAGGCGCAGTGTTGGCTGTAATGGTTACGGTCGCATTGGTTTCCGCGTACTTCGTACCATTATTACCATTCCAGTCAAAAGTAACTGTACCCGTAAATCCAGCAGCAACTGGGACGAACTTAAGCTGCCCCAAATTCCCCTTGAGGATTTCCTGATTGAGGGCTACGTCTGTACCATTCAACTGGAGCTTACCAATGGCTGCTGCAGGAAGCGACTTGATTTGAATTTTCTCAAGTTTCTCTCCGTAGGCGACGTTGTTGTTAACGAAATATTGATTTTTAAAATCATTTGCCTGAAACACGGTCGGATCATACTGAAATCCTGTCTTAGCAATATTTCCGACCTTCGGTTGAATTGTCGAAATAGAATACATATGCTCTGCTTTCGTTGGAACCACTAAACCCGAAACACCCGCATTCGGCCCCGTTGTTTCCGGCTCTTCATCGAACAAAATAATATTGACGGTATATTCTTTGCTCGCATCAATATTGGGGTTGTTTAATTGAATTTGCAGAGGTCGTCCGTCATTTTCTAAGGGGACCTTCAGAACTTCCGTCGCGATATTGTTCCCGTCTTTATCAATAACGTTTGCCTCGATCAGGAAATGATTACCTTCCCCATTTTGTTGCACGGTCGTGTCTACCGTTACTTTGCCATTAACAACGCCAATATTAACATCCTTCAACTCACCAGTCGTGCGGCTGCCGCCATCTAAAATAAGTTGTCCCCAATCAATCGTTGTCTCCCAACCGCTGTTAAAGCTACTTACCTTTGGATTAGAATGAACAGAAATGCCTACATAGTTATCTCCCGCGCTCACCTGATCGAGATTTAATTTAAATACGGTTGTATTCCATTTGACGTTGTTTCCTGAAAGCGCCCCTACATAATTAGCAAGCGGGAAACTCTTTTTATAGGTATCTCCCCATGTTTCAGGCTCCGTATAGCCATTTGGAAGGTTTGAATTCTCTGTGAGAGCCAAAGGAGAATTGGAGAGGTACACACGATCCCATTCTCCCGATTCTTCATCCACATCATAAGCGCGAATTAATAAATAAGCGCTCGTATGCGGCAAGCTCTCCGCAGGAACAGGGATTTTGAACTCAAACGGGTACTTCACAGCGGTTCCATTTTTGATCATCGAGCCACTGCTAGGATCATACTTTTTGCGGATATCACCACCGTCGCTGCTATCTGATGTGGCGGGGGTATACGAGTCCAAATCATTATCTTTCGGCTCGTTACCAATACTTCCGCCACCCCAATTATCTGTGGTTACAAATGATGTGTAGCCATCTTGTGATAACGGGGTAGCCCAAGCTGCTTGAGGCAGTACACCAACCGCGATAGAAGAAGCCGCTACTAGTGACAAGAAGGGCTTGCTAAACAATCTTTTCTTCATCTTCGTTCTCCTTACCCGATCTTATTTTGTTCATGCAAACGCAGCATCAACCCATCCCAGATTGGCGGCAATGACCTATGTAAATACCAAAAGATGATACCTTAGTCCTAGGAAAACTTCTGCTTTTCGACATTAAACTACATAACACTGAACAATATCTGAACATTTGACAAAATAGTAGGTAAAAAGTCCTTATAAAATCAAAAAAACCGCCAGACATGGCGGTTACTCCTATATTAAGTGAGTTGTCTTTGTTCAAACACATCTACAAACCATTCTCTTATCTCCGAACTTGGATAGATGCCAAGCTCTTCCTCAAGACGAGCCCGCAGCGTATCATACTGCTGCTTAACTTCCGCATAATTGGCAAGCTTCACATGAACTTGCATCAACCCCCAGTATCCGGCTTCGACAAGAGGATAATGTTCTTTCATCTGCTGAAAGGCATCCCTCGCCTCCGGCAACAGCTCCTGTGCCAGGCAGAAATCAGCAAACTTTTGGAGATACTGCCACCGGAGCAGCCTCAAACGCTCCCGCTCCCCTTCCAGCCATTGAAACGGGGAATCTGCAAAATAGTCTCCTTTGTACATAGCAAGCGATTGTTTATATGCTTCTATGGAAGCAACATTTAGTACCGGTACTTTGGCACACTCTTGTTCCCATACATCCGCATCCACTCGAATATCATTAAGCTGCAGACGATAGCCCTCCTGCTCATACACAACTTGAATGGCAAGCCCTTGTTCTTTCAACATTTTACGAATTTGATAAACGGTCGTATGCAGCTGCACAGTCGCTCGGACTGGATCTTGTTCCGGCCACAGTACGTCAAGAATAGCCTCTTTACGTATAGCTGGCCCACGCCTTTGATGCAGCAGAAAGGTGAATAGTTCCTGTGTCTTGCTTGTTCGCCAAGAAAAGGTACGGATCTCTTCAGACTCCTTCATCCAATACAAGGTGCCGAGACATCCAAGCTGCGTATACCGAATTATTGGTGTTGGGAGGCGACCTAGGTTACCTGACGCTCTGCGCAATCTTTCTATTGTTTTGGTCAAACGTCTCTCTGAGACTGGCTTCAGCAGGTAGTCTAATGCCTGCAATTCAAATGCCTGAACGGCATACTGGTCAAAAGAAGTAACGAAGACAATATGCACATCTGGCTGTAAAGATGATATCCTCGCAGCAAGCTCCATACCACCAATTTCAGGCATTACCGTCTCAAGGAAAACAGCGTCGAATCTGGTCTGCCCGCATAGAACCAGAGCTTCCCTGGGATCTAATACGGAAGCTGCAATCTCAATCTCCGCATGATGGCCGAGTAATTCTTCCATACTCTTTAGAGCTAATGGTTCATCATCAACTATGAGCACTCTCATGCTCATCACCTCTTTTCAGAATCCATATGAAACGTTTCATTTATATGTATGTTCTTTCCCTAAAACCGTTAGGATTCATAGGTCATTATACCTGTTTTTCAGGAAAAATCCATGACTTTTGAATCACCTCCCTATAGATTGCGCTTCCCCACGCCAAAAAAGCCGTAACAGCAAATATGCGGTTACAGCTTTTGTACCCTCTTACAAGCTAACGTAACTATATTTTAAAATTGCGACACGATCGTCTTTAGCTCAATTAAGTCATCTATGACAATATCAGCCTGAGAAAGTTCATCCTCTCGTGCAAAATCAAAATTACATCCTATTGCCATTAAACCATTGTCTTTGGCTGCAAGAATATCCGACAGGCGGTCTCCTACTACTGCTGCATTAGTAATACTATACTTTTTTATCATATTTTGAACCAAATCTGATTTATTTAACGAATCAATTTGCTCAATGCTGCATGTTTCAGTAACCCAATTATCCAAACGATAATGACTTACAATTGCTTTTAAATATTCCGTTAAACCATTACTTGCTATGTAAATTGAACAATGATTGCTTTTTAGAAAACTGAAAACTTCCGTAACATTAGGATATAAAGCGCCTTTCCCACTCCTTATATTCTCAATTAATTTTTGCAAAAAATAGGCATCCGTTTGTTCTCTTTCTTCCTTAGCGTGATTGGGTAACAAAGCTTCCCATACTTTGGGTAAAGGTACACCCATAATTTCACGGTATTTTTCAATAGGCGTTTCTTTATTCCACTTATTCCGCGATCTTAATTGATTAAACGTATCTTCGAGTGATATTTCTAAAATCTTATCCGTTTGAAATAGTGTTCCATCCATATCAAAAATGATTGAGTGTAGCAAGGTTTCCCTCTCCTTTACATCGAAAAGGAAGCAATCCTCCCCATGAGAAGGGATTGCTTCCTTTCTGCGTTTTTATTACTTCCAATATTTTTCACCAAAAGCATCGCGCCCAGAGGAAATCCGTTCTTCTTTATATGCCTTAGGGTTTTTGATGTGGTAATTCTGGTGGTACTCTTCTGCGAGAAAAAATGTAGCTGCCGGCCTGATCTCCGTTACTATCGGCTTATCAAAACGTCCGCTTTGCCCAAGCTCATTTTTCGATTTTAAAGCAAGCTCATGCTGCTCTTCATTGTAATAAAAAATAGCTGTACGATACTGACTACCGCGATCAATGTACTGTCCTTCATCATCGGTAGGATCTATCTGAGGCCAATATAACTCGAGCAGTTTCTCATATGGGAAGATAGCCGGGTCAAACGTAATTTCGACAACTTCCAAATGACCGGTTTCCCCAGTCTTTACTTGTTCATAAGTTGGATTCTCCACGGTACCGCCCATATAACCAGACACAATACCATGAATGCCCGGTTGTTCTTCAAATGGACTTACCATGCACCAGAAGCAGCCACCGGCAAAAGTCGCTTTTTGTATCATCGGTATACTCCTTTCACCATAATGAATGATATGGTTGTTTGTATAGATACTTATTATAATTATTTGTGTTCAACAAGTCCATTTCACCAAGCCCAAGATCCAACCAATGGCAGTCACTACAGCCAATTGAATCATACCGAGGGTAAAGCTAATCCCCCTACACGACATCAGCCGAAAGAGGGGGGATCGTTTGGAATGCATTTTATAGCTTCAAATCAAGATCAAGCACTTTACCAAGTGTACGTAGAATTAAGACTACCGACTCCTCACGGGTCGTATTGGAGTTAGGTTCAAATAGTTGAGTGCTTTTGCCTTCAATAATACCCTGCTCGCCCAGGGCATTAATCGCATCTGCCGCCCAGTGACCATCAACATCTGTAAATTGACCGACTCCCGAAGATTTTGAGATCTTCACAGCTTTCGCTAGAATGGATGCAATTTCAGCGCGGGAGATGACCTGATCTGGCCTGAATGTACCATTGTCATAACCATCGATTAATCCCATTGCTTGCAAGGTGCGAATCGAATCCGCTGCAAAGCTTGTGTCACTAACATCGGAGAACAACGCTCCAGACTTACCTGTAACGCCTAGTGCACGTGCCAACATCGTAGCAAATTCAGCCCGAGTTACGTTCGCTTTCGGTTGGAAAGATCCATCCGAGTATCCTTGCACAAAACCAATGTGGCTCGCGATCGTAATTGCGGACGCGCTCCATGACTGATCAGAAAGATCCGAGTAAGTCACCTTTGTCTTATTCTTCAGTGCCTGCGCGATGATCGATTTCAAAGCGGTTGCATTCACACCGTCGATAAAGGATAGTTTACTTGCTTCAGGCACCACCGGTATTGCCGGCTTCTCTGGTACCGTAGAAGACACTGGAGCAGTTGGAGCAGTTGAATCATTTGAATCATTTCCAGTTGTTCTAGCTCCTTTAACGACAACTGGAATAGCGACGATTGCCCCTCCATACTCCGCGCCAACTACTGCCGCTCCAGTCGAATTAGCCGCAATCACATTCGAGGATACATTAGCTACATAGGGACTTGTTTCCAACCAACGGACTTTTGAAGACACATCTTCAATTTTACCATCTATGTACATAGCCGTAATGGTTGGTTTCACGGTCCCTCCGACTTTTTGAATCACATAACTTGGTGTAGCAAAAATCGAAATTACGCCACTCACAACTGCTTCCCCAACAATGACATGAAGATCGAGCGTTAGCCCCATATAAGAAAACGTAAGCGTTGCTTTGCCAGGGGATTGTGCAAGAATAAGGCCTGCATCCGTAGCCGTAACAACGGAGTCATCCGAAGATCTCCATATCCCGTTATCCTCAACAGTAAACGGATGGCGAGGATCGTCTGGAAAAAATGCAAATATGGTAGGCCGGTACTCACTATTCACTGGTATGTTCACGTTATCAGCGTCACCATAGTAAGATAGCGAGGAAGGCTTATTCACTCTAACATACATCTGATCATTCAAATGCGTACCCGTATTCGGATCATCAATCATAAATCTTACATAGGCTTCTCCGAGACCGGTAGTCTTAAGATTCCCATGGTCGTCAACGGTTACAACGGATGGATCAGTTGTACACCAGTCACCTACATCGTTCGCCTCAACAACTTGATTATTGCTGAATTGCACATATGCGGGATGAGCAGGCACTTCCGTATTTGGCTCGAAAACTCTGACATTAAGATCATTTACCCATAAACCAAGAATGGTAATCGGACCCGCATTCGATTGTACAGTAACTGGAATTCTAATGGTTGGATAGTCCCCATATTTTACCGTTACAGTTGTCTGTCCGAGTTCAAGGCCTTTTATCATACCTGCATGAACCGTAGCAATTGTGGGTTCATCTATACGCCACACTGTGGGAGCCAGTTCTGACCCTAGCGTTCCATTACTCTCCGTAACGTCAACAATTCTACCGTCGTCTAAAGCCGCTTGAAGGCGTGCTGGAATGATACCATTTTTCTGAATGATCGCCTCAGAAGTTCGATAAAAAGCATGTACGCTAGAAGAGGCCTGTACGGCTCCCTCGTCACCGATAGATATCTCAACTAATGCTGTTGAATTCCCCTCATGTACTAAAACTTGAGTTGTACCTGATCTTACCGGGGTTAAAACACCATCCTTTACCTGAACAATGCCAGGGTTTAAGGAAGTCCAGATGCTTGCATTTGTAGCATCTTCAGAAGAACCATCACTATAACGTGCTTGTGCAGTCAGTTGCTGGGCTCCCTTAGCTAGATCAAGCCTCACTTTACTTGCACTCGGCACTATGCTCGTCAATTGTTTACTTACTGCAGCAGCTTTCGGAGCGCCTGGGGTAACTGTAATCGCGAGATATTTCGTCAACGAAAATGCAGAAATCGTGATTGTTGCGCTTCCTTCCTTCAGGGCTGTAATCGTCCCTGCTGGACTTACAGATACGATATCGGGATTTAAAGACGTATACGTGGACATCTGAGTAACATCTTTATTTTTAGCGATATCTGAACCAAAGTTGTAAATGGCTTCTACTTGAATCTCTTGCGTAGCATTAACCTGTAATGTCTTCACATCCGGAGTAACGTTAAGCGAAGTAAAAATATGTGTCTCGATCGGCGGCGTGTTAGGATCTTGCTTCACATAGACCGGAACATAAGCCGTTCGGTTTTCAATAGTAGCTGAAATAATGCTTGGACCAGAGCCTCCTGCATTTGCTACAGCTGAATTATCTTCCATGGAAACAACGATATTTCCCGTTCGCCATTCGATTCCTTGATCCGTCAGGTCTTTCGTTGTTCCATTACTGTAGATGCCGGTAACTTTCATAGGTTTAGATTTCTCCCCCATATCCAGCGTGAGGCTTGGCGGATTAATGTCCAGCCCCAGTAACACAGGATTACGCAGGTTGTTCGTCACCGTTACCGGTACTTGATAGGTGTGTGAATCATAGGAAATCGTAATCTCTGTAGTTCCAACTGAAACGGCATTGACGACGCCATTTTCAACGGTAGCGATCTCGGGGTCTTTAACCGTCCATGCCGCCATTTCAGATACATCTGTCTGAGTGCCATCACTTAATTCGGAGTAGGCAACCAATATAAATTGATCAGAGGGCAGCAACTCTACACTCGGCTCATTGGTCGATAGTCCATTTGCTTCAACGACACCAACCAAAGCCGTAGCGGTTAAACCATCATATTTAAAATAGATATATGTTTTGCCTAATTGTTTGGCCTGAATAATCCCATCTGGGGTGACAGAAACAACACTTGGATCAAGGGAAGTCCATTGTCCTTGGGTTGTTACATCCTTTCTGATACCATTTAGGTCGCTTCGAATAGCCAACATTTCCTTAGAAGTGCCTACCTTCATCTTGACATTTTCCTCTAACAACGTAACGCTCAGCGTCTCATCTGGCAGCATATTAGGAAAAACCGTGACGAAGAAAGGCACTCCAGCTTCAGAGTTATATGTAGCTGTGATAACTGTATCGCCGACAGATTTCGCATGTAGGACTGCTTCTCCAATACCGTAGACTGTCTCAGTCACGGTCACGTTCGCAATATTCTCATCATAAAAAGACCATTTTGCGAATTTAGTCACATCGATTGTTGAGCCATCACTGTAGAGTTGTGTCAAATGGACCTGTTGTTGCTCTCCTTCGTAAAGTGAAGTATCCGAAAGCGTATCCAGCATTAAAGAAACGGGAGTCGGAGCCTTGGATTGAGAAACATTTCCCACATTATTAACATCGTCAGACGCAAATTGGGCTGTGCTAGAAGCAGCATCAGGGGAATATGGTGTAGCAAGCATATTCCTCTCTTGAAAGGTTGGCGCGCAGACATTTGAAGCATCGGACGTAGCAATTGAACGTGTAGAAGTGGTCGTAGCGACTGGATTTGATGCGTGAGCAGCTATACTGAAGGATGATAATACCATTGTGCCGGCCAGAACAAGAGGAATCCAGCCTCTGAAGTGTAGCCTTAATTTCATAAATATTCCCTCCAATAAAATATGATTTATGACTTGAAATAACCAAATTTTGATTTTGATAATGCCTTAGAATCGCATCCCAGACAAGAATCTTTGATATCAGCATCCTTTCAATCATATTTTTACTCCTAATGGCCCATGAACTTCTCAATTTCGCACAACCTGGAGTCATATTCACCGACCAATTTGCTGGCATCCTTCGTACAGCGTTGATATGTACATGTTTTCAAAAATTTCCCTACCCAAAGCCTGCCCTTTTCCCTCCTTACAGCGCCCGTTTAATCCAAAATATTCCACGAATGAGAGTTGCAACAATATAATAAAATAGATTATTCTAGAAATATGTCGATATATGCCATTTTAAATCATTAATCTACCAATGTTCAATATTCGTTCACAATCTATGCTTACTTTTATTCAATACACTTTTAAGTTAAGCTGCACGTTACATCAACAGACAACAGTAGCCAGTTGTTAGTATTCCAGCTGCCTTTATATCATGAACTAAAGGTTTGCAATAGGTAAGCATTGTGTCTTTTCCACCTATGTGCAACGGAATATAGTGATGGCAATATATGACGATGGGACACCCTTTTTATCTCTTCCGATCGTCATTGCTCAAATGGACAGCATTCTTAAAGCAAATGTCCGCCAGACACTTCAATGTCCTGGGCAGTAACCCAGCTGAAATCATCGGACAATAAGTTCACAATGACCTTCGCAATATCTTCGGGTTGGCCGATTCTACCAAATACAGATTGCTCAGCCAACGGCTTAATAAATTCAGGATGTTTATCGAATGCTCCATCGCCAAAATTGCTGTGCGTAGGACCAGGAGAAACGGCATTGACCCGAATTTGGCGAGGAGCAAGTTCTTTGGCGATGTAGCGAGTCCAAGTTGAGAACGCTGCTTTTAACGATCCATAGGCGGAGTAGCCTGGAAATGATTGGTTCCTTGATGAACTTGTGGTATTTACAATGGCTCCATTATCATTCATGAATCCGACAAGCTGTTGTGTTAAAAAAATCGGTCCTTTGAAGTTCGTATTAAGAATCTTGTCGAAATATTCTTCGCTCATTTCAGAGAACATCATTGGCCCGCCAATACCGCCATTATTAACTAAGTAATCAAAAGTCGTTCTATTCCAAATTTCTTTGAGGTTCTTTTTCACTTCTAGAACGAAACCTTCGAATGATGATAGTTGAGTCAGATCCAACTTCAGTGCTAATGCCCGAACTCCACTATTCTTCTCAATTTCCTTAACGACAGCTTCCGCACGGTCCTTATAGGAATTGTATGTGAGAATGACGTTAATTCCGCGCTTGCCAAGCCCAAGAGCCGTCGCTTTTCCAATGCCATTACTTCCACCTGTTACAATTGCAATTTTCATAAGATCTCTCCTTTTTTGTGTTCGATCTGGATTTAATTTTAGTCGTATCTACTGAAATAATATAGATCCAATCATGCCTTTTTATTGCCTAAAAACACCATAGACCCTTTCAAAGAATCCGGATTATCCCTAATAATTATCACAAGAAGAGCCTAAAAGTGCCGAATCATTTCATAGTGGTGTTGAGGAATAAGAAGTCGTGTAATAAAATAAGTGTATGAATATAATCCTTAATGAAATTATTGATCTAATGAAAAGTGCAAGCACTCGACCGATTGAAACTGGAGTACCAGGGCTAAGTATGATTAAGGGAGACATACCCGCACATCAACTTGCAGCGCTCTACGAGCCGATGATTGGTTTTACGGTTCAAGGAACAAAGATTCTTTCCATTGGGGAGCGTTACACAGACCTGAAAGGGCCATCCTATTACGTGTTACCGGTACATGTTCCTGCAACAGCGAGTGTACACCCAGATCGTGATGGCCGTCCTTACATGTCCCTTGGTCTTAGGTTGAATCAGGATGTTCTTCAGTGTTTATTAAGAGATCTCCCTGAAAATCTAATCCCAACTGCTTCCGAGCATTTCGCAGCTTGTGAAATAGACATTGAATTTATGGCGGCATGGCTGCGCTTATTGCGATTATCGGAAACACCAAAAGATATTCCAGCTCTTGCACCAGCTTATGAGCGCGAAATTCTTTATCGCGTTCTGATGGGACCACAAGGATGGAATCTGAGGCAATTTGGTCTGCAGGAAAGTAATTTATCTAATATTTCCCAGATTGTAAAATGGTTTCGTGAAAATTTTATGAGGCCAATAGACATTGGTGATATGGCATCAAAATCTGGTATGGCTATAAATACCTTTCACCGTCAGTTTAAAAGGGCAACCGGTTTAAGTCCTATTCAATTTCAAAAGCAATTAAGGCTTTTGGAGGCTAGAAATCTCATTGCATTTGAGGGCTATTCAGTAACCAGTGCCGCATTTCATGTTGGCTATCAAAGTCCTTCACAGTTTAATCGAGAGTACTCCCGCTTCTTCGGTTCATCTGCAGCTCGGGACACGAAGAAACTAAGACGAATCGAAAGCACAAGGGATTAGATCATTGACATCTTTTTATTGGAATTTTTATGTAGAGTGAAAAGTCGGAGAGGGCGGACACAGACAGTGCATAAAAAAATTATAGGGGGTGCTTAAAGAAATTAATACACCGTTTCCAACAATATGCATATAAGCCTGACACGGTGTATGCTGCCTTTTTTCTTCATTTGATTTATCTTTTTATATTGTTGGGTCGAACATTCTAAATCGCTCATTGATTGATTTAGTTTTACTAGTCCTGCTTGATTTGTACCCATAATTACCACCTTTTGTTCCGATCTTCCAGTAACACCAAACATGGCCTATCGCTTCAACGACTGGTATAATTCTCGGACAAAAAGCCTGATTCCTCAGAAGTCACTTCCAAATATTTGAAGATAGGTCGTAGCGTTTCTTCCATGCAAACGCCACCTTTCCATCAGGTAACAGTAAATTTATACAATCAGCACCTAATGTTTCTACAAGGTTGCACACGTTCCTGATCTAAAAAGACGAAAAACTCCCTCCTAGTTATATCAGAAGGGAGTCTTTCGTGTGATTCATGTGTTTGAATACTAACGATTTTAAAGTGCACTACTTCTACATTACACTTCAAGCAAATTTGGCGATATCGTTAATCTGGCATCTTCTTCTGTGCTTTGTCCCGTTAGGCTTGTGTTTGTTATGATGGTTTGTTTTCTTGAGGTCTAGATGACCACTTGATTATTTCACAACCATCGGAGGTCCGATAATCACTGTGTCATTTTCCGCGGCCAGTTGAACAATTTCCTCGAGAGAATGACGACCAATTTCAGGGAAGAAATCCTCGATTCCACCCGGCGTGAAGATAAACAGAATCCGACCCGTGTCAAGACTTACGTTAGTCCACGCGTGGGGCACGCCGCGAGGAACCGAGACACTTGTTCCAGGTGTAGCATCGAATTCCTCGCCACCAACTTGGAAACGAAAAGTGCCTTCAAGAATTTCAAACGTTTCCTCGCGTTCGTTATGGAAATGCTTTGGAGGGCCCATCAGAGACGGTACACGCGCTTCAACGATAGATATTGCTCCACCAACTTGATTGCTGTGGATGCGAATGGCCATTTGTTCGCCTGGCATCGTGTCAAACCATTTTAGATCCTTGGCGTAAGTAACGACTGCTCCTGTTCGTTTAAAATGTTAACTGTATTAAATGAGACGTTAACTCTTTCGGGTGTGAAAAGAATGGCGAGTGGTCTGAGTCCATTGTAATAACCTGATTGCACGGAGACACGCTATACATATCCCTTTGTAAGCCTATGGAAATAGCTTTATCTCTTAAAGTTTCTATATAAACGCGAGGTATCGTGCCAAATCTTGCGTCCGTGAGATGCACTGGGGTAAAAAAAGGTGCCAGCGGCTCAAGACAAAGTTTTTCCTTCGCTTTAATTACGTCTTCTTCGGAGCAATCGCCATAGAAAGAATCCTTTATCAGTTCGTCTTTAATATCCATGAACGTTTGATCCTCACTTATGATAACAATGGAAGGAGATTCTTTTTCTTTTTTCTCGTTTTGAGAAATTTGAAGTAAGGTCTGACCATTTTTCGGAAGATAAGCGCATAAATAAACAAGTTTCTCAATTTTTTCGGGGAGGTACTCGGCTGTCTGGCTAATGACAAGCCCTGCCATACTGTGCCCTATCAAAATGACTTTCTCAGACTCCTTATCCAGAATATTGCTTAGGTGGTCTGTATAACTTTTTAAGTTAACTTCGGACATCGGCGTATTATCTTGGCCATGCCCAGGTAAGTCTAAAGCGATCACCCGGTGCCCCGCCTCTTCGAGCATTGGAATTATTTCTTCCCAGCACCATGCTCCATGCCACGATCCATGTACCAAAACAAATGTACTCATTACTATCTCTCCTATTATCCCGATCAATCCTTTTCCTGATCACCAGTCAAATTTCAAATCATTTACTATATCCATCTAGCTGGCCCCGCAAGAGGCTACTGAATGGGATTGTGCTGCAATTAGGCATTAGCCTTCGTAAACTCAGGTTCGTTGTAAGGAGAAGCTACCCAGCCTTCCGTCTCGATGAAGAGACGAACCGCTACGATTTTGCGGTTGTCCATCAGCGTGAAGAAATGTGGCTTCGATTCCGGTACGGAGATGACGTCTCCTGCCTCAAGCTCGACGTCGAAATAGCCGGTATCATCCGTGCCTTTGATATTAAAGATTCCTTTGCCCGCTGTGATGGCGCGAATTTCATCTTCGGAATGTGTGTGCACTGCTTCGAATTTTTGCAGCAGCTCCTCCAAGTTAGGCGTCGCCTCGGACAAGGTGATAACGTCCCAGATCTTGTAGCCGCGTCGAACAGCCAGTTCTTTAATCTCGGAATCGTAGGTCGCGAGAATTCGCTGCTTCTCTTCGTCGCTCAGCACGTATTTTTCTTTAAGTTCTTCCGAGAGCTTGTCAGCATTCCAGTGCTCATACAGAATCGTCTGCTTTTGCAGAAAATCAAGCACTTGATCCTCAGCTTCAATGCGCTCGTTTGTATTGTGAATTCGAATTTGTGCCACGAGTATTCCTTCTCTCTTTTAATTGGTGATTGATAATTGATTGACTACCTATTAGCATTCAATCGTGACGTTTTATTCAGTTACGGTTTCAAGAATAGTACCTGAACTATACTCCATGTCCATTATTAAATATGATTTAGTATGGTTCCATACAGGCCGGAAGAATAAAAGACGAGTAATTTTACCCATATCCAAATCGCTTAGCCAGAACATTCCAAACGCGTTGATGGTCTGCGTGACGATTTGAACTCTTATTGCACCAAATTTACGCATGAAGAATGGTGTACTTTGCGGAAAGCCTAGGTTACATTCTCCTTGCTCCTACGAACAGTTGAGGGAAATGTAGACCCTTCAATGGTTAATTACAATTTGAACTCTTCCCCCAAGGAGTGCCCCTGTTGTTTTCATCTACAGCCTTATGTAAAAGCACATGCGGTAACCAATCCCTACTTAAGGCTATGACACTGCAAGAAGGACTAGTGGCTGCCGGCAAATTCAGTATTAGGAGGGATTGAAGTATGAATCCAGTAATTGGACTGGATATTGCAAAAGGAGAAAGTCAGGGTCAGGCCTTCTTGGATAAAGGAAAGCCCTACGGTAAGAGCTTTACGATCATTCACACACAGGCATTTACGGAGTTTAGGGGCGTTTACGGGGCTTTGTACTCTGCGGCGTCTCTGCAAACCTTGTTAGCCTTTCCAACGTCCAAGGACGTTCTCAGTACCGGTGAATCTAAATTAACAGAGAAACAGAGAAGATCACGGGTTTATGTGCAGATCGTTTGGAGGGTTATTTAGCACGCTCAGTAATTAGCATAGCACCATTTTCTCGATTTTCTAATCCGCTTATAAAAAAGCCCTCGTCCTTAAAAAAGACGAAGGCTTTCGCTCACCTGTTCCACTTCATTTACAAACTAAAAAATTGTTTGAGATATAGTGAACTCTATTTTTAATAAAAAGAGCCTTAATTATCGGTATCAAGATCACGAAATACGGGTTTATGTGAGTATTGCCTTGATGGCAGAACCTTATCTAACCATTTTATGTCATCGCAATTAACCAAACATAAAGATTGTTATTTAATCTGCGAACGTTAACCCCAGGAGTTTTCGCTTCCATAGTAATAAAATTATTATAAATTATCTCTGAATTAGCAGGGTGCTTTAGTAGATAAACAATATACGCATTTTGGGCAGCACCTAATATTTTTTGAAACGTTTTTTTAATACTCAAGTTGAGAATTATTTAAAAACGAAATAATGAGAGGTAATAAAGTATTATTAGAAGGTTAAACATTCTATCTGCTCTTTCTAACTATTTCTTGCTCTACTAATTAACCAATTCAAATGATTGGAACTAAGCCGATTCTTGCAGAGTTTTTATTAAAAAGTGATTTATTGGTTTTATTTAGAGTAATGTCCGATGAATGCTTATTATATCTAGTAATTATACTTCTGTAGTCTTCCTCTGGAAAAATCGATAAAAAATTGATTTCGTGCATTATTTTCCCCTTTCATAAAGAAAAAAATTAAACACTTTATTTTCCTTTTCATTAATCAATCCGAAACACATCCTCCAAATCCTTTCCCAATAAATCACTTAACTTCTTCGCTGTTGCAGGTCCCACTGACTTTAGTGATCTTTCCAGTAAGCTGATATAGGAATGACTTAACCCCGAGTGTTTTGCCAACTCCCTCTGGGAGTACCCTTTGATAATTCGAGCCCTCATAAACGAATCGGTTTTAGCCATAATCCTCATATCCCTGCTCTCCTTCATCCAATAACATAAGCACTTATTAAAAAAACTTATAATTCATTGTTAAAAAAATAATTATTTAATGTCCTTATTTGGCTTTAACCATCAGGAAAACGAATTATCTGAATTAAATTCTAATAAATCGCAAAATTTTTCATATATTCTTCCCAAAACCACATGTTTACAAAAGTTAACAGCGACTAACGGACTTTATTTTCCACTAACGATCTCTATTTTCCTTGATCACGTCGTCGTTTCTGCTCCCCTCCCGTTCTCATTTTGTTCCCCTAATTTCTATTATATCACAAAATTTAACTATTGCAACCAAAAACGTTTACTTTAAATAACAATCCTTCCGCCTATCTTCCAGTCCTCCGCTCATTGTAATTACTTTTGTATACTGATATTATTAAAATGTTTACTACTGTTTACTTTTCGAAACGCGAGGGTGAGAATAATGTATTTCTATGATAAATTACGAGATATGCGTAAATTAAAAGGTTTTACCCTGCGAGAGCTAGCTGACCGTTCTGGCGTTTCTGCGGCATATATCTCCCAGTTAGAAAACGGCAATCGCGGCATCCCGTCTCCGGAAGTGCTGATGAAGCTTTCCGAAGGGCTCAACACGTCTTATTCTGAGCTAATGGACCTAGCTGGATATTTGGAATCAACGCCTTCAACTGAAAAATTCCAAAGTAACCCCGTCAATTTACGGAGGTTTTTGCGTGAGAATGAGCTCATGTTCGATGGCATTCTTTTAACCGATGAAGATAAGGAATGGGTCGAGCGGATGTTGACCGTTTTATTTTGGAAGCAGCGTCAGGAATCGAAGCTTGAGGACTCGCCTACGACATAAAATAAGAGGCGAGCTTCGTTTACCCATTATTAGGCGCAGCGGACGAATTAACTGGAGAAACTCCTGTTATTCCGCAAAAATCCTTGCTCAGCACCATTATTAACCGTAGAAATTGCTGTTATTTCACCAACGAGTATATAAATAATGGCTAACCTTCAGCTACCCGAAAAATTCTTATGTATTAAAAGCCCATTTCATCCTATTCGGATGAAACAGGCCCTACTTAACTCAATTAGTCATTGTTTGACTGACTGCCGTTCCCATTGCCATTTCCATTGCTGATCCCATTGCCATTTCCGTTGCCATTGTTCCCATTCCCATTTGGCGTTTGAGTTCCATTGCCATTGCCATTTGGTGCAGGAGCTTGTCCTCCGTTACCGTTCGGTGCTTTAGAACCATTGCCATTCGGCATCGGCGTCTGTCCTCCATTACCATTCGGCGCTTTATAGCCATTTCCGTTTGGTGCTGGTGCCTGCCCTCCATTACCATTTGGCATCGGTGCCTGCCCTCCGTTACCATTCGGAGCTTTAAAGCCATTTCCCTTCGGCGTTGGTGTCGGAGCACTAGGGGCTTGGCCACCGTTTTGTCCGCCTCCAGTACCACCTTGACCCTTGCCGCCTCCGCCAAAGCCTTTACCTTCACCCTGACCTTGGCCACCGCCTTGTCCGCCTCCAGTACCACCTTGACCCTTGCCGCCTCCGCCAAAGCCTTTACCTTCACCCTGGCCTTGACCACCGCCTTGTCCGCCTCCAGTACCACCTTGACCCTTGCCGCCTCCGCCAAAGCCTTTACCTTCACCCTGGCCTTGACCACCGCCTTGTCCGCCTCCGGTACCACCTTTACCTTCGCCGCCACCTTGGCTACCGCCTTGTCCGCCTCCGGTTCCGCCTTGACCTGCTCCTTTAGCACGTATATAAGCATAAGTGATTGACTCGAGGGTTCGGTTATCTACCGCTCCTGTTACGGGAAGCCCGTGTTTTTTCTGAAAATACTTAACTCCCCTAACGGTCACATCATCATAGTATCCATTAATTTCACCTGAATAGCTGCCCAGTGTCTTCAGCATTCCCTGAATAACAAATACATCAGGACCATTGGCGGGTTTCCCAACTGCCCCTGCCAGATTCGGCACATACAGCAGCAGCATAACAGACAGAATGGCAACGCCTAGATATTTTCCTGCAAACAGACCGATTCTCGTTCTTTGTTTGTTATTTCCCTTCCATTGTTGCACTAGCAGACACCTTCCTTATGTTGAAAATTATTTTACCGCGCTAATACTATTCCCCAACTCTCCAGCCTGCTACTTCATTTCCTTTATGGGAAATAAGGGTAATCATTCGTTCCAAAAAACAAAAAGAGGACCGGCAAAAGCTGCCAGTCCCCTTCCTATCAACCCCCATTTTATTTAATAGGGTAATCAAGCACAATCACATTTTCAATTATACCTTTGAGCGATTGCACGAACTCCTGATGAACAGGATGTGGGCCATACTGCCGTAAAGACTCTCGATCTTGGAAGGTCACCCGTAGTCCTATCGTGTATCCCTGAATATTGCCCGTTTCTGATGTCTCGTTTACGCCTGCAGTAATCTGGGCAATGCCCGGGATTTTACCTTTGAAAGACAACAACGTCTCAATCAATTCCTGTTCCTTCTGCGCAGTTAAAGTCTCCTTAAATCTAAAACACACCAAATGTTCAAACATCGCGTCGGACCAACCTCCTGATTATTATTTTTCTACTCTACATAAAACTATTTTATCACACTTTTTTTACCAAGTTGAAATGTTTCAATTTGAGTATGCCCATGTGAACAAGTCTCAATAATGCCAAACACAATCCTCAGGCTTCTTATCGAGTAGAAACCCCCGAAACGTCGTCATCTTTAACTGATGCATATCCGTTCGATCCAAATAATCAATACGGCAGCATAAGCGCGGCTCCATCCACTGTGTGTTTCCCTCTTTTACCGTACCTAGTGGCGCTGCTAATGCAACAAACATTTCCTTGTCCTCTGCTGTAATTCCATCTGCCACTACACCAACAGTTTTATGCTTCACCGTCCTGAAATTCAATCCGATGACCAGCTCGAAAGGGTCCATTCTGTACCCCAATATCTCCACATCTATGGACTTCACATACTTAATTTTAAGCCACTCACTGCTTCTAGTATCAGGCACATACATCGAGTTTTTCCTTTTGGCCACGATCCCTTCCATATTCCGTGCTTTCATCATTTCAAACAGCGCCTTCCCCTGCGCCTCCACAAACAACGTCGGCATCAGTACTGCGGTAGGATCAACGACAGCAGCTAGACGCTTTTTCCGCTCTATTAAAGGCTCATTTAGATGCTCTCTATCCGTATATAAAAGGTCAAACGCAACAAAAGTCACCGGATGTGTATGCACCGCACGGCTTATTTTCCCTGAGTGACTAATCCGATCTCGATATAGAAAGTCATCAAATGCAGGTGCCCCGTCACGCAGTACAATCCCTTCACAATCCAGAATAGCAGAATGAATCTTAATCGCTCGCAATGCTTCCTGAAGCTCTGGGAATCTGTGCGTTACGGCTCTTCCGCTCCGCGAATAGGCTTCAATGCGGTTTCCTTGCTTATGGATAAGGATTCGAACGCCATCCCATTTCGGCTCATAAATAAAGTGTTGATCGTCAAAAGGCTCCTCACCGAAGCTAACGGCCATTGGCTTTATGGCTGAAAATAACATAAAAATCCCCTCCTGTTACCAGTTTGGGGATTTCATCGACAGTCTAAACGCCATTTTCGCTCAAATGACTCCCCATCCACGCAAAAGCTTTCCTAAGCTCTGCCTTCGGTACATTTGCATACCGATCACCGATGGAAACCTCATAACAGCATGATGACTCATTCACTTCCTTTACATAATGAGTGAGTCCAACGCCTGTTGCCTCATATAAGTTGATTAACAGGGATTCCATCTTCTCTTTTGGCATCTTGATATGTACGTGGAACATATTTGTGACTGGTTTACTAGGGTTCGTAGCAACGCCTGGAACCTGATTATACAAAGCAGCAAGTTCTATGGCTTCCTCGTAGTACTGCTCCATTTTATTCAAACGCTGCTTGAAATAATGGCTTGCACTAAGGATATACGGGTAAAGACTGATCAAATCGCCGCCATGGCGCCTTTTCCATACTTTAGATTGTTTCGTGAACGTCTCGTCTCCCGCAAGCACGGCTCCAGCAATACCGCCAATCCCTTTGTAGAAAGAAATATAAACACTATCAAACAGCTCACAGATTTCGCTTGCAGACTTCTGATAATAAGGAAGAATCTCGTACAGTCTAGCCCCATCCAAATGTAATTTGATGCCATGACTTCGACAATAGGCAGAGATCTGCACAAGCTCTTCGTAATCTGGCAGCTGTCCGCCAATTTCCCGCTGCGGCAATTCCAGCAATAAACAAGCGATATCTTCTTTTATTTGCAGCACATCTTCCAGACGAATCAGTCGCTCTTTCTCACCTAGCAGATTAGCCTGGATGTGATGAAGTTCCTTCAGCCCGTCTTCCTCGTGGATTTCCAAATGACTGAGCGGGTGATAGGCGACTTTCTTGATCCCTTTATGATCGCACCAGATTCGCAAAGCAATTTGCTGAGCCATCGTTCCACTTGGGAAAAAGACGGCAGATTCTTTACCAAGAAAAGCGGCCATCTCCGCTTGGAAATCCTCAATTAGCTTGCCATTGCCATAAGTATCTCCATCTGTTTGACCATCTACCTCCTGCAAGGCATCTATCAATACTTGAATATTTCTTTTGCCATGCCCACCCACTGGGAAGTTAGTTTGTTGAAACGCTGCTAATAATGGATTGATTTTGTTCATTTGTATCGTACTCCTTTGTTTGTCACAACTCCCTCTTGGTCTCAGAAAGGGGGTGGATTATAATTAAGCTAACTCTATTCGAAAAAGGAGACTCAAGCCATGAAGGAAATCCTTATCGGCTCCATTGATCAATTTACTACTTTTCCTGTGGAGGTTCAGCTTGACCGTGACTTATATTTTTTGATGCAGGTAGATGATGACCAGTACAATCTTTACTCAAGTGTTTGCCCTCATGGCGGTTACACCGTGGATCTGATTGACGGGGAGCTCGAATGCCCTTTGCACGGTTGGACCTTTGAAGTCCATACAGGACGCTGTCATAACGTGCCTAGCGCCAGACTTGCCTCTTATAACGTCATCCTTCGTGACAACCAGTTGTTCGCTCAGATGGCATGATCTCACGTATATTTTACCAGTGGTCAAGCTATAATAACAGCTATTGTTATCAATAGAACGGCTTCAGGAGGCAACATGCCCGACAAGATGAGTACGAGTAAGTTCCAGGGAATGAAGTGGTGGCAACTGAGCTTACTCGGAGTCGCTTGCACGATAGGTACCGGGTATTTCCTAGGCTCTGGAATCGCAATTCAAATGGGCGGCGTCTCCGTCCTGTTCATGTTTATACTCGCAGCTTTCGGCACTTATATCGTCTTTGACGTGCTGGCCAAAATGACAGGCAAGGATCCACAGCAAGGTTCGTTTCAAACTTATGCGGCTAATGCTTTCGGTCGCTGGGCAGGCTTTAGCAGTGGCTGGGTCTACTGGAGCTCAGAGCTATTAATTATGGGTAGTCAGTTAACAGCTTTATCATTTTTCACCCGCTTCTGGTTCCCCAGGTTACCGATGTGGGTCTTTGCGACGGCCTATGCCCTACTAGGACTTGGCGTTATTCTGCTAGGGACCAAAGTTTTTGAACGTGCTGAGCATATTTTTGCCATCATCAAAGTATCCGCCATTGTGATGTTTGTCATAATCGCGGGTGCGGCGGTCTTCGGGTTCCTTGCAGGCACATACCCGCCGAAGTTTCCAACTACCCAGGATGCCTTCTTACCAAAAGGCGGAGTCGGCATTTGGTCATCTTTCATCTATGCTTTTTACGCTTTTGGTGGCATTGAAATCTTGGGCATCATGGCCGCCAGACTTAAGCGGCCTGAAGAGGCGCCTAAAGCTGGGAACATGATGATCCTCCTGTTAACCATCATCTACATCGCCTCGTTAGCACTCGCCTTGGCTTTGATCCCCTTGCGCGATCTCCAAGGGAAAGAAAGTCCTTTTCAGGTGGCTCTAGGTGCTTACCAACTCCCTTTTGTCCCCCATGCCTTCAATGCGATTCTAATCATCGCGGGATTTTCGACGATGGTCGCTTCCCTATTTGCGGTTACAACGATTCTTATCACGTTAGCTCAAGGTCACAATGCACCCGCTATATTCGCTAAACGAACAGGTGGCAAACGCAAAATGCCGTTACCCGCCATCGGATTTACGACTGGCGGAATAACGGCTGCGGTGCTGATGGCCTTGCTTCTACCTGAGCAATTGTATGCGTATATCACCACCGCGGCAGGGATTATGCTGCTGATGAATTGGCTGTTCATCCTGCTTTCATCAGGACGATTACTGACGTTATCCCGGTGGGGGAAAATCAAGAGATATACTGGCATACTTCTTATCCTAACCGCTATCACTGGCACCGCCTTTCATCCGACGAGCCGGCCAGGCTTCTGGATCAGTCTCTTATTCATCGTTTTGATTGGCTTTGTGACTTTGGGGCTGAGCTTCAAATGGAAGAAGCATGCACCCGGTTCCGTCACCACTTTCCATCCTGACAAGTTGTCCATACCCAAACCCGATAATCGTGAGGGAGCCACTTAGTCATTAGTTGAAAAGGGCATGAAAAGCTTTTAATCCAAAATGCAGACCAAAACCGATCAGGGATAAACCTGAAACGATAGAGATAACCGAAAGTCCGCGCGGCGTAAGGAATCTGCGAAATACGCTGGCTAATGAAGCCATGATGAGATCCCACAGGATAATACCCACGAACATGATCCCCGTATACAAAATCACGTGGTTTCTATCATACTTGGCAATGGTTTCTGCTAACACAGATCCATAAATCCCTAGCCAAAATAGGATAGATAACGGAGAACTAATGGCCATAATTAATCCAGTAAAAAAAGAATTTGCCAACGTTTCTTCTGACTTGTATCCCTCCGTTTTCAACTTGCCAGCCCCAATGACACTTTCGATTCCCGTGTAGAGTAAAATAAAACAACCAAATAGCCATAGAAACGTCTTCATAAATGGTGTTGTAAGAAAGTGAACAAGACCGAAATAAATGAGAACAATCATAATGACGTCCGCAAGCATACCGCCAATCCCCACCATCCACGCATGTACAAAGCCGCGTTTGATGCCTCTATCCAGCATGGCGGCATTAATAGGGCCAATCGGCGCGGAAAGTGACAAACCTAAAAGTAAAAAGCTTAGCATCACATACATCTCAATCACCCATTCGCTCTTTATACATACAAGCCCTATGGCTCGTAATATCCTATTCTTTGAATAGGGCTTGTATAACTTTGATTCTTGGGTTTTGGCAATTAAAAAGTCGTTGACATTCACGCAGCGTTAAGCTGTAGAGTTAAGTTGTCAGGAGGTGAACAGATGGAATACACCGTGCAGAGCCTAGGGAAGTTGGCAGGTGTAAGCACCAGAACGCTTCGATATTATGATGAGATTGAGCTTCTTAAGCCGGCAAGAATCAATTCTTCCGGGTATCGAATCTATGGACAGGCGGAAGTTGATAGACTCCAGCAGATTTTATTTTACAGAGAACTAGGTGTAAATCTGGATCGCATCAAAGAAATCATAACCGCGCCCACCTTCAACGCAGAGGATGCTCTGAAAGAACATTATGTACAGTTACTAGACAGAAGAGCCCAGCTCGATGTGTTGATTGCCAATGTTGAAAAAACGATAGCATCAAATGAAGGGAGTATATCCATGTCAAATAAAGAGAAATTCGAAGGCTTCAAACAACAACTTATTGATGAGAACGAGAAAAAGTACGGGAAGGAAATTCGCGAGAAATATGGCGATGAGCGAGTCAATCAATCGAACCAAAAATTGAAAAATATGACGCAAGAGGAGCATGATGAGGTTACGCGTCTTGCAGCTGAAGTAACAGCCTCACTCGCAGAAGCTTTTGTAACGGGAGATCCCGCTGGTGAGGCCGCCCAAAAAGCCGCGAATTTGCACAAGCAATGGCTATCCTACTACTGGAGTGAATACAGCAAAGAGGCACATGCCGGTCTAGCCCAAATGTATGTGGATGATGAAAGATTTAAAGCCTACTATGATGATAAACAACCAGGAACCGCAGAATTTCTGAGAGATTCCATACACATTTATACGGGTTTTACGAAATAATAGCCCAGTGAGCGGGACACTAGCATTTTTTCTACCATATCCTCCAAACATCCAGTTATTTAGAAGAAACCTGCATAGAATAGTATTACACCAGCCACCAGCAGCCGTGTGTATGTCAACCTCCAACCCAAAAAAGCACAGGAACCCTTAGGGGCCCTGTGCTTTTCGGTTTTCGGTTATGAGTTAGCTGCAATGCCACCGCTAGTAGGTTTGACCAGCGACTTGGACTCCCATATGCGGCTTCTCCACCGCAAATACATAATCAAACCTCGCAGCCACTCATCGACTGCAAAGGCAATCCATACGCCTAGAAGCCCCATGCTCATATGAATCCCCAGCCAATACGCAAGCGGCACTGCAACCCCCCACATGGAAAGGACTCCCATGGCAACAGGAAACTTAGCATCACCCGCAGCGCGGAGTGAATTAATAACAACAAGATTAAAAGTTCGACCGGGCTCCAGAATTACGCTTAACAGCAAAATCCCCGATCCCATCGCAATAATCTCTGGATTATCCGTAAATAACCCGAGCAGCTCTTTACGGAAGATAGATGCGATACCAACAACCACAAAGGTGAGTAAAAATGTCATTTTCAGACTGCGAATGAGCTTATGGTACGCTGCTTTAAACTCGCCAGCTCCAACCATATGGCCTACGATGATCTCCGTCCCCATACCGATCGCCATGCCAAGCGCCATAAAGTAATTCGTAACATTCATCACATACACGTGCGTGCTTAAAGCGACTTGACCGATGATATTCACGAAGCTCACAATCATGAGATATTGAGATTGCCAGGACAAGTGCTCTCCCGCAGAAGGGAGTCCAATGCTCAAGATTTGCTTCACAATACGCTTATCGAACGTGATGTAATCCTTGAAGCGAATCGGGGACGAAATCCGGCGATATAAAATGACGAAAAGTACAATAAGTCCTAGTAAACGGCTTACGACTGTGGAGACTGCAGCCCCCGTTACCCCCCATTCAGGAAATCCGAGATTCCCGAAGATGAGCAGGATGTTACCAACGACGTGGATCACGTTCACGCCAAGGGTCACGTACATAACGTCTCTCGTCTGACCATTCGAACGAAGCACGGAGGAAACTGCATACGACAGTGCTTCGATCCAAATAAAAGCACTGATAAGATTCAGGTATTTCTTAGCTATGGTAATCTGGTCAGGAGCCAAGTTCATAAGCTGCATGATCGATTCGCCAAATACGACCAAGACGATGCTGACAACGACCCCAAATATTAAATTGATGGTTATCGCCAAAGCGGAAATACGACTTGCTTCCTTGGCCCTGCCTGCGCCCAAGTTCTGAGCTACCGCTACACTCGTTCCGATTCCGACAAAGCCAAACATCAGAATGCAGAATACGATGATTTCATTCGCTAATCCGACAGCTCCGGTTACTTCATCTGAGATCCGACTGAGCATGAACACATCCGCGGTACCGAGCATCATCCGCAAAACGGAATCAATGAAGATCGGCCACGTAATGGCGAATAGACTAAGCTTTTTCCATGTTGCTGTTGACTGGGTGTCTATCATTTTCTATGCTCCTCAATTTCAATTGCCTTTAGTTTAGGATACGTAAGCGATTTCAGTCAAATGCTACTAAAATCCAATAAAACAACCTTGGATCTCTCTTTCGAGAACGTCCAAGGTTGTTCCATGATTCAAGCTATTTTACACGAACCCATGCACCGCGATTATCAGCAGATTCAATTTCAGCTTCCGCAATGACAATGCTGTCCATCGTACTGAAAGGCGTGGCCGTTGCTACATGCTGTCCGGAAATCAAAGTCTCAACGAAATATTTGAGTTCCTGATAATAGCCCATTTCCGCGGAAATCTCAGGACTGAAGCCAGGACCGTCGTTCACATTCACTTTCAAGCCGTCCGCTGTGAATACGACGTTACCTTTTTCGAAATTAACCCGGAACTGCATATCGAAGCCATAATCCCCTTGCAGCGTCCAGTCCGCTTGCGCATTGATGACCTTGCCATCTTCGTACAAATAGTTCGTTGAAACGACATCGTACCCACTGCCTGGAACAACGTTGCGAGCCAACGTGGAGACGGATTCTGGTTTACCAAACAACCAGTTGATCATATCAATGTCATGCACATGCATGTCGAGCAGCGCTCCGCCGCTTTTCGCATTCTGCAACAGCCATGGTCCCCAAGTCGGCGTTCCGCCGCCGCGGTAGAAGTAACCAGCGAGAACTTTGCCATACGTTTCATTTGCGACAACTTGTTTCAAATACTCATAGGCTGGCCAGAAGCGCAGGCATTGACCGATCATCAGCTGTTTCCCGTTTTGCTCGGCTGCTTCAATCATGTCTTTACACTCATCTGCATTCAGTGCCATCGGCTTTTCACACAAAACATGAAGGCCTTTATTCAAGCATTGAATGGAAATATCTCTGTGCAAAAATGTTGGCAGTGTCATATCCACACAATCAAGCTGTTCCTTCTCAATCATCTCAGCAACACTTGTGTACTTATTGTAAACGCTGAAGTCAATGCCGGAAGCTCCCGTATCAATGTTACCTCCGGATGCATGTCCTTCCAACTTTTCAATGTCAATATCGCATAAAGCAACAACTTTAATGGGAACCCCTTCGGCTTCGAGACGAATGTAATTCTCCAGATGCGTTCTTCCCATAAAACCTAATCCGATTAATCCGATTTTTAACATGGCTTATTTCCTCCCTAGAATGGCATCCATAGCACCTGATGTATTATAAATAATTTGCTGACCGTGATGCGTATAGCCAGGAATCATTTCTGCGATGACATAGTCCTCGTAGCCGATAGCTTGCAAAGCCTTCATCACTTCCGGATAGTTCACATCGCCTGCAAGCAGATCTACGAATCCGTGCAAGCCGCCTGCAGCGCGTCGATAATCTTTGAAATGAACTTTCTTGATACGATGATTCAGAATCGAAATCCAGTGCTCCGGGTAACCTGCAAATAAGACATTCCCAACGTCGAAGTAGGAACCGACATACGGGGAATTGATTTTATCAATGAAATCTCTCAACTCAAGTGGTGACAACAAAAATTTATTCCAAACATTTTCAATACCGATGGACACCTTCAGAGACTCTGCAACCGCAGACAATTCACTGATAGCTTCAAGTGCATAATCGTAGGCTTGATCATACGGCACAACTTCAGAGTCCGGAATGAAATCAACGCCAACCGCGCCAGGTACAACTAATATCGTGTCTACGCCCAAAATCGCTGCGCTTTCCAGCTGCTTTTTGATGATGTCTTTCGCCTTTTGACGCGTTCCAGCATGTCCACTAGTGATAGAGTACGTCCAATATAAACCGCTGGCTAAGCTCGTTAGCGCAATTCCTTTATCATCGGCAAGCTGGCGGTATTGTTTGATTTCGCTTTCATTACTCTCAAGGCTGAGTTCACCTGTTTCGTTCAAAGCCAGCTCGATACCGTCAAACCCAGCATCCTTCGCGACCGCTATACATTCTTCCACCTTCATGGAGCCTGGAAATGACCAGATATTAATCCCTTTTTTCATCGTTATCTCCTCCGTCTCTTTCCTTTATTATAAAAGACGTTGGCAGGATAAGATTTATCCAAAAAGCCGATTTATTTGCACTTTTGCAAAAACGGATATGATAAAATAAGGCTGTGTCCTACCACCACAACGACGCTATGAAAGGACGGACAGCATGGAATTCCCACGCATACAGCTTCAAGAATCAATAACCATTCGCAATCTCATTTCCTTTCACTATTTTGAGTATGCAAAGGGATATGTGTTTGACGGCGAACAACACGACTTCTGGGAAATTCTATATGTCGACAAAGGTGAGGTCGAGGTTCGGGCCGATGATCACATTCACACACTTCAGCAAGGGCATATGATCTTTCATAAACCAGAAGAATTCCATACGGTTAGCGTTAAGCATGAACATAAACCGCCTAATCTTATCGTCATTTCCTTCGAATGCGCATCTGCAGCGATGTCTGATTTTGATAATAAAATTTTGTCCCTTGGCGACCGGGAAAGAAATATGCTATCCCTCATTATCCAAGAGGGGTTTCAGGCATTTCTGCCCCCATTTGATAAGCCTTCCGTTCATCATCTTGAACGAAATCTGGAAGCCCCTTTTGCCAGCGAGCAGTTGATCAAATCGTACTTGGAAGCCTTGCTTATCACACTGATTCGCAATCAAAAACAAGCCACTTCATCCATAGATGCAACCATTAAGATTAAGCAATCATCTCTGCAAAAAGAAAAAGCCGAACAACGCATCGTTCAGCAAATTATCGATTATCTGAAGGATAATCTCTCTCAATCTTTTACCCAGGATCAGTTATGCCAGACGTTTCACTTGGGAAAAAGCCGGTTGAAGGAGCTTTTCCAGTCACAAATGCAGACGGGTGTCTTAGAAGCCTTCAAATCTATGAAAATCGAACAAGCCAAAACCTATGTCAGAGAAGGTCAGTACAATTTCACGGAAATTGCTGAGATGCTCGGCTATGCCAGCATTCATTATTTCTCCAGAGACTTTAAGAAAACGGTCGGCATGTCACCCTCGGATTATGCAAAATCGGTTAAAGCGCGTGTTTAGCCACCTCTTATAGTAAAAAGATATCACTGTGTTCATTGGACGAAATCCAATGAACACAGTGATTTGAAGGCTCGATTTGCAATCTTATTGGATGAAATCCAATGAGATCGCTAAATCGTGGCGCTAATGAGCTGAATATGGCAGTTCTATTGGAATTCGTCCAATAAATCGAACAATTTTGATGCGGTATTGGTGTTTTCGTTGGATATCATCCAACGAGGCCACCTGCTCCCAACCCTGAAACACTGATTAACACTGCTAACGTGATATGTTTATCCCAACGGATGACTCGGCTTCGTAAATCGCGTTTGAATATGGTTTCCCCTTAACATATAAATTCATATATGTATCAAAAAAGCACCCAAGAAGGGTGCTTTTTTGATATCCGCTTTATTTAATTACTTTCAATAAACGTTTTGCTGTACCGCTAGCCGTTTCAATTGTTTCATACACATTCACTGTGAATGGATAGCTAAATTGATCCGTTGTGATGTTCGAAGCATCCAGCGTCTGAACGCCGCTAATCAGTTTATTGGCGCCTGTGAATGCCGCATCTTTGGAACCAATGACGCGTCCCGCACTATCGACGATCTCGAATCTCAATTTAGAGAAATTATTGTCTACGACAACATTCTCTTTTTGCTCGATGCCTAGATCAAGACGTACTTTGTACGTGTATGTCAATTGAGGTGTCGTTATCGAGTTAACTGTTACATCATTAAATTTCAGATCGAAAGGATACAAGGAAATCGTTGAATCTGTTTCTTCCTGCTGCAGATCCGTTTGTAGTGCTGCAATTGTCGTTGTGTACGGCGCGGCAGCCACAGCATCAAGCAGTTTCAGGGAGAAGCTTGTTCCCTCTTCCGATTGCGGAACAATGTAGGAGTAGCTTACGACGTAGCTTAGTCCTGGGTTCATCATTTCCGTCACATTCGCTTGACGAGATCCTTGGTAGGTTAAGCCTTGCGTACTCACCAATTCCGACATGAAGGCTGGCAACGCAATAGGCGTCGTGCTCGTATTCGTTAGTTTGAACTTCGCTACTGCTGTTTTGAATCCTTCACCTGGATTCTCATGCAGATGAAGCTCCATCAAAGATACTTGGGTCG
This sequence comes from Paenibacillus sp. J22R67, assembly GCF_059692175.1. Classification (NCBI taxonomy): domain Bacteria; kingdom Bacillati; phylum Bacillota; class Bacilli; order Caryophanales; family Paenibacillaceae; genus Paenibacillus; species Paenibacillus sp. J22R67. The sequence goes on along the minus strand of NZ_JCAUAX010000003.1, from coordinate 701,567 downwards.
ATTTGTCTACCACTTTGGTCAAGGCATCAAACGCGATCGGTTGACCGACCGTATAAGGAACTGCTGTTGAGGACCCTTGTTCTTTCGGCCATGCAATAGCCAGTTTACCTGTTGCTAGTGTTGCCGCCTCGGTTCCACCCTTTGGAACAAAGTTATCCGTTGATAAAACCACCAAGTTAGACAAAGTCACGCCATTCTCAACCGGGATTGCAAAATGAATGTATTTTTTCTCGCCTGCTTCCAACGTAACAGCTTCCACTTCCGCGCGTTTTCCTTCGTAGTTCTTCGTTTCGGATTGCGCATCCACGCGGAATGCTGGCACTGTTTCGCGGCCAGCGCCCGGATTGCTAGCAAGTACTGTCACTACAGCTACGCGGCCGGCAGTTGTATTTTGCATAGAAGCTTCAATCGCTGTATAAGTTAATCCTGAGTTAACACCCGGGATCAAAAACGATTGCCCCCAAGCAATATTACCAAGGTTTTGTAATGCTGCACTTCCCATGGCGCCATACCAAACGGAATTGGTTGGCATAGCAAGCAATGTTTTTTCCACTTTCGGGTATGAGTACACGTCAACATTGACGAAAGAAAGCTGATCAATTGTGCCAATTTCCTTCGTATCAACAGCTGTCATATAAACTAGCTCGCCAATTTCCTTCGGCTGCAAGGACTCTTTATTGGTTCCACTTGGCTTTAGCGTATAGGAAACACCGCTCGAGGTCTGCACACGAAGCTCGTGCTCAGGCACTCGGTTCTGTGTCACACCGCCATTGTATAAGCGAACCGTGACAGCAAGCTGTGAACCGGTCGCGGTTGGCGTCACGGCTACACTTTTCACGGCTGCGCGGATGTCACTTGTCAATCCATAATTGACAGTAGGTGCACTAACTGGCGCGGTTGGCGCAGCATCAGCTGCCCATACGGCGGTGCCGCCTTGTACGATCATTGCGCCAAGCATAATGGCGGTCAGACTGGATTTCCATGGTCTTTTTTTCATGTATATACGCTCCTCTTTGTGTAGTTTCGCTGCTGGATTATTTCGCTGCTGGTGTCGCAGTCGCTGCTGGAGAAGCGCTAGCGGCCTCTACTTTTTGCCCGTCTTTCAATGTGTTCTGTCCGGAAATGACTAATTTCTCGCCATCTTTTACGCCATCTATCACTTCTTGGAACTCTCCACTGATACGTCCAAGCTTCACTTTGCGTTTCACATATTGATCGCCTTGTTCAACAAAGACGAAAGTATCTGATTCTTCACGGATCACACTGAGTGTTGGAATCGCAACGACTTGCTCTTCGGTTTCCGTTGTTAGCTGCACCATGAATCTGTTGCCTGGCTGAAGTAAGTGATCGCTATTTGGAACTTCCAACTCAAGCGTGTATGTTTTTGTTGCTGTGCTCATGATTGGAGCTAAATAGCTAATTTTCGCTGTTCCTTTTTTGTCCGGTGTATCTGGATTATAGAAAACAAGTTCTTGTTTCCCTTTTACAAGCTGGTAGTTGGTTTCTGTAAGCTCCGTTTTGATTTTAATCGGATCAATTTGCTGAACTTGGCCGACCTTTCCAGCAGCCGCAGCTACTGTTTGGCCTACGACCACATTGAAGTCAGTGAGTACGCCGCTGCCCGGTGCCTTAACTTCATAATTCTCTAAAGACCGCGTGGCATCCTCTAAGGATAAACTAGCAGATTCTGCCTGCGTTTGTGCGGAAGAGATCGAATCGGAATTATCAAAGGCCGACAGCTTGCTTTGTGCAGCTTCCAAATTCATCTGTGCATTATCCAATGCTTGTTTCATTTGATCCACTTGATGTTGAACAGCTGTACCAGCATCAAAATCATTACGTGTTTTGTTGTAATCTTGCTGAGCATTGGTCAAAGCGGTCTGCGATCTTGCCACATTGTCCGCCAGATCCTTGCGGTTGTTCACTTTATTGTCTCGTGCTTGTTGTAGAGATTCTTGCGCGCTTTTTAAAGCTAGCTCGCTTTTCCGTTGCGCAGATAAGGCGTCTTTATTATCGATAACGAACAAGACTTCGCCTTTTTCCACGTATTCTCCGCGTTTTTTCACCACGCTCAGTACTTCACCATTTGCTTTTGAAACAACATCCAGAGTCGTTCCTGCCGCTACATCAGCCACTTGCTCAATGGGATTGCTAATTTTTTGCTTCTTAACAGCTTCTGTTTTAACCGCTTTTGGCGCCAATGAAACTGTCGCAGCCCCTTTGGAGCCTGGCGCTGCACAAGCGGACGCCATGACCGCAGCTGCGGTCAGTAGCGCAATCACGCCCATCGAGCGATATCTAAATTTACGTTTTCGCGAACTATCGTTAATCATCTATGTGCCTCCTTATACCTCTATCGTACTTGTAGTTGTGTTTTGGTTATCTTTTTTACGATTGAACATGCGACCTATGCGGTTCTTTATGCTTTCAATCAACTCGTAAACAATTGGTACGACTACTAGAGTAAGAACGGTAGAGGTAATCAGACCACCGATAACGACAACACCCAGTCCTTTACCAATCAACCCGCCTTCTGCAGAAATACCTAATGCTAGCGGCACCAAAGCCATAATCGTAGCTCCAGCTGTCATAATAATCGGACGAAGTCTCACTTTCCCTGCTTCAATTAGAGCATGGCGAACCGTGTAGCCTTCATGACGCAGCTGCTGTGCACGGTCGATCAAGACGATCGCATTCGTGACGACAATTCCGATGAGCATAAGGAAACCAATCATAGATGTAACTGTTAGCGGCTCGCGGGCAATAACGAGTCCGAGCAGCCCTCCGATAACCGCAAGCGGTAGAGAGAACAAGATGGCAAATGGTGCACTTGCGTTTCCAAAAGCTAGAACCATGATGAGGTAAACAACAAAAATCGCAGCTCCCATGGCGACGAACAATTGACCGAAGCTCTCATTGACATCGTCGGAAACACCAGTTACTTTCGGTGTTACGCCTTCTGGTAATTCAACATCTTTTAATGCCGCGGTAAGTTTAGCACTTACGCCAGTTTTATTTGTATCATTAATTTTCGCTGACACTTTGACAAGCTGCTGCTGATCTTCACGTGCAAGGGAGGCAGCGCCCTTCGTTTCGTTAATTTTGGCTACTTCCTTGAGCAGAATCGTTGATCCATTTGATCCAGCTAACGGAATGTTGCCCAATTTTTCAAGCGTATTTTTGTCCGATTTGTCTAACGATACCGTTGTTGTATACGTGATATTATCGAATTTCATATCTCCCAGACTTTGTTTTTGAATCCAGGCACGAGCTGTATCTCGAACAGATGAGGAGCTGAGGCCATAAGCTCTTGCTTTATTCTGATCCACAGCAATCTCTATCTCTGTTTTGGCATCACTTAAATTATCTTCAATCTCAGCAAGCTCTGGGTAAGTTTGCAGCTTATCTTTCACGATTTTGGCTGCTTTCTCCAGTTGAAGTTGATCATCACCTTGCAGTGTATAGGCAAAATCCGTCGATGAAACGCCGAAATCACCTTCCATGGCTTTAGGCTCAACCTCAGATCCACTAGGCAATTCTGAGAGAATATAAGCCTTCATTTCATCTTTTACTTGATTACCATCTACATTATCGTTTACTTGAACAAAAATCTGTGAAGCATAAGGTGTACGCTCATCGTCACTGCCAGCATAACCAACTAAGGATTCCACAAATTTAAATACAGGCTCGCCATTTGAGTCTTTCGTATCTAACAAGACTTTTTCGATTTCCTTCGTTTTCGCATCTGTCGCTTCAAACGAAGTCGAGTATGGCAGCTTCAGTTGGAAATACATCGTCGTCGCGGCGCTTGATTCAGGTAAGAAGGCCACTGACAGGAATGGAATAGTTCCAGCCATTGTCACAACGAGTATGAGCGCTGAGGCAAGCAGCGTTTTGATTCTATTTTTCAAACTCCAAGTCAATACTTTCTCGTAAAAGGTTGTTAGCTTCGTTGGTTGCGACTCATCGTGATGAGCTTTGCTTGGTTTACTGCGAAGAACAAGCAGCTTAGCCAGCATCGGAATAACCGTTAAAGCTACAATCAAGGAAGAAAGCAACGCACAAGCAATTGTTAAGGCAAAAGGTCTGAAGAATCCGCCGACAACGCCTGTAACCAAAGCAAGCGGTGCGAATACCCCAACAGTTGCAAGGGTGGAGGACGTAATTGCCATGGATACCTGCTTCGTCGCTAAAGCAATTACAGACTCATTGCGCTCCTGTGCTCTCTGCAAGGAGGCATATATATTTTCAATAACGACAATCGAGTCATCCACGACCCGGCCTACTGCAATAAAGATACCGCCGAGGGTCATCGTATTGAGCGTTAAACCTAGGGTAGACATTAATAGTAAAGTAATCAAAATGGAAAGTGGAATCGAAACAAGAACAATAAGCGTCATCCGAACATTCCGGAGGAAAATCAGAATCATTAAGGATGCCAATATAGCCCCTACAATACCTTCACGTATAAGTCCTGAAATCGATTCATTAATTTGGTCTGCACTATCGTACGTATTCTTGAATGTTACGTTAGGCAAAGTTGTTTTCCAGTCTTCAATCTGTTTCTGAATCTCATCTGAGAATTCAACAGCATTCGCACTGCCTGCTTTGTACAAAATCATCCCAATCGCCGGCTTGCTATCCAGTCGACCAATGAAATCAGATTCTGTAATCGCTTTGACGTTTGCAACCTGATCTAGCGTTACAATATCGCCTTTTGGCGTTGTGATTTCTAGCTGCTCCAACTCATACAAGCTGGACAAGTTGCCAGTTACACGCGTCATCTTGTCATTGCCGCTGATTTCTACGCTGCCGATCGGACTTTTCGTCGCAGCGGCATTAATCGCATTCGATACCATGCCTGGTGATAAGCCATAGACATCAAGGGCGGAGGCATCCAGCTCAATATCCAGCGAGGTGTCTCTGGCTCCGATGACGTCCATGTGGTCAATCCCTTTGATTCCTTCAAGACCTGGCTTAATTTTATCTTTAAAAGATTTATCAAGCTCGGTTTGGCTGATGCCATTATCGGCATAAGCAACTAAATAGTTGGAAGGGAATGAAGCCGCGCCGAATGTCGACGCTTTAGGTGCTCCGGCAGTAGCTGGAAGTGAAACTTCAGCCAGCAAATCCTGCACGGCCTGCTTCTTCTTATCTGTGTCTACATTTTGCTTGAACATTAAAATGATCATGGAGAAGTTATCACTTGATGTCGATTGCATCGAATCTAGATCTTCGAGATTCGCAAGCTTCTTCTCTATCGGTGATGTAATTTCATCCATGACATCCTTTGGTGCACCTGTATACGTAGTCGTTACAGCAACTACCGGGAAAGAAACGTTCGGCATGTTCTCTACTTTAAGCTGCGATGAAGAATACAAGCCGCCTACAAAAAGCATGATCATGATAATGAATAATGCCGAAACATTTTTCATGGAAAAGTATGTGAGTCGATTCATTCCTTTACTCCCCTCTACTAATGATTGTTTCTATAAGATACATTTTAAATATGAACCCAATATGAACAAACATCAAAAAAGCCTGGAAATAAGCTTTCCAAGCTTTCGTTGTTCATTATTTCTCCATTATTTCTTCAACGTATAGGTTAAAATTGGAAGAGTGACTAGAAATTGAGTCCCTTTCCCTTGTTCACTCCGAACCTCAATCGTGCCTTGGTGCAGGTCAATAATTTTCCTAGCAATCGCAAGCCCTAGCCCGCTTCCCGAATCCCGTTGTCTTGCTTGATCTACTTTGAAGAACCGCTCGAAAATCCGTCCTTGATCTTCCTCCGCGATGCCAATCCCACTGTCTTGAACCCAGATCTGAACCCGATCTCTTAAAGGGACAAGCTTTACAAAAATATGACCTCCGACAGGCGTGAACTTGACCGCGTTTCCTATCAGATTCATCCACACCTGGTTCAACTGATCCGAATCCGCGGAAATTTTGACTCTGGGTAACGACAAATCCATATCAAGCTGCTTTTCTGACCACAACGGTTCATAAAAGACGACGATTCTTCGCAACTGCTCATCCAAATCAAATGTCGACGGATGAAACGGGTGATGCTCGGACTCTAGCGAAGCAAGCTTTAACAAATTATCGCTGAGGCGAGATAATCGTTCGCTCTCACGTTCAATAATTTCCAAATAACGCTCTCGTTCGGGCTCCTCAATTTCAGACCCCCGCAAGGCCTTGGAAAAGCCGCGAATCGACGTAAGCGGTGTTTGAATTTCGTGCGACACGTTCGAAACAAAGTCTTGGCGCATCTGTTCAAGCTGCTTCAGCTCGCCAGCCATGTGATTGAAGCTAGCGGCAAGCTCTCCCAGCTCATCTTTCTGCATAACCGCGACATGCACATTGAAGTTACCGCGAGCCAGCCGCTGGGTAGCCAGCGTTAATTTCTTCAGCGGATTCACCAAATACCGAGAGGCAATGAGAATGAGCAAACTGCCGACAACAAGCACAATAACCAGAACGGTAATGACAGCAGTCTGTACTTGTCGGCGGGTCGCTTCAGATAAGTACGGATGAATGAAAAGAGCAAACGTCTTATCTCCAACTTTAAGAGGGATGCCTACTTTCATATCCTTCAGGGGATCTCTAATCCTGCCATAATCTAAGCTTTTGTACACACTGCCTTTCAAAACAAAAGCAACTTCCGATGCTTCAATACGGGGGACGCCGTTTTTATTTAATGAAACTGCCGTCATAGGCTCTCCATTTTCGTTAAACAATGTAAAAATGTAGTTATCATTAAAACGGTTGCTCCCCGTTACAAAGGAATCAAGCTGCCTAACCTGCATGTCTTCGCTTAACTTGATGATTTGATTACCGATCGTGAGCATTTCATCCTGGAATTCGTTCGTAATCAGATTTCTGAAAAATATCGTTGCCAGCGGAAATGCGACCGACACACTCACGACCACAACGGCTAAGAAAGTCAGCACCACGCGGAGGTAGAGCGACTTGATCATGCTTTCACCTCAAGTCTATACCCCAATCCTCGGATTGTGGCTATCCGAAACTCTTCGGTCAGCGGCTCGAATCGCTCTCGCAACCTTTTGACATGTACATCGACGGTCCGATCATCACCTTCGTAATCGATCCCCCAGATCTGTTCAATGAGCTGTGTTCGTGTGAAAATTTGTGCAGGATAACTAGCCAGCTTATAAAGCAATTCAAACTCTTTTAGCGGGAGGGACAGCCTTTGATCCTGCAAACGCACTTCATAAGCCGTACGGTCTATCACGACATTGCCGACCGAGATCGTCTGCGAGGCGTTAATGCGATAACGCTTCAGCAAAGCTTTGACCCGCATCACCAGTTCCAAAGGATCAAAGGGCTTCACGAGGTAATCGTCCGTGCCCAGCTGAAACCCTTTCACCTTATGTACGGACTCGCTTTTGGCCGTAACCATGAGAAGAGGCAAGTCGTCGTAACGCGCCCTGAGCTCGCGGCATAATTCCCAACCGTCCATCAAGGGCATCATAATATCCATGACGACTAGATCCGCCGGGGTTGTTTCGAGCATGTTGAGCGCCTCGACGCCGTTGCTAGCTTGCGATACCGTCAAGCCTTCTCCAACTAAATATACGCGTATCAGCTCTCTGATGTCCGCGTCATCATCCACCACCATGATTCTGGTCACGACATACCCTGCCTTTCATCCAGCTTCGAACTGCTTACAGATACGGAATAGGGTCCTTCGAACCCGCTTCTTCAAAGCCTTTCAAACGCAATCTGCAGCTGTCACAAACGCCGCAGGCTTCCGCTTTTCCATTGTAGCAAGAAGTCGTCAGCTCGTAGGGAACTCCGATTTTCAAACCTTCCTCAATGATCTTCGCTTTCGTCCAGTCAATGAGAGGCGTTTCAATCGTGATACCTTTCCCCTCTACACCTACCTTGGTTCCCAGGGCGATCACTTCTTCCACTTTATGAATAAATTCCGGACGGCAATCCGGGTATCCGCTGTAGTCAAGGGCATTCACGCCGATATAGATCGCCTCTGAGCCAGTTACTTCTGCATATGACGTTGCAATGGAGAGAAACATCAGATTACGGCCAGGCACGTAAGTCACTGGAATTTCGGATTCCTCCGCTTCACCGTTCATCACGTTAGGCACATCAATGCTATCGTCCGTTAATGCGCTGCCGCCAAAATCACGAAAGAAATCAAGCTTAATTATTTTGTGCCGCTGGCTCACTCCATAGTGCTCCGCGACTTGCTTCGCATTTTCCAGTTCAATCTTATGGCGCTGTCCATAGTCAAAAGAAATCGGATACAGGTCGTATCCCGCCTCTTTGGCAATGCCCATGCACGTGGTACTGTCCAGGCCTCCGCTCAAAATAATAACGGCTCTTTTCTTGTTATCGTTGCTCATGTTCATAAAGACACCTCATTTTTATTTAATTGTTGTGAAAAAAGGGATACCACGGCTAACACGCGGCTAAACGCCGCGCATCGCCGGATCCCAGATAATCTTGTGCAGCTGCATATTCAGCTTTACTTTGGAAAGTCCCGCTTCCAGCATATGCTGGACGAGTTTGTGCGGCGGCATCGTCTCCCACACCGGGCTGAACATCGGCAGCGCCTTCGTCGGATACTTCTCAAGCACGTCCACCGCCGTGTGGAAATCGTGCTCGCTGCCGATAACGAACTTCAGCTCATCCTGCTCGCGCAGCAAGCCGAAGTTGCTGACAATCATCTGCTCCATCTCACCGGAGTCAGGGAGCTTAAAGTCCATAATGTATCGCACCTTCGGTGAGGATACACGCTCTACAAACATAGCGAGATCGATCGCGCCGTTCGTCTCTATGTGCAGGTCGTCGACCTGCTCCAGCTCAGCGAGCGCGTCGATGAGCGCGAGCGACTTCTCGCCGTACAGGAGCGGCTCGCCGCCGGTCAGGCAAATATGCCGGGAGCGGAACGAAGTGACCTTGCTGATAATTTCAGCAATGGTCATGACGTTCTCCGCTTCAGCGGGTGGGTAGCTGTACTTGGTGTCACACCAGGTGCAGCGCAGGTTGCAACCAAAAAGACGGACGAAGACCGTTGGGAACCCGGCACGGGTCCCTTCGCCTTCAACCGTCTCGAAGATCTCGACCATCGGAATGCGGATATCTCGCATTACTCTTCCTCCTCCATCATCGAGCGAGTGATGGCCGCGTAGGAGGTCGGCGTCTCCCACAGCCGGATTTCTTCCAGCTTAATGGCTGGATAAAGTTTTTCATCCAGGAGCGCCTGATGAATTTCCTCATACATCCAAACAACCATGTTTTCTGCCGTTGTATTCATAGGTGGCAGCACATCGTTCAAATATTTATGATCCAAACGATCAATGACGCGTTCTTTTGCAATACGTTTAATATCTCCAAAATCTATTGCGATCCCCCGGCTGTCGACCTTACCGCGCATAATAACTTGCAGCTTATAGGTGTGGCCGTGCAGATTTTTACATTTTCCCTCATAACAATGCAGATGATGCGCACTGTCAAACGTAAATTCCTTAGAAATCAAAACGGATTTGTGATGATATTTTAATTGGTTCTCTGTGATGTCACGTCCCAACATTTGCACATCTCTTGGGATTTCATAGCTCATATCTATCACCTCTTAATTATAAAAAAAACAGTACTCTACATTATATCATGAGGAGACCATTTCTCACAATCTATCAACATCTGGCGGATTTCGCCTCCGCTTTTGCGTCCAATCTAAGTGGCCCCTGATCTCCTGCATCCGCTCATTTTCATCGCGCAAATCCGATTCAATCATTGCCATCAAGCTTTCAATTTGATTGACAACCGTATCTGGAAGTTCAACCTCTTCCAATGATTTTACGATATAGAGCAGGCATTGCAGCGTTTCTTCCATTAGGCTTTTTTTCTTGCCTGTCAGGACAACTTCCGATAGAAATACAAGGTGGCTCAACTCTTTTTGCGTCATTTTCAAGAGGGACAACCCCTTTCTAACTTCCATTATCCAACATTTTCCGACATCACGGAAGACCCCTTGACAACTATAACTATAACATTTAACATTACAGAAAAATGTCTATTTTAAACTTGCATTTTTTAATTATTATTACAACAATATTTTACAATATCATTTGTTGGAGGAATTTTATATGAGCACACAAGTACAATCCGCAGTTCTTAAAGTTTTGGAAGATCGTCATTCCGTTAAACAATATCAAGCAGGTCACACCATGCCGCAGGCTGATCTTGAGCAGCTTTTAACTTCTACTTCCCAAGCTCCATCTTCCTGGAATCTTCAGCACTGGAAACTGGTTGTTATTGATGATCAAGCTCAAAAAGAGAAATTACTTCCAATTGCATATGGTCAAAAACAAATCGTAGAAAGCTCCGTTGTTATCGCCGTTCTAGGTGATCTCGAAGCTAACAAAAATGCTGAGCTAGTTTTCGGTCCAGCTGTTGAAGCCGGCCACATGCCAAAAGAAGTGAAAGACAGCCTTGTTGCTCAAATCGAAAATGTTTATCAGTACCCGCAAGTTGCACGTGATGAAGCGATTCGCAATGCTTCCCTAGCAGCTATGCAGCTTATGATTGCTGCTAAAGCAATGGGCTATGACACTTGCCCAATGGGCGGATACGACGCGGCTAAATTCGTTGAAGCTTTCAACGTTCCAGCTCGTTACTTACCTGTTATGTTGATCAGCGTTGGTTTGGCGGCTACTCCTGCTCGTTCAGCTGGCCGTTTATCCTTGGAGCAAATTACAGTTTCCAACACATTCTAATGAAGCAAAAAAAGGCATGGATCTCCTAAAAGAATGGGAGTTCATGCCTTTCTTTTTTCTCCACAGTCAATGCAGCTGATCGGTCTCAAACCATATTTCGTCAATCAACTTATTCCGATACAGCATGGACACATTGAAGGTTTCGTACTCTTTTTCTTTATCTAGCTCATCCAGTAACAAAGCCGCGATAAGTTCTCGATCATCCGAATCACCGGGCTCCCGGAAGTCAATGAAGCCAGTTAACTGACGTGAACTAATATCCACCGTTGCCGTCCCGATCGGTAGGCCGCCATACGATTGCTGATATATCTCATACGTCAATGTATCCCCGTCATCCCTTGCCAAAGTAATTGTGTAATCCTCAGGATTCGGTGGAATTAACGATTCTTCTCTAATGTCATCCACAAGCTCCAATAAATCAATATGTGTTAGCTCGACGGTATCAATCACTTCCCCATCAAAGATCATATTGAATATGAACGTATCTGTTTCATTTTCATCGTAATCGGCTACAACCAGTTCCGTCACCATGTCCATTTCTTCATCAAAAGGATCAAATCTCCACGTGACTTCCCCGATCACCTCTGAACCGTACATATGCGTGATGACTTCAGCAACCAGTTCCGATTCTTTATCATATACATGGTATTCCACAAGATTTCTATACTCTCCAACAATGACAAGCTCGTACCCCAGTTGCTGCCTGCGCTGCTCAATCATATACAAACTTTCGGGTCCGTTCGTTCCCTCGATATCATCAAACCTAATTTCATCATCGTTGACCCATTCATAATCCGCATCATCGTCATCCAAATAGTAATTATTCGAGCTGTCATCCTCTTCCTCAATCACTGGCCCAATGGCATGATCGGTCGCGATCACAAAATCATAATCACTATAGTTGGCTACGACTTCGCACTCCTCAATAGCTAGTGCATCAATCACACTCTGAATGTACGACTGGACAAATGCATACACACTCTCTTTGTCCTCTTGCGCAATGGACTGCTGCTCCAGATGAATCGAGCCTTTAAGTCGATCCGATTCCCTGTAGACTAGCGTTAACGTACCGACAAACTCCCCATTGTACATAATATCGCAGACTTCTCCGCCTGCTGTTTTCAGGTCGGGTCTAAGCATCATATCGGCCACGACTTTCTTCGCCTCCTCTACAGATCTAATAATTCTTCTGTAGATTGTCCCAATATCGTCCAAAATATGAGTATACAGGGTAAACGTCTATACACTTTTGTCCTTCACATCATATGCTATCCTATAGAGTCAAGAGGGAGGGATTCTGACATGTCTGCTGGATACAATAACGTAGGTGCAATCTTAGTGCTTTTCATCTTGTTAGTTATCATAACTAGCGCATTTGTTCTTTAATCTATAATTAACCAAAAAGACTGTTCCTTCATCAACTTGATGGGGAACAGTCTTTTTTTATTCGCTTTGTTGATTTAAACGTTGCCGTTCGGCTTCAATGGCTGCGAGCTTTTTGCTTATTAGTCCAGTCGTCCTTGGATGCTGCTTCAGTGTACGCTTATACATCTCCTTGGCAACTGAGGGTTTTCCTGCTCTTTGCGCAATTTCTGCAAGGGCAAGATCCACCTTCCATTCCCCTATTTCGTGTTCCGGAGAAACTATACTGCGGAAAGAGTGGAAAGCTTCTCTCGCTCTTCTGAGGCCTGCTTCCGCTTCTGTATAGAGCTGATCAGCCTGCTTCATACGGACTTGAGCTATCATGTAATGGGCATCCGGGAAGTCTGATTGATGGTCTAATGCCTTCGTACTGTACATCAGAGCATGCTCCCAATCCTTGCGATGATAACTTATTTCCATCAAATATTTATATACGTCAAGCAGCCTGCCAAAAAGAGGTTGAGACAATGCTCTGCGTTCTGCTTCATGAAGCGCCTCAATGGCTTCCTGCTCTTTGCCTGCTCCGAGCAGATCCCGTCCTAGATAAAACCACGCCGCGGGATTATCAGGTTCTTCCTGGACCATAAGATGCAGTAATTTCAGATTTCGTTCAATTTTCTGCTTGCTCTTCATGACCGTTGGTTCATATCCATCATGCAGCACTCTTATTTTCACCTTAAAGCGATGTGCTTCGGGATTATAAACACCAGATTGTGTGCTCACTTGTTCATGAACCCGTCCCCAGTACTTAAGTCCTTTTCCTAAAGGGAATAAGCGAGCCTGTGAAAAATTATGGTTTACGTGATTTTGGATGGAGTTAATTTGCCATAAGCATAATATGGAAGGGATTGCCGTGTCGTGATAAAGACCAGCTGCTTCACGTACAGCGTCCACATCTTCTTTGACCAAATACTCATCCGCATCTATCCAAAATACCCAATCCGAGTTCATGTGCCGAAGGCCTTCATTTCTCGCAGCGGCAAAATCATCTACCCAAACAAAGGGAACAATCGTAACATTTGGATAATGCGAAGCCATTTCAGCAGTCCTGTCCGTAGAGCAATCGATAAGAATAATCTCATCAACAGCGCCTTGCAGTGAATCCAAACAACGCTCAATCGTGCTTTCCATGTTGTAGGTTATTATTCCAGCAGACACGGTTACCCTTCTTGCATGGAGAAGCCCCTCAATATCTACCCTCTCATCACCAGCAGGGATTTCTTTTAGTAGATCTAATACCGGCACCACCCAAGTCGCTTCAGGATCGAGTAACCATGCACGATAGAACGCCTTCGTGGCTGCACTTCCATAGCCCTGATGCATTAAGGCTTCCCCTAAAAACACCCAATTTTGCGCTTCTAGAGAATTTGCACGAATGTGCTCTTTGGCTGCGAGTTCCGCTTCTTTGTAGTTCTTTTGTTTTAAAAGTTCGGTGACTGTTTTCATAATCAATTAGGCAGGTCCATACGTTGTATAAGGGATTTTATACACAACTTTATCATTATCTAAGGTAAGGATAACAGTTGTGCTTGCATTTGCTGGAGGATTGTTTGCTTGAACATATACGGCGCCGCTTCCATGTTGAATGATAAAATTCAATTCAGGATTTGTTGATGAAACGGTCACATCGTCACCTTCATTCTGCCAATCAAATAATTTGTCCGGACGTATAGTATAATGAGAGTCATCTCGATTTCGCGGAGCAATATTTATTCTGTCTACATAGGTATGATGATTTACTACATCCTTGGCAATGATCGTGAAATTGTTAGGTTCTTGTTCTTCTTCATTTGAAACATTATCAGCAGCATGATCTCCCGCCGTAAAATACAACTTGCTTCCAGGTAAAATTCCATAATAGGTAACGGAAGTGACCGAAGGATTCTCATGGTACACGGAATACTGAACAGAAGCATCTGCCTCTTGCGGAAACATTTGATTCAAGTCAAATTCTACCGTACTGTTTTCGTACAAGTAACTCTTAGATAATTGGTTTTCATAGAGATCGTAATTCTCTTTAACGGTAAACACGACGGATTCTTGCTCGTTATCTGTTTTCATATGCTTAAATTTATAAACACCATTAATAGCCTTTAATGTAACATCCGTTCCATTAATGACGGGTATATTTTCAAAAACTTCTCCAGTATTTATGATTTCCATATCAATGTAGGAACTTCCATCCAGGTGATTGAAGTAATTATGCATATCCAGGGTAATAGATGCGCGTTCCTCTAAGTCAAATTGTTCAGAATTTTGTACAATAATGGGAACTGTCCCTGAAACGACACCACCCTCATTGTCAAAAACGACTACGGGGAGATAAACGGGCCCATTCGTTGATTGAAGTGGAGTCAGCGATTGCCCATACTCCGTATTATTGACTCGAATATACTCGTTCCCTGAAGTTGGGAAAACAACATTCAATAATGAATGCTCATTAGGTTCATTGAGTTCATTCGACTCATTGGTAGGATCCTCAAAAAATTGATTAATATCAAAAGATAGCGGGCTTTCACCATATGAGTTAATATCAACATCGATACCAGAAAAAGCCTCGAACGGCGTCACATCTATTTTCGGGATGGGAACTAAATTCCCTGGTTGACTATAGGGATTCTCTTTCTTGATGGTCGGTGATGCAAGATCGATATGGCCCATCAGCTCTTCAATCTTTGACTTTTCCGAGTACTGAGAAGAGAAATTCTGTAGCACGGAAACAACATTTTTAATATTAAAATTTGAGCTAGCCCCGCTTCCAACGCTTGGAACGATGATGACATTAAATGTGTCGTTAATCGTTGCCTCACTCTCAAAAGGGGTTACAGTTACCGTAAAGGTGGCGAGTCCGGTCGGAGAATTTGCTGCTAGGGGGTTCGCATTTATTTCTAAAATACCATAACGCAATAAGCTTTGGTCTATTGTCGCCAACGTGGAAGTATTATTAACTTGGAACTCCCTACCCATATAGTAGAGTGTGTGCAAATTAATATATTTCTTCCCGCCTTCTGGAATAACTATCGTTTGTAGCCTATCATCATGGTTAAACATTGGAATTTCCGTTTCCACATTCGCCGCAACAGGCACAGTCAAAAATGGCACAGCGATCATCGCCGTACTTGCAATAGCCCCTACTATTTTTTTCTTTCTACTAAATGTTTTCTGCTCTTCTCCCATTATTTACACCACCGCCGTTTAGTTTATTTCCCTCATTCTACCATAGCCTAGTAGTACGAAGAACCCCTGAAACGACAAAAATCCCCAAAAATCGAGGATTTTATAGGAAATTTAACTTATAAACAATAATTTACTAGGGCTTTATGCACACCTTCATCGTTATTTGATGCGGTTACTGCATCCGCGGCTTCCTTCACCCCGTCTGGCGAATTTTCTACAGCAATACCGAGTCCGGCAAATGCCATCATCTCTAAATCGTTATAGTAATTGCCAATGGCTAGAATTTCGCTCGAATCGATCTCTAATGATGCGGCCAGAGCTTTCAACGCATTCCCTTTATTCGCCTTAGCGCTCATCACATCAATGAACAAATCGCCACTGCGAATCATCCGCAATTGACCATATAGTTGCTGTTCATCCCATTCTTGTTGAACACGATCTAGGACCTCTGCTTTACTAAACAGTGTAAATTTCACAATCGGTAATCCTAGCTCGGATACATCCGTTACGAGTTTGGGATTAACCAGAAACTTCGTGTACATTTCTTTCTCGTATTCGCTAATTCGTTCGATATACATGTTAAAAGACGTGCAGACATCAAAATGAATGCCCTCTCTTCTCACGTAATCCAACATAGGGGCAATTTCTGGCAGCGTAAAAGAAAACTCATTGATTAATGATTTCCCACGTTCATCTGCGTGAACGGTTGCCGCTCCATTATGCGTAATCATCGTTCCTTCTAATCCAAGCTGCTGCAGGATAGGCAGTGTGCTGTCAGGAGCCCTTCCTGTACACAATACGATATGTGCACCTTGATCATGTACTTCCTGAATCGTCTCAATCGTTTGCTCGGTTAATTCATGATCATCATTCAACAGTGTTCCATCAACATCCAACGCAATTAAACGATAGTTCAAGGTTTTCTCGCTCCCTTAGGCATAGCTTTTTTATCGATTAATTGTATCATAGGATAGCTTGGGATTCACCGTTTCATTCAAAAAGCAGCTACCCGAAGATAACTGCTTTGAAATTATTGAACCCTATGAACACCAACTGATTTATTAACATTGCCGATAATATTCACGTGAATATCCTCTGTTTTTATTACGCCATTACGATAACGAATTCGAAAATGAATCGTCTGCGCTCCTTCAGGCAACCCCTCCGAAAATGACTGGAATTTAGTATCAAAAATTTCCCCAAAAAAAGTTGTCACATCTCCTTCTGCCGGAGTTAAATCCTCTGATACATAGAGCAGTTTACCGTCCAATCCCGATGTATCTATCCATGCAGTAACTTCGTCAACAGGTGCCGGCGAGCTCTTACTTGATACAACGAATATTTCACCCGAGTAAAAATCCTTCGGCGCAGCGGCTGTTTGGTGACCGCTTTTCTCATGTAAAAGCAGCCAATTATTCGTATAAGTAACGTTCGAGTGAATCGTCAACGGTGTTGCAGCAATCATTTTGACAACCGAATTCGAAAGCAGCCCATCTGACACAGTAAGTGTCACTTTATAAACACCAGGAGTTAGGAACTTATGGCTAATATTTTGCGAGGAAAAAATAACCTCCGTACCACTGGGCTGCTCCAATTTCCATGTATAGCTTAGTGTGTCGCCATCAGGATCAAAGGAACAATTGATGCTTTGAACCACATCGCCTTCCCAAACTGGCTTAGGAGTCCAGTCGAACTCAGCAACAGGTGACTGATTGATATAGAACCATGTTTGCGCTGAATATTCAGACCAAACAATGCCATCAAATACTCTTGCTCTGACGCGTAGTTTCTGCCCTGAAGGTAGATCGCGACTGGCTTGCCAATTTCCCACGTTCAAAACCGAACCTTGGTGAAATTGCCCAGAATCTAGTACCATCACATCATTAGCCTCATTCGTTACTTGAACCTGAAAATAGGTGAAAGTTGTTCCGGGATCTAGGTCCGTCTGCGTCCATTGGAAAGTAGGACGAGGATCAGAGTATATCGTAGGCACAGCTTGCGTCCCATTAGGCATTTTCATAGTCACAGATGGAGGTCTGTTCAAGGTGAACCATCCGGAGTTGGACCACTCGGACCAATACCTCCCGTCATTTACACGAACTTGAACTTGAAAGGGGCCTACTATGCCATTAAGAACCGACAAGTCGAATTGTTCGGACGGATGGACCGTCCAAGAATTACTCGTTGTATCGTACTTGCAACTGCGCCATGCCCCTGAATCACTATTAAAGCTACACGAATGAGCATAATTGCCTACTCGAATTGCTTGATTCGTAAGCCCATAATAATTGTATGTAACTTGAGTACCATTTTCATCAAGGATTCTGTACTGGAAGTTTTTATATTGGGTTGGAACATCAGGGTCCGATTGATTCCAAGAAGGCATGAGCCATCCACTTATTATCGGAGTAGGCACAGATTGTGTTCCATTGGGGAAAGTCAACACAGCTGATGGCGGGTATCCCTTGCTGAAATATTTCTCCGACCATTCCGACCACGCCCCTTTTTCATCCTGTACACGTATTCTCGCCTTATAAACTCTATTGTCCTGTAACGTCATCGGAACTACGTAATTTAAGCCAACACTCATACCGTCACTTCTTAGGTTACTACTCAGAGATCGAGCAGGATTAAACTGATTTATCCATCGATATTGCGGATTACTGTAATAATCGTAATAGTAATATTGAACGTCGATTTCAGATTTTACAATGTAACTATCCGCATCAAAATCAACAGCATTCCAAGTAAGCATCGGATTTGATGATGCTGCCCCAGAAGGGTTATTAAAATCAGCACTCACAGGGTTCGTTATATCTACAAAAGGTGCATGATTGGCAGGCGGAGCATCTAACCAGATATACGCTTCTGTCCAGTCTGACCAAGCGTTGTACTCATCTTTTACAGCCACCCTGAACGTATATAGTCCGATTTCTTTGACCCGATCAATCAGTCCTGGCACCGTAGTTCCGTCAGGAAGGATATATTCATACCTGCGATCAAGGATGCCTTTCGTTAAGGCATAGTTAATTCCTGTAGACTCTGTAGAGTAATTAACAGAACTTAACCATCGATCCGGATCATAGCTTTGTGAGTCATCGCAGGTCACCTTATAATACAAATCTTGGCTGCAAGTTATCCGACTAATTGGTTTGCGATGCATCAAAACATTTCTCGAATAAGGATCCGACTCAGATATGTAGTCGGCAAAAGCGACGTTTGGATACGTATAGCCAAGTGGAGCAGGATCATCAGCGCCAATATACGAAAGTTTGTACAGACCAACTTTGTCGAGTATTTTCGTTGGGGCGCCTGCTAATGTTTGACCATGATAGCCTGACAAGCCACTTCTTCCATCGCCTGCATCCAAAAACTTCTCCGCATTCGTGTGCTCATATTTCCATTTGTCTTTAGCAATTAGATGTGGATCGTTTTCTGGGTCATCATAAGTTGTCCCGTAGATGAGCTCTTCCCCAGCTATTCCTATATCGCTTATTGTTGTGTTATCTACGATGGGGATCTTCACATAAACGTTACGTAAATGAGAACCATATCCACCTATGAATGCTCCATAGGTCCCAGAAGTGAACGTAGAGTCCGATACTTCAAAAATGGGAAGCTGACCTAATCTTACCTTCATTTTTGACCCTCGAACTGATACTTTAAGGTTTGAAAAATCTGTCGTGTTTAAACGAATGGGGCTGGTTCTCAGCACAGTACGATCCCCGTTGACAATTTTGCTGAGAGTAATCCAATTTGAAGTCAATTCCAGCCTATACATGTTCCTATTGTTCTGCGCTCTGAAAATAAAACCAGACGGTGAATTCAAGCTATAATTCAAATTCGTTTGTTTAAAGTCAAAGGAATAGTCCGCATCGGATATATTTGTGTCTTTCTTTAAAATTTGGCCTACCTCAGAGGATGCATACATTTTTGGACTGGCAACAGCACCTTTTATCGTGTAGAAATAGTACTTATTGAACGAACCGGATGAATCTTCGTCATAATTTGAGACATAACTGCCAACACTGCAGGGGCTACAAGATTCCCATACAAAATTATACCTTCTGAGCTTGTGGTATCGTTCCTGGAGCTGTAGATAATATTCACCGTCAGCCCCAAATCCTGATGATGATATTGTGTACTGTCTATTTTCATACAAATACTGTTCATTGCCTGAGTAGTTCTTTGGGCGTAAATTCGCTGTCGTGTATTCCGCAACTTTAGTGGCAAATTTATCGACGACTGTTATCTTATTAAATCCATCAACAATATAAACATATCCATCCTCAGAAACATCCCATTTTACTTGCACGAACGAGCTTGTTGCACGATCCCACCCGTCTCCTCTAATTACACTTCCATCTTGAA
Organism: Paenibacillus sp. J22R67; assembly: GCF_059692175.1. Lineage (NCBI taxonomy): Bacteria > Bacillati > Bacillota > Bacilli > Caryophanales > Paenibacillaceae > Paenibacillus > Paenibacillus sp. J22R67. The sequence continues at coordinate 681,837 of NZ_JCAUAX010000003.1, read as the reverse complement.
TTTGGCTGCTATCGTCTCGGTTGACGGAACTTATATCTAATCGCTTCGTAACACCCGTTTGTTTGTTATACGAAATTAGATAATTGGTGTAAATCCCTTTGTAAGCTGATTTGCTGCCTCTACTTGAATTGCTATAGTTACTATAGGTACTCGTATAATCTTGATGAACATAAACGGCTGCCTCCGAATCCTCGTATATTGCTCCATCTCCTGTGTCTGGCCTTGTAATGGTTGCAGAAGATACTTCAAGACCTGTTTCCACATCATACCATCGTGAAGGATCACTGCTACTGCAGGAAGAACAGTAACTAGGATTAAAAAGTACGTAAGGTATTTTTATTTTCGTACCATCATCATTAATCTCCATGTTGTTTGCATTGCCAATATGATTAGGTTGTGTCGGAAGAGCAATTAAACCAGCAACCGAAGAGCTAATACTCTCTAAGCTTTTAACCCAGGAAGTTTGACCTGATGCATTTTTCCTCGTATAGTCACACCACCAATGATAGATATCATTATCACCTGAGTAATTTTCGTAATAATATTTGCAAGATAAACTATAGCTGCCTCCTTTGGCGTCATATGTTAAATAATTGCCCGTATTGCTTGCTGTCGGCGGGTCAACACCACTGAGTTGGGTAGTCGTAGGTTGGCCGTGTGGGATACCTTGCCAATCAACATTTTGCACCGTGTAGGGGATAGCACCGCGAACTGCTACACCGCTTTTATTGCCTAAATATTGAGTATCATATAAAGGTGGAATGCTAAAGCTGCTTCCCACGTCAAGTCCAACGGTCGTTACAGTGTTAGTAAAAATTAAACTACTAGCTGGAGCCTTATATGGCGACTTTCCAAAATGTGAAGTAAATCCTTTCGTAATAGGGTTGTACGTGAAACCAATATCCTTTGTTTTATGTAAACTTGTGTTGGTAAGCGTTGAACCTTCCCATTGATCCCCAAATGCCATTAGCAATTCGTTCTCATTTACTGTTTGAAACAAAGGAGGTTCGGGATTTGCACTAGTTACCGTGAATGCGACCTCAGGGGAGTCATTTTTGATATCGATCACGAAGGATTTCGTGTCTGTTAACCCCCAATCTTCCTTAGTTTTAACCGTTAGCTTATATTTACCCACCTTCGCAGCAGGTAACTGTGCCGTTCCACTTACTGTAATAGGTAGATTAAATGGCATGTGATCATTAAAGTTTCCATCATTATTACTGTCGTAGACATAGTTAATCGTAGTTTCAACAATGACATCACCATCGGGACTAAATGAAAGATCTCGAAATGGAATGTTTCCACGAACCGCAAATAGCGGAAGATTAATTACGGCTACAGGAGGTTTATCCTCGACAACATTGATACTTTTGATTGCTTTATTTTCTGGTAAACTTCGTATGCCATAGTTATCTTTGACCTCGAGAGTGACAGTCTCCAAACCAATATTGGGGTATACAGGCAGGTTATTCGTCCAAAAGTATTCCGAAATTGTCCTGTTCTTAGCTGGTCGGCTGCAAGCTCCATTGATAGCACTGAGGGGAAGAGGGCGATTTTGCACGACCCGATTTGGAACATTTATGCAAGGAACTGGCTCAGGACGCATGATTGTTATTGTTGCTTCCTTCTGCGTACAGGCTCCTTTGTCATCGCACATTTTTGCCGAAATTGTATGATCTCCGGCTGTTGATGCCGTTAGCCATGTCAGTTTGTCCTCTCCTTTTAAGTAACCTAAGGAAGGAAAGCTTTTGATCCAATTACTTGAGCTATTCGCAAACAACCATTCAAAAGTAACAAAATCATCATCTGGGTCATAATGGTTAGGCGCAATTTCAGGCAGCAAGCGTACATTTAACTTATCCCCGACTACCGCATCTGATAGGGATGTGCGAGTGTAATAATCGTTATTCGGAAACCATCCGATTTCGAACTGTGGCGGTCTATTTGGAGGCTTGGGACCTAGTGTAAACTTTCCCTCATAAAAATAAGAAGTTCCTCCACAACTATCCTCAAGTTTGTAAGAAATATCTACTTGTCCACTTTGCATGTTGCCAGGATAACCAATGAAACCCATCATTCCGTAAGCAAAAATAGACATATCATCCACTGAAGTACTGCTCAGTGCACTCCAACCATATTGAACATATTCTCCAGTTGCTTGAGATAAAATAAAACGCCCTCTAACTGGCGTACAACTGGATGGGATTGTCCAGTCCGCCTTGATCATGTTGGAATCTTTCCATGGCATCGTAGGTTTGTCTGCCGAGGTTTTTCCGGAATAGCTACCGCCTGTAGGCGCACAGCTAGCTTGTGGGGTAATAATTTGAGAAAGCACATTATTCGTGGAGGAAGTTTCTGAGATATCATCATTGGAATCTACGGTTAGTGTAATGCTTTTTATACTGTTGAAGGTATAGGGGACTATCTCGGTTTTAGTCTCTCCTGGCGGAAGTCCCGCCGTGTAGGTATAGGTCTTGAAAACTGCGCCGTCGGCAGCTACAGTTACTTTGAACGAGCTGCCACTAGGGACGGCAACACCAGCGTTTTCGAACTTGATGGTGAGGTTCGTGCTTGAACCTGAGAGGACGCAGCTGCCGGCATCGATCGACATTGCCGCTAGATCGGGTTTGTTGGGTGGGGTGTAGGTGACTTCGATGTAGGTTTGGTATTTGTAGGTATCACCTTTCCATAGGCCTATGGCGTACATGTGGTAGTTACGGGATAGGCCTCCTGAGCCGTCGGAATCTGGGTATTCTTCTATTTGCTCTTCCGGAACAGAATCATCAAGCAACATCATTGTACGAATCATACCTTGACCTGCTAGTGTTCCTTGACCAACTGACAAAGGAGTAGCGCCATAAGAGGATTTATATTTCTGGGCATCATAGATTTCAATGGAATTTTGTGCAAGCTTATCCCCGTCTGAAATAATTGCTCCTGTGTTAGTGATAGTTGCATCACTTTCAGATTCAAACCAATAATTGGGACGATTAACGTCGTAAGCTGTTGTTACTGCGAAACCTTCCTTACTGTAGTCTTTTACCTTATCACCACTGGTATGATGACCTGTACCACCAGTTTGACCATCATTATTATACGTCGGTGAATTGAAAGAATATCGCAAGTCTGGACCATGCGAATTGACGAGAGAGTAATCAAATAAAATGTTAGTATATCGTTTTCTTCCTGTTAAGGGAATATATCCAGGATAAGGTGATTTAGGATTTCCCGAGCTACCATCAAATTCGATTGCAATTGTTTTGGTTCCTTTATGTTCCCAAATTTGACCAGCAGGTTGACGGTATAACTGATGCATTGGATATGTTTCAGATTTTCCATATACAGTCTTTTTAGTACCACCTAGGTTATTAACTATAATAGAGTTTCCGAGAAGAGAGACTGTTGTGGGATTATCTGTGCCATTATTGTTTAATGTTACGTTACTAATAGTACCAGAGACAACCGAACTTATGTCTTTAGTAAAACTCTTAGTTGGTGATGTAGAAAATTGTATATCAACAATAGATTCTTTAAATGTACCTACTTCGTAATCATAGTAAAGCTTTTTAATGCTTGCACCATATGTGACTTCTGATGCAATAAAAGGTAATACTGCATCAAACAAAATTAAAAAAAGAATGATCTTTATGAGATAGCGCGGCAGATTAAACCACCTCCATTATTTTGCCCCTACAATAATTTGTTTACCTAGTATATTAAATTCTATAGTTTTAATTAGATAACTTTTTTTTCCTGTGTAAGCAACAAATCCTGTTTGGACTTGAGGGATATTAAAGTGAATCCAACGTTGCAACACTTGATCTGCTAATAGTAACTCATCTGATTTATCCAAAAGCGTCAGAATTTGATATGAATGAAAATCAGCATTCTTCCCAACAGATGATTCATCTGCATTAATTGTAAAGTTAGCAAGAACAACAACATTTTCCGACTTAACTAACTCGTTATCAAAAGTGCTCATCTTAATCAAATTCATATACGGATCATCAGGATCCGACGGATCAGCAATGATTAATTGGTTCAACTTCACTTTCACACCAGTGCCATATGGCCACTCCGTCCCTACTTCCTTCGCCTTCAACCCCAACATAGTCCCCACATTGCTCCCAGTTGCAGCAATCTCAGCGGCGCTCGCCGCATACTTATCAACCTGCAGCTTCTCCCCACTCTTGGCAGCAAGAATCCGCTCAATAATCGTAATCGCCTGAGCACGCGTACTAGTCCCGTACACATCCAGATCGGTCCTGCTTACGCCATGAATTAACCCCATTCTCGTAGAGTCAACCATCGATCCTTTCAAAGTCTTATCAACACTTCGCACGCTCAAAATAGACATCTCATATCTTTGCAGCGGTTCGTTATACCGTTCTGGAAACTCAGCAGGGATTATTTCCTGCGCCTTCAAACGATCTACATAGGGCTGAAACCACCCATCCCCATCGACTTTGTTGACCTTCTCACCTGTTGCCAACGCTACCATTTTGATAAATTCAGCGCGGCTAATTGGGGCATCCGGTTTAAAAGTATCATCTTCGTAACCGTCAACGTACTTCTTTTGAACGGCAGCATGAATCGACGATTCCGCCCAATGCTGGAATATGTCTTTGAAACGAGTTGGACTCTGCGCGGAGGAATCCATGACATCGTAGCCTATGGATACTACACATAACACTGTAATACAAAATACAGATAATCTTTTTTTCATAATTAACCCCTCTTTCATTGCTAACAGCAAACATGTTTGGTATTAAATCCCTTAAAAACAACATAAAAAACCACCCTGCCATCGCGATGCACAAAACTCAACGATGACATGGGCGGTTCTTCCGCACAAAACATTTGTATTACACCAAAAATACCATATACTAGTATTTTTGTAAATCTCTAATTTTGAAAATCGTGGGCATTTCTGAGAGCTGTAAGCTCCTCATCCATCAACTCTCTTACTTGACCTAATGCTAGACTTGGATCCAAGGGTAGCGGGCCCATGGATATGCGTTTCAGGTAGGCAACTTTCTTACCTACAGCTTGAAACATTCGTTTCACCTGGTGAAACTTCCCTTCCATGATTGTTAACTCAATCTCGGAAAGCACTCCATCAGCTTCGTTACCGACACTTAGAATTTTCAAGATACCCGGGAGCGTCTCGTACCCATCATCCAAGGTCACTCCTTGCGAAAATGCCTCAATATCCTTCTCGGTAACCTCCCACTCAACCCTAGCAAAATAAGTCTTAGGAACGTGCTTACGAGGAGAGAGCAGGTTGTGCGCAAGCTTTCCATCATTGGTAAGCAAAAGAAAACCTTCGGTATCCTTATCTAACCGACCTACCGGGAAAACTTCGAATGGCGCATAGGCTGCATCCAAGAGATCCACCACGGTACGATCACGATTGTCCTCAGTAGCAGAAACCACGCCCTGCGGTTTATTCATCATCAGGTAAACGAACTCCCTGTAACGCACTGTTTCGCCGTTTACCTGAATGATGTCTTTATCGGGATTGACCTGCATCCCGCTGTCTTTGACCTTCGCGCCGTTCACATAAATAGCGCCTTCTTTCGCTAGGCGTTTGAGTTCAGAGCGCGAGCCGATGCCCACGTGGGCGAGTATTTTATCGAGCCGTTGTGTTTGTTTCATGACCGCTTAGGTCCACCTCCAGCCGGGCGGGTATTCGTTTTTCAGCATCCCGTCCAGCCATTTGCCCCAGCCGACGGGATGCTCGTCAATGCAGACAAGGCAGTAGCCTTTGGCTGCCTTGGTCACTTCCGGGTCGCGGATAATCTCGCTCTCCGCGACTTCGAGCGTCTCGCCCTTCAGGTACCGAAGGGCTCGCTCGTCGCTCGAAGCCAAGCTCAGCGCTCGCTTGGCTTCGCGCATGCGCAGTCCCATGGCAAACGCATGGGACGGCTCAAATCGGCCGCGGTGCAGCGCGCCGATGTACCAACCAGGCCGCACGACTTTCAGTCCGTGCAGCTCAGGCAAATCCGCCGGCGACGCGTACGCGTGCTCGCCGTAACAGACGAGCCGCAAAGCGGCGAAAGGCTCGCTGCGCAGCAGCTCGTCTTCGAACGCCTGAAGCGGCTCCAAGCTCACGCGGGACTCAGTCCCCGCGCGGCTCTTCCCACGCAGCGTTTCACGTCCGCTGCGCCCCGCTCTCGATGCCGACACACGGTCGGCATCCGCCCTCACACTCTCATGAACACTATCACCCGCAACACTCCGCAGCACAGCGACATAATGCCCCTCACCACGCAAACGATGGGGCCAAAGCCGCGCAGTCCCAGCGACCGCCTCGCGAGCACGATCCGAATAATGCTCCTCACACCAAGGTTCACGCAGCCAATCGGGCTGTCCATGGTCGAAACGGTCAACCGATACCACTTCAAACGCTGGATTTTTGTTCAAAAACCCCGCGATCTGCGCCTCGTTCTCCTCCGGCGAAAACGTGCAAGTGGAATACACAATTGTTCCGCCTGGGGCTAACATTTGCGCCGCTTGTCCAAGTAATTCCCTCTGCATGACGGCAAATTCCTGTACCGTATGACGCTCCCATTGCTGCATCATATCTTCTTCCTTGCGGAACATCCCTTCGCCCGAACAAGGAGCATCAATTAATATTTTATCGAAATAACCCTGAAACACATTCAGCATCCGCTCTGGCCGTTCATTCAAAACGACGGCATTTCGAACGCCAAAAAGCTCTAAATTTTTAACGAGCGCCTTCACCCGGTCCGAATGATTGTCATTCACAACAAGAACTCCTTCACCCTGCAGTTTGGCTGCAATTTGAGTAGACTTCCCGCCCGGAGCTGCGCACAAATCGAGCACTTTTTCGCCAGGCTGCACCTGAAGCAGCTCCACTGGCGCCATAGCGCTTGGTTCTTGAATATAATAAAGTCCTGCATGATAATACGGATGCTTACCAGGACGTTCTCCTTCTTCATAGTAAAATCCTTCCGACGCCCACGGCACGGGTTCCAACGCAAACGGACTTTTATCCAAAAAATCCGCTTTCGTGATTTTACCTGTATTCACCCTCAAACCAAAAGATCTCGGCTGGTCGTAAGAGGCCAGAAAGAGCTCAAATTCCTCTTCCCCTAATAAATCAATCATTTTATCCCTAAATAAGGGAGGTAGTTGTTTGGTCATCTGACATCTTCTCTTTCCTCTTTTATCTCCGCTATTATAGCTGAACTGTCACGAAACAGCCAATTATTTTCAAAATATGAACAGGATATGCTATACTTTTTATCGAAATTAGTAGTTAGTATATAACACAAGATGAGGTGCATGAAATGAAGAAGCTGCTTATTTATCTAGGCATTGTCGTTATTTTATTCGGGGGTTTATATTTCGTTAATCAGCAGTCTACCAAATCATCGGATCAAGCCAATGCCGGTAATCCTTACGGTGTTGCGGCATCCAAGCTGAATCCGGAAACTGTGAAACAATTAAACGATCCGAACTACCAGAACCTAATTCTGCCTAAAGATCTCGATCAAAGGCTGAAAAACAAAGAAACTTTTTTCCAATACTATTACGCATCCACTTGCCCGCACTGTAAAATTACGACTCCTGTACTTGTTCCTATTGAAAAAGAGCTCGGTATTGATGTCAAGCAATTCAATTTGGAAGAATTCAAAGAAGGTTGGGAGAAGTACAAAGTTGACTCCACGCCGACTCTCATTTACTACAAAGATGGCAAAGAAGTTGATCGCATCGTTGGCGGTGTTCCTGAAACTGGCGCGGCTGGTGGTAATACGCCCGAAATGTTTAAAGCTTTTTTCCAGAAATACAAAGGCTAATAAGTACGACAAAAGCAGCGGATTCCGCTGCTTTTTTATTTCAATGGCTGCCGGTTTTTTTTCGAAAAATAGCTAGACCTAAGAGCAATAAAGGGATGATGAACCCGAACGTTCCCGAGTAAAAGACCCATATTTTAGAGGCAAACTGAATGAAATATGCAGAATTCGGGTATGCGATGACCGAAAGTACAACTAAGCTCATTCCCAAAGGAATATATAGCTGCCGGATTTCACTCAATTTAAAAACATCACCCAAAGTCACGGCAGACGCATACAGACATAGCGTTAGCTTAAAGTAAATGGTGATGAACCAAATCCCCGCCATTACAACCTCAAGACGTTCAAGGAAGCTCCCAATAGATATTCTTCTGGCTAAGGAGAAACTAGGATACATTTGTACCGCTGTTAAATCATCCCCTAACACAAGTATAGATAAAAGAGAGATGATAACAATCAAACAGCCACCAATGGAAACCCCTGTTAGAAACGCCTTTCCCAATTTTTTGGTTTGATTTACGAAAGGCAGAATCGTTAAAAAGATGACAAGTTCCAAATAAGGGGTTCCAATGAGGGGGACGGAAGCACGTACAATAGATTTGAAACCATACCCGAGTACTGGCAGGATATTAGTTGTTTCCATTTGCGTTGGAAGCAGGACGAACATGAGGAAAAAAAAGAACAGCACCCATGGCAGGAATATTTCCGATGTGCGTGTAAAGGTTTCTAACCCATTTCGAATACCCAATATGACGATCGCTAAAAAGAAAATATGCGTAAATTGTAATGGTGTATCCACAAGGACTTGGGTTGAAATAAAATCGCCTAAGTTGCGAAGTACCAACGCGGCTAGTATGAAGAAAAAGCAGAAATAAAGCAAGCCGATGGCTTTTCCAACCCATTTTCCCATTAACTCCTCGCAGTATCCAACCAGTGTTTTCTGAGGAAAACGTTGTCCAAGAGCAAGGTATAAGACAACGAGCAGCAGGCCGACTAAGAGTCCTAGAATGGCAGCAATCCAGGCATCCTGTTTGGCATCATAGGCAAGTCCGGAAGGAGCGATGAGGATAGCGCTGCCAATCGTAAATAGAATAGTCAATATCGTAAACTGATGAACACCTATCCTACCCTTCTCAATCATTGCCTCACCTCTATTTTAGAATGCCAAAGACAAATTGACTTACCGGTTGATAGACATACGTAATCCAATCCAGCGGATTCGGAAGCTTCACTCTCTCAAAATGCAGAATGGAAAGCACAGTGCCTGTGAATAAAAGCGAAGAAAACACCCAGCTTTCCGCATGTAACTGTTTACGCAGTAGTTGTGGGAGTTCGAGCAGCCCAGTGAAAGTAGCAATCATCAAAATAGAAATGATAATCCACATATCATCACTCCTCCTTTTGGCGCATAATGATGGAGTTATTCGTTGTACCTAAGCGGCGGATGTGTAAGTCTGTGATGATATTTACTTGCAGCTTGACGAATTCATCTTGCCAATTTGATTCAAGCTTTTTCCACATCTTGGGAGACGTATCTTCTATAGCCTCACCGAAACCGAAAATATCTGTTTTATTTTCCTTTGCTTTGTTAATCGAGGCATACATAACTTTTTTTAGGGAACTGGCCGCAATTTTCTCAAGTTCTTGGATCGTATCCGGGTCCAACATGTTAATATCACACTGAACTTCACTGATATTTTCTTCTAACATGACATGAATATTGATTTCAGGCTTCCCGTTTTTCACCACCCCTTTGATCTTGGAATTAGCACGAATAATTTCTACTGTTATCGTTCCGCCTTTGGGACATTTCAAATGTCCCATCGTGCTTTTTACATTTCCAATGATATAGTTATACCCTTTGCTCTCATCCTCGTTTAGCCAATCAACCAATTTATCTTTCTTAAAAAGTGCTAGCCCGGTATATTGCAAGTTAGTAATTGGTTTTGTCTTGGCTAAGGACGACTTCGAGCTTCCCTTCTCTGGATCACCCTCAATTCGAATACCGGTTAATACCGATTCAGTCGCCGGTTCGCTAAGCTGGGTTATGAACTGATCGATACGAACACTGACCGTCGGTGCCCACGCTTTCTCTGACGTTTCTAACGTCTTGAACATTTTGTTCGCTGGAATCCTCTCAATCGGCGTCAATATTTGCAGCACTTTGGCAGCTGTCGTATCTCTGGCAACGATGATATAGAAATCGGATCGGATTTCGTGATCTCTGGTGATGCCATCCATGACCTTAGAAACCCCTTCACGCGCAAGCTCCTCACCGATCACGATAATACGCAAATGGGATGCAAACAATTTACGAGGAGCTGAAGTCGTTAATTTCCTTGCCGCTTCCAAGGTAGAAATCCCTCTCGCAGAAAGTGTCGTGATAGGCGTGCTGTAGCCTGCCCCCTTTTTCGAAGCTACCTCATTGGGGTTCACAATTTGCGCAGTAACTAAGTACTCATCTCCGCTTTTATCAAATCCCACGCCAACCGTAATGGCCAAATCATTCAATTCATGCCGATCCCAACACCCTGAGAGTACAAGGCCAAGCAAGCTTAGTGTACACAGCATACAACCTAATCTTTTCATTGGCTGATCCCCCTTTATTCTCGTTTTGGTTTGGTTGTCGGGGCATTATTTTCACGAATAATATTCTTTTGGCTAATAAATCGAGGTCTGGAGAATAGGCTCCATTGCGGCAATCTGAGAATGGTATCCTTCTGGTCAGCCATGACGAACGGAGCCATCGGAGACATGTACGGCACCCCGAATGAACGAAGCGAACATAGATGCTGGACCATCGCGATTAAACCAACGGTAATGCCGAATAGACCAAATGTAGCTGCAAATACCATCAAAATAAATCGGATGATGCGGATGGGAATCCCCATACTAAATGCCGGAATAACAAAGTTCGCGATTGCTGTAATTGCAACAACAATGACCATAGCCGGTGAAACCAACCCTGCATCCACAGCACCTTGCCCGATAACTAGCGCACCCACGATAGAAACTGCTTGTCCTACCGTCTTAGGAAGTCGAACGCCAGCTTCACGTAGAATCTCGAACGTCACTTCCATCAATAAGGCTTCCACAAAAGCAGGAAAAGGGATACCTTCCCGCTGCGCCGCTAAGTTGAATAATAGTGAGCTGGGTACGAGTTCTTGGTGAAACGTGGTCATCGCAATATAGAAGGAAGGCGCCATCAATGAGATGAAAAAACACATATATCGCAATATGCGGATCAGTGTCGCAAATTCAGCTCGTTGATAATAATCCTCCGAAGATTGAAAAAATTGCGTGAAAATGACAGGAGCTTCAAGCACAAAGGGGGTTCCATCCACCAGAATTGCAACGCGGCCCTCGAGCAAGCCAGATGCAATCACATCAGGCCTCTCGGTATTGTATACTGTCGGGAACGGCGTGAAAGTTTCATCTTGGATAAGTTCCTCGATATTGCCGCTTTCAAGAATGCCGTCAATATCAATTCGCTCAAGCCGTTGCCGTACCTCATCTACAATTTTGTCATTCACAATCCCGTTTATATACATCATCGAAACCGTTGTTTGTGTAACTCTACCTATTGTCATGCTTTCAAGCCATAAATTCGGACTTTTGATACGCTTGCGAATAAGTGAGATGTTCGTGCCTATTGACTCCGTAAATCCATCACGAGGGCCTCTCACAACAGACTGCGTCATTGGCTCCTCTACCGAACGCTGTTGTTCAGCCGCCGTATTCACAGTTAACACCTGTGTATAACCATCGATAAAAACGACGGTTTCTCCTGACAAAATCCGATAACATACCTCTTGGTAGTCCTTGAGCGTTCTGACTTCCCCAAGGGTCTGAAGAATATTCTTCATTAAATCAGGCAGTTCATAGAACCCTGTTTCCATGGCTTCCATGATTTCAGACGATTTTGCCGTCAAACCGTTCATGATATCCTGAAATTGGGTTCTCTCTACCATCTGCTCAAGGAAAGCGAAGCCAATTTTGTAGTTAGCATCCAGCTCTAGGTACATTTCACCTGTCTTGAGATCGTCACTATCGCCAAAAGTCGCTTTGACTTGTTCGATATTCAATAGACTATCGCTAAGTAGACTTATATGCGCAAGAGGGTCATCCTGCTCTTGGGATCTCGTGCTTGGATTTCTTTTATGGTTGAATAGTTGATGTAGCGTCTTGGTCCAAGAATTTTTTATTATCGCCACCACCAAGCTCTTTTTGAAATTAGTTCATCTTGTGGGAAGTTTTCCCTTCCACTCTCAAAATTATGTATCGAGGATCCGTGACAAAACAAAAAGACCTCTACCACCGTAGGAAGGGGAGAAGTCCTTTTTTTCCTATTCATTTTCAACTGCTAGCACTTGTATAATGCCGCAAGGCAAACTTCCATAAGACACGTGTCAAAGCCAAACAAATGACGGCAATTCCTACACTCGAGAAGACCTGCCAGCTACTAATACGTCCAATAAGTGCGGAAGCAGGAAAAGTTGTGATAAAAGCAATCGGAAATATATACGTTAACGCAAACCGTAAAAAACCTTTATATACAGAAACCGGAAACCTTGCCGTTTCAAAAAATGAGCCGAATAAATAGGATAAATTATCGACTTTTACAGCCCAGAAGGAAAACATCATCATCCCCATCCAAAGCGAATAAACGACGACTAGAGACGCCAGAAACACAATAGCAAACTGTATGAGCTCGACGAAGCTAGGAACAGCGTGGAGCTGCCAAAGTGCATAAGCAACTAAGCCAAATCCGAGCACAACGTCAGATAAACGCCAGAAAACAAGATGTCTGAAACTAATATAGAACTGGCTGTCTACAGGCTTCGTCAAAACAAAATCCAGTGTCCCTTTGCGAATATGATTAACAAGACGAGACATATTGGGCTGTAAGATAAATTCTATAAACCCATGCACCGCATTGAAAATGCCCAGCAGGACAAGCACTTCATAGAAGTCCCAACCGCCAATCTCCTGTGTCCGATAAAAATATAACTGCACGGTCAGGATCGCCATCACCAACCAAAACACCGTCGACAGCATATTCGCTGCAAAATTAGCGCGATACTCAAACTCCTCTACTAAGCAGGCACGCATAAATTCGCGGAATAGCCTCATATATTTCATCGAAGGCTTCCCTCCATTCTCATCCGCCAACAGCTCCATATTTCTTAATCCCTTTTCTCCACAGCAATCGAAATGTTACGAAAAGAACGATGAGCCAAACAAGTTGAATCACGAAATTGCGAAGGATTGCTGGAGAACCTGGATCGATTTTACCAACTAGGAGCTCTACTGGAAAACCAACTGTACCATAAAAGGGCAACCAAGCAGCAACGTCTTCAACCCATGAGGGAAACATGCTTAGAGGTGCTATTCGACCTGCAAGAAAAAGATGGAACCCCTCGTAAAGGCTGTAAATTGCCGTAGCCCGATTCGTCCAAAAGGCCAGCAAACCAAATTCAAAGCCGATCAGAAAACGGATTGCTGAAGAGACAGCGATAGCGCATAAAAAAAGAAAAATTATTTCCAAGGAAATAGTCAGCCTTAACATAGGGAACAAAGCTGCAGCAATCACCCAAGCAGGAATTAAGAGAAACGCAAAAAAAAGTTTGTACACAAGGTTTTGAGAGATGCTCCAATGCACGGGGTGTAAAGGACGAACTAGCTTTGAAGACAGCGATCCATCCTGAATGCTGGCGTCTAGCTCCCATACATCCCAAGTGCTCGTTAAACGGTCAACCAGAAGAACACCTAGAAAATACACCATATAATCATGAGCATCATATCCGCCAATAGCTTGATTGTTGCTAATCGACAGCCACACGGCCATAGAGACAAGCGGTTGTATGAAAGCGCCAACCATCCAGATTAGCGACTCACTGCGGTACGCAAACATAACCGCCCACTCCACCCGAAGCAAGACGCGATATTTTTGCCAAAATAAAGCTAATCCTATCATGATCCGGCGCTTCCCCCTTCGGTCCTCGCCTCAAATGCTTTGGCAATCACCGATTCCATGGATGGATCTTCGATCGTCAAATCGAGTACGTTCAGCTTGGATAAAAGCCTTGCCGAAAGCTCAGAAACTTGCTCTCTAGGTACATCCACATTGAGATCCGGAAACGCATAGTGGACTATCGTTCCCATCCCGTGGATAACATCCTCAAGCTCTCGCTCGTGCGCACGCTTTGCCAGTTGGAGACGAATACGCTTGTTAGGCGCGTACTTGTCTATCAGCTGATTGATCGCCCCATCATATAGCAGACGGCCTTTGCCGATGACTAACACTCGCTCACATAATGCTGTAACATCGGCCATGTAATGACTCGTGAGCAGAATGGTCGCCTTATATTTGCGGCTGTAATCCTGAATGAACCGGCGCATGACTTCCTGCATATTCACGTCAAGCCCAATCGTCGGCTCATCGAGAAACACGATTCTTGGCCGGTGCAGGAGCGCAGCTGCTAGCTCACATTTCATTCGTTCTCCAAGCGAGAGCTGCCTGACTGGCTTGCGGATAACTTCCTCCAGCTGCAGGAGCTGTACCAAGTCTCCCAATGTCTCATCGTAATCCTGATCAGGTATTTCGTAGATCACTTTATTTACGAGAAACGTTTCTGCAGCGGGCAGATCCCAGATCAACTGGCTTTTCTGCCCCATGACCAGAGAAATCTGCTTTTTGAACTCTTTTTTATGCTGAAATGGAACAAAACCGCCTACATTCACTTCACCATCTGAAGGATGCAGCAGTCCAGTGAGGACTTTCATCGTTGTTGTTTTGCCAGCCCCATTCGGTCCAAGAAAGGCGACAATTTCTCCCTCGGGGATGAAGAAGGATACATCATCTACGGCCTTAACCGTACGGAATTTACGATGGAACAAGCTTTTGAAAGACGCAATGAAACCTGGCTCACGTTCGTGCACTTGGTACCATTTGCTCAGCTTGCGAACCTCAATCATGGCCTTCCTCCTCCTCATGCTGGGGTGGATGCAGCTTCATTTCATCCAGAAGATCACTTAGTTCCGGGTCTATGAGATGAATGGTTAGGTCATACGGAGCGAATGGTTCTTCCTTAATCCGGTGCAGCTTCGTAACGTAGGTCTTACTCTCTTCCATCAATCTTCCTAAATCGATTCCAAGGGAATCCACCGGGTAAGGAACTAATTTATCCAATCCTGCGCTAAAAAGCTTAATGGAACCGCTTACGTTTCCATTCGCATGATGATAAAGGCCCACTGCAATCTGCAGTAGACCTTGATATAGGGGGCTCCGACCTTCTTCCAGCCAAAGCTCCTCCATCACTTCATGACATTCAAAATAATCGCGCAGCTCATTAAAATAATATAAGTAAGCAACATATAATCGATCGTAAGCAGCCATAGATCAGTTCTGATCTCCTTTTTTCGCTCGGGCGATTGCGATTTCAAGATCGGAAGATAAGTCGCTTAAACCGTCTTCCGTTTCCCAAATCTCGTTGAATCTTAGCTGAAATTGCGCTGCTTCCCGAAATCTATGATAGAAATAAAGCTCCTGAATGTTGCTGAGTACTTTATTGACTAAATTCGAGTTATCTTCAAACATTTTCTGCGATTCAACGATTTCCCCGCGAATGCTGGACATTTCCTGATCTAACAGATAGGCGGCCTCTGCTGCCTTGCTTAGACGAGCCCTAACATCAGCTGGTAGTTGCTCTTTATATTTATAATTCAAGGAATGTTCAATCGTAGCCCAGAAGTTCATGGCAAGTGTTCGAATTTGCACCTCGGCCAATATTCGCTTCATGCCTAAAGCCGTTTGTACCGGATATTCAATAATGATATGAAAGCTTCGATATCCGCTTGGCTTCTTATTGGTAATATAATCCTTCTCGTAGACAATCGTCATATCCTGCCTACTGCGAATAAGTTCCGCAAGACGCTCGATGTCCGCAACGAACTGACACATAATCCGGATACCAGCAATATCCTCAATGCCTGATTCTAATTGATCCATCGGTACGCTCAATCGATTCGCTTTTTCCAACATGCTTGATATTTTCTTAACGCGGCCCGTCACGAATTCAATGGGGGCATATTCTTCCCTGCTTTTCAGTTCGCCGCGCAGCGTTTTAAATTTCACCTTCAACTCTTCTACCGCTTGTTCGTAAGGCAGGAGAAATTTTTTCCAGTCTCGTCCATCCATTGATTTTTCCTCCATTCCGAATGAAGTCAGTTGTGATCTGCACCGATTGCCTGGGAAATATGAGTATATCCATCTTTTTTGAGTAAATCTACAAGTCCGCGATTAATGTTCGTAAGAATGCCTGGACCTTCGTAGATTAATCCTGTATAAACTTCAACTAAGCTGGCGCCGGCACGAATCTTGTCGTAAGCGTCCTTGGCCGTAAATATCCCGCCAGCCCCAATGATCGGAAGCTTGCCTTCGGTCAATTGATAGACGCGTCGAATGACCTCGGTGGATCGCTCTGTAAGCGGACTTCCACTAAGCCCGCCTGCTTGCGAACGATTCGCATGGACGAGTCCTGCTCTGCTCAGCGTCGTGTTTGTCGCAATGATGCCAGATACTCCGCTGTCCTTAATCGCGTGCACGGTTAATTCCAACTCATCATCCGTGAGATCCGGCGCTATTTTGACAAGAACAGGCTTACCTGCATGGCCATTCTTTGTCTGTTGAAGCTGCATCTCGGCCGTAACCGCATCAAGCAATCGCTTCAAATCATTCCCATGCTGTAAATTACGCAAATCCGGCGTATTTGGTGAGCTAATATTGACGACAAAGAAGTCGCCATATGTATATAACTCCCGGATACAAGCCCGATAATCCTCTTCGGCCTGCTCATTTGGAGTCGTTTTATTTTTACCTATGTTGATCGCTACTGGGATCTCACGCTTGCCTGTCTTTTGCAGGTTATGCGCCATTTCGTCCGTCCCTACATTATTGAAGCCCATCCGATTGATAAGCGCCCTGTCTTCGGGTAAACGAAATAACCGCGGCAGCTCATTGCCTGATTGCGGCTTGGGAGTGATCGTACCAACTTCCATGAATCCAAACCCTAGCTGTGAGAAGCCTTTCACCGCTTTTGCATTTTTGTCTAATCCTGCGGCTAAGCCAACCGGGTTGGCGAACTCAAGTCCCCATATTCGCTGGTTCATAAGAGGCGAGTTCTGCACTCCGTACATCGATTTAAGTAATTGCGCTCCGCCTGGGAAACGAGTTACCGCACTTAGACCGTCAATGGTCAGATGATGCGCCTTCTCAGGGTCCATTCGAAACAAAATCGGTTTTGCTAACTTCTTATACAGCATGTCCTATGCACTCCGTTCTCTAATGACTCTAACAGTCAGTTTAGCTGACAATGCCCAATTATGCAATCCGAAGTCAGGCTTAAACTTATTTTTTCAAACAAAAAATCCCTGCTCCATGAAGGTTGCAAGGGAATAGATTTCACTAGCCAGACTCTATACTTCTGAGCGCATAAGCAGTCGTTCCAAGTGCATCGTAAGATAACCTGTTTCGTCATCCGGCACTTCCAATTGAAGCGCATCGCTGAGCATAAGTGACAGAACTTTTGCCTTCACATAGGTGTCCCCGTACTCTTCTTTGATTTTATCCAACAGCATATTTTGAAGTGTCTTTTTTTGTTTGACCCGTTCAATGACACCCTTCAAATGACTGATAAACCGCAAGGTGGAGAAGGAATCGTCGAAGCTAAAACCTAATTCTTTGGCCGATTCGATCGTTTTCGATACGATTCTGACTACCGCCAAGGAATCCGATGCCTGCTCCTTTTTGCGCGCGCTATTAAAGTGCATCGTCAAAAAGGCAACCTCATCCTCTGGTAATTTGACATCAAGATGATCGTTGAGGAATTCGACTGACTTCTTGGCTACTTTGTACTCCTCAGGGTACATATAACCAATTTCATAGGCAAAGGGGTTTGTGATGAAAATACCTCGTTTCTGCCGCTCAACCGCGAAATTAATATGATCTACTAATGAGGCATGAATCGTCTCCGAGAAATCACCTTCCAGCATGCTCTGCGCATAGGCGATAACCTCTTCGGTGATCCCAATAATTTTCACATCTACGGCGTTGAGAATTTGTTCATAGTTCCTAAGCACTTCTGATGTATGTAACAGGAATTCTTGCGTGATTTCTGTTTCATCTATCGGCATGCCTGGCGTCTTTTTAAAGCCGATCCCCTTACCAAAAGCTATCGAATTTTTCCCTGATGTCAAATGCGCCATCACCACATTGTGTGAGAGCACATGAATGATCGTCCGTTCAATCATAAGACGCCTCCTAATATTTGTTTCGGGGTCCCCGCAAGTAATCGGAATAAACTTCGATGGCATACGTCACTTTGTGGGGTAATTTTAGGCTTGTCCTGATTTGTCTTTTTGCGTGTGAAGCATAGGTTTAATACTCTCGCGAATCTGCTCAGATTCCGTGCCGAATACAACGTGAACATTCCCTTTTCCAAGCCTGATAACCCCTATCGCACCTAGATCCTTGAGTTCATTATCCATCACGAGTTTCTCTTCATTAACAAGCAAACGTAGTCGCGTGATGCATGCATCAATCGAAATGATGTTTGAAGATCCTCCGATATGTCTTAAAATGCGGGTTGGACGATCTTCTTTCGTCTCGATCGGAGGACTGGCATCCACAGTTTCTAGCTCAGCCGTTTCTTCACGAGCAGAACCTTTCATCGGAAAGAAATACAGATAAACCCGGAACGTTGCATAATAGAGAATAAAGTAACCTATTCCAACAATGAGAATGAGATAAGGGTTCGTGGAGATGTGCCAATTAAGTAAAAAATCAATAAACCCTGCTGAGAAACCAAATCCCATTTTTACTTGAAGCACATTCATAAGCAGCATTGAAATGCCCGTTAAGCAGGCATGGATGACGTATAATCCGGGAGCAACGAACATAAAGGCAAACTCAATCGGCTCTGTCACACCTGTTAAAAAGCTGGTCAAACCGGCGCTTAGCAGAACTGGAACAACCAATGGTTTATTGACCGTTGGTAAACTCTTAATCAAGGCCAAGGCTGCTGCAGGAAGTCCGAACATAAACACGGGATAAAATCCGGTCATAAACATACCCGCTTCAGGATCGCCTGCGAAAAATCTGGAGATGTCGCCATGTACGATTTTACCAGTCACCGTGCTGTAGTCCCCGATTTGGAACCAGGCGATATTATTAATGATGTGATGCAAGCCGGTAGGAATCAGCAGACGATTCATAATGCCATAGATGAGCATGCCGATATTCCCATTATCAACAATCCATAACCCGAAAACGCTAATCGCACTTTGCACCGGAGGCCAGATGGAGCCCATCAGCAGCCCTAGAAAAACCATCACCATCGCTGTTAGTAAAGGAACAAAACGTTTCCCTCCAAAAAAACCTAAAGCTTTAGGCAGCTGAATATGCTGGAAGCGATTAAAGAGAGAGGCCGACAGAACGCCTACAAGCATTCCTCCGAGTACCCCCATATCCAAGCGCTCAGCCGAGTCCGTACCTGTATGAAAAAGCTGCAAAACATTATTAAACACGAGATATCCAACCGTAGCCGCCAATGCCGCGACACCATCTCCGGACGTCAACCCGATGGCAATACCGATCGCAAAGATTAATGGCAAATTATCAAAAATTGCACTTCCGCCTGACTCAAAAATATGAGCCACCTGCATAAGAAAAGGATCACTGAACGTCATTTTGCCTATACGTAAAAGAATGGATGCCGCCGGCAGCACCGCAATCGGAATCATTAAGGAACGTCCCATTTTCTGCAAAAGATACATCGCTCTCATTATGTCTCACCTATTAAGCCCACAAGTTTGGCCGTTTCTTGTTTGCTCTTTCCTATCCCAATTATAGTAGAAAGAACACCCTCCCGAAAGGATAAAATCCTCTAGGATAAGGTGTTTTTTCTATGCAACAGTTTGCTGTTATTTCACCGCTCCAGCCGTAATCCCGCTTGCGATTTGGCGTTGGAAGATGATATACACAATCAGGGTTGGAAGCGTTGTAATCAGAAGTCCTGCGAACAACGGCCCCCACTCCACTCGATACTGCATTTCCGCTTGCATAACGGCAAGGCCGATGGGAAGCGTGTACTTCGTTGGCTCGTTGGTCAAAACAACACCTAAGAAATACTCGTTCCAGTTATTGAGCATATTCGTAATCATAACCGTAATCAGACCTGGCTGCGACAACGGCAGCATGACTCGGAAGAAGGTGCCATAGTGGGATGTCCCGTCAATAATAGCGGCTTCTTCAATTTCTTTTGGCAGCGATTTATAAAACCCAACCAGCAGGAAGATTCCAAATGGCAAGTTAAGCGCCGCATAGACAAGAATCAACCCCAGCCACGTATTGATCAACTGTAAATCATTAAGCAAGAAGAACAGTGGAATCAAGGCCAACGCGAAAGGAATCATCATAGAGGAGATATAAATCGTAAAGATGATTTTATTTCCTTTAAAATCATACCTAGCTAAGATATACGCGGTCATCGCTGCAAGAATCATCCCGAGTAAGGTACTTCCTACTGTGACAACAATGGAGTTCAGGAAATAAGTGCTAAAGTTATATTTACTCCAGACATAGGAGAAGTTTGACCATAACAGCGGGATTTTCGGCAGCGCCCAAGGGGCATTCAGGAAAAATTGCTCATTATTTTTGAGTGCGTCAAGCAGCGTCCACAACAAAGGATAGAGGACGGCAACACTCCAAATCAGAAGAATGATCCAGACAAACATTTTGGCTAACGGATTTTTGATCTCCATACGATGGTTTCCCCTCCTTCAGAATCTTTCTTTTTCTAAGATGACCTTAATGCATTTCGATGGCTTCTTGGCGCATAACGCGCTGCAGAATAAGGGTTGTGATCAGTGAGACGATTAGGATCATAACACCGATGGCCGCTCCATAACCGAAATGATATTGTTGAAAAGCCATCCGATACAAGTAAGATCCCATCACTTGGGTTGTATTATCAGGCTGTCCGCCGTTCGTCATCAGCTGAACAATTACGAAGGAACCATTGAGAGTCGTGATAACAATGTTAACAACGGAAACTTTAATTTGCTCCCAGATGAGCGGCATCGTAATGTTGCGGAATTGCGACCATTGACCGGCTCCATCTATATTAGCTGCTTCATAATAGGAAGCAGGAATATTCACGATTGCAGCAATCATCAAGATCATGTAGAAACCGATACCAGCCCAGATTGTAGGCGGCAGTAACATCCAAATCGTATGCTGAGGAAAGCCTAACCAAGTAATATCAACCTTTTCACCTGTAAAAAGGGACAAGAAAGCATTCAGGAATCCAATTTGCGGATTGTAGATGAAGTTCCAGAGAACACCGATAACAACAACCGAGATGACATTAGGGATAAAAAAGATAGCTCTGAAAAACCCGGAACCTTTCACTCTGAAGCGTGTCAAAGCAACTGCGAAAAACGTAGCCAGAATCATAATCCCAATCACTTTTCCAACGACTAAGAAATAATCATTCCCAATAGCTCTTAGAATAATTGGGTCTTTAAATAACTCTTTGAAGTTGTCAAAACCGATAAACTCGCTATTCTCCGACATTCCGGACCAATCATAGAATGACTTCTGCAAGGCCTGTATAACAGGGTAGATTGTAAATACACAGAAGAACAAAAAAGTCGGAATGATGAATGAAGCGATGAACATATTCCGTTTCCACACTTTTGACTTGGCCTTCATTCTATCTTCACCGTCCTATCATTAAAATGGCGGAGAACGCCTAGGGCAGTTAGCCTTATTTGTTCTCCGCACTTCCTCATTCAGTTCCTATTTCTTCTGCTTAGCTACGACATCAGTTACACGTTTTACCCACTCTTCAGGTGTAATTGTTCCGATTGTCAAAGCAACACTCGCATCTTGCATAGCTTTGTCAACGTCTGCTGCGAAGGAAACCGTCGGTACGACCACAGTGTCAGGTGAGGACAAGAATTTGGCAGCGTCTTTAACGAAGTTAGGTGCTTTGGAGGAAGAGATATCACCTTTAACGTTAGAAGGAGCACCGCTTAGCTCAGCCCATTGGGACGCTTGCGTTTTGGAGAATACGAACTGCATGAATGCTTTTGCAGCATCTTTGTTTTTCGCTTTTTTCGCGATGGCAAATGTCGATGTAGACGTGTTCGCTACAACTTTCCCACCTTTATCTTGCGTGACGGATGGGATGAATCCGAAGTCGAAGGAAGCTGGAACGTCTTTCGCCATTTCGTTAGGCAGCCACAGACCATTCGGAATGAAAGCGTCTTTGTGCTGTAGGAACAAGGATTGGGAATCCGTGTGGTTGATTTGAACGGATGCTTTATCGATGAATCCTTTATCTCGCAATTGAACGATTTTGTTTAGACCTTTGATGATGGCAGGGTTTTTCCAAGCTTCAAGATTGTTTGTGGACATATCTTGCAGCAATTTGTAGTCATTGTTATTCGCAGATACGATTGCTGGGAATAATACAGCGCCATTGATGTAGTAAGGGTATTTACCCGTGTGAATAAAAGGATTAATGCCTGCGCCTTTAATTTTCTCGCTTACAGCTAGGAATTCTTCAAAGTCTTTAGGCTCTGCCCACGCTTTTTCTTTGAACAGAGCTTTATCGTAGAAAATGCCCCATGAGCTCATTACGAAAGGAACGTTATAGATTTTGCCGTCAAACTCTTGTGGTTTTTGAGCAAGTAAATCCATAATTTTATCGCCGTCAACGTTTTTCGCGTCTTTAATCCATTCAGTCAAATCTTCCAGTTGACCATCTGTCACCATTTGGCGATCGAACAACTCAGGTCCGTCGATATATACGAAATCAGGTGGGTTACCAGCGATCCAACGGGGTTTCATTTGTTCGTTGATTTTTGGTCCCGCACTTTCTTTAATTTTCAAATCTGGATTTGCTGCTTGGAAATCAGCAATAACTTTCTTCCACCATTTGTCGCCGTATCCGCCAACAAAGTATTGGATTTCAAAATCACCTGTTAATTTTTTCGCACCTGCCGCAGTAGGCGCAGCGCTTGCTGTTGTTGCTGCTGTAGGTGCCGTTGTTGCAGCTGGTTTTGTCGTTTCTGCTGGAGCAGCAGTTTTACCGCAGCCTGCTGCTACTAGTACCATCGATGCAGCTAAGCCCATTGTTGACCATTTTTTCATTTTCATGTGTTCATCTTCTCCCTTTTTTAATAAATCTGTTTGTTATTTGGAGTAGCGATTTCCCGGTTTACTAAGCTGCCGTCGTTTGTGCTACCAACCCCCTTCAGCATTCAACTGTTGAAAAAAAATAAAAGGGCATAGTTATAGAAGAAGACTTGCATTCTTCTAATAACTAATGCCCTTACGGTAACATGTTATTAAAACTAACATATTCAATTGTTTTCGCTATCTCGTGTGATTAAATCTTACAATATAATGACATGAGCGTCAATACATGTTTCAAAAATTTCCTTGTGACTACTATATTCTATGTTCGACCCTACTTGTGATATGATAGATCATATCGTTTAATCTTAAGTAAAGGGTGATTCCTATGTCCAAACGTAAACCAACAGCAGTCAATCGTAGAGCCAAAGAGGAAGTCAATAAGAAAGCCATCATTTGGACAGGCGCCATTTTGGTTGTTGTCATTGTAGCCATGACCTTACTGCTCATTTTGGACAAATGATTGCAAAAGAAATGATTGAATTCATCACATTTTGAATTGTAATCGCTTTCTTATTGATTGTCAATACAAATCATTCGCTATTTGAATGAGCACCGAATAACCCCGTCCGAATCTGATTCTGGCGGGGTTTGCTTCGATTATTTATAAGGCGATAGGGCTAATCCAACCATTTATACTTTTTGCCTGGGTTGCTGTCGTTCGTCTGAAGCGGCAGTCCGAAGGATTGTTCTGGTTTCCCTCGCCCAGCTCCACTGCCAGGGGAACCGGCTCCTGCTCCTTCGCCGAAACCCGGCTCAGGCAGTATCCCTTTGCCAATGGTCACTTTCGTTTGATGCGTCACCATGTTGTAGAGCTCCTCAATATCCGCTTGCTGCATCCGAACACAGCCGTGCGACTCATCTTCACCGATGCTGGAGGGCTTATTCGTACCATGAATAGCATACAGGGTATCAGATAAAGTCATACCTCGACTCCCAAACTCACCATTTGATTTGCCGTTCGGGTTACGCACCTTTTCGCTAATGATAAAATCACCCTGAGGGGTTTTCTCGCCGCCTAGCCCAACAGGATAACTGCGGATGATCTTATCTCCACTGACTAATGCAAGAAGATGCTTATCCGTATCAATCATAATTCTGAGCGGTTCACGCAGCGGATCGCTTGATGCTTTGGGTTGCGAGCTGCTTGGCGCAGCAACCTCTTCGGTCCCTTGATTGGCCTGAGCTTGCCCCACCGCTTGCTTCGTCTCTAGAGATTGTCCTGGTTTGGCGAGTTCAGCTTTCAGCAGCTTGAGCGTTTGTGGAAACAACTCCATCATTTCTGGCGTAAGCCCAGGAAGTAAATTATCCGGATAAGGTTTGGTTAATTGGTCTGGCGACTCCGGCATCGAACCCGTTTTTGCTTGATAAGCCTTCATCGCGCTTTGCAGCACGACCGCCTGCTCACGATCCTTCATCCATTGATCAATGATCGGAACAAGCGCCGAGCTATCAGCAACTTGACACGAGCAGATTTGCGACTGATAGTACTTCAAAGCGGAAGAGCTCCCGCCTCCACCTTCGGAGGTAACACTTAGCAGCGGATTCACCGATTTATTCCACTCGATCCATTTGCCATCCGCACTTCGTGGTGCTTGCATAATAACCGACTCACCGGCGCTCGAGCTGGACGATACAAGAACCTGCTGAAGCTTTCTCCCCCAATCCCCTTCTGAGAAGTATAACTTCGTCCCAGGCTCGGGTGAACCTCCTTGTATTTGAGTTGGTTTATCCACTGCAAGAGCACTCGCCTCTTTGCTTGGCTTGGCCTTTACAGTTTGGCTGGGTACGTCGTCCTTCGCAGAATCTATCGCGGCTGGAACGGCCAATAGCAGCAAAAGAACCAAGAGCGGCATCCACTTCCCTTTGCCCCTCACTCGGCTCGTAATCTCCGCTTTCTTGGCCATCTTAGAGGCGACAGAAGGGCTAAGAGGAAGCGGCCCTTCGATCGTTATTTTTTGCCGCTCAAAAGCCTCGTAAATCTCGCCAGACTGTGCAAAACAATAGGCTGCCTTGCCTTCTTTTCCTTGCGTCGCATATTCTCGCCCTAACAAATACCAAGCCATTTTATGATCAGGATGCTCTTTGACATACTTCTTAAGATACAGCGGATCTTCGATCGGATTATGCTGAAAAAAACGTTCCAGCTGATCTTGGCGATGATTATTTTTCACCTCGGATACCTCCCGCTCGTACTTTGAGACTAACTCTCTCAAATTTATCGGCAGATGAGGCTTGGAGTTGAAGCTTAAATTAAAACGAGCCTAACAAGGTTTCCCCCGTCAGGCCCGTTTAGCTCTTATTTCACAAAAGATTTTGTACGCAATATCGCTGTACGAGTTGTTTCATCCCATTGCACATCCAAACCGATCTGTTCCGCGAAAAACCGAATCGGCACATACGTCCTGTCCTGCTTCACATATGGCGAAACGTCCGTAGCTTGCTTCACATCCGTTTGCCCTGCCTGTTTAAGAACAACACCAGTTTCACCGATTGTTAGCTCCACCGTCGTGTTTCCTTTCATTAGCTGCACAACTTTTTGGCCCGCTTGTTCAGCATACTTGACTTCGTAACCAAATGTTTCACTGATCGCGCGAACCGGAACCATCGTCCGTCCATCCTGAATCTCAGGCTGAGCATCGAAAGAAATCGCTTTGTCGCCATTTAAGACCTTAATTCCCTGACTGGCTAAATTGGCCGGTAAATGGTACGGCGTTATTTTACGGATTTTGTTATTCGAAGCATCTGCAATGATGATATTTCCTTGAGCAGTTACAATTACATCACTAGGATTGTAAAACTCTGCAGCCCGCTCCACTCCATCAGTCTCACCCGTTTGAACCGTACCGGAAATCGTTGTCACCTTGCCGTCCAACAAATAACGAATCGCATGATTTAAGCTATCTGCAATCAAAACTCCACCTTCAGAAGTGACAGCGAGCCCTTTTGGAAAGTCAAACTTAGCTTTTAACGCTTCACCATCTGCATAGTCTCCACCGGCATACAGCTCATTTTTTTCATAAATCGTAGTATTGCTTAATAATGCTGTAGATCCAGCAACCGTCTTCACGGTGCCAGCTTGCAGATCTATATAACGCACGCATTGATTACCCGTATCACTCACATATAGATTTCCTTTGCTGTCCAGAGCAAGTCCCGAAGGCTCGTTGAACTTCGCTTCAGCTAAACTACCGTCTTGATACTCACCAGCAAATGACGCTTCTCCAGGACGAATCAGAATTGCACGATTAGAAGCCTTATTTAGTGTTGAAACCGTGCCATCAGTTGCAATTTTACGAATCACATGATTGAGTGAGTCCGCGACATACACAATTCCGTCAGCTGTTACCGCAACATCACTCGGATGATTGAAGCTTGCCTCCGCTCCTTTACCATCCTTCTTACCGGGAACACCATTTCCTCCAAGTGTGGTAATTTGTCCGTTCGTATCCACTTTTCGAACTGCATTATTCGCAGAGTCAGCTATGTACACATTCCCCTTGCCATCGACAGCCAATCCTGACGGCGAATTAAAGAATGCTTCAGAGGCTTTGCCATCAAGCAGCCCCCCCGTCGGGAAACCTTGGCTGTTCGTGGTAACAACGACCTCTGGCCCCGCGAACGTCGTAACTTCGCCTCCCGCGACCTTACGAATAAGATGATTGCGAGTATCTGCAATCAGAATGCTGCCGTCAGGCAGCTGAAGAACACTGCCAGGAGAACGGAATGCGGCGCTTAAAGCATCGCCATTCAAATCTTCAAAATCCCCAATTCCCGCGAAGGTCGTAACATCCGCAAGAATTTGGCCATTACTCGAACGCAGCGCATCCGCAGACAAGCCTGCCGCCCACGCGGATGAACCTCCAAGTAAAGTTGCAGTCGCTAGCGTGGAAATAAGTATATATTTTAAGGGTTTCATAGGTTTCTCCTTTCATTAATAATTCAATTAAACACCAGTAGTGATATCTAGAGTTGCAGGTTGAATACTCGATTCAACAATCGGGATGGTTTGAACGGATGTTCCATTTTTGCGTACAATAACAATTTTTCCAACACTAATCTCTTGATGCCCATAACCTTGTAAAGGAATTGTCACTAGTTTTTGAATGTCAGCAACCTTAATATTACCTGCATCCCCAAAGCCTGTGACCGTGTAAACGAGCTCTTTTTGACCATCGCCCTCATATTCTTTGATATGCTCGGCATAATTCGTACTATTTTCTCGTCCAAAAATCGTCCCATTCACAGGTGCCATATCATCACTGTAAAAAGTATTTGTACCATAGAACAAATGGACTTCGACGCCATAAATATCATTAGATTCAACGAAATCACTCAAATTAATATCCAAGTTGTATGTATTCGCGTTTGGACTTGTCTCATTTAATGCAGCTTTCAAACTTACTGCTGGCGTTGGTGTTTGCGGTGTACCCGGATCAGGATTGCCTGGATTTGTGTTTCCGCCAGAATTTCCGCCAGAGTTCGAATCGCCGCCAGTCGCTGGTGGCTTAACGACTTCCGCTTCCTTCAGCTTTGCTAATGCATCCGCTTTAGCCTTCTCTTCGGCCGCTTTCGTAGCTGCCTCAATCTTTTTCTTCTGCTCTTCCAGAAGTTTAAGCTGCGCTTCCAACTGCTTTTTCAGCTCAACTTGCTTTTTTTCCTGTTCGAGCTTTTTTTTCAACTTCTCGGCTTCGAGCTTCTTCAGAAGTTCTTGCTTTTGTTTCTCTTTTTCAGGATCAACACCCGCTGTTTTATCCAAATCCACCACTTTGCTTAAATCTAATTTCTTGTTTTCCTCAGATATCTTTTTGTTGGCTTCAACAATCACTTTATCCATCGAAGATTGATCGAACTTCTTTTCATCCAAAGCTTTTTTGGCAATGTTTCCAATTAAGTTATCGAAGTTTTGCTTCACTTTATCGAGTTCTTCTTTGCTCTTCACGACTAGATTCTCATCATCTGTTACTTTGCCTTCAGCAAGTTCTTTTGCTTTTTTGGCAATAAATTCATCATTTTCTTTATCAATTTCTGCTTTATTCAGAATGAATTCCTCAATAACTTCAGGCGAAGCCTGTTTAACGAAATCATCCAGATCAAGCAAATCCACTTTCAAGGACAAATCCTCAGTTTCATCTCTGGAATCAAGTGAAATTTGTTGTGTTGGATACAAGTAGGTAACGGTTGTTTTCTGCCCCGAATCTTCGTTTGTCGTTACGGTAGAAGCAGAAACTTTACCCGCTCCAACGGCCATTTTGATAGCACCTGTTACCGGATCAACCATCACAAAGAACTGCGTTCCACGCACACCCATTACAGCAGTTGGCGTTTCAACTTCAAATTCATCATTAGAACCGGCTAATGATTTCACTTTGACCCACAAGGAACCAGCCCATACTTTGAGCTTGGATTTCTTGTTTCCATCCGAAGAATTGAGGTCAGACACGTTAATTTCAGCATTTTCCCCCAAGGTTACATCCGCATCTCCACTGCTCAAATTTAGCGTTACAGAAGAGCTAGCACCCGTATAAACGGTATCACCTTGATTTAAACTCATACTTTCATAAACATCGTATGTTTTGGAGCCTCCGCCTTTTTTGACGGTCACTTCTCCTGATAATGATGACACTACAGCTACCCGAACGGTTTTAGCATCTACAGGCTTCACAAGCAGCACGGAGATCAAACTAAATATCAAACTTAAGCTTAAACATACTGAGACAAATGATTTCTTGGACATCCCCACACCAACTTCCTCCCTAGTTTCAAACTTTAAAGATTCCCGATTACTTCATATACCGCTACGGGTTTTTCTTTACCTTTAACCTTGATTTCACCGATAGACTCAATTTCAAAAAGATCTTTGACCCGCTCATAGGTCTGCTCACTAATGAGAATTTGTCCTGGTTTGGCATTCGATTCCAGACGTGCCGACAAATTCACGGTATCCCCGATCGCCGTATAGTCCAGACGCAAGTCTTCGGAACCAATATTCCCGACGACAGCAGGTCCGCTATTAATTCCTAGACCGAATTTCACACCGATCCCGTACTTCTCGATCAATTTCTGTTCAAGCACATTCGCTTGTGACTTCATTTCGATCGCTGCGCGAACAGCCATTTCCGGGTGATTATCATACGCAATGGGAGCGCCGAACATCGCCATAACACCATCACCTATGAACTTATCAAGCGTTCCATTGAATTTAAAAATCGCTTTCGTACATACATCCAAATATTCGTTCAGAACTTGAATCACCTGCTCTGGTTCTAACTTCTCTGACATTGGTGTAAACCCGCGAATATCGACGAAAATAAGGGATATATCCTTGCGGCTTCCCCCAAGCTTGACATCTTCTCCAGATTGCAGCAACTCGTCTACGACCGACTTCGAAACAAATCTACCAAATATCCCGGTCACCCGATTGCGCTCCTTGCGCTCCTCCAGGTAATGACTTACTAATGACCATATGTATATAGTTACTAAGGCAAATTGGGGATAAACGAGAGGTGCAAAAGTTGAGCCTGCAATATAAAAAGCTAACCATACACCGCCATAAATCACGTACATACCAATAAAAATAAACAGTGCAGTCTTTCCTTTGAATCTCTCAAATAAGCAAATTGCTAGTAACGAAATTAATAGAATAAGACCAATACCAACTGGTTTACTGGTATCTTTATAAAATTTGCTTTCCAGCAGTGTTTGAATCATATTGGCGTGTATTTCGATCCCAAACATTTTAACAGAACTGATCGGAGTAGGATATTCGTCCTGCATCGCTGTAACGAAAGGCCCAACCAATACAATACTGCCCTGCAGAGGCAAAGGATTTTTGCTATTCAAGACATCCACGAATGAAAGCATTTCGTATCCGGTAGTAGCATCGACTTTCTGTCTAGGCAGCGTGAAAAACTCAGTAGTTACTTGATTTCTCTCATTTGTTGGCAAAATTTTGCTGCCGCGCTTCCATTCTCCGGTCGCTTCATCTCTCTTAACCTTCTCTTTGTCGTCAAGAACTAGATTGGCAAGCGCGACACTGAAAGCTGGTATGAAAGTCCCATTCTCATCGGGCAAGCCTACTGGGAGCTTACGGGCTTTTCCGTCCTTATCGACAAACACATTAATGTGTGCCATTTGCTGTTTGTTAGTAGTTAAGGTTGCCGTTGGGTAGTCAACTTTCTCAGGCACTAGATCTCCTGCCTGCTGCTGTTTGGAGGGGTAATTGATTTGAACGGGCAGGATAACATTATGATATTTGGCTAATACATCAGCCAAAGCTTTATCGTCTGCGGGGTTTTTTGAAGGTTCAGCTAATACTACGTCTATGCCGATAGCAGCTGCGCCGGACTGCTCCAGCTTTTCTATCAATTGCGCGTAAGTCGTTCGGTCCCATGGGAATTTCCCGATAGCTGTTAAAGATTTGTCATCAATTTTGACAATTTTGATCCGATCCTCAGGTTGGCGTTCATCGACTGATTTGGCTTTACGCAACACATCTTGAAGGGGACCCTCAATAAAATAAAATAATCCGCTCGAGTTCACCGTGTAGAAATATGTCGACAACAGCATCAACACTAGTCCTGCTGCCAACGTATTGATCCATTTCTTTTTACCCATAAGAGCCTCCCCATGCATACTAGCTTCATTGTAAGATGGAGGGAAACAATTGGCAATGAATTGTTACAAATAAATACAAATTGTAGCAAAAAAAAGCTCAGTCCCATTACAGGAACTGAGCTTTTTCGACATATTGTGGAGCACTCCACAAGTTAGGTTATGATTAGTTAAAAGGTGAATCCGCAACTTTGATGGAATCAGTTGGGCAGCCATCTTGTGCATCCTGTAGATCATCGAATAGATCTTCTGGAATTTCAGTTACCCCTTTATTGCCATCTCCATCAAAAATCACTTCTGCCAAGCCCTCATCATCGTAATCATAGATGTCTGGTGCTGTAGCTCCGCAAGCGCCACAAGCAATACAAGTATCTTTATCAACGAATGTATACTTTGCCATAGTTTAACTCCTCCTCATTTTATCCTCATTGTAAAATATAATATAAATGAGGACAAAGTTCAAACCTTAAAATTGTTCTACCTTAAAATACCTCTCAACAAAGTCCGCAAGAGCAACAATGTCATTCAAATCAAGCGTTGGGAGGTTTGATGAATGAGAATCCAGCGTTTCCATATCCGTTGCAATCGCTACAGGTTCCTCTTCTAGAGTTTGAATAATTTCTCTCTGCTCTATTGTACGAAAAACAGCGATCTTTGGATGCTTTTCCCGCTTAAATCCTTCAACAAAAACATAATCCATGTGAGAAAAAGCTTTGATCTGATCTTGCAGGTCAGGCTTGTGTTTTTTCTCATAGACATGAACAGAGTCAATAGAAATTGTCACAACCGCTTCCGCACCGGATTGAGCAAAAATTGTAGAATCTGTTCCGGGTGCTTCTTTATAGTGTCCATGAGCATCATGTTTCAATACGGCAATCCGTTTGCCGCGACGCTTCATCTCTATAACCAGCTTGGTAATCAGGGTCGTTTTACCACTCCCGGAATATCCGGCAAAACCGATGCAATGTGCCATTAGCTCCCTCACTTCTCCTCTTCCTTATGAAGCGGATTGTTCTTCAAATGATCCATCTGCAAGGAAGTTCCTCTTGACTTATGATTTCTAATGAATGAAGAAGGGTCGTCACTCATCATACCTGCGGTTAGAATGGCGTTCTCCCCAAACTTATCTCGAAGTCCATCCATAATCTTATTTAAATTTTCACGTTTTGGCTGCTTCTCGTAGTCGAATAAATCAAGCTGCACGAACGTCTCTTCCTTACTGGTTAGATTTTGCACGGTAATCCCTAACAATCGGACGGGGTTCCCGTCCTCCCACTGATGATCGTACAGCTGGCAGGAAGTTCTGTAGATATCATCCATATGCTCCGTTGGCGTAGGCAGAGTAACGGATCTCGTAATCGTCCTCATTTCTGGATCGCGAATGGTGATTTGAATCGTAGACGCCATCAATTCCTGCTTGCGAAGCCTTCTTGCCACTTGATCTGCAAGATTCAAGAAGACGCGGTGGATCTCTTTTCTTTCAATATAATCCCGCGGCAATGTAGTCGTATGACCGATAGATTTGCTTTGCTCTTGCTCCGGATTAACTGGCGAGTTATCGATCCCATTCGCCGATCGCTTTAAGTGTGGACCCATAACACCAAAATGCTTACTCAGCATCAACTCGTCGCCTTCTGCTAGTTGACCTAATGTAAATATTCCCAGCTTCGTAAGCTTATCCGCCGTCTTTTTGCCGATTCCATATAAATAGTTACATGGTTTGTCCCATAAGACAGTAGGCACGTCCCGCAGACGCAGCACTGAGATTCCATTCGGTTTTTTCATATCCGAGCCCATCTTAGCTAATAATTTATTAGGTGCAACGCCTATGGAGCAAGGCAACTGCAACTCTTTCATAATCCTTAGCTGAATGGCTGCCGCAATTTCAAGCGGAGTGCCAAACTGTTTGGAACCGGTAATATCAACAAAACACTCATCAATCGACATAGATTCAACCATTGGTGAATAGCTATAGGCGATCTGCATAAAACGTCTTGAAAAACCACGATACAATTCAAAATCAGGACGAATAAGTATCAAATCAGGACATATTTTCAATGCTTGTCTGACTTGCATGCCTGTCTTAATCCCAATCGATCGAGCAGCATAAGATGAAGTAACAATAATCCCTCTGCGGAGCTCGACACTCCCTGCAACTGCGATTGGTTTTCCTCTATATAATTCAGGCTCAACAGCCTCATGGACCGAACAATAGAACGCATTCATATCGATATGCAAAATAACTCTGCCTTGTTTGGGATAGTGATGCTCGACCGTTGTCATTTCACAACCCCTCCCATGATCAAAGACCTTGTATAAAGCCAATTTCAGCATACAAAAAAATATTGTTTCAAGCAAACGCAATTTTGAGTTATGATGTCTTTACCCGTAATCTTATGGTATAATCGTAAATTATACATTAGCGCTTTAAAGCAAGCATATTAACCTGCACACAAGCATCCAAGTCACTTTTGCTAGCTTTTGAAGGAGGAACCCATGCCAACATCAGTCAAAATCTTCGACACCACACTACGAGACGGAACTCAAGGAGAAGGCATTAGCCTATCTGTTGAGGATAAAATTAAAATTGCCCGTAAGCTCGATGAGCTTGGGGTTCATTATATTGAAGGCGGATGGCCGGGCAGCAACAGCAAAGACATCGAATTCTTTGAGCGTGTCCGCGACATGAAGTTCACCAATGCCAAGATTACTGCATTCGGAAGCACTAGACGCAAAGATTCCATCGCTTCAGATGATCTTAATCTGAACAGACTTGTTGAGTCAGGTGCGCAGGTAGCAACAATCTTCGGGAAATCATGGGACTTCCACGTGCATACAGCTATCCAAACGACGCTCGAAGAAAACCTGGCCATGATCTATGATTCCGTTCTTTTCTTGAAAAGCTCCGGATTAGAAGTCATTTATGATGCAGAACATTTCTTTGACGGCTACAAAAATAATCCTGAGTACGCCCTGCAAACGATCAAAAAAGCTCAAGATGCCGGTGCAGACTGGATCGTATTATGCGATACCAATGGCGGCTCGCTTCCTGGTGAAGTAACGACTATCGTGTCAGCGGTCAAGCAGCATGTAACGACACCTGTTGGTGTTCATGCGCATAACGATTGCGAATTAGGTGTAGCCAACAGCCTCGCTGCCGTTCAAGCGGGTGCTAGACAAGTCCAAGGTACGATTAACGGCTATGGCGAGCGTTGCGGGAATGCCAACTTGAGCTCAATTATCCCTAACCTTCAACTGAAGCTAGGATACGACGTTATTTCTGAGGAACAGTTGAAAACGTTAACGCCAGTTTCAAGATATATCAGTGAAATTGCCAACATGCATATGCCGATCAATCAGCCATATGTAGGCAACGCTGCATTCGCCCACAAAGGCGGTATTCACGTGTCTGCGATTCTTAAGGATGCAAGTACGTATGAGCACACGAAACCAGAGCTTGTCGGTAACAAACAACGCGTCCTTGTCTCAGAACTTGCTGGCCAAAGCAACGTGCTTGTCAAAGCGCAAGAGCTGAACTTAGACTTCGATAGAGAGCACCAGAAAACCAAAGAAGTGATCGAGAAGATTAAAGATCTAGAACATCAAGGCTACCAATTTGAGGGAGCAGACGCAACACTTGAGCTATTGCTGCGTGAAGCTTTCGAAGGACTTGAAGAGATTTTCACCTTGGAATCATTCAAAATGCTTGTTGAGAAATCGGCGAACCAATCTGTCGTATCCGAAGCCATCGTTAAGGTTAAGGTTCATGGCGAAACAATCTACACCGCGGCAGAAGGTAACGGCCCAGTCAATGCCCTGGATAATGCTTTACGCAAAGCGCTTATCCAATACTACCCAGACATTAAGAACATTCATCTTTCAGACTACAAAGTTCGTGTCCTTGACGAGAAAGGCGCAACAGCCGGTAAAGTTCGCGTCCTAATGGAAACAACAGACTTTAACACAACTTGGAACACGCTCGGGGTGTCTAGTAATATCATTGAAGCAAGCTGGTATGCGCTTGTGGACAGCTTACGTTATGCGCTCATAAGCAGACAACGTGTTGAGCCGGCCAACAAGGAGCAGAACGAGCGTCTCGGTTTGATCAATCACTAAGACTCACAAACAGACAAAAGCTGCAAATTGGCCCCTGAGGCTAACTTGCAGCTTTTTCTGTCACCCCTTGATGAGACTCGCAATCTTTTTATCCAGCTCTTTTGGCGAAAGTACGTGAATAACCTCTCGAACGACCCCATTTTTGTCAATCAGAAAACTGGTCGGAATCGCAACGACCCGGTACGTATCCGCGTTCGTTCCTTGTTTATCTAAAAGTACTGGGAAAGGGTATTTGTACGTTTCTACGAACTTTTTGATATTCTCCATTTTGTCCCCAGGCGTCACGTTCACCGCGTACAAATCAAACTGTCCTTCATATTTGTTATATACATTCACCAGATCTGGCGCTTCTTCCTCACAAGGACCACACCAGGACGCCCAGAAATTAACGAGCAAAGGCTTCTCACGCGGACCGCCAATTGAATACGCCTTCCCATCAAGCCCTGTCAAGGTAAACGAAGGGGCAAGGAAATTCACCTGTGGCGCTTGCTCTGTCGGCATTAAGGTTTGTTTATTCTTATGCTGGGCATTTTGATAGATCGCTATCCCGGCTAGTAATACGACCAATACGATCACAAATACATTCTTCTTCAAAAATGTGTTCACCTCCACTGTCTATATTATCTCCAATTCGGTCCAATTTCCAACATTGGCATCCACAATAAAGTATGCTTTCCGCATTTTCGGGAAAAGTAAGCCTACCAATTGCTCTGAAAGGAATAATCAAAGTGAATAAAGTTGCAACATCTAACGTCAAAACCAAAAACAGATTTAGTGACAATACCGGCAGCGGTTCCAACAACAAATCGAACAGTAAGTCCAAGGACAAGTCAAGCAAGGGCTCCATTTGGCAATATATCGCGTTAGCATCGATTCCTTTAGTACTCGTCTTAGGGAATTCCATGCTAGTCCCCATTTTACCTGATCTACAGGAAAAGATGGGCATCTCCCGCTTCCAGAGCTCCCTAGTCATCACCCTATTCTCCATCGCAGCAGGCATCATCATCCCGGTGTCCGGGTACTTATCAGACCGCTTCACCCGAAAATCAGTCATCATTCCATCGCTCATCGTGTATGGGGCAGCTGGCGTCCTAGCTGGCCTTGCGGCTGTTTGGAACTCCTATACCATCCTAATCATTGCACGCGCCATACAAGGCCTTGGAGCGGCTGGTACAGCCCCTATTGCCATGGCTCTGGTTGGTGATCTATATAAGGGAGGGGATGCGAGCAAAGCTCTCGGGCTCATAGAAGCTTCTAATGGAGCAGGCAAGGTGGTTAGCCCGATATTAGGCTCTTTACTTGCCCTAATTGTCTGGTTTGCCCCGTTTTTTGCATTTCCAATATTTTGTATATTAGCTTTACTCGCTGTTATTTTCATGATTAAGGAACCGCCAAAAGAGAAAAAAGCAGAGCCTCTTGGCATCTACTTAAAGCAAATAAGAGACATACTTCGAGAAAAAGGACAATGGCTGATTCCTGCTTTTTTTGCCGGGTCGATCACCCTATTCATTCTTTTCGGCGTTCTCTTTTATTTATCTCAGATATTAGAAGAAGAACCTTATAGTATCGAGGGAGTCCGCAAGGGGTTCGTGCTAGCCATCCCCTTACTCTGCATGGTCATAACCTCGTATACAACCGGCGCCAAAATCAAACAAAATGGCACATTGATGCGTTGGTTAATGAATATCGGGCTGATCTTGGTGACAGTCTCCTTAACTTTAGCCATCTTCCTCAACACGAACCTGTATGTTTTCATCGGACTCCTTTCACTTAGCGGAATAGGAAGCGGCCTTCTGCTCCCCTGTTTAAACACGATGATCACTGGCTCAGTAGAACGAGACCAACGCGGTATGATCACATCTTTGTATAACAGCCTTCGCTTTATCGGCGTCGCATTCGGACCGCCATTATTCGGATGGCTCATGAACATGTCACACAAAACCCTATTCATAACAGTAGCCTCCATGGCTCTTCTTATGCTGGCGCTCGTCTTTTTTTGCATCAAACCAAATGAAGTACTTAAAGAAAAAGCATGATATACTAGCCTCAATCTTAGTAGCATTTATAAGGTGGGAGCGCTAATGATCGTACATTTAAAAAGAGAACTCTACACTCAGCTGCTTCAATTCAGTCAGCAAAAACTGCCCGATGAAGCGTGCGGTCTCATTCTAGGTAAGTTATCGAAACCAAATGGAGAGATTCTAGCCTCTTCCTTTGTCCCCATGCGGAATTGCTCCACTAATCCTCGAACTCATTTCGAACTCAGCCCAGTGGAGATGATTCCCTTTCTAACAAATAGCCAAAATCCTGTGATTGGCTTGTTCCACTCACACCCGGCAGCCCCAGCGATTCCATCCGCCGCAGACCTACAAACTCTTTGGCATACGATTCCTACTTATTGGATTCTATCTTTCATGCATCCAGATAAACCTGAATTACTGCTTTACCAAATAAAAAAAGCCTCATCGACCAGTTATCACAAACTCGCGTTTGTAATCGGTCAATGATGGCTTAAAAGCGCATAGAGATCGCCTAACGTATCCACATTCCTTGCTTTAATCTCTTCCATGAACCTAGACCACAGCTCCGCTGTCATTAAGGAGTCCTCGAGGGCATGATGACGCTGTGTAACCGGAATTTCATAGGCATGAAGCAATGAATCCAAGCTTAAATCTTTCCTTTTAGGCATCAGCCACTTTGCAATCATCATCGTATCGAGAACGCGATGAGACAAGCTGACCTTAGAAGTACGCCAGAGAGCAGAATTCAGAAAGTTTTTATCATGACCCGTTGCATGCGCAACCAAAATTCGCTGCTGTACAAATTCCAGAAAGTCACTCAAAACGCCGATCAGTTCAGGCGCATCCGCCACCATTTCATTCGTAATCCCTGTTAATTCTATAATGTTTTCTGGGATTTTACGTTTCGGATTTACCATGCTATAGAAGGTATGATCTCTCTGAACTTCACCACCAATGACGGAGACACCGCCGAACGAAATAATTTCATCACCGTTATAAGGAGAAAAGCCTGTCGTTTCCAAATCAAAAACTACAATTTCCATTGCGTGCAGCGGTATTTCAAACAGGGAATCCTTCCGCTGTTCTTTTAACATGGAGCGAATAAAAGCCATCTGCTGGGCACTTTGTACATCAAACATAGAGGTTATCGCTGGTGTCAATCCCCCCATTTTGTATAGCTGCCACATACGTCCGCCAGGTCGCATATCTTTCATCCCACTTCACCTCTCCAACACTAGAAAAATGCACTCCGATCTATCTAACCTTTTTCTCTCTCTATGTGCGACACAATCGACTTTTTTACATATTTCTGCAATTCAATTCCTGCTCGTAGACATTGTTTTAGTTCCTGTTTGACTTCCTTGGTCAATTGATCAGCGGCTAGCTTCCCCCGGGTTGTGTACATCTCATCTTCCATTTGGAACGGCGTCAAATCCCTAAGTTTAAGCGCTACGCCAAATGCCTCTAACCATTCATCCGCTAGCTGTTCTGGAATAAACCCACTATCCTTTAACTGCTTTATCCTTTGTGATGTGGATGAGTGCATAATTTTAGCTTGGATAGCTAGCAAGCGAATACCATTTACAATAGGAATATAAGCGCCATATTTGATATCAAAACCACCTGCATCCTCACCGTACCTCTCGGTAATTAACTGGCCGAAGACACCTAACGATATTTTGTGGTGGAGTGTATTCGATAATAAATAGTTCAAAACACTTGAATTCTCCTGAACATAGGTTAAAAAAGTACCCCTCAGTTGATCGACCAAATTTTGCGATCCGTATATACACCGCATATCCGCCATGATGAGCAGATAACGGATATTTTCCCAATCCGGTTCCTGCAGCCACTCCAGCATCATTTGGGTATACCCCGTTAAAGGCTTACGCCATTGTTTATTACTAGAAACAACATTGCCTTCACACGGCGGGTACCCTAACGCATCTAGACCTTGCAGGATACAATCAACCAATTTAATGAAGTATTCTTCTACTTCTTCCTCTTGATGCTTTTCGCTTTCCCCATATACGAGCCCGTTGTCCTGATCACTCCAAAGCGTTTGTTCACTTCGTCCTCCGCTCCCGTACAAAATAAAAGCATACGGTACGGGCGGTTTCCCAAAGCCTTCATCTTCTAATATGTGTTCAGCAAGCTCGATCGTCCTCTGTATAAAAGCATCATGAATAGCGTTTACTTTTCGTCCTAATTCAGGTGTATGAGAGAAAAGGAGATGCTCCCGAAACATCTCATGCACCTGATCTCTGGTTATTCGCATCTCATCGAACTGTTCCGATAGATAGATACGCTCCAGGATCTGTTCCATTGAGAGATGTTTCATGTTGCATCCCCTTTGCCCAAGTAGAAAGTTATGTGATATTAAACGGACACGCCGTTTTGAGCTGCTTTTTTCATTTGTTCTGGGTAGCCGTATGAACCATGTTCAGACAAATCCAGACCAATGATTTCTTCTTCTTCTGTTACACGTAGACCAACTGTAGCTTTAAGAATTCCTAAGATAATGAAGGAAAGAACAAGTACGAATGCTAATGCTCCGAAAACACCAAGTGCTTGAATACCTAATTGGTGCAAACCGCCACCGTAGAATAACCCCGCGCCACCGATACCAACTTTAGCAGAAAGTTCAGGCGTTGCGAATAGACCAGTGGAAAGTGTACCCCAGATACCAGCGATACCATGTACGGAGAAAGCGTAGATTGGATCGTCGATACCAGCTTTTTCAAACCATTGTGCTGTGAAGAAAGTAACAATACCTGCCACTGCTCCGATAACAATCGCTGCCCAAGTGTCTACGAACGCACACGCTGCTGTAATCGCAACAAGCGCTGCAAGAACACCGTTCAACATGCTAGGAATATCAGCTTTGCCAAAGTACATCCAAGAAATAATCAGCGCCGCAACACCGCCTGCCGCAGCAGCCATATTCGTTGTCAATGCGATATAACCGAAGAATCCATCCCCCATTGCACTTAGCGTACTACCTGGGTTGAATCCGAACCAACCGATCCAAAGGATGATAACACCGAGAACAGACAACACTTGGTTATGACCAGGAATAAGATTTGGCGTTTTATCTTTATTATATTTGCCAATACGTGGTTTTAACAAGATCGTAGCTACTAAAGCTGCTGTTGCACCTTGTAAGTGAACGACGGTTGAACCCGCGAAATCTTGCATACCAAGCTTGCTCAACCAGCCGCCGCCCCATACCCAGTGAGCAACGATTGGATAAATAACTACCGTGAACAAAATTCCGAAGATAAAGTAAACCGGAAGCTTTGCTCTTTCTGCAAATCCACCCCAAGCAATCGCCAAGGATACACCTGCGAAAGCTAGTTGGAATAAGAACTTAATGCCGATTGGCACGTCTGAAGCAGATAGCGAACCGAATGCCGCTGTGGCTTGATCTTCCAAACCTGTAACGAAGAACCCTGTTGTACCGAAGAAGGCATTTCCGTCACCGAAGGCGAAACCGAAGCCGACAGCCCAGAAAGCGATGGCACATAATCCGAAGGTTAAAATTGTTTTACCAGCTACGTGACCGGCATTTTTCATTCTAGTCGACCCTGCTTCTAATAAGGCAAAACCAGCTTGCATGAAGATTACTAAAATTGCGGCTAACATGACCCAAACAGCATCGATTGCACTTTGCAGTTGGGGAATTGTTGCTTCATCTGCAGCAAATGCGAGAGTAGGGAACAACAAGGCCATGACACCAAAAGCTAACAACAACTTCTTAACCATACGACCACTTCCTTTAATGTTAGATTAAATAACATGTAATGAAACTCTTAAT
The DNA here is from genome assembly GCF_059692175.1 of Paenibacillus sp. J22R67. Lineage (NCBI taxonomy): Bacteria > Bacillati > Bacillota > Bacilli > Caryophanales > Paenibacillaceae > Paenibacillus > Paenibacillus sp. J22R67. The sequence continues at coordinate 641,181 of NZ_JCAUAX010000003.1, read as the reverse complement.
GTCATTATATACAGGTTATATGGGTTTGACAATAGGATTTTCGCTAAAAAAATGAAAAAAACGAAAAATAACCTGACATCGAACAGGCATAATTCGTGTTTTCGTTCATTTTTAGTTAAAAATGTTAAGATTCCTATCTCAAAACCCTTGTCAGGTATAATAAGCATCACGTTTGACTGTACGGTTTGTAATCAGGTATCATTATTATAGAAGCAATTTATAATATGACATTGGAGTAGGGGTGAATGAAACATGGAAAATGAGAAGCTATACAAAATCGGAGAATTAGCCAAACTTGCCGATGTTAGTTCTCGAACCATTGATTACTACACCAAGCTTAACTTAATCGAGCCAGAGAAGAGATCCGATACGAACTACCGCCTTTATAGCGATGAAACTTTGAATCGTCTTAAACGTATTGAAACAATGAAGAACGAGAAGTATACCCTAGAGGAGATCAAAGCAAACTTACAGCAATGGAGCAAAGTGTCCCCGGATGATACAGTGAGAGATAAGCTGACATCAATCCAGCTTCATCTTGAACAGTTAATGAAGGAAGCCAAAGAACTTGGGCCAATCATCCAGCAGTTGAAGCCAAATCAACTTAAAAAGCTTTATCGCATACTTACGCAGCCAACTGCAGCGTGCATCGAAGCATTAATTGTTCTTCTAGGTAAAAATCCGTTCTCATAACGAATTACGGAGGCATGTGGAATGTTATTTTTTCACCCAATGGATTTTCTCATTATTATTGCATTCGCTCTTTCTTTGTGGGCTTCGTTCAGAGTTCGCGGAACCTTCAACAAATGGTCTAGTGTCCCTGTCTATTCAGGAATGACAGGCGCCCAAGCCGCACGCCGGATGCTGGATGCCAATGGACTCTATGATGTCCCTGTTGAAGCCGTACGAGGAACGTTAACAGACCACTATGACCCGATGGCTAGAGTTGTTCGGTTATCAGAGCCTGTCTACTATCAAAGCTCCATATCAGCCATTTCCGTCGCCTGTCATGAAGTTGGGCATGCGATACAGCACAAAGTACATTATCCAATGCTCGTTGCAAGACATTATATGTTCCCGGTCGTGAATTTTGCTTCTGGTGTTGCTCCATTCTTAATATTAGCTGGTTTCTTGTTCCAACAGATTCCATGGCTACTCGGTCTGGGCATTATCTTTTTCGCAGCCGCCGTCGCCTTTCAACTAGTAACCTTGCCGGTAGAATTCAACGCCAGCTCCAGAGCCCGCGATTTGATGGTTTCCGAGGGATTCATCTCCAATGAGGAAGAACGCGGAGTAGCCAAGGTCCTCAATGCAGCTGCCCTTACCTATGTCGCGGCAGCGTTAATTTCCGTACTTGAGTTACTGAAGTATGTCATGATATTTAGCGGTCGTAACAACGACGATTAATAAAGAAAGCTCTCCATTGTGCTGCAGCGTAAGCAGCACACCAGGAGAGCTTTTATTATTGGAAATATTCTTGCAGAAAGCGTCTGAATACTTCAGCTACTAAAGGAAGCTTCTCGCCTTTCCGGCTTATCAAACCAACTGTACGAGTCACTTGCGGATCGGTAACACGGATTTTGGCAGGCTGCATCTGTCCACCTTCTATTAGCGCCATGGCAGGCAGCAAGCTAACCCCCATCCCCGCGGCAACGAGACCCCTAATGGTGTCCGTCTCTTCTCCCTCGAATTCGATTTTCGGGACGAACCCTGCCTTCAAGCATGCCTCCATGACAATAGAACGCAGCGTATATTCTTCACTAAACATAACAAAGTTCTCATGTTTCAGCTGTTCAAGGCGAATCGAGGTGTAATCAACTAGAATATGATTGGCCGGAATAATCGCATACAATTCTTCAGTCAGTAATAATTCACCCGTCACATGCTCATGTGACTCTGGAAATGGCGAAATAAAAGCGAGATCAATCTCACCTTTTGTAACATCTCGAATCAAAGACGTGTACGTCCCTTGACGAAGCCGAAATTTAACATTAGGATGATCTTTCTTAAAAGAGGCGACGACAGCAGGCAGCAAATTAATGACTAAGCTGTGCGGGAAACCAATACGAATTTCCCCTGCCTCAGGATCGAGAAATTCATGCATCTCACCAACAGCACGCTCCAAATCTGTCAATATCCCCTCGATGCGGCTTAAGAATAAATGACCAACCGAGGTCAGATGCAGGTTACGTCCCTTTTGAACAAACAAATTCACGCCAAGTTCCTCTTCTAATAGATGAATTTGGCGGCTAACTGCCGACTGAGCCACATGCATTTCTTCCGCGGCTTGAGTCACATGCTGCTTTCTTGCAACTTTCACAAAATACTGCAATTGTCTTAATTCCACTTGGATGAATCCCCCGACTTTTCTTACAGGATTACGAATCTGTCAACATTTTATGCATTTAAATTATAGCCTCACAGCTTCAATTGGACAACCTAACTTCAAAAAGCTTATAATGAAAAAGTTGTTAAATTGCATGGAAATTGAAGGAGGAACTGTTCAAATGGCTCAAGACCGTACTGGTGTTGCTACAATCAAAGGCAATCCGATCACCTTGGTGGGACCTGAAATCAAAGTAGGTGACAAAGCACCTAACTTCACTGTGAACAAAGACTTGATGACACAAGTAACCTTGGCAGATTATGCTGGTAAAGTAAAGCTGATCAGCGTAGTTCCATCCTTGGACACAGGTGTTTGTGACGCACAAACTCGCCGCTTCAATGAAGAAGCAGCTGGCCTTGGCGATAATGTCACTGTACTAACAATCAGCGTTGACCTTCCTTTCGCACAATCCCGTTGGTGTGGTGCAGCTGGAATCGATAAAGTTATCACTTTGTCCGATTACAAAACTAAATCCTTCGGTGAAGCATATGGCGTATTGATCAAAGAGCTTCAACTTGATATGCGTTCAATCTTCGTTATCGACGCTAACGATACCGTACAATACGTCGAATACCTGGGCGAAATGACGGCTCACCCTAACTACGAAGCAGCTGTAGCAGCTGTGAAAAAATTAGTTTAATAGAAACAAATAAAACAGCAAGGAGGCCAAGCTTCCCTGCTGTTTTTATTATCCTTCAATCTTATATTGAGCTAGTTTACGGTCTAATTGTTTGTAAATATCTATAATCGTACGGTAGTTGGAACCTAGGTCCCCCATCGAGCCGCGGGATGCTGAATAAATATCCACTGCCGTTTTCACGGGATTAATCGCGAACAGTGTCAAAGTAACATCCTGTGTCCTGCCTGTCATTGTTTTGCGTTCTGCGAGAATCTCGCCTACACTTTGTACTTCGTGGAGCAGCTTATAACCTGGTGTCTTCTTCAAAACAGCCGTAACCTCTTCCCACACTTGCTCTTTGGAAAGCTTATAATACCTTGTTTTAAGCAAAGGATCTTTGGCTTTATCTCCGGTCGTTTCGTGACTGCGAAGTAATCCGATTAAAGTTCTCTTAAGCAAAAGCCTTTTCCCCCTTCAATGAAGTGCATTTAGACCGCTTGCCTTCTCTACACTGTTCTCTATATTACCACTGTTTAGGGATAAGAAAAAGAGGGAAAATGAAAACGATAGGATTACTCTACAGTCATTATGAGAGATTTAATCATTAATTTCCAAAAAAGGTACTATAAAGCAAATAGGCGTTTAGAGCGGCAATTAGTACCGCTACGAACCAACTTAGTACGATCATCCACTTCGGTGTGATAAGTTCACCCATTTTTTTACGATCAGATGTAAACTTCACTAGCGGAATGACAGCAAAGGAAAGCTGCAAGGACAGGATGACTTGACTTAGAATGAGCAAATCCGTAGCGCCGCTTTCTCCATAGATGCCAATTACGATGACCGCCGGTATGATTGCAATCAATCGGGTGATCAAACGACGAAGCCATGGTGAAAGCCGAATATTTAGAAAGCCTTCCATAACGATCTGTCCAGCTAATGTTCCAGTGAGCGTTGAATTTTGCCCTGAGGCTAACAATGCAACTGCAAATAAGATACTCGCGGCTCCAGTACCTAGCATAGGTCCCAGGAGATGATAGGCATCCTGAATTTCAGCCACTTCTGTACCAGCCGAATGAAAAGCTGCTGCAGAAAGAATAAGGATGGCCGCGTTAACGAATAAAGCAAGCATTAAGGCCACAGTAGAGTCAATCGTTGCGAATTTAATCGCCTCTCGTTTACCTTTAATTGTAGGTTCAATTTTACGCGTTTGAACGATTGAAGAATGCAAATATAAATTATGAGGCATAACCGTCGCACCCAAAATACCAAGAGCAATATATAACATAGCAGGGTTTGTTACAATTTCAGATGTAGGAATGAATCCCACTGCTACAGCCGCAAAATCAGGTTGTGAAAAAATGAGTTCCATTACAAAACAAAAAGTAATAAGTGCAATCAAACTAATAACCATGGCTTCAATGTAACGAAAACCTCTTTTTTGAAGCATCAGAACTAATAGAACGTCTAAAGCTGTTAATATAACGCCATAAATTAACGGAATACCAAATAGCAGGTTCAAGGCAATCGCTGCGCCGATAACTTCGGCCAAATCACAAGCTGCTATTGCTAACTCACATAAAATCCATAACACGAACGAAACAGGCTTACTATAATGATCCCGACATGCTTGTGCCAAGTCACGCCCAGTAACGATCCCTAAGCGACCGGCCAAAGCCTGCAGGAGAATAGCCATTAGGTTTGAGATTAAGATCACAGACAAAAGCGTATAGCCAAACTTGGAACCCCCAGCTAAGTCCGTTGCCCAGTTACCAGGATCCATGTACCCAACCGCAACGAGATAACCAGGACCTACGAATGCAAGCAATTTACGAAAAAATCCCGCTTTTTTGGGTACTCGCATACTCTGATGAACCTCAGGCAAGCTCGGCATGGAGGATTTACCTTTCCAGCCGCTTTCACCTTCATGTTCAGCTTCTTTATATGCTACTGACATAAATATCTCCTTCTTTCGTAAGACCAATAATGTTGTCCTAGGGAAACTTTTATTTAGAATTATACTATATAACCCCATACTATGCTATAGGCAAACTCTTATGTGCATACGAAATAAATTTTCCCATGGGAAAAACCAACAGTGAGGAGCAAGTTTCATCCATGAATATTCGTCCAATTGCCAATGATCTTGAATTGAAAGCAGCTCATAATATTGAAATGAGCGTGTATGCGAAAGAATCCGCTGCAACCTGGGAAGCTTTTCGGATGAGGATGGAAGTATTCGCTCCCTATTTTCTGGTAGCTGAATCCGATACACAATCAGAGCAACTAATTATTGGTGTAGCCAATGGTGTGAAGCTAAATCACAACGACCTCGCTGATGAGAGTATTAAACAGGGTGTTGATTATGATATTAACGGCGGATATTTCTGCCTGCTTACGATTGCCGTTCATCCAAATTATCAACGGCAAGGTGTTGCCGCAAATCTTCTCCAAGAAATGATTCGGAAAACCAAAAAAGAAGGCTTAAAAGGTATTGTTTTAATGTGTGAAAAACACTTGATTTCATTCTATGAAAAATATGGATTTCGGTACATCGCCCCATCAGCGTCCGAACACGGTGGAGTCCAGTGGCACGAAATGAACTTGATATGGCAATAAACGAATATTCGAAAAAATATAAAAAGGAAAAGACGAAAAGCGAAAAGACGAAAAGCGAAAAGACGAAAAACGAAAAGATGAAAAAAATAAGATCAAAAGAAGGAATTCTATGTTTTCGTGCGAATTATATATAGGATCCATCTTTGTATATTTATTAAACAAACAAAGATTATAAAGAATCATATACTATTTCAACAAAGGGTGAATGCTTATGTCGTATTTTATGGGGTTAGATTTAGGAACTTCTGCAGTTAAATGTATTCTTGTAGATGACACAGGAAATGTCATTGGTAGTCATAGCGTTGAGTATCCGCTCCAACAGCCTCATCCCGGTTGGGCAGAGCAGCATCCTGAGGACTGGTGGAACGCCACCATTCAGGGTATCCACGCGCTCCTATCCAAAACAAACATCGCTGGCAGCGCTGTTTCAGGGATTGGCTTTTCCGGCCAGATGCACGGGTCGGTCTTCCTTGACGAGGCGCAGCAGGTCATCCGACCAGCGCTGCTCTGGTGCGACCAGCGCACTGCCGAGCAGTGCGCTTACATCGAGTCGACCGTCGGCGAAGCCGAACTCGGCCGACTTACAGGCAACCGGGCGCTAACCGGCTTCACCGCGCCCAAGGTCATTTGGCTCCGGCAGCATGAACCGGAGAACTACGCACGCGTTCGGCATCTGCTGCTGCCGAAGGACTACGTCAGGCTGCGCCTGACGGGCGCGTTCGGCATGGACATGGCCGACGCAAGCGGCACACTGCTGCTGGATGTTGCACACCGCAGCTGGTCTGAGACCGTCGCCGAGCGGCTGGAAATTCCGCTCGAGTGGCTGCCGCCGCTCTTTGAGTCCGGCGACGTGGCCGGCCACCTGCTGCCGGAAGCAGCTAGCCTGACCGGTTTAGCCGCAGGCACGCCGATCGTAGCCGGCGGCGGAGATCAAGCTTGCGGCGCCGTGGGTGTTGGCGTCGTGCGTCAAGGCATCGCGTCGGTGGCGCTCGGCACATCCGGTGTCGTCTTCGTTCACGACGACACCTATCAAGTGGATGAAGCGTACCGGCTTCATTCCTTCTGTCACGGCGTGCCTGGCAAGTGGCATCGCATGGGGGTTATGCTGGCGGCCGGAGGCTCGTTCCAGTGGTGGCGCAACCACTTCGCGCATGAGGAGCTTGAGCGTGCGCAGCAGGAAGGTAAGGACGTCTACGAGATCTTGACGTCTGAGGCGTCCACAGCTCCTTTAGGCAGCGAAGGCTTGCTGTTCCTGCCTTACTTGTCTGGTGAGCGGACGCCGCACCCAGATCCCAAAGCCCGCGGCGCATTCATCGGGCTTAATCTCAGACACGGCAAAGCGCATCTGACTCGCGCCGTTCTTGAAGGTATTACGTTTGGGCTTCGCGACTCCCTTCAATTAATACGGGAGTCCGGTGTTGAAGTGACCGAACTTCGCGTGAACGGCGGTGGCGCTAGAAGTCCGTTCTGGCGTCAAATGATTGCTGACATCTTTGGCATTCCTGTTGTCACGGTTAACTCCACAGACGGACCAGCTTATGGAGCTGCGATTATGGCTGCTTCAGGCGTCCTTGGGGAAGATATCACATCACTTTGTGAGAAGTGGATACAGGTTACGGATCGCGTAGAGCCAAATTTGGATAATCAACATAAGTATGAAGCTTATTATCAAATTTACCGTGGTCTCTACGGCACACTTCAAAATACGTTCCACCAATTAAGCGACCTTGCCGGTCAATCCTAATTGTAAGAACTGAAAAAGCGGTTGAACAGGAATTCTCCTGATCAACCGCTTTATTTTATTTTACATATAAAGACACAAAGAAACCCGCCTATGCCGTCCGGTTTTGGTGCTTCAAACCCGCTCTCGCAGGTGGGTGTCCGCAGAAGTGTATTTGAGGTCCCCTTTCGAGGGCATGTCAGCCACACTTCGATGTAGGTCTCCCTAGAAACAGTCATTGGTTTAAAACAACTTAAAACCGTTACGTACATCGCAGGATTCTTTTGTAGTTCTTATTATAGTGCTGTACCAGCAGATAATCAACTGGTAGCTTTATTCTCTATTCTTTTCATCATTTTTATGCAAGCTGACAGCAGAATTTCTATTTTCTGTTTCATCCTCAACCACATCTTCTGGATTAGCTTCTGCTTCTGCTTCCGCCTCAGCCTCTTCAAGCTTCTGGAGTTCCTTCTCTTCAAGTTCCTGCTGCTTAATTTGCAGTTTCGTGAAACTGCGGTTAAACTGCCAGAATGAAAAGGTTGCCATAATGCTTCCCATGAAGAAAACAACAAGGAAGAAATTAAATTTCGTAATACAAATGTAGAAAATAGCTCCATTACAAAGCAATAAAACGATCGAGTTGATCGGATTTCCAATTGAAATCAAGATCGAATTTTTAAGAATTTGGAAAATTTTCATATGGAGATGAACCATAATTGAAAAGAAATTGAATAAGGAAATAATAATAATGACCGTGAAAGCAATGAACAAAACGGCCAATATTTTGAGTGAACTCCCTTGTTTTAAATAAAAGAAGTAGTTCACGCTAATGATTACGAAGATGATCACGAAGAAAATACCGCCGACCATGCTTTGCTTGTAGTTTTCTTTGTATCCGCGGAAAAATGTTTTAAGCAGAGGAACATCTTCTTCTCCAGTAACCCATTTCCTAGCAACTGCGAACATGGCAGAAGTCGCCGGGAATAAAGTAAACGGTGCCAAAACTGCAATGATCGGTAACATGGCTTTCAGCCCATCAGGAGATGGACTCACCAAACCCATAAAGCCAAAAAAGAAAACCGGAATTGAACACAACATCCACAACAGATTAATCACCGATAAACGCATGATCCATTCTGATATTTTGTAAAGTCCACCCATAACTCCTCTAAACTCCAAAACCGCTTCCTCCTTAGCGTTTCCTTTAGGAAACTTTCTACGTTGATAGTCCATAAATAATCATATAGCTTGTCTCGCCAATCATGGTTTAATTATAGCCTATTTTTGAACATATAGGTAGACGTCTAGTCGTTCTAGGTTCTTTTACATAGTATAGTATTGTCAATCGAACCGCCCCCAAATCTTTATTCAGGAGGTAGATACTTTTGTCAGCAGTTGGTACATCCGCAGGTGCTGTTTTGGTTCTCTTTATCCTTCTTGTTATCATCACTAGCTCTTTTGTCCTCTAAAACAATTAATTATTGAAAAAAGGCGAAGATCCTCCAAGGATCTCCGCCTTTATTTTGTGGGTGTAAACCCTTATTTGTTCACCAAAGTGTCTTCGCTTTTACGAGGAGCTCTGGAACGATCGCGGTTGCCCGGATTGTTGCTTCCGTATTCGCGGTTTCTGGAAGAGGAGCTGCGTCCTTCTCCACCTTCTCTGTTTGAAGCGTAATCTCTTCCGCCGCCATCTTTACGCGGGTAACGGGAGTTGGAGCTGCTGGAACCACCAGAACCAGATCCGTAACCGCCGCCTTGACGACGATCTCCTGATCCTGAACCATATCCGCCACCAACGCGTCGGCCTGAGCTGCGCACGTCGAATTTTTTCTTTCTTGCACGGATTGGATCTTCCGGAGTCAATTCGATATTTAATTCTTTTTTGTCACCTGTCAGAAGCTTCATAGCAGCTGCAAGCAAGTTTACTGAATCATATTGCTCAAGCATTTGAATAGCCAAACCTTTGAATTCGAATTGTGCATCATTTTGAAGCACATCAAGAATACGTTCAGCTGTCATTTTTTGCTTGCCTTCGATCGCTTCTGCCAAGCTAGGCAGCGGCTTTTTGCTAATTTTATGACGAGTAACTTTCTCGATGAAGTGCAAGTGATCGATTTCTCTTGGTGTTACAAACGTCCAAGCTGTACCTTCTTTACCAGCACGTCCTGTACGACCGATACGGTGAACGTAGCTTTCCGGATCTTGCGGAAGGTCAAAGTTGATAACATGCGTTACACCAGATACGTCAAGTCCACGAGCCGCGACATCCGTAGCAACGAGTACATCAATGCTTCCGTCACGGAATTTTCTCATCACGTTATCACGTTGATTTTGGGACAAATCGCCGTGTAAGCCTTCTGCTGCATAGCCTCTTTTTTGTAGAGCTTCCGCTAATTCATCAACGCGGCGTTTGGTACGTCCGAAGATAATGGCCAGATCCGGAGCTTCCATATCAAGTAAGCGGCTTAATGCTTCGAATTTTTGTTTTTCGTGCAATTCGATATAAGCTTGATCGATAAGCGGTGCGCTGACTTGTTTCGGGATAACCGATACATGCTCAGGGTTGCGTAGGAATTGTTGTGCCAATCTCTGAATGTTTGCTGGCATCGTTGCTGAGAATAGCATCGTGTGACGCTCTTCCGGAACGAGTTTCAAAATGGATTGGATATCATCCATGAAGCCCATGTCAAGCATTTCATCCGCTTCATCCAGAATAACCGTTTGAACATCATCAAGCTTAATCGTTTTGCGATTAATATGGTCAAGCAAACGACCAGGCGTACCGATAATGATTTGCGGTTTCTTTTTGAGGGCACGGATTTGTTTTACAATATCCTGTCCACCATAAATAGGTAAGGAACGAATGCCTTTGAAACGGCCGAGCTTCTCAATCTCTTCCGCAACCTGGATGGCAAGTTCCCGTGTTGGACACATAATAAGAGCGGAAATACGCTCTTCTTTCATATTAATTTTGTGGATTAGCGGGATACCGAAAGCAGCGGTTTTACCAGTGCCTGTTTGTGCTTGACCGATCAAATCTCGGCCTTCCATGGCTAACGGAATTGTTTTTTCTTGAATCGGTGTGGATTCTTCAAACCCCATCTCCGTTACCGCACGTAGAATCGCCGGCTCTAAACCAAACTCCTGAAATGTTTTCAAATAAATTCAATCTCCTTTTGTACAGGGCAGGCTAATGCCTTGTATCTTTTTTACCCTTAAGTACGACTTCCTATCCGTGTCTATAGTTTCTTGGTGGATAACATTTCGATTCATCATCTTCCATGATCCAATGGGCCGCCCTTAAGAACATCTAAAATATTATAGCACAAGTTATATGCACAATGCCAGAGGCTGCTTTCATGAACACAACGAATGATGAGAACGAAACCTTAAGCATAAGCTAAACGTATTACAGATTAGAACAACATTCGGAACAGAGGAGCGTTTTTCAATGTCCATATTTAAACGTGTAAGCAGCATTCTGCGAAGTCAGAAACAAGTACCAGAAACAACCCCCGCTGGCAACCCGCTTGAAGACGCCAGAGTTGGGGACATTGTAAATGTAGACTTAGAGGAATACGTCGTATCCGGTAAAGTCGTTTATTTCGACCGGGGTTTCGCTCCGCATCGCTACGCTTATTATTTGCAAAGCGGCAGAAATATTCAGTGTCTGATTGTGGAAAAAGGACGAACCTATGATTGTTTCCTTTGCAGCTTTGTTGAAGGTGCACTCGATGACCCTAATGATGTCCCAACCCGTCTTGAGTTAGATGACGATTTGACTTTCGACTTAGAGTTTCATCGCAATGATGTTACGAGGACTGAAGGAAACACCGATTTCCGTAGTGGTGATGATGTTATCTTTTGGCGCTACTTCGGTCCTGATCGCAGATTTTTCTTCCTTCAATGGCAAGATGGCAAGTTTGTAGCTCTCGAGGGGGAACGGACACCGGGCAATCAGATTAAATTTTTGAAATCGACGCATTAATCCACCTGTGATATCATTTAGTCATACCCCAAAAGGAGGGTTTACTGAAAAGTGAAAAGATGGACCTCATGGCTTTCCTTCTTATTGATCATCGCCCTTCTAACCGGGTGTGGCGCTGATGCCGTACGTTATATCAAAGATGAGTACCCGCTCGTCAGTGTAGAAGGCAAAGGCACTAACCTTTCTAAAGTATATTTAGTTGAAGGTAAAAATGTCCCTTCTGTTGCAACTGAACTGGCCGCGAAAGAGTCACCGAAAGAAAAGAGCAAGGAATCCGAAGATCAAATGTTCCTTGTTTATAGCGATAAAGTCATCAACATTCAGAAAGATCCTAACGAGAGCAAGAACACCCTGGTTCAGGTAGACAGTATTGAATATGCCAAAACCCATTATGATTCCTCCTTCTTACAAGGATTTTTGACAGCGGCCTTATTGCAGAACCTCTTCGGAGGAAGCTGGTTCAATAATAGAGGGGCCTACGATTATCGAGGTTATACGAAGACACCAACGTATAATGCAGGCTCTGGTAAAGCTACTACGCCGACGACCGATACGTCTAAGGATAAGAAACCGACTACGTCGGATCGGACGGGAACTTTCAAGAGCGGGACCGCAAATCCTAGCGCAGGCAGCTCCTCAACGGCACGCAAGAACGACGGTTCCACACCTAATAAGGTGACAAAACCTTCGACCAGCAAGCCAAGCACAACGAAAAAGACCGGCTCTTTCAAACGGCGCTAGTCTCATTAGAAAAGCTGTTGTCCACGAAATGGACACAGCTTTTTTATTTCTGTTTATTTTAATTAAACGGTGGTTAAATAATGATTGAAGTTTTGAAAGAATGAATTATACTTGCATTATGCTGCATACTATTTTAGAGGTGATTTTTTTTGAAAAAAGCGCTGGATGCCATCATCATTTTAGTTGGCGCTCTGCTTGTCGCGGTCGGCTTCAATATGTTTCTCATCCCTCACCAACTGCTTAGCGGCGGGGTGTCGGGATTCGCCATGATCATCGGCTATTTTACGGACTGGAATATTGGCTTATTATATTTAATTTTTAACCTGCCCCTTATGATTTGGGGAATGATTGCTATCGGCCGCAGATTCATTATGATCAGTGTTGCATCTGTCATTTTAACCGCGTGGTTGATGCAGATACTGCCTACTAGTTATGTTGCGCAGGAGCCTATCCTTGGCGCAGTATTTGGCGGTGTATTGATCGGGATCGGAAGCGGTATCACCTTAAGGATTGGCGGTTCCACCGGCGGCTTTGATATTGTAGGCTTGATTTTAACCCGCAAATTTGATTTTCCACTCGGTACGATTATATCCGGTATGAACGGGATCGTAATTGTGGCTCTCGGTTATTTTAAAAATAATTGGGACCTCGCCCTCTTCTCCATGTTAGCCATCTATATCTGTGGTAAAGTCGTCGATACGGTACATATCCGCCACATTAAGGTGACCGCGTTCATCGTTACGAAACAGAAGGATGAGTTGACACATGAGCTGCTGCAGCTTCCCAGAGGTGTCACACTAGTAAAAACAGAAGGCGCTTATACGAAACAACAACATGATATGCTCATGACTGTAACAACCCGCTATGAGCTTGCTGAGCTAAAGCGTATTATTAAGAAGATAGACCCAAAAGCGTTCGTAAATATCGTTGAAACCGTTGGTGTCGTTGGCGAATTCCGCAAGCTGAAGTCGTAACTCGTGTAACCAGCCTCTTTCATCCGAATTAAATTGTGTTATAATGATTGTAATTTCATATAGTTCTGGTTTCATCGTGAGTGGTTCAGGCGTAGTTCTTATTCTAATCTTATGATTGGAAGGGTGATGCTTGTGGAAACAGTCAAATTATCCAGGATTGTAATGAAATTAACACCCGAGTTGTACCCCTTCTTAACCAGCTGTGAGCTGGACTCTGAGATCGTCCTTCGGTTTGGTATCGAGGCGCTCGAGGCGGAAGATGTCATGGAGATTATTCAATTCAGCATTTCGGAACATCATAAAGACGCCCTTTATCATTAAGGGGCGTCTTTTTCTGATTATGCACAATTTTTTACACTTTGTTATTGTGTTTGTAATAATTAGGCTATATAGGTTATGATAAGAACATGATATAATAGAGCTTAAGATAAATTATTGGAGGTGTCTAAAATGGGAGCATTATCTCCTTGGCACATCATCTTAGTTGCAATTGTTGCCCTTCTCTTGTTCGGGCCTAATAAGCTGCCTGAACTTGGCAGAGGTTTTGGCAAAATGTTTCGTGAATTCAAAGATGCAACGAGTGGTAACGGCGGTAACAACACATCTGATGATCAACCTGCACCGGTTCGTAAAGAGATCAATCCTGCAGAAGTAACGAACGCAGAGACAGGTCAGATTAACAAATAATGAGAAGCACCCGGTAATGTACTTATACAGGGTGCTTTTATTTTTTTAGCTTCTGCCGCGCATAACCGCCTGTGTACCTAAGAACATAACCGCCGCAATCGCCGACATGGCGGTTGCGAACACATACATGCTGGCGCCTCCCCATTGTTCACTTAGCCAGCCCCCTATCGAACCTCCGATAATTCCAGCTAGTCCCATGAACACCATGGCAAGTATGGATTGCCCTGTTGATCCAAATTGCTTTGGCAGCAAACGAACGACATATTGCACGGCGACAATCCACAACACGGCAAAGGTGAGCATTTGTGTCACTTGCAGCCCGATTAACACCCAAGGATCTGTGATGACTGAATAAAGAATCCATCGAATTGTATAGATAATGGCGACAATTCCAAGAATGGTCAGCTCATGATAGCGATGAATGTATCGATTTATTAAGGCAAATACCGGAATTTCGCTGCATGCTGCAATCGCCCATGCCCAGCTTACCATCGCGTCCGTGGCACCCAACTTATTGAGATATAAGCCTAATAATGCATCATTCATGCGATGCGGTATTGAAATCATCAAGATCATTAACATGAACCACAGAAAGCTTTTACTTTTAAAAATAATACTGATGGCACTTAGCGTAATTCGCTGCCCACTACTCTTCTCATCCTTGATAAAGGCTAGGAGCAGGAATGGAAAAATCCACAATACCCAATAAAAATAGGGAATCCTTGCTACCCCGCCCAATTGATCCAGCAGAAGCCCCGAAATTAATGCTACCCCCGAGAAACCGATGGAGCCCCATACCCGAACTGAGCCATAAGACATGCCGCGAACAGCCGTTGACTTCACGACCAAATTATCGATGAGAGGAATCGATGGGAGCAAGAAGAAATAGAGCAGTAATATGAAGCCTAGTGTAAGCCCGAATCCGCTTGTTAGAAAAAGTCCAAAGCTGCCTAATAATGAAAGCACCCACAGTAAAAATACGATGTTTTTCACGGAGTTGAACCTGTCGCTTACATAGCCCCAGAAGGGTTGAGCGAATATGGAGATAAAGGGACCAATCATCATTAACAGTCCAATTTCTGCTGCTGTATAACCTTTCGTTTGTAAATACAAGGGTAAATAGGGCATTAAGATTGCGCTTGAAGCATAGTAAAAAAAGTTAACTCCCGACAATGATACAATTTGCTTATCAAGTTTCAACAACGACTACCTTCTTTCTACAACTCTCAACAAATTCCCTCTGTGCGGAGCTTGCTGCTTGCTTTATAATAAAGCAGAGAACAAGATTGGAGAGGACTTATACATCATGGAAATTTTACTTGCTTCACTTGCCCTTATTTGGGGCAATGTTACTGCCGCTAACCCTGACGCAAGCTTCGAGCAGCTCGTACAAGCATCTTTGGACGCTAAGAATGCCGTTGCAATCGTTCAACCAGCCCCGACTAATGATCCAATTGATCCTCTCGCCCCAACAAACAAACTAGATCCGCAAAAAGACGCTCCCAAGGTTAAAGGTGTCTATGCTACCGCGCATAGTGCCGGAGGTGCCCGTCTCAATACACTTGTGAAACTGATGGACGACACGGAACTGAATGCAATGGTCATCGACGTCAAAGACGATTGGGGCTACATCACATGGGAAACAGGCAATCCAGAGCTGGACGCAATGGGTACCACCCAGAAAATCATTGGCGATATGCCTGGACTGATGAGCACGCTTAATGAACATAAGATTTATCCCATTGCACGCATCGTTGTTTTCAAGGACACGGTTCTTGCTAAGAAGAAACCAGAATTATCCTTTGTTAATCCCGACGGCACCCTTTGGGGTAATGGCAAAAATCCCCCGGACAGCTTCGTAAATCCATATAACAAAGAAGTATGGGATTACAATATCGCTGTAGCCAAAGAAGCCGTCAAGGCAGGATTCAAAGAAATTCAGTTCGACTACGTCCGGTTCCCGGAAGGTTTTGAGAAAAGAGCAGACACACTCAAATACACCAAAGATGAGCGTCCTCGCATCGATGCTGTAGCTTCTTTCGTCAAGTATGCCAAAGAACAATTGCAACCGCTTGGCGTACGTGTTTCCGTTGATATTTTCGGATATGCCGCATCCGTCCCAGCAGCTGAAGGTATTGGACAAGATTTCGAGAAAATTTCTCAAAATGTTGATGTCATTTCCCCTATGATTTATCCGAGTCATTATAGTACAGGCTGGTTTGGCGCTAAAGTACCAGATGCCGCTCCTTATGTGACTATTAACGGTGCATCGAAGGATACGACAAAGAAATTAGAAGCAATCGATAAAAAAGGTTGGAAGCCAGTCATTCGCCCTTGGATTCAAGATTTTACCGCGTCATGGGTATCAGGTTACATTAAATACGGCCCGCATGAGGTACAAGAGCAAATTCGAGCACTGAAAGATAATGGTGTAGACGAATTCCTGCTTTGGAATGCTAATAACAACTACACACCTAATGTTAGTTATTAATCAAGAAAACACCCTGAGGCTATATACCTCAGGGTGTTTTATCGTATAATCAAGATTATGTTACCAGATTTGAGGTTAAGCTGTACACTAAAAGTTACACAAGTGCCAATTACAAGAGACATTCTAAAGGAGTTGGAGAAATGAAAATTGTTGCCATTACGGATATGGATCTATCCCTTATGCAGGAGCAGATGCCGAAGGACCTAAAAGACCGCAGCCAATTCCAATGGTTTAAATCTTCAAAAGATGCACTTGAGCATGTTGCTGATGCTGAAGTAATCATTACAGCCGGTCGGATTAATCCGGAATACGTCACCAAAGAAAGAGCCCCTAAGCTCAGATGGATGCAAACATTATCCGCTGGAGTCGACAAGCTGCCTCTCCAAGAGTTGGCAGAGCGAGAAATCCCGCTGACTAACGCGCGCGGAGTGCATACGATCCAGATGAGTGAGTTCACGCTCAGTCTTATGCTTCAGTGGGTACGTAAATCAAACAAGCTGTATGAATGCCAGCTCCAGAAGGAATGGTATCAACGTATCACCGTCGGCGAGCTTGCTGGTAAAACGCTAGGTATTGTAGGTGCTGGAGCAATCGGTGAAGCCGTTGCACGCAAAGCCAAAGCATTCGATATGTCGGTTATCGGTTTGAACCGCTCGGGTGCGCCGCAGTCTGGTTATGATCAAACTCTCAGCGGCGATGATGGGCTGCGCACTTTGCTTACCCAAAGCGATTTCGTCGTCCTGCTTCTGCCTAGCACTCAGAAAACACGTGGCTTAATAACGAAAGAACATCTGAGCCTAATGAAGCCAAGTGCCTTCTTGATTAACCTTGCGCGAGGCGATGTGATTGATGAAGGTGCATTAACGCTTATGCTGCAGGAAGGTAAGCTCGCTGGCGCAGCTCTTGATGTTTTCGAACAGGAACCTTTACCGGCGACTTCTCCGCTCTGGAGCATGAAGAATGTAATTGTCACTCCGCATATCGCAGGCTCATCTTCTCATTATACAGAGCGTGTAGCCGCAATTTTTTATCATAATTTGCGCGCACTCCTGGATGGCGGAGAAATGATGAACTTGGTGAACATCCACGAAGGCTACTAATCAATAAACGCACCTTATCCTAAGCGGAATTACTTCCGAGTGATAAGGTGCGTTTATCGCTATTTGGCAGTTATCGCTACTAATCCTCTCATATAGGGACGAAGAGCCGCAGGAATATAGATCGAACCATCCGCTTGCTGATGATTTTCAAGTAAAGGAATCAGAATACGAGGTGTGGCTACCGCTGTATTGTTGAGCGTGTAGCAATAGCGTAGTTCTCCATTCTGATCTCGGTAGCGCAGCCCGTTACGACGTGCTTGGAAATCAAGGAGGCTTGACGACGAGTGCGTCTCTCCATAGGCACCCCGGCTTGGCATCCAGGTTTCGATATCGTACTGCTTATAATTTTTGGCTCCCATATCCCCAGCGCACACGGCAACGATTCGATATGGCAGCTCCAACAGATCAAGAATATCTTCCGCATTCCTCGTAATTTGCTCCATCATTAGATCGGCCATCTCCGGATCATTCTTACAAACAATTACCTGCTCTACCTTCGCAAATTGATGAACGCGATACAATCCACGCACATCTCTCCCCGCCGAACCAGCCTCCTTACGGAAGCAGTTCGATACCGCTGCCAGCTGAATAGGGCCATCCGACAGATCTACAATTTCATTCGCATAGTACGAAACAAGCGGTCCTTCCGAAGTACCTACTAACCACTTGTTCTCATCCTGCAGCTCATAAGTCTGATCCTTGCCTGCCGGAAAGAACGCTGCATTCACCAGTGTTTCTTCACGAACCATGAGCGGTACATCCATAACCGTAAAGCCACGATCCGTTAATAGATCGATAGCTAGCTGTTGAACCGCTCGGTGCAAATACAACCCCATCCCTTTGAGGTAATAATTGCGGGTTCCAGCTACCTTAACACCTCTTGGTATATCTATAATGTCTAGATCTTCCCCGATTTGCAAATGATCGCGAGGCTCGAAAGCAAATGTTGCAGGCTCTCTTACTATTTTCACGACAACATTATCTTGGTCCGTAGCCCCTTCAGGTGTGTCAGGTGAAACGAGATTCGGAACTGTCAGTATGAGTTCTTTGAACCGCTCCTCATAGTTCGATAGTTCCTCTTCGTCCGCAGCCAGACTAACATTCCAGCTGCGAACCTGCTCTTTCAGCTCGTCGGCTGCCGTTCGGTTCTTCTCAGTCATATGCGTTGCAATTTGCGCAGTAGCTCGGTTGCGATTTGCCCGAAGCAGATCGACGCGATGCTGCATCTGCCTCTTCTTCTCTTCAACTTCGAGAAGCTCCTCCAAGGGACAATCTATTCCCTTTTGTTTAGCAGCTTCCTTAACCTGATCTTGATTGTTGCGAATCCATTTGATATCCAGCATCCTCCGTCACCGCTTCCTTTTCGATTATGTGAAAAAGACAAAAAACGCCCTTGTCCGAATTGGGACGAGGAGCGTTCTGCTCGCGGTGCCACCCAACTTGATGAAGACAATTTCTTGCCATCATCCGCTTGGTTCCGCGATAACGGGCGGTGCCGGTTTACTTAGAGAGAGTCGATGCTTATTCAGTCATCAGCCGTTCCGATCATAAACGTCTCCGAGTTGGATGCTCTTCATAGACATAATGTCGCTTTGTACGTTGTACGCTATTATAGACGAAGTCATTCCTCAGGTCAATAGGCTCACTACTTACTAAGCTTATTGGGATAAACGACTTGCCAACTCATATAATTCTTTGTTGAATTCACGCTTGGTATTAACTACTAAGTCGATATCCGTAGCGACTAACTCGCCTTTGATGACACCGCAAGCTTTGGAAGAATCGCCTTCCATCAGTCTACGAACGGCAAAGTCGCCAAGACGGCTTGCCAAGATACGGTCGTTATGCGTCGGCGTTCCACCACGTTGGATGTGACCTAGAACGGTAACACGCGGCTCAATGCCGACTACCTCTGTGATCTGCTTCGCAACGCCATCGCCAGTTCCTGCACCTTCTGCGATCAGGATGATACTGTGACGTTTGCCGTGTGAGAAGTTGTCTTTCATACGGTTAGCCACTTCGCAAATGTCAACTTCAACTTCCGGAACGATAATTGTTTCCGCACCGCTGGCTAATCCCGCGTAGAGTGCAATCTCTCCGCAGTGACGACCCATAACTTCTACAATGGATGAACGCTCATGGGACGTCATCGTATCACGAAGCTTATTAATCGCATCCACTACGATACTTACCGCTGTATCGAAACCGATCGTAAAGTCCGTAAACGGAATATCATTGTCGATTGTCCCTGGCAGACCCATCGTTTTGATACCCAATTTACTTAGTTTGTTCGCTCCTTGGTAGGAACCGTCCCCACCAATAACAACCAAGCCGTCAATTCCGCGCTTGCGCAGGTTATCAGCACCGATTTGTTGACCTTCTGGCGTCAAAAACTCTTTGCAGCGTGCTGTCTGCAGGATCGTTCCTCCACGTTGAATAATATCTCCAACGCTTCTGAGATCCATTTTGCGAATATCATCGTTAATTAATCCATGATAGCCACGTTGTACGGCGTAAACTTCGAGTCCATGGAACAATGCGCTTCTTACAACCGCACGTACCGCCGCATTCATCCCCTGGGAGTCTCCTCCGCTTGTTAAAACTGCAATTGATTTTACTGCTGACATTTCAATTTCCTCCTTCAAATTCTTGTGAATGACATTCATGATGTCGTACGGATATACATGCTATTTAGCCAGAAAAACAACCGGGTTAACGGACTATTTTTCATAAGACGCTTGGATATGTTTTTAACTTGTTGTTGTCCATTCACTTTAGGGTCCGACAAATAGAGCGCGAGCAAACCTTCGATTATCATACGATGAAATCGCGGATGTTCCAAGAACAAAATTTTGCTGCGCGCTTCCTGCACGATAAATGCAATCCTCTCAACCGTGTCCTCCATAGAGCCATAATAGCTGCAGAAGTTCAGATCTCCACCAAGAATATCTTCTTCCTGATCAATTAAATAATCAAGCAAGATATGCAGCCCACAAACGTAAGGAAAATACGCCTCGCGAATCGCTTCCACCTGCTTGTCATTTAACTGCGTATCGCATGCTGCCAAGAACAGCATAAACATCCCTAAAGTCGACCCCGTAGCTGCCGCAAATTCATTCCAATCAATCTGGCGATAACGATGATGATGGAGTTTCCACCACTGCTGAAGCTCGGGTTCTCGCATATCTTTGCGGATATGCTTGTACACTTGTAAATCGCAATATAAAGCAACGAAATCCCGCACCTGATCCGCGACTTGTCCATACGACGGCAGCAAATCAATACAGGATTGACACTTCAGAACAAGATCCCTTAAATAGTTGCCGTCTTCTTTCTCCTGCCTGAACGCATAATAATCATGCAGAGGCTTTGAAGGATCTATGGCATCCAGCATCGATTGATGCAATTGTCGGAAATCATGCGGATCTAAAGAAGTGCTGCGATCACATAAATTATCTAGATAATCGCTGATCGTCTGGAATGCAACGATGAGCGGTATTAGTACATGACGCATCGACAAATTGGCAGCCGCATAAACGGCGCCGCCCTGACAATGAAATTTCTTCGTTGCTATGCTGGCTAAAGCTTGCGTACGCAGTTCAGTATCCGGAATGTTCTCCGCTCTTGTCTTCCACATGGAAAGCTCTTCGCTTACATCCGGTAAAATGTATCGATACACCCTGAGCATTAACCGGAGCGGACCTTGCGGAACCTTCGTACTACTTCTGTCCAATTGCTTCAAGCAGACTTCCTCCACAACTTTGTTCATAGCAATACTGCAGCAGCAGCTGCATTTCGTAACGTTGAATATGTCTCAGCCAACTATCGACTGTTGAATTTTGAACCAGGGATACCTGAAGCTCTACCACGTCAATGAATACGCATGGATTCCAAACAGGGGAAGTAATCAGCACTTCCAGTTTCTGGCGCAACGCCTCATTGTCTAGATCGGCTAAGTCTTTCACACTCAAATAATCTCTCACGCAGGCAATCAAATTCGAAAAAATAGGATGATGGCCGACATCATTAAACCAATATTTCGCATTGCTATAATCGCCTTCCATCCGGTGCATAAGAGCGTGCCAATAACTGCCTGTAGTATTTGTAATTTCCTGGGCAATATCATGCGACTTGTCGAGGCTTTCATTCAGTAAATAAAGACCTGCTTTGATGGCCAAGCCATACATCTCTTGCTCCGGATTGCCTTGGATTATATTAGCCGGTAACATCGCTTCAATGTTCGCATCCATTGCTAAATCCCATTCTTCAATTGGATATAAGGCAGGCAGATGCTCCAAGAGCGGCTTCGCAATAGCTTCCAGCCAGTCTGCACCATCTTTATTGCTATGCATGCCAGTCACTCTCCCTTTCATTAGACAAACTTAATGGTGGGTCTTCGCTTCCAAATCCTGATTAATCCGGAACCAAAGGTGAAGATCATTTATAATCGATGCCAAATCAGCAATTTCGGAATTCAAACGACAGGAAGTTATAAAATCATCTTCTTGATCCAACTGGTTTTGCTTACGAATAATTGCGCCTTCTAGTTTCATGATCCGGTCGGGTATGACTCCTCGAATTTGTTCCCATCGAAATAGGATTTCAACACGCACATCAGAGGGGTAAGAGTCCCAATCTTGTTCTAAAGCTGGCGTCTCAATGCCAAGTCTGGCATTGTAATGAAAATAGCAGCTCATTCTTCTGAATTACCTCCTTGCAGTAAAAACATGCTGCGATAGTTCAACAAACATTCTACCTTTAAATGTATCACTTCAAACCTTGGGTTTCCAGTTAAAATTGTATGTCAACAATATTTCATTTTCTGGTATACTTAATTAACGTTTTTAGAAGGGACAATTCGTTAGGAGAGATACAGAAATGACCGCTTCAACTATGAAAAGAACGATCTCATGGAATCAGCTTATCTCCTTTTTTCTCCCCCTCGGTCTTTCCGCAACGTTAGTTACCCTCTCGCACGTTATCATTAATAGCACACTTGCCCGGGCTGATAATCCCGAATTGGTCATTGCCAGCTATGCGCTACCTCTAAGTTTGTTAGGTATTACCGAGCGACCAGCTGTTCTGCTCAGACAAGCTTGTTCAGCCCTCGTCAGGGACCGCATCTCATTTCGAGCTATGGCGGCGGTTAGTTCTTATGTATTTGCTTGTATCGTCCTTCTTGGTCTCATTATATGCTACACACCAGTTGGAGAGTGGGTATTTCTTTATTTCTTTGGTGTCGAACGCGAGCTATTAGACTCTACGATAAGTGTTTACCGTATATTGATGTACGTAAGCATTTTTTCCGGACTGCGGTGTTTATTTCACGGCATTATTATTTTTAATATGCGGACCAAATGGTTAACCATCGGGATGGGTGTACGAATCGTCGCTATGTATTTATTATCGTTATATTTTATTACAACAGATAATGTCTCTAGTGGACGAGTTGGCGCGATTATTTTTTTAATGGGCATGGTAATAGAAGCTTTAGTAGCCATCTGGGAAGGCACCAGTTTACTTAAGAAAGTCATTCCGGAAAAGGCACCTGGCCATCCCATTGAAAGCAAAAAGCAAATTTTCAGCTTCTATAAGCCGCTCTTGTATTCATCTATTATTGCCGTCATCATCGGCCCATCTATCAATGCTATCTTGGGAAAAACAACGCATATCCACCTTGCTATATCTTCCTTTGCGATTGCCGGCTCCTTAACACAGCTGGTTTTAAGTTTTTTCTCTTATATTCATCAAATCGTATTGAATTTCTATCGCAAAGATGCAAAATCCGTTCTACGGTTTGTTTTGATTCTTAGCTTCATTCCTGGAGCTCTAATCGCTATTCTTGCTTATACGCCTCTTGGTCCTTGGTTTATGATCCATGTGATGGGTGTTAATTCCGAGCTTATGTATGCCAGTCTTCATGCTATGCGAATCTTTATGATTATGACATTAGTATTCCCTTGGTTGGATTATATGAACGGAATTATCATGCTCAGAGGACAAACGAAAATTATGATTTTCTCGCAATCGGCGAATGCTACGATAACGGTATTAACCCTTTTCATTGCCATATGGACAGTACCTGATTGGAACGGAATGATTGGGGCATTAGCACAATCCGTTGGCACGCTAGCTGAGCTGATGGTCGTGGTTTACGTGCTCAAACGAACGTCCGAGGATCCACTGCCAAGCCTATCTTCAAAAAATTTGTAGTGAAAACGAGTGATAATCATCTATGAATACGTCTAATGGTATAAAGTCACAACATCGCCTGCTCCGTTTGTTCACATTTTCCTTTTTTATGACAATGGGCATCGTGGTCACTTTTTTCCCCCTGTACTTTGATTACAAAGGATATTCCAAGATTCAAATTGGATTGCTGTATGCCATTGGGCCGCTGATTGGGATCGCGACAAATTTATTATGGGGTTTCTTGAGCGACCGTTTTCAAACCGTCAAAAAAATTATGATCATTCTGATCTTTGGCCAGCTCATCACAGCCATCTTAGTGTTTACTGCGGGATGGTTTTCCCTTTTGTACGTTTGTTTAGCGATGTTTTTCTTCTTTCAGCAGCCGGTTAATTCTCTCAACGACAGCCAACTCATGTTGAGTATTCGGGCAAGTGGCAAAAGCTACGCCTCTTTCCGTGTGTGGGGCTCCATCGGGTTTGCTGTATCGGCCGGAGGATTTGGTTTGCTGCTTAGACATTATGGGACAGGACTCACGCCAATTCTATGTCTGTTTACCATTACCTGCACGTTAATCCTTGTATTCTTCCTGAAGGATGCACGTCAAAGCGGCAAAAAAATGGCTTTAGGCGGTATGCTGAGCATTTTGCGTTCTAGGAAGTTTGTCTGGTTCTTAATTTTGATCATCATCATGTCAGTCTCCCACCGCTTTAATGATGGCTTCCTGGCCCTTTATATGCGGCAGCTTGGCGCCTCTGACTCCGTGATCGGTTACGCTTGGATGGCTTCCGCACTAAGTGAAATCCCCATGTTTTTCTTTCTAAGCAGGCACGGGCACCGCTTTAAAGAATTACCGCTTCTTGCCTTTGCGGGAATCATTTACGCCCTGCGATTTTTCATCATGGGCTCCATCCATAATCCCGCATGGATCATCGGCGTTCAGCTGCTGCATAGCTTAACATTTGGTGTATTCCTCATAACGGCCAATCGCTACATTAGCCAAATTATACCCGACGAATACCGTTCGTCCGGACAAGCGATTTTTGCTGTGGCTTGGTCCAGTATCGCTGGATTAATCAGCGGCATGTTGGGCGGCTGGATGTATGACGCTGTGGGGGGAAGCACGGTCTACGTCATTGCCGGCTGTTTATCGATCGTTGCAGCGATCGGCTTCCTTGCTACACATCTATTCCAAAACGATGACCGTTTGCCGGGTACCAGATAGTTTTTTATTGAAGGGAATGATTACGTGTTAGCCATTGAACGGTTATCTCATAGTTTCCGCACAGGGCAAGAGGATACTCCCGTTCTGCATGAACTTAGTTTCCGGGTTGAGCAAGGCGAGATGGTCGCTTTGCTTGGAAGCTCGGGCTCCGGGAAATCAACATTGCTAAATTTAATGGCGGGCTTAATGAAGCCCACCCGAGGAAGTATTACCATCGCAGGACATGCCATTGAGAAAATGAGCGAAAACCGCTTGGCGGAATTTCGAAGGACACATATCGGCTTCATTTTCCAATCTTATGAATTAATAGCACATTTAACCGTCCGCGAGAACGTTGAGCTGCCCCTCGTCTTTCAAAGTATAGCGGCCTCAGAACGCAAAGAGCGAGCTCTGGCGCTCCTGCAAAAAGTTGGTATCGGTGATAAATCGGATCTATTTCCTTCACAGTTATCCGGCGGACAGCAGCAGCGTGTCAGTATCGCTCGCTCCCTCATTACGAAACCAACGATCGTTTTTGCTGACGAACCTACAGGTAATCTAGATACGAAGACGGAAGCCGAGATCATAGATTTACTCATTGATTTAAATGAGAATTCCGGCATCACCTTCGTTATCGTTACTCACGAACATGAGGTAGCGCGCCGAACGCAGCGGATTTTACAGCTTCGCGACGGATACTTGCTGGAAGGGTACGAGCAGGATGGTGAAGCAGGATGAAGTTCAAAGATTACGTTCGTCTTGGCTGGGACCAGCTGCAGCGGCGCAAAGTCGTCACAGCCTTATGTACCGTAGGAATCGCCATCGGCTCTGCTTCCATTATGGTGGCGCTGGGATTTGGTGAATCCATTCAGCACTACAGTCAGAAGCAAATGAGCTTCTATCTCAAAACAGATGAAATTACGATTTCAGAACAAAACAATGACCCGAACAGTCCTCCGAAACTAACAACGAGCAAACTCGATCTCATTCGTACTTTTCCACATGTAAAATCCGTTGCTAGTTTTCAAGATTTAGGACAATTCAGCTTCACAGTTGATGATGGTAAACAAAGTTATCTTCATCTGATTGCTACTGAGCTAAGTGCGCTAGAAGATTTCGACTCCAAATTTGGGCAAGGCGGAGCTAGTAATCAGGACAACCACATTGTACTCAATTATGGGACAACCCTCGGCGTTCTGGATATGAAGACGATAGAAGCTAGAAATAAGCTGATGCAGCAGAATCCAACCAAAGAGCAGTCAGAAACTTACCGTCAAATGGGTGCGATCCCTTATCCACTTTATCAAAAACAATTGCTTCTCAAACAAGAGCAATCAGGAGGGAATTCAGGTACAAGCCAGGCTGAACCGAGAGAAGTGACACTCCGGGTTACTGGCATTTTGAAAAAACCGGATGGTCTGCCCGAGTCCATGCTTCAAGGGAACAAAACGGCTTACGTCTCTCCGCAAACGGGTCAGAAAATTTTGGAGGCGCTGAACAAAACATCACAGAACGGTATCGTTCAATACTCCGAAGTGAAAGTGAAAATCGACAATAGTGTCAATGTCAAGCAAGTGGATGAGTGGATAAAGAAGCTCCAGCTCAATACGCAAACGAATTTATATCAAGAGGATCGGATGAAAGGCGAATTCGCTATCGTAAGGTTGCTCCTCACAGGTGTCGGTCTTTTTGTGCTGTTCGTAGCCTCGATTTCCATTGTTGTTGCTATGACGATGTCCACTCATCAACGCCGAAGACAGATCGGCATCATGAAAGTGCTTGGTGCGAATTTAAAACAAATCCGTAACATGTTTATTGTAGAATCATCGCTGTTAGGCATGTTAGGCGGCGTTGTAGGTATTATCCTTTCTTATTGGGTTATATGGGGAATCAATCTACTCATTATTCGATTCGGATCTAATGCCGGAGAGCCTGCAGAAATTTTATTCATTTCCTTTTGGATTCTTCCGGTCGGCATGTTTTTCGCTGTTATGACCGGCGTTCTTTCAGGACTATACCCCGCTATTAAAGCTTCGCGAACGGACGCGTTGACAGCAATTAAACGAGAATAGGAGTTTGCCTAGCATGAGGAAAAAGAAAACATGGGTGCTGCTTATAACAGCCCTCTTGATCTGCGGTATTAGCGGTTTTTTATACATATCCAGCCATCCCAATGCCATGAAGAGAGCAAGTACGGAAACCTCCGCTGCTCCTGACGCACTGCAATTTAAAGTGACCAAAGAGGATCTAGTCAACAGTGTAGAAGTAAAAGGAAAGTCGTCTTACGAGAAAGAAACACGTGTCTACGCACCATTTGGCGGCGAAATTAAAGCATGGCAGATCACAGACGGGGCTCAAGTTAAAAAGGGACAGCTGCTGTTTGAGCTTGATGCCACACCTCTGAAAAGTGAAATCGCAACGCTGCAATCCAATTTAAAAAAGCAGAAACTTGAGGCTGATCTTGCGAGTTTCAAAGCAGCTGGACCGGAAGGCGAAACAACCAGCATACCAGCTGGTGCCGTCAGCGAAGATGATTCCAGGTCACGCTTTGCTGCTTCCGAAGGACGCAGAATCCAGGAGCAGTTGAATCAGGTAAACGATGAATCCATTCAATTGCAGCTGGCCAAAAAGCAAGAGAAAGTGGAACAGGCGGCTTTTGTTTCACCTGAGGACGGCATCTTCTTGTTCGAAGATTCCTCCAAAATCCCCAAATCTGTCGAGGAAAGCGTACGAATCGGTAAAATCGTGGATTTGACGAAACTGCAGCTTGTTTGTACCGTAGGCGAGTTTGACGTATTCCGGATTAAGCAAGGGATGTCCGTCCAGGTAAAAGTAGATGCCCTTAAACAGAAAAAGCTGCAAGGCAAAGTTGAGAAAGTTTCCAAATTTGCCAAAACTGGCACCGATCAAGGCACATCTTCTGCGCAATTCGAGGTAACTATTTCTCTAGAACCGGATGAGCAGCTTATCGCAGGACTCAGTCTTTCGGGGACAATTGAGACAGAGAAAAAAAGCGGAACAACCGTCGTTCCCACGCTAGCTGTGATGCATGAGAAAGATATCTACTACGTCATGCTGCAGACTCCGCAAGGCACAGAACGCCGTGAAATTGAGATCGGCTTGGAAACTCCCGAAAAAACAGAGGTCATTAAGGGTCTCCAAGAGGGAGATACGGTTGTGCTGCAGTAACAACTGTTTTATACTATAGTCTTAGGACCAAGTAATAATGATATCGAAAATGAAGCAGCAAAGGCAGGTAATTGTTTTTTATGAATTATGAGGATTTTAAGACGATTGTGTTAGAGCGCCGCAGCGTTCGAAATTTTACTGAGCAGGAAGTCTCAACGGAAGATATTCGAGAAATTATCGACTGTGCCCGCTATGCGCCAAGCGATACGAACTCCCAAACGTGGCAGTTTATTGCGATACGAAATACAGAAAAGATTAAACATATCGAACAATTGACTTGGGAACAGCTTCATCTTAGAGCGTCTGAGGCCGAGCAGAAAGGTCTTTCCCGGGAAGCGCGCCTGCTTGTGAAATCATTTGGACCTTATGCTACCGCGTTTTCCAATGCTCCTGTGCTGATCATTTGCCTAGCAACGCCTTACGAATCGAAGTTCCGCGATCGGATTTTTGATCCTATTGAGCTTGTTGAAGATGCGGTATGGGCGGAAGAAGGAATCAAAAGTTCCTGCCTAGCCTCCCAGAATCTAATGCTTGCCGCGCATGCCAGAGGTCTCGCGACGTGCCCGATGACTGGGCCTGTCTTGCTAGCCCAAGATCAAATTCGTGAATATCTGAGCATTCCGGAAGAATGTCAGATCAATATGGTCATTTCCCTTGGTCATCCGAAGGATCGCCCGGGCAAATTGGCTCGCAAAGAAATTGATGATATTCTTCAAATTATCGACTAATTATAAGAAGGAGCTGCCGCAATTCGCGGGCAGCTCCTTTCTATTTAAGTGCGTGCGCCTTGCACTACACGAATATAGCAAATTGTCTACACAACTATGCCAAAATTACCACCACAAACATTATAACGTTATATTTACTTAATCAACCCGATATGCTAATCTAACATTATAACGTTATACTCATTTTATAGTTTATAACCTTCTCCTACATAGTAGGAGAACCTACATGGAAGACTTAGTGAAAGCGTTCATAATTCGAGTTATGGAAAAGGTGACAGGCATGCAGGAGCGATTCGTCCTACACAATGTTAAGCAAGTAAACGGAGAATTTCTCGATGTTGTAATTGAAGGCGGAAAAATTGCGGAATTGACTAGTCCCGGGCAGGGACAAGGCAAACAGATCGTTGACTACTCAGGCGCATATGTTTCAAGCGGTTGGATTGATATGCACGTTCATGCTTTTCCTGCCTTTGATCCTTACGGCGATGAAATCGATGAGATCGGCATTAAACAAGGTGTTACCACGATCGTTGACGCCGGAAGCTGCGGAGCTGACCGTATCGCTGAACTAGCAGCAAGCAGACAAAGCGCTCTAACGAACTTGTTTGCTTTTTTGAACATTTCGCACATTGGATTACAAAGGATCGATGAATTATCCGACATGACTTGGATTAATCATGAGAAGGTTGTAGAAGCTGTGAAGAACTATGCAGACTTCATCGTCGGTTTAAAGGCAAGAATTAGCAAAAGTGTTGTTCGCGATTCCGGCATTGAGCCCTTGCGTGCTGCACGAGCACTTTCAATAGCGACCGCTCTCCCTTTGATGGTCCATATCGGTTCTGGACCGCCGAGCATCGAAGATGTCATTTCGCTTTTAGAAAAGAAAGATATCATTACCCATTATTTGAATGGGAAGGCTAATAATCTTTTTGATAAGGAAGGGAAGCCATTGGGTGTGCTAACAAAGGCGATTGAAAGAGGCGTTCATCTGGATGTCGGCCACGGCACAGCTAGCTTCTCTTTCAAAGTTGCGGAAGCCGCTAAGAAGCATCATATCGGTTTGGACACGATCTCTACGGATATCTATCGCGGGAATCGTTTGAATGGTCCTGTTTTTAGTATGTCCCATGTTCTGACGAAATTCCTGTACCTAGGCTACTCACTTGAAGAGGTCATTGCGGCTGTGACTACCCATGCTGCAAATTGGCTGAACAAACCGGAGCTTGGTCGAATGGCGGTTGGAGATACGGCTAATCTCACACTTTTTACCGTTCAGAATGAAGAGATTCAGCTCGTGGATTCTGAAGGGGACACACGTACGGCAGATCGAATAATTCAATCTAAAGGAGTAGTTGTAAATGGCGCTCTCATTAAATGCTAAATACGGTCTTAAACGTGTCATCAATGCCAGTGGACGCATGAGTATTCTCGGAGTATCCGCACCGACCGACACGGTCATGGAAGCTATGAAACATGGTGGACAAAATTATGTCGAGATTGCTGATCTTGTAGATAAAGCCGGCGACTATATCGCCAATATCCTTGGTTCTGAAGCTGCCGTTGTCGTTAACTCGGCATCCAGCGGCATCGCACTCTCCGTCGCGGCCGTGGTAACTCAGGGAAATCGCCGAGCAAGCGAGCGGCTGCATCAGGACCCGATTGCCAAACGTGATATCATCATCCTCAAGGGTCACAACGTTCAGTACGGAGCTCCTGTTGAGACCATGGTTTACCTTGGTGGCGGAAGGCTCATCGAAGTTGGCTATGCCAATGAAGGGAAAGCTGAACATATTGAAGATGCGATTACTGAAAATACGGCCGCTATCCTGTATGTGAAATCCCATCATGCTGTCCAAAAAAATATGATTTCTGTTGAAGAAGCTTGGGATATCGCAGTGCGTAATAATGTGCCTCTGATCGTAGATGCCGCTGCGGAAGAAGATATTCAAAAGTATGTGAAATACTCGGATCTAGCTATATACAGCGGTTCCAAAGCAATTGAAGGCCCCACTTCAGGTATTGTCGGCGGCAAACGTACCTACATCGAATGGCTTAAGGTTCAACTGCACGGCATAGGCCGGAGCATGAAAGTCGGCAAAGAAACTTCCTTCGGCTTGCTTCAAGCACTCGATGAATATGGCGTCAAAGAAGACAAAAGCGAGCAAGAAAAAGCAGCTTTGCAAGTGCTAATGCCGCTAAGCGAATTAAAAGGCATTAGAGTGTCGATCGTACAAGACGAAGCAGGCCGCGCCATTTTCCGTGGACGTATTCAAATTGATCCCGAGCAAGCCGGGACGACTGCTAAGGAAGTCGTAAATGGACTTCGCGAAGGCGAAATCGCTATTTACACACGCGATTATGGCGTGAGACAAGGCTATTTTGATATTGATCCACGTCCGCTTCAAGGTGATGACATCGAAGTTATCGCTACTCAAATCCACAAACTAGCAGGAGGTCAATAACATGTCCAATATGGCAAAAAGATTATATAAAGGCCGCGCAGCTCTAAACGTGCTTGCTAACTCCGTTGAAAATGCAAAAGAAGTATTCGAAGCCGCAGAAGGTTATGTGCTTGTCGGCGTTCTATCGAAAGACTATCCAACCGTGGAAACCGCCGTTGCTGCCATGAAAGAATACGGCAAAGCGATTGACGAAGCCGTATCTATCGGTTTAGGCGCTGGGGACAATCGTCAAGCAGCTGTGGTTGCCGCAATTGCCAAGCATTACCCTGGCACTCACATCAATCAAGTGTTCCCAGCTGTTGGTGCTACACGCGCTAACCTTGGCGAGCAAGACAGCTGGATCAACAGCTTGGTCTCCCCTACTGGCCGCGTCGGCTATGTCAATATCTCAACAGGTCCTGTGAGCGCAGCTCACGCTGAGCATGCCATCGTACCTGTCAAAACAGCTATCGCGCTTGTTCGCGACATGGGCGGAAATGCCCTGAAGTATTTCCCGATGAACGGACTCAGCTGTGAAGACGAGCTTCGCGCCGTTGCACAGGCTTGTGGCGAAGAAGGCTTTGCGTTAGAGCCAACTGGCGGCATCGACATGGAAAACTTTGAAACGATTCTGCGCATCGCGCTCGAAGCCAAAGTTCCGCAAGTCATCCCTCACGTGTATTCGTCGATCATTGACAAAGCAACCGGAAAAACGAATACACCCGATGTACGCGAACTGCTCAGCATCATGAAGAAACTGGTTGATCAACATGGCTAAGCGAATTGCTGCTTTTGGAGAGGTTATGATGCGCCTGCAGGTGCCAGGTTATGAACTCTTGTCCCAAGCCAGCTCGCTGAGTTACACGTTCTCCGGTACTGGAGTGAACATCAGCTCTGCGCTTGCTCGCTTCGGTCATACCGGGTTCCTGGTCTCCAGATTGCCGTCCAACTCAGTTGGAGATGCTGCAGAAGCTTATTTACGCAAGTTAGGCATCAACTCTTCGATGATTATCCGCGGCGGCAACTTTGTCGGCATGTATTTCTTAGAAAATGGTTTCGGCGCGCGGCCCAGCCGTGTGACCTACTCCAACCGGCAGGAAAGCAGTTTCAACACTGCCCCGGAAAGCACTTATAATTTTGCAGAGATTTCAAAAAATATCGATATGATCCATTTCTGCGGGATTACTCTCGCCATGAATGATAACGTACGCCAGCATATGAAAGCTTTGGCCAAAGAAGTCAAAGCTCACGGAGGTACCGTTGTTTTCGATTGCAATTATCGTCCTGCCCACTGGGGTGAAGGCGGTTATGCGAAAGCAAAACCTCATTACGAGGACATGCTGCAACTTGCTGACATTGTCATGATGAACGAGAAAGATGCCATGTATATCCTTGGCATGCATACCGACCTAACAGAACCTCATGATCAGCTGATGGAACTGATTCCAGCGGTTGCAGACAAGTATCAGATCGCTGTCATTGCAGGCACACATCGACACATCAACAGTGATAATACGCATTCCTTACGTGGATTCATTTATAAGAATCAAGCGTTCACCTTTTCTAATCTACTCACATTTTCTATCTATGATAGAATTGGTGCTGGAGATGCCTACACAAGCGGTATCGTACATGGGGAAATCCAAGGATTCTCTCCCGAAAAAACAGTTGGTTTTGCAGCTGCCGCAGGCATGCTCGCGCATACCATTGTTGGCGATACGCCAATGTCATCAGAAAGCGATATCCTGCGAGCGATGACGGAAGCTGTGGGCGATGTAGAAAGGTAGTGAACGTTTAGGTGAACTTATCCCGCAATAAACGGCCCTTATATTTGCAAATTATGAATATCCTGAAGGATCGCATCTTACACGGTGTGTATCCTTTGGGTACCAATATTCCTTCTGAACCCCAGTTGGAGCAGGAATTCAACGTCAGCAAGATTACCGTTCGAAATGCTATCAAAGAGCTGGCACAAGAGGGTTATTTGGAAAAAGGCAGCGGCAAAGGAACCAAAGTTATCCGCAATGCTTCACTGTCGAAGCTCTCCAAATGGAAACGGTTCACAGAGGTGCTTGTTGAAGAAGGCCACCAGATTCACAAGCAATTGCTGCGTGCTGAAATTGTTTCGAATACACCTGGCACACTGCCCTATCAGCTATTTGGAGAGCAATGTTTCTATATCGAGCGCCTTTACCACCTAGATGAGAAACCGTATATTCACTACTCCCATTATCTCTCACTGCAAATGGCCACCATCGAACTCACGGATTTGAACGAACAATCCCTGTATGAGCTCCTTGAAGATCATGGCATTGTCTTAGAGAAGTATCGGGATGAATTTGCCGCTGTCATCGCTTCCTCCCATGTGGAGGACATGCTGCAGGTGAAATCAGGCACGCCTTTACTGAACAGATTGCGATATTCCTATGATGAACAAGGCACTCTGATCGAATTCAGCGCTGGACATTACAGTACCGAAATGCACAATTATGTAGTTAATTACGATACCTAGGAATACAGGCTGAAAGCTCGTTTCCTTTTCTCGTCGACACATTGATAACGCTTACTAACTTCTTGAGAAGAGGGATCCTACGATGAATATGTATCTACTGATAGTTACCCTGCTTGCTATTGTCATTGTCATTCTTGGTGTAGCTTGGTGGAAATGGCATGCCTTTATATCTTTAACCGTTGCTAGCTTGTTCCTCGCGCTAATGGCGGGTCTGTCTATGGATAAAATCGTTGGCGCTTACGAAACCGGCGTCGGCGCAGTTCTTGGTCATTTGGTCGGTATTTTAGCATTAGGTACAATTTTAGGTAAAATGATGTCAGACTCCGGGGCTGGCACCCAAGTCGCCAATTTCTTCATCCGCGTTTTCGGTGAAAAACGTTTGCCGTGGGCCATGCTGCTATCCGGTTTTATTATTGGGATCCCCGTATTTTTTGACGTTGGGATCGTCATGTTGCTGCCGCTTGTGATCTCCATCCACAAATCAACGAAACAAAATATATTGCTCATCGGTTTACCGGTCATTGCAGGTTTGTCCATTGTTCACGGTCTGGTGCCGCCTCACCCGGGTGCTATGACAGCTATCGGCATTTTCAAAGCCGATATCGGCAAAGTGCTGATCTACTCCCTGATCATTGCGATTCCAGCAGCGATCATTGCTGGCCCTTTGTTTGCCAAGTGGATAAACAAACGTGTTGTTCCAGAGAAGGAACCTGAGCTTCTTGATTCAAGCACTGAACCTGAAAAATTGCCAGGTGCCGGCATTTCCTTCTTCATTATTTTATTGCCTGTTTTATTGATGGTTTTGTCCGTCATTGCGCCCTACCTGCCAGTTCCAAGCGGATTCATGAAATTCCTTGTTTTTATCGGAAATTCCGTGATCGCGCTGCTCATTTCTTGTTTCGCTGCCTTCTACTTCCTGGGCATCCGCCAAGGTATGAGTAAAAATTATATCAGCAAACTGTCGCATGATTGCTTGCTGCCTGTTGGTTCGATTATTTTGATTATCGGTGCCGGCGGCGGATTCAAACAAATCCTTATCGCAAGCGGCGTAGGTACCTCTATTGCGCAAATGGCCGAGAATATTTCGCTCTCTCCCATCGTTCTTGCGTTCATGGTCGCTGGATTAATTCGCGTCGCAACAGGTTCAGCAACGGTCGCTCTAACGACAGCCGCGGGTATCGTCTCCCCAATCGTTGAGCATATGTCTGGTGTTAATTTGGAGCTGCTCGTTATTGCCACAGGCGCAGGCTCGCTGATGCTTTCCCATGTCAACGACGCAGGCTTCTGGATGGTGAAGGAGTACCTCGGATTAACCGTCAAAGAAACGTTCAAAACGTGGACCGTGCTGGAAACACTCCTTTCATTCATTGCATTCGGTACCGTGCTGATCATCGATATGTTCGTTTAACTATAAAGCCTGTGCATCTCCTAATTGGACTTGTACAGGCCTTTCTTACAGCAAAAAAGACAGCCCCACAGGGGACTGTCTCTGTTGTTTGTGCTATGACACTCTATTTATAAGTGGGGACTCCCAATTTCTTATAATTTTGTGACGTTAGCTGCTTGAGGACCACGGTTGCCTTGAGTAATATCGAACTCAACGGATTGGCCTTCTTCTAATGTTTTGAATCCTTCGCCCTGAATTGCGGAGAAGTGAACGAATACATCGTCGCCTCCATCAACAGAAATGAAACCGTAGCCTTTTTCTGCGTTAAACCATTTAACTGTACCTTTCAAATGAACAACCTCCTAAAAATATCGCCATCTATGACGAATAAGGAAATTATACCATCAGATTTGGGATAAATCAACGCAAAAAAAGCGCTGGACATGCTAAAATTTGTTGATGTACCAACGTTTTCCTCTATGCAGAGCCCATCTTAATTATGCTTAAATATTGATGAGAATTTGGTAAAAATGGTAGGCTTGCCTCTCTTTTTTCAACCAAATACCCCTCATTTGTAAGTTCATTTATCAAATCAGGCAGTCTGCCATACTCATCTGTTCGAAAACTGAGCAGCGGATAAATCCGTACTTCACCGCCTGGCTTTGCGACGCGAATCAGTTCTCGCACGGCCTCTAGATGAAACGCATAGTCGAACTGCTCTTCATACAGAAAGAGAAAGTGACTGCACAGCACAAGATCAAAGGATTCTTGTTCAAACGGCAATACCGGAAGACAAGCTGCATGGTACCTTGACACTCCATCATGGCTTGAGAAGTCCTCTACGAACCTTTCTAAACCTTTTGTACGCCCTGCCGTATGATTTTGAAGCGAACCATAAAACGTCCAGTCATAGACGTTCTGGAGCTTCTCCATCTTGGCCGCAACGAGCTCAATTTCTTGCCTGCCATGTTTCTCGATCTCTTCTGATGATTGCTCATACAGCGGGTCAACCGCCTCTGCGAGAATCCCAAGCTGCCTTGCTTCTGCCGTAAATGAAGACGCGCCGCCAGCAACATCCAGGATACGTCTACCTTGTAATTGTTCCGTCTGCAGCATAAACATTTTCTCATACTCGATGAACGATCTTGAGGTCATAGCGACCCCCACTTGCTCATAAATACGCTTTTGTTCCATGCTCATCTCTCCTCAGCTCATCTTTTGTGCGCAACTACCTGTCTCGTAACCCGCTTCCCTCTGGAAAGGATTAGGAGAATATTATCATGGGGGACCGCCTATGGCAATAGGGAATTCTTGATGACCTGTTTGGAAATCACGCCTGTTTATGATACGATTGCATATATCTATAAGCTTACTACAGAAACGAGGAACAACCGTGTCAAAACAACCTTTCAAGAAACATACAATCTACAAAAAAGATAAATGGAACATGCTCAATGTTGAGGTCCAAGGGACCAAAATTGTGCTTACTGAGATCTCCGACCAGTGGGGCGAAGAGTGCCACACTTTTATCGGGCGTCCAGCGATGCTGCATTGGGCTAGTGAGCGATTTGCCAAGGATAAGTTCGATGGTACGGAGGAAGAATGGCAAGCGATTATGGACGCTTTCAAAGAAGTATAAACGGATTAGACCAAATGCCTTGACTTTCCTTCTCTATCTTTTTATAATTAAGTTACAAGTTCATACGTAATACTCCAAAGGGGAGTAGCTGATACAGTAAAGTCGTCAATTCGGATCCTCATCAGATCCCGGCTTTATTGGCAACGACAATCGTTGTTAGCAAGACCTTTGCCAAATTTTTGGTGAAGGTCTTTTTTGATGAATTAGAGCCTTCACCGGTCATCGGTGCTGGGCTCTATTTTTTTCAAAAAAATTTGCTAAAGGAGTGGTCGTTGTGGAATGGTTATCAGCAGCTTTTTTCGTTTCATTACTCAGTATTATTCTCATTGATTTGGTACTTGCAGGAGATAACGCGATCGTTATCGGTATGGCGGCACGTAATTTGGAAAAGAAAACACAAAAGAAAGTCATCTTATGGGGCACAGTCGGCGCCATCGTTATCCGCGCTCTGGCAACCCTCATCGTAGTCACGCTTTTGAAAATTCCTGGTCTTCTCTTGGCTGGTGGCCTATTACTTCTCTGGATTTCGTATAAGCTGCTTAGCGAAAAGAAAAATCACGAACAAGTTCAAGCTAAGAGCAGCATGTGGGCTGCGATTCGTACGATTATTATTGCTGACGCCGTGATGGGTCTGGATAACGTAATTGCTGTCGCTGGCGCAGCACATGGAAACTTCCTGCTAGTCATCATCGGTCTACTCGTTAGTGTCCCTATCGTGGTCTGGGGCAGCACCTTGTTCATCAAATGGATTGAAAAATATCCGTGGATCATGTATATCGGCGCAGGCGTGCTAGCGTTAACTGCAGGTAAAATGATTACCGGCGAGAAGTTCCTCTCCCCCTATTTTTCTTCAAATCCGCTTGGTAAATGGTTGCTTATCGGTCTGCTTGTTATCATCGTACTTGCGGCAGGCAAATGGTCCAAAATGGTTGGTTACCTCGTAGAAGTCGGAGACCGCGGACAGTTAAAACTGCCTAAAGAATTAAGCGATGAAGCGCAAATTGCTCCGGAAGATCGTTTTACAGTCAAGATGGATTCTAGAGGCAAATTGATTCTGGTGAAGACAGAAGATGATGAAAACCCCGATGAAACGATGCAGCATGCCGGCTGAAAAAGGAGTTTGCCTATAGGCAGCGAAAGTTACTATCATGCAGTAGTTAGCATGCGTCATATTCTATAGGGATAAGGATGATTCACCAATGACCGATTCCGGTTCTATACTCACATTTGTACTCGTATCCTTCTGCCTTGCCATCATTTTGATTATAAAAAAAGACAGCCTTCCAGCTAAAATGAAACGGTACCTTGCCTTGCTCGCTATCGTCATGGTCTCGTTTTCGTTTGTACTTATCTTGATCAGCTTCTTTGGCGCCGGAAAGTAAATTTACTTCCTTCCAGCTTTTTCTTATAATCATAAATGAGTGGGTTAACGGTCATACTAGGTGAAAACCATGAAGTGGGTTTCGATCAAGAAACCTCCACATGGGTATAAGCCGGGAGCGTGACCGTAATGCGCTGGATCTATGTAACTGCGGCAATGGGACTTCTGCTCAGCTCTGTCCCAGCAGCCGATTTGCATGCGAAGGAAAACCGTTTACCCCAAACTCAAAACAAGGACAGGAGGGCTCCCATGGCTCAACTATTGGAACGCAAACAAGTACCTGCCGAGCACCGTTGG
Organism: Paenibacillus sp. J22R67; assembly: GCF_059692175.1. NCBI lineage: Bacteria > Bacillati > Bacillota > Bacilli > Caryophanales > Paenibacillaceae > Paenibacillus > Paenibacillus sp. J22R67. The sequence goes on along the minus strand of NZ_JCAUAX010000003.1, from coordinate 602,889 downwards.
AATCTGGAAGATTTATTCTCCGATGCGAAGGCTTGGGACAAAGAATTTCAAGATGTTAAAGGCTCCATCAGCAAAATCAGCGCCTTCCAAGGAAAACTTAGCGACGCCGCTGCCATCAAGCAATGTTTCCAATTGGAAGATGAGGTCTCTCTGAAGACAGAAAGACTCTATGTGTATGCCAACATGAAACATCATGAAGATACAGCAGAGCCTACTTACCAGGCCTTATCCGATAAATCAAAAAAAATCAGTGTCGAAGTGGGCGAAGCTCTCTCCTTCATTTCGCCGGAAATTTTAAGTTTATCTGATGAAAAGCTTCAGCAACTTGTGAACGATCCTTCTTTATCTTTTTATAAAGACACGCTCGAAGAAATGATTCGTCAGAAGCCGCATACGCTATCCAAAGAACAGGAAGCACTGCTCGCTCAAGCTGGCAATATGGCGGGAGCACCAAGCACAATCTTCGGCATGCTGAACAACGCTGATTTGAAGTTCCCGAAAGTTAAGAACGAAAAAGGCGAGGAAGTCGAGCTCACTCACGGAAGCTACATTCAATTCCTGGAGAGCCGTGATCCGGAAGTTCGGAAGAATGCCTTCCATGCTGTTTACGAAACTTACCGCAACAATAAGAACACGATCGGCGCAACGCTCAGCGCGAATATTAATAAAAATATTTTTTATACCAAAGCACGTCACTATCCTTCCGTTCTGGAATCGACCCTTTTCGGCGATAACATCAAGAAGGAAGTATACACAAACTTAATTTCCACCATTCACGACTCTCTGCCTGAACTGCAGCGTTACCTAAAGCTTCGTAAAAAACTGCTGAAAGTCGATGAATTACATATGTATGACCTCTTTGCTCCGCTGGTTGAAGAGTTCAAAATGGATATTACTTACCAGCAAGCCAAAGAAGAAATCAAGAAAAGCCTAGCTCCACTTGGCGAAAATTACTTGAAAATTCTTCAAGACGGTTTCGACAACCATTGGATCGACGTTTATGAGAATAAGAATAAGCGTAACGGTGCATACAGCTGGGGTGCCTATGGCACACATCCCTACGTCTTGCTGAACCACAAAGACAATTTGAACAGCATGTTCACCCTAACGCATGAAATGGGTCATGCCATCCATTCCTATTTGTCCGACGAAAATCAAGAGTACCGCTATGCGCAGTATACGATTTTCCTTGCAGAGGTCGCTTCTACCCTGAACGAGGCGCTGCTCATGGACTATTTATTGAAACGCGTGACAGATCCAAAAGAGAAGCTTTATCTGCTGACTTATTATGCGGATCAGTTCCGTACTACGGTTTTCCGTCAAACGATGTTTGCCGAGTTCGAGATGATTACGCATGAGAAATCGGAGCAAGGCGAGTCGCTTACACCTCAAGAATTCAGCGAAATCTACTACGGCTTGAATAAGCTGTACCATGGCAACGACATGGTCGTGGATCAAGATATTGAGATGGAATGGGCACGTATTCCTCACTTCTATAACAGCTTCTATGTTTATAAATACGCAACAGGCTTCTCTGCAGCAACTAGCTTTGCGAAGCAAATTTTGGATGAAGGGCAGCCAGCCGTTGACCGTTACTTGGGCTTCCTGAAAAGCGGCGGCAGCGACTACTCGCTGAATATCCTTAAAAAAGCCGGCGTTGACATGTCGACACCAGAGCCGATCAAGCAAGCCATGAGCGTCTTCAGCTCCTTGCTCGATCAGATGGAAGAGCTTACGAAGTAAGTGAATGAGTAAGGTTGAAGGCGCGAGCCTTCAACCTTTTCTCCATTGAAAGGATGTATGCTGGATGAAGATGCAATGGATTCTGATCTGCGCATTACTATTCGCCCTGATTACAGCCGTTTTCGCGGTTGTGAATGTCGAACCGGTGCAAGTAAATTTCATATTCGCCCAAACATCCACGCCACTCATTCTCGTTATTCTAACCTCCACATTATTGGGGGGTCTGATTGTCGGTCTCTTCGGAATGGTTCGTCAGTACAAACTGCATCGTAAAGTAAAACACTTGGAGAAACAGCTGCACGATGCTGTCCTGCCTCCAGCCGCGCAATCTGTGACAGAAACAGCAGGTGAGACGTCGCCGACCGTGCACTAATGTAAAAAAGCTATGTCGATACTAGCCATAATACGTAGCACACTACGCCGCCAACCAGTGAGGAAATGGCATTTACCCGATCATTGGTCATGAAGCGGAAACCACGTATTTGTTTCGCGCTCTGACCACAATGGACTTCTTTCTCAATGGTTTTCCCGCAAACCGCACACTGATACATCACCTGCCAGGTTGCCCCTAACCATGAATCAGCTAATGAACCTAGCAAACCTGAAACAGCACCAAATAGGATTAAAACAGGAACTGAAACTGATTCGTAGCCCATATCACCTATGCTGCTGAACCAGCCACTGAGCCATCCAATGAAGGCTCCTCCCACCACAGAAGCCAGCACGCCAATCGTGCTAATGCCACCTGATGTTCCAGCTGGAACACGCTTCCCACTTAGAATCGACCTCGGTGCTGAAGGGCTCATTCCGCCAATTTCCGTCGCCCACGTATCCGCCGTGACGGTTGCCATCACGCCAACGAACAACACCCACCAAACAGGATCAGGCCAAAATGCATTGCCTATACAAAGCGCTAAGCCGAGCCCGCCGTTAGCAGCAACTTGTCCGGCGTCGCGCCTTCCGCCTTTGGCATATCCGCTTTCTGCAGCGGCTTTACGCTGGTGTTTAAGCTTCGACAAGATGCTCGAAGAGATAAAAAAGGCGATCAGCGTCCCAAACCAAGCTAAGTCTCCAAAGACAAACATCAAGGTCCCAAGAACAACCGCAGAAATCAATCCTGATACAGAGAGGGACCCTCTCCAGTAGGCTGCGCCTGCAATGAGCAAACTGCCGGCTAATCCCCAAATCCATTCCATGTAAACACCCCAATTTCCACTTATTATTGTAGCATAGCACGGTATTGTGCATCTTCCTCAATGAACCCTGTTTTTTTCGACAAAATCAATCATTTCTCGAGTCATTCCAGCAGGAAGTTAACCTTTTTACGAGAATAATATGGTAAGATAATTTCCGAAAGCTAGGAGGCTGCCATGGATAACGACCAGATCATAATTAGATCCCAGATAAAAAAAGATTTGGATCCGCAAGAAATGCTGCGTGTTATTTTTGATTACGCAGCCAAAATTGCCAATGAACGGGTACTCGAGAACGTCCTTATGTTGATGGCTGATATGGGCCGGGAAATGATTGTTTCTGATCGTTGTACGGTTTGGCTGCTGGATACGAGCAAAAATGAGCTCTGGTCCAAAGTGGCTCATGGTCTCGATGAGATTCGTATTCCAAAGTCAGCTGGACTAGTCGGTTATGCGGTCACGCATGATAAAGCTGTATTTATTGATGACGCCTATACGAATGAACAATATAAAACCTACTTGCTTAATGGCGCGCTGCACACGGACCAGCAAACAGGCTACCGCACGAAAGCCTTGATGGTTATTCCTTTCCGTAACAGCCAAGGTGAAATTATGGGCGCTTACCAAGCTATTAATAAACTAACGGAATGTCAGCAATTTTCGGATAAAGATATGGAATATTTAACGCTTGCTTCCTCTTATGCGGGCAAATCTTTAGAATCGGCGCTGCTCACTAACGAGATCGAAGCAACCCAGAAAGAAATTATTTTCCGAATGGGCGAAATTGGCGAGAGCCGCTCCAAAGAAACGGGTAACCACGTCAAACGTGTTGCCGAGTATTCCTATATCCTTGCGCGTGGATTAGGCATGAGTAAGGAAGAGTCGGACCTCCTCAAAATTGCTTCGCCGATGCATGACATCGGAAAGGTAGCCATTCCTGACAGCGTGCTAAATAAACCAGGGAAATTAACCGATGAAGAGTTCAAAATCATGCAAAGTCACACCGTGATTGGCTATAACTTGCTCAAAAACTCCAATCGTCATATTCTCAAAACGGCTGCGGTTGTCGCCTATGAGCATCACGAGAAATGGAATGGTCGCGGATATCCAAGAGGAATCCAGGGTGAAGAAATTCACATCTACGGGCGTATTACCGCGATTGCAGACGTTTTCGATGCGCTTGGCAGTGAGCGTGTCTATAAGAAAGCATGGGAATTAGAACGCATCTTACAGCTGTTAACAGAAGAACGAGGCGAACATTTTGACCCTCACATCGTGGATGTGTTTTTTGAACAATTACCTGCGATCCTTCAAGCGCGCGAACACTATGCCGATAGCACTTTAGAGGACTCGGCTGATGCACAATAAAAAGGGCAAATCTCTCAGGTCAATGATGACCGCAAGAGACTGCCCTTTTTGTTTTATAATCGAATGGTTACTGCTCCAAATACCTCTTCGCCCCATGCTAATTCCAAACGATCGTCATTATTGACAGGTCCAACGCCTTCTGGGGTTCCCGTATAAATGATGTCGCCTACGCCAAGCCCGTAATGCTTAGCTATGTAATCGATGATTGTTTGCAGATCGAAAATCATATTGCTAATGTTGCCGTTTTGAACGACTTGTCCATTCTGGCGAAGTTGGAAGTTCTCCTCCGTAAGCTTGGAAGCCCCTGGGAACGGACGGAAATCAGTGATTGGAGCCGACTTCAGGAATCCTTTGGCTGGCAGCCAAGGTTGGCCCTTTTTCTTAATAACAGATTGCACATCTCTTAGTGTAAAGTCGATGCCAAGCGCATACTTATCAACAATCTCATCTACCTGAATGCCTTCATGGTAAGGCTTAGCGATATGCAAGACCAATTCAGCTTCATAGTGAATCTCGCCTTGATCGGCTGGAAGCGTCAGCTCCCCGCCACTCATTTCAGCCAAAGCATGTGTCGGTTTCGTAAATATCATCGGTTGATCGGGAACATCATTTCCCAGTTCGGCTGCGTGTGCCCGGTAATTGCGTCCTACACAGTAAATATTGCGAATATCCGTCATGTTGTCTTCTCCTCACATTATTTCTTGCTAACATTACCCTCGGCATCAACCTTGGAACCTATTGAAATTTGGCTTAATCTCTGGAACAGCTTAGAGCTGTCTTCCGAATTCATCGGTGTAGGAAGTGCGAATTTGCTTAAAATAGGTACAAGATGAATATTGCACGATTTGTCTTTCGAGCACGCTGCTTCCAAGATAACCGTTTCCCATGTCTTGGAAACATCATTCGTTGTAAATATGAAATTGCCTAGACTATAAGCAATCCATTTGCCTTTGTACTGCTCAAAGCCTTGCAACACATGTGGATGGCCGCCAACGACCAGATCTGCACCGGCATCGATATAACGGTGTGCCAAATCCGTCTGATACTTATCCGGATTATCGCTTCGTTCGACGCCCCAATGGGCAACAACGACGACAAGATCAGCGCTGGCTTTCGCTTTTTGGATGGCTTCAACAGGCGGCTTGTAATTGTAAGTTTCCGCCACCCCGATGCGTCCTGGACCCGCTTTCCAAGAGGCCTCAGGAACAACACGGCTAAAGCCGAAGAAGGCAATCTTTATGCCGTCCTTTTCCATAATGACAGGTTGGTAGGCTTCATTCAGATCATTGCCCGCTCCCATGCGTTTAATACCCTCTTGGTCCAAGGCGTTCATTGTGTCCTGCAGACCCTCAGGGCCGTAATCCATAACATGGTTATTGGCTAAATTAACGAGATCAATGCCAGCATCCTTGAGTGGAGGTAAAGCCAAGGGTGAAGAACGATACACATAATCCTTATTTTGAACAGTACCTCTAGTCGTTATGGGTGTTTCCAAATTAGCGATGGTGAAATCCGGTTTGGTCAAATAGTCTTTAACATTCGTATAAGGGTAATCATAGCCTTTTTGCTTCAAAATATCATCCACTTTGGAGGCTAGCAGCACATCTCCCACAAAAGTCAGTTTCACTTGCCCATCGCTGCTCATTGGCTTGTCCGTAACCGCCGGTGATGACGATGGAGCGATTGCGTTTGCTGTAGACGTAGGACTGGGCTGGCTGCTGCTCGCTGCACTCGTCGGTTGAGGCGAATTAACTGCCGAGGGTGGTGAAGCAGCCGCTTCTTCTTCAGCCGTATTGTTGTTCGACGTCCAATAGGATGCGCCAATCCCAATGGCGAAACAAGCGACAGCAACCAGTGTGAGTCCTCCAATTACTTTCAGCGGAGTTTTCTTCGGAGGAGTGCGCTCTTCCTTCACTTTACGATGACGCTCTAGTCTGGATTCCATTCAAAACCTTCCCCTTTCCCCCTACAAATTATAGCAGAAGAATCTAGCATTGGGTAATAGTCAAGCACACTCATTTTCAGAATGGAATCCGTATGATATAACTGAAGAATTAAGATTTACACATGAGACCAGCACGGAAAGGAATTTATCATTTTGGAAAAAATCGCGATTATTTCAGATATCCATGGAAATTTACCCGCTCTCGAAGCCGTACTTGCTGATATCAACCTGCGTGGCATTAAGCGGATCTATTGCTTAGGAGACCTGGTCGGCAAAGGACCTGATTCGGCAGCCGTTGTTGACTCTATACAAAGGACCTGCGAAGTTGTCATCCAGGGGAACTGGGACTTAGGCATCAATATGCCGCAAGACCAGCCAGCAGGCATCTGGCAGCAGCAGCAGTTAGGGCCTGAGAGGCTTGCTTATCTGGCACGGCTGCCATTCTCCGTTGATTTCAACCTTAGCGGCAAATTGTTCCGGTTATTCCACGCTTCCTCACAAAGTGTCTACCACCGCGTAAAGCGTAAGGCTTCAAAAAAAGAACGTCTGGCACTGTTTCAAAATACAGAAATGACAGGAGAGGCTCCTAATGGAAAGCTGCCTGATATCGTCGGCTACGGGGATATACACATACCTTTTTTGATCACCATGAAGAATCCCTCGGAAAAGAGCGCTACAAAGCGAACAGACAGTGGTCTAATGCTCTTTAACGTCGGCAGTGTAGGCATCCCCTATGATGGCCTTCCACAAGCCTGCTACTGCGTTCTGGAAGGCACTATGGATAGTCAGGAGCAAGCCGGATTCTCCATTCAATATGTACGAGTCCCCTACGATATCGGCCTTGCAATCAACAGAGCTCACTTAGTGAATATGCCAGACATAGAGCGCTATGCGTTTGAGATTTCGACGGGGCTGGTACATAAATAATAGATTGCACAAAAATTATTATGGAAATTAATTCCACTACATGATAATATAGGTGCATCATTGAAAGCGAGGATGCCCTCCATGAAGCTGAACTGGCCCAAAATTGCTTTTATCGTTTTAAGTGCGGAGATTTTGCTTATTTACTGGAATGGGATGAGCGCTATACCTTTCAAGAATCAGCAAATTGTACACCCTATATCTACGCCGCAGCCCGCTCAGCCTGTTACCAAGCTAGAGGTGAAGGCGCCATGGCAAATGAACGAATTCAAATTATTTCACATGCATCAGCTAACTTCCTAAGATAATCCTTCACATCTGCCATAATTAAAGGGCTACCTGGAACGTCTTTTAGACATTCTAAGTAGCCCTTGATATGTACGTCTTATTTCACCCGAGCTAACGCTAATCCGTCATAAGCTGGTAGGATCGTACTTTCCAAACGCGGATCTGTAGCGATGAGCTTATTGAAGCCGCGCATCGCTTGCACGGAGGCTTTGGTTTGATTTGCGTCTACCACTTTGCCCCTCATCAGCGTATTATCACCTGCAATGATGGCCCCTGGATTCGCCAATTGAATGGCAAGTTCCAAATAGTTTGGATAGTTCACTTTGTCCGCATCGATAAAAAAGAAATCAAATCGCTCCCCTTGCGTGAGCAGCTCATTCAGGTGTGTCAATGCTTCTCCAATACAATACTCGACGAACTCGCCAAGACCCGCATCAACCACGTTTTGTTTGGCCACATCAGCGAATTCCTGCTTCAACTCAAGTGAGATGAGTTTGCCGCCTGCTTGCAGCCCCCTAGCTAGACAAATTCCGCTATAGCCGCCTAAAGCTCCTATTTCAAGCACCTTTTTTGCGCCAATCATCGTCACTAGCATTGTGAGCAATCTGCCGTAGCCAGGTGCGATTGATATTTCTGGCATATTATTGGTTCGTATGACTTCCTTTACCCGTTCTAGCACGGGATCATCCGCATATAAGCCTTCCATATAGCTTTCAGCTGTAATGGTTTCCATGTCATTCCTCCTAAGAGTTTGCCGTTTCGTTTGTAAGTATATCTTATTTGTCCTATACTTGTTAATTGTATGAGTTTTATGAACGAAGCACAACCCGGATGGAAGGAATCTAAACATGCCACAATCTATCGAACTAATTGCAACTTGCCCAATGGGACTTGAAGCTATCGTTGCTCGCGAAGTCCGCGACCTCGGTTATACCGAGGTTACCGTTGAGAACGGCCGCGTACGCTTTATGGGAGACGACCTTGCTATCTGCCGAGCCAATCTATGGTTACGTACGGCGGACCGGATTCTGGTGCACATGGGCCAGTTTAAAGCTCTGACCTTTGATGAGCTTTTTGAAGGTACCAAAGCGCTCGCTTGGCCCGACTGGATTCCGAACGATGCCGAATTCCCTGTGCAAGGGCGTTCCCATAAGTCACAGCTTTCCAGTGTCCCTGCCTGCCAAGGCATCGTAAAAAAAGCGGTCGTCGAGAAGCTAAAGCTTCAATACGGCACCGAATGGTTCCCCGAGAACGGGGCGCGTTACGTGATTGAGGTCGCGCTTCTGAATGATATCGCGACACTCACGATCGACACGACAGGTCCAAGCTTGCACAAGCGCGGGTACCGCAAGCTCGTAACTGAAGCGCCGCTGAAGGAGACCATGGCAGCGGCCATGATCCTGCTCAGCCGCTGGACCGTCGATCGGCCGCTCTACGACCCGTTCTGCGGGTCGGGAACCATCCCGATCGAGGCCGCCATGATCGGCTGGAATATTGCGCCAGGCCTGCGGCGCAGCTTCCCCAGCGAGGCGTGGGGCAATGTGCCGCGCAAGCTCTGGGACAAAGCACGCGACGAAGCCTTCGACGCGGTCCGCGATAATGTGCCGCTTCACATTATCGGCAGTGACATTGACCCGTCTGCCATCGAAGTGGCAGAAGCCGCCGCGAAAGCGGCTGGGCTGACGAAACAGTTCCAGCTTCGCGTGGAACCGGTAGCCAAAGCCCGCCCGCGCGGCGACTATGGCTGCTTGATCACCAATCCGCCTTATGGAGAGCGGCTTGGTGAAGCCAAGGATGTCGAGGTCGCGCTGCGCGAGCTCGGTGCTCTTACAGCTCCAATGCCTTCGTGGAGCATGTTCATTCTCAGCCCGAGCACACAACTCGAGCATTATATGAACCGCCGCGCTGATAAGAAGCGTAAGTTGTTTAACGGACGGATTGAATGTAATCTGTATCAATATCTTGGGCCTTTTCCTCCGCGTAGGTAGGTCAGATAGCACGGCATGATAAAGCGGCCGCTGAGACTTTACGTCTTAGCGGCCGCTTTTGGTTTTTACGTGGGTATGGTATCCCGTTAACCCATGCTAATATTTAGAGACCGACCGTGAAGTCCTGCGCCAGCTAACGGACAGAGGAGTCCTTATTCGGCGGGAAAATGCCGATTCAGAATTCTAATGGACACCAGCGCGGCTAATCGTCCATTTCGATGGAGTTTTGCCCGCGAAGTGGGCGAATAAGAGCTCTGGTGTCCGTTAGGCGCGAAACGAAGCGGATAGCAGGGTAATAACGGTACAGGTGTCCGTTAGCACTATTTCATCCCAAGCGTGTTGCCCGATGACAGCTAACCCACCCTGATTGTTCTTATAAATAATGCATGGTCACTTCACTTCTGACTAAAAATCTTGCATTGATTCCTGTTTGCCCAACACCTTTAGAAATGTAGTAAGTCCCATACTGATGTTTATGTATTCCTTTATAAATCCCCATTCTAGGCAGCTTACCAGCGTTTTTGATATGAAAGAAAAATGGAATATTAAATTGTTTTCCGTGGAGATGTCCAGCCATTAAATAATCAAAATCTTTATTTAAGTGTAGAACTACGTTAGGATCGTGGGTAATGATTAGTTTAGTTCTACGATCATCAACTGCTCGGAATGCTGCTTCAATGTCACTCTTACCTGAATCGAAATCATCAATTCCAATCAATTCAAATCGCTCTAAATGTAGCGACTGGTTTCTTAGCAAATGAATCCCATATTTCCTTAGAAGTTTGACAATATCTTTTACATTCTTCTGCTGATAATCATGATTTCCTAGAACACAATAGATGGGCACGTTACAAATCGTCATCGCTCTTAGGTACTCTTCTAGTCTAGGAAGCTTTTTTCGGTATTTCGTAAAATCACCAGTAATAAATATATAATCCGGTTTTTCATCATTAATAATAGCGGCTATTCTTGTTGGACTAATTCTTAATCTTTCAACATGCATATCACTTATCTGTAGAATTCTAACATTTAGATTAAGTGGATATTTGATCCGCTCAATTTTTAACCATTGTGTTGGTAAGATGAAGATTATGTAGCAAATAAAGAGGGCTAAGACTACGTACAAGCAGTAAAATAAAATGTCTTCCAAGTGCATCCTCCTCAGCAAAAGCGTATCAAATAATGCAATTGCATCTTCTTATGTACAACATTCATAAAACTGGTACCGTAAAAGATTATATATTAAGTTTTATTATAGGGTTACTACATTAATGCCACATGAGTATAAGAGTTCAATTTTGTTCCTTATTCTTATAAGTAAATTCAATTTTCTCATCTAGCAAAAAATAATACTCATATAGCTGTATTGTCCGCTTTCTTATTCTATTCTTTGCAGCTATTTGTGTATCTACATAACCTTGAGTACCTAACAATGGACCTTTCCCCTCTGGCAAGTTAATGACGTGTTCTGCGAACTCTATTTCATTGGTTTGATATTGTATCCAGCCTCTTTGAGCTTGAATTAGTGATTCTTTGTTCTCTGCATTTAACTTGCTTAGGAGTCTTTCATATATACTATTTAACTCATCATCCCAGATTCGGGTATATTTCACTTCTAACTCTACCCAATTCGACGTGTTAAAGTTCATTGAATTTTGAAATTCATTATTTTCTTTTACATAATTCTTATCTATGGGATTATCTTTAATAATCTTAGAGAAACGTTCTGCTTGATTTGATAAATAATCAACATAGTCTTCGGTATTTATTGGTTCTGATTTTATAACAATATTTTCGTTTTTATTAGTAATTTTATCGATTAGAACAGCACTATCAATAGGATCATTATCCACAATTTTCTTATCTAAGGTATCACTACAGGAAGTTAATAAAACTAGCAATAAACTAAAAACAATTAATCTATTCATTGGAGCACCCTCCATTTACATTCGTTCTCTTATATTAGACGGGCTATCATATATTTCGTTTATAACGTACTGTTTTTCATGTTCAGAATTGTTTAATTTCAATACCGCCGATATCCAATAAAAAAATCCCCAATCGCTACTCCGACTTGTGGTCAGTTGAGCGTTTGAGGGATTTATTTTTTCATCAAAAGCCAGATCACTATGGCCCAGAGTGGAATAGACAGCAGGATGCTCCATAAGCACCCTATAGCGAATCCTAATTTTGCTCTTTGTTCCTTTTGTGACAACTCATCATTCGGCATGTTCCACCAACTCTAACGGGAGTCCATCCGGGTCTGCAAAAAACGTATACCGATCGCCTGTTATGGGATCAATTCGTACCGGTTCGACCGTAATTCCCTTGCTCTCTAGTTCTTTCACGCTTACGTCCATATCCCCAACTACAAAAGCTAAGTGCCGAAGCCCACGCGCCTCTGGCTTATTCACTCTTACTGGTGGATTAGGAAACGAAAACAATTCGATCTGCTGGTCCGTTTGTCCTATGCGCAAATCCAGCTTATAGGAATCGCGTTCTGCCCGGTACGTCTCATTTACGATGGTCATTCCAAGTAAATCAACATAGAAATGCTTCGACCGTTCGTAATTCGAGCTAATAATAGCCACATGATGAATGCGATCGATGTTCACTAACACGCCTCCCACTCCGTAAATAAACCGCATTCCGGGAGAAACTCCCCATCCTGCGGCTCGTTTATTATATTTTATCCGTCTATTCGCATGGTTTCAACAATTTTCTTCAAAATTTTCTCTGATTGTGCATATTCTACCTGACAAGTACCTGCTGCCTGGTGACCACCTCCGCCATTTTGGAGCATCAAAGTCCCGATATTCGTTTGGGACGTACGATTCACGATGCTGTGCCCGCATGCAAATACACAATTTTGTTTATTGCGTCCGTCCACGATCCAAATGGATACATTCTGCTCTGGATAAAGCGCGTAAACCATGAATCGGTTGCCTGGATAGATCGTTTCAACATCTCGAAGATCGGTAATGATCACGTTTCCTTCCGTATACGTATGCTTTTCAAGCATTTCACGGTACAGAGCATCTAGTTCATAATACCGCTTCACCCGCTCCTTCACGTCCGGAAGCTCCATAATTTGATCGACTGTCATCACGGCGCAGTGATCCACAAGCTCTTCCATAAGCTGATAGTTGCTAATTCGGTAATCCCGGTAACGTCCTAAACCCGTCCGAGCATCCATAATAAACGACAATAAATCCCAGCCACTTGGGTTCAAAATATCTTCTTTACTGAATTGTGCCGCATCTGCTTTATCTACGCCAAGCATAATATCGTCAATATCACCGAAGGTTTCTTGCCCTCCGTAATAATCGTAAACGACGCGTGCTGCACTAGGCGCAATCCGCGTTTCCCCTTTGAATGCTACCTTTTCACCCATCCGCTCAAGTTCGCTGGAGTGATGATCAAACCATAATCCACAACCTGCAACATAAGGCACATTCGCCAAAATATCGTTCTCGGTAACCTCGATCAAACCATCCTGCATATCTTTGGGATGAACGAATTTCATTTCATCGACCATGTTTAGCTTTTTGAAAAGCATTGCGCATACTAAACCGTCAAAATCCGAACGCGTAATTAATCTCATAACGCAAATCCCCCTACTAAATAGTACTTAAGAACTATGTATGGCTATGTGTTCCATTATATCAGCACCCATCGATTTGTGACAATCATTTTGTCGTAAGGGCATTTCGGATAAAAAAAAGAACAGTTCGCCTAGATGGGCTGAACCGTTCTTAATTTGGATGTCAGGATTTGATAAAGTCTAGTCATAAATGCTTCAATTTGAGGCATTGGAGGCATTTTCACGGAAAGCTTAACTTCACCTTTCCAGTAGAAAATCAAAATGCTGTTGCTTCTCCCCTGAAACATTTCAACATCCCAACATGCTTCATTAAGCGCGTATTCTTCTAAATTAATCAGTAGCTTTGGTCCATCCGAGGATGGCACCAAACGGGCAACATGATTGCCGCAAAGTGATGTTACTTTTTGCTCTTCATGTAATTCAGACTGCATGCTGCTTGGTCCTCCTTTTATCCATAGATTATGAAAGTTATGACAGAGAAAAACCCCACCATAGTGTACCGATCGGAGGGGGCTCTAAGTTGAATACCCAATCGTTCGGCAGCTGGCTGGCAACGAGTCCATTACAGAACAAGGTAGCCCCTGTAGCTTTGCGTCACTGACTTTCGTCAGTTTTGCCATTGTCGAGATGTGTTGTGAGTTCTTTTGCAAGAAATAACTACACTCTCAAGAATAAGGGAAGTTGTTTTGAAATCGTATAGTTCGCAAGAACTAATTTTGCAATATCTATCAAAAAATTTCTTTTTTCGACCTATTTTTCGTGAGCGATTGTAGATTATTGGCACCTTTCCAGTAAAAGAGTGATCCCGCAAGTGTCACAAAGGCGATGATTACATAAAGCGTCGTGCCCCCGTACGCCACAAGCAAAAATCCGCCCACCCATGGTCCCATAAAATGACCAACGTTTGTTAAGGTTTGTGCGCCAAAATAAGTACCTCGCATATGCTCGGGTGCAAGCTTATCAATTAGCATGTTTGCCGCAGGGTAATTTAAAATCTCCCCTAGAGTAAAAATCGCCATAGAAACAATCATTGGAACTAAGGAATGCGAGAACGCAAAACCGGTATCCCCTAACGCAAACATCAAATTGCCAAATATAATCGCTACAAGTGGCGAGTACTTATTAAAAATCCGTGTAAGCGGTATCTGCATCGCAATGACCACGATGGCATTGACACTCATAAGGACTGCAAACATCTTCACACCTTCAGTGAAATTCTGTTCCAAATACTGCGATAGTGTCACCATAACTTGCGAGTAGCCAATAGCCCCGATAATTCCGCCAAGAATATAGTAGCGAAATGTGACATCACGTTGAATGACCTGCAATGCGGCGACAAAAGTAACCGGTTGTTTCTTCTCCCCTTCTATTTGCTTAATACCAAAAACGATGAGGAGAATATAAAGTGTAACTGCATAAAGAAAATAAACGATTCCAGTCAGTAGAAACGGTAGTGACCCGTCCATCGTCGCAAAAAAAGCGCCTAATAATGGTCCTACAGCAACCCCCACATTAATAGCCATGTATCTCATTGAAAACACACTGAGTCGCTTGGCCGGCTCGGTCAAATCCGCCATCAAAGCTTGAGATACTGGTTCGTAGAAGGAGCGGCACAAGCCGTTAAGCATGTTCAGCATCATGAACAAAACAGGTAGTTTCACGATACTGAAGCCTACAAACACAACCGCCCATCCAAATAGTGCAGCCAGCATAATGATACGTCTACCGAATCGGTCCGATAAGTTACCGCCGATAAAGCCGCCAACTGTTCCTGCCAAGGCTCCCATTCCAATAACGACCCCGATCATTACTGCACTCATTGACGTATGTTTAGCTAAGTAAATCGCCAGAAAAGGCAGACTCATGGAAGACGCCGCCCTGGCCATGACCGTTCCTAGAATTAACGTATGTACAATCGGATGATACGAACCAAGAAAAACACGTAATCGATTCATCTGCCAGAACTCCTCTCGCTGTTAATTTACCAAAGGTTAAGAAAATGAGATCAAGAACCCATTATACACGAAAAGCGGCGGTTCGTGTCCTTAATTATAATTTTTTGTCGAATAAAAAACTGGCTCCCCGCAGTCGAACGGGAAGCCAGTGTTAAACACTTTTTGCGGCACCAAACATGATTAAACTTAGTTTCTAATTCTGGGCTACTGCATCCGAATGATAATCAAAGGCATTGAGCGCGTTAATTCCGTGAGTCAGGACATAGCCTGCATTCGCAACTCCACCGACTACTCTCCCTCTTCGACAATAGCTAACAAGCCTCTTTAATCGATGCAATTCCATAAAGAAAGGGCTATTAGAAGCTTTTTATGAATCATGCCTCACATATCACTCGCAGGGATCAAAAGCCAAGGGCGTTCGCGCTGCCATTTGACTTCAACCTCCGTCTCAAAAAAAGAGGATAAACTTTCACTTGTCAAGACATGGCGCGACTGTCCTTTTGCGAAAACCTCGCCACGGCGAATCAATAAGGTTTGATTGAAAACGGGAAGAATTTCTTCGATATGGTGGGTCACGAATATTAACGTTGGAGCATCCGGTTCTTTGGCTAATTCTTGAATGCTGGAAAGCAAGGCTTCCCGGGAAAGGAAATCTAATCCGTTCGTTGCCTCATCCAGAATCAGCAGCTTAGGCAAGGCCATTAGAGCACGTGCGATTAATAGTTTCTGCTTCTCACCCTGTGAGCACGATTGATAAGTTCGGTCGTATAAATGCAAACAATTAAGCCGCTGCATGTGCTCTCTGGCCTGTTCGAAATCAGCCATGCTCGGTTTCTCATACAACCCGATTGAAGCATGTTTACCACTTATAACGACATGCTGCGTTTTATCAGAGGCGTACAATTTCTCCTGCAGGGATGAACTCACCCAGCCAATCATTTTACGCAAATCTCTTAAGTCTACTGTTCCAAACGGGTGGCCGAGTACAGCCATATGCCCTTGACTTGGCCAGATATAACCATTAATCATATTCAGTATGGTCGTCTTGCCTGAACCGTTCAAACCCAGTACGGCCCAGTGCTCATTTTTGGACACCTGCCAGTCCACTTGATTCAATATCGTTTTATTATCTTTGTACCAGGAGACGTTGTTCATTTCAATAATCGGTGTCATGCCGTTTCACCTCTTGATCTATCATGCTTTTGCAACATTTTGCGGTAGCTCAGCTTGCGTCATGTTCAATTTTTTATCTGAAGGAAGGAAAGCAGCCAACAGCCCAATTAGAGGCAAGAAAGCGCAGAGTTTAATAACAAACGAGATGCTAGTTGCATCCGCAAGCGTACCAAGCACGGCTGAACCGATCCCGCCTAACCCGAAAGCTAAGCCGAAGAATAAACCGGATACCGTCCCTACCTTGCCAGGAAGCAGTTCCTGCGCATAAACGACAATGACGGAGAAGCCGGATAACAAAATGAATCCAATACAAGCACATAACACACCCGCCCAAAACAAATTCGCATATGGCAATAGCAGTGAAAATGGGGCCGTTCCCAGAATGGAAAACCAGATCATGTTTCGTCTGCCGAATCGATCCGCAAGCGGGCCGCCCAAGAATGTACCAACTGCTCCAGCAGCAAGCAAAGTGAATAAGAATAGCTGTGCTTTTTCAACGGAAAGTTGATTGTGTTCGATTAAGTAAAAAGCGTAGAAACCTGTCATGCTGGCCACATAAACAAACTTGGAAAATAAGAGCATGATCAATATCGAAATGGCATAGGTGACTGTTTTACGCGGCAGAGGCTGTTTTCTAACAAATGCTTTACTTGAAGCTGCTGATCGGCTGCTGCCCGCATTACGATACCATTTGGCTACGAAAAATTGAACGACAATCGCTGCTGCAGCGACAAACGAAAACCAAATAATCCCGAACTGACCGAATGGGACGAAAATCAGCGCTGTAAAAATGGGAGCAAGAGCTTGCCCGATATTACCGCCAGTTTGGAAAATTGACTGCGCCAATCCTCTGCGAGGACCCGCAGCCAAGTAAGCCACGCGCGATGCTTCAGGATGAAGCACAGAGGAGCCTAGGCCAACAAGCACAACAGCCCCGAGCACCTGAGTGAACGAAGACGCTACGGCGAGCAAAATCACACCTAACAACGAGAAAAAAACACCTGCCGGCAATAAAAAGGGCTTTGGCTTTGCGTCTGTATACAGTCCAATCAAAGGCTGAAACATGGATGCTGTTACGTTTAGCGTAAAAGCGATCCACCCGATTTGGGTAAAGCTCAACTGCAGCGAATTATGAAGAATCGGGAACACGGCTGGTATAACGGATTGAATGGCATCATTCAATAAATGGACCAGGGAGATCGAGAATAAAATGGCATAAACTGTATGATTACGTGTTGAACTTGAATCTGACATTGTAACTTACCCCTTTCATCATATCATCTGACGTTTAAAAGCATAGGAGAGTGAAGCTACTCCTGGTTTACAAATTGTTTAAGCTGTGTGACCGTTTCATCTAGATTTTTCATGGTCCAAAACTCGGCTGCCGCGACATCCTTGTCTTTGATAGCTACGTACATATTTTCATGAAAAAGATGATGCGGATCTTGCATCGTCACAATCAATTTTTGAGAGGCTTCCAAAAGTGCTGATGTGAACGAACGATACAGGTCGATGACAACACTATTTTTGCTGGCGATAGCAATAGATAGATGGAATTTCACGTCTGAACGCAAATACGTATCCGTGTCACCTTTCTCCAATGCCTCAAACCGTTGATCGAGCGCGCTTCGCATCTGCTCAAGGTCGTTATCATCCCGGCGCTCAGCAGCCAATCGAGAAATCTCCAGCTCCAGCATCCTTCTGACCTCGTAAACCTCCAGAATCTGCGCTCTACGCAGCCTGTGATCAAGCGGCTCCTGCACGGCTGACTGTGCCTTTAGAAAGGTACCAAAGCCCTGCTTCTTCTCAAGCAAGCCAGCATGCACAAGAACACGGACCGCTTCGCGGATCGTTGAACGACCTACAGCGAACTGCTGCATAAGTTCCGGCTCTGTTGGAATCTTGTCGCCTGGTTTGATTTCACCCTCTGAAATTTTCTTTTGCAGCTGGTTCACTACATCGTCTACCAACTTTGGGCGGTTCAGCGGTTGGAAAGACATTTTAGAATTCATCTGATCATCTCCCGTTTGAAAAAAAGTATAGCATAATGCTACTGAATTTTTCTAGTATAATTTTTAGTATGCCCTTGGGTACAAAAAACACTTCCCTGAGATTGCCTAGGAAAGTGTTCTTGACCATTAACTCGAACCACAACTTGAACTAGATGAGCAAGAGGAACCTGAAGAGCCTGAGGAGCAAGAAGAGTTGGACGAGCAGGAACTACCTCCCCCCTGATCTCCGGAGCTATCACCGTTTCCTCCAGAAGTTCCGCAGCCCGACGAAGAGCAGCTGCTATGCTTATCTCGCGGTTCTTCCGGGGAATTCTCCGGGAAGTTAGCATTCATATCACTGGCATAACTTTGTGGACTTTGGATGGAGAAGAACATCATGGCGCTTGCTAAATAGAGCATTGAGTTAGGATTTGCTGTTGAATAATCCCAGCCTGTATCTTTGAAACGGCGGCTGTTTGCCGCCTTCTGTGCGTCTAGAATGGCTTGCTCAACTAAGATGCGAATGGTCTCTGCCACCTCGGGATAACGGCCTGCCTGCTCCATATTGAACAAACTGCCAGCGATCGCATCCACATTGCCTTCACGAAGGAGCTCTGTACGTTCAGGATCAAGCGCATTTCGGAAAAATCCATTCCAGCAGCGCTTGCTGCTCGGCGCAAATTCGAACAGGTGAGCGTATACCCAGTCAAACCAGGCGCGTTCTCCTGGCATCATCTTGGGTTCACGTTCTGGGGAATGGTGGATAACGCCTCCAGCAAATTGTTCGCCAAATCGCTGATATTCCCTTGTGAACATCAACATTTCATGCCACAAGTCATCGATTTCGGCGCTAAACATCGGTGTTGATTTCAGAATGAGACTCATTATAAAATAACGCTGTAATTCAAACCATTTGCAAGCATATTCGTCGTCTGTTATACGTGGATGTTCGGTTTTCACCCGATATTGAATTCTTTCAGCATAGTCTGTTGGAATTGAACTGTTCAGCTTTGCAACAATACGGTCTAACGGAATACCTTCAAGCACCCCTAAACCATGAGGCAGCTCCGAAGCCCGATAGACTGGCTTAGCTTTACCAGGTCGACTGCGCTTTGGCGGTTTAGATGATTTTCCAAATAAAAAACGAAACATAGGCATCCCTCCTATTTCCAATATACCATTTGTTTCCTATTTCCTGTCAATGCAAAAAGAGCCGCCACCCCTAAGGTGTGCAGCCCTTTCGTTCAATTCTTTATTTGTCTTCGCGTTTCGTGAAATTGCGCGGATTGACTGAGTTATCGATTGTCAATGGTTCTGCGAACGCTTTGGCGATTTTGTCCCAGCTCACCATTTTAAAATTCTGATTCAATTTCTCTGTTTTTTCGAAATTCTCATCGTCCTGCGTGACAAACAATCCATTGGGATATTTGGCACCCAAGCTTAATCCAATAACATCAATACCGTCTGTTCCCGAAGTACCGTCTACTTGAGCACCGTCAGCTACAGCGAAGCTGCCCAAATATTCATTTTTGCCTGTACGGTTATAGACCGCATAAGTGCTGCTACCTTGGCTTGAAGCGAGCAAATATCCTTTGCCGTCAGCTGTATAATAGATCGTTAGGCCTTCGATATCAGCTGTTAACGTTTTATTATCCACTTCAGCGAGCTTGACCACTTCATTGCCGCCATCCGGTTCTGCGTTCATTTTCCAAATAGCCACGTCTTCTTCAGCCAAGTACATGACGCCATACTCATCATCAGCTACCAAGCCTTCTGCCTGTGTTTTAAATTTGTAATCGCGAACCTTTTTGCCTTCAACTTTGCCGCTGCCGTTATCTTTCAGTTCATATTGCTCAAATTCACCATTCTTGCCCAGAACTAGTGCATAGAACTTGTCCGTACGTGTGGAGTGATATAAACTAAAACCATAAACCTCTCCCATATCGGAGTGGATAGGCTTATCTACAATGTTCGTTAGCGCGCCAGTTTCCGGATTGATGGAAAACACATCGACTGTGTTGGTTGTCCGATTCGTAGCTGCTACGATATCGACTTTTGCTCCACCGAGCGGAAGCCCATAGCGAACGTCAATATTGTTCATTTTGCCAATCGTATAGGACTGAACTTGCTTCCCATCCAAGTCGTAAACAAGCACGCCGCCACCTTTATTCGTGGCAATGATTTTGCTCTTCGACGCATCGCTCGGGTGTACCCACACAGCAGGATCATCAGCCGCGTCGCTGCTAGATTCCACAACGCCTGTTTCCGCATCAGCCTGAACTTGCACGCTAGAAGGAGCCGCCGGCTTTGTTTCTCCTTGTACATCCGATTCCTTTACAGCTTGGAAGAGTTCAGCGGACACCATTAGACTGCCTTCCACATTCACAACTTCGTTGCTCAGCTTCCCGCTTTTTCCGCCTAGTACATACTCTTTCTTTCCGACGGTCACGGAACCTTTCACGCCATTTTTCAACGTAAATAATGCTGTATTCGTGCTTACTTCCCAAGTCACTGAAGCTCCTGTCGCTTCTAGTTGGCTGCGCAAAGGCAGTCTTTCTTCAGCAGCCAAAGCGCTGGATTGCATCAGCAGAAGGGCAGCCAGAGCTGAGCCTGCGATCATTTTGAATGTTGTTTTCATAGTTAGTTCCATCTCCTCTTCCATAGATACATCTTTAAAAGAGTAATGGAGAATAATTTCCGCTATATTAATTTAATATGTAAGATTTGTAAATCTTAATTCACGGAGGTGTTCAGCCATGAAAATAGCGGTAACCGGAGGAAGCGGTTTTATTGGAAGACGTTTAATTGCCTATTTCCATCAGCAGGGCCATGATATGATCACGATTTCACGCTCTCCCCAAGCCGTCGTGCAAGGTGCGCGCACGGTAACATGGGAAGAACTGCAAGATGAGCCTGAGAAGCTTGAAGGTCTGGATGCCATCGTAAATTTAGCCGGCGAATCGATTAATCAGCGCTGGACGGCTGCTGCTAAGCAGCGTATCTTAGAATCCCGCATCAAAGCGGCACAGCAAGTTGGGCACCTGGTAGAAAGATTGGACAAGAAACCTAAAATGGTCGTTAACGCTTCAGGCATGTCCATCTATGGCACGTCTGAGTCGGCAACTTTCGATGAGCGCAGCCCCCGCCATACGATGGATTTCTTATCTAGTGTCGTGGACAAATGGGAAGAGGCGGCAGATCAAATCAAAGGACCCCGAATTGTAAAAATTCGCGTTGGACTTGTGCTCGACGGGAAAGAGGGAGCATTTCCAAAGATGGCTTTCCCTTATAAGCTTGGCGTTGGCGGCCCTGTCGGCAGCGGCAAACAATGGCTCTCTTGGATTCACATTGAAGACATGGTGAGGTTGATCGATTTCTGCATACAAAATGAAGAAATCAGCGGACCTGTCAATGCGACAGCGCCAAGTCCCGTCACGAACAAGCAGTTCGGAGCGGCACTTGCCAAAGCGATGCACAGACCAAATCTGTTCCCTCTCCCTGCTTTTATCATGAAACTTGCTTTCGGCGAATTGTCCACACTGCTTCTGGAGGGCCAGAAAGTGCTGCCTCACGTCCTGCTCCAGCATGGCTTCAGCTTTACATATAGCTCCGTTGACGATGCGCTTGCGGATATCGTGAATAAATAAATCTAGACCTTCGAGCATGGCTCGATCCGGGTTTTTGCCCTATAAACATTCACTTCACAAACCGATAAAAATTGCGTAAAATTAAATTGTATAAAATAATTGTGAAAAAGGTGATTCTTTTGACCGTTCATCAATTTTCGGCCCGGACGATCCGCGGTGAAGATAAGTCCCTTGCAGACTATAAAGGACAAGTGCTGCTCATTGTTAATACCGCAACGAAATGTGGATTCGCTCCTCAATTCAAGGGCCTTCAAGAGCTTCATGACACATATAAAGATCAAGGCTTTAACGTATTAGGCTTCCCTTGCAACCAATTCAAAGATCAAGAGCCTGGAAACGATGCAGAGGTTGAACAGGCATGTCAAATCAATTTTGGTGTGAACTTCCCTTTGTTCTCCAAGATTGATGTCAACGGCGCTGACACCCATCCCCTTTATCGTTACTTGAAGCAGCAGGCTTCCGGTCTGCTAGGCTCCAGTATCAAATGGAATTTCACTAAATTTCTAGTGGATCAAGACGGCAATGTTATTAAAAGGTTCTCACCCACTACAACGCCGCGCAAAATCGAAAGTCAAATTCGTAAGCTTCTGGACAATTCCACCGTACATGTTTAAGCTAAAGAAAGAACCGTCAGGGCTTTTGAAGATGCCCAGACGGTTCTTTTTATTTGACGTATTTTTTAGCTTTTTCGATTGCTTCGTCTTCAGTTGCTCCTGTCACATAGCGGCCATTAATGAATATAAAAGCAAAACGAGAACAAGGACCGCAATACGATTTGCAGGCAATTTTGACTTCAGCCTCAGGTGCAATGGCTTTAATTTTTGAAAGTGCAGATTTCACTTTCATATGTTTGCATTTATCACAAATGCGAATATCATTACGCATTAGTGATCTCCGGTGTTCCCCTTGCTTGGGTTCGTAATCATGAAACCTTCTTCTGGTGTGTAGAAGTAATCAATACGGATACCATCAAGCAATGGTTCACTTTGATCGAGCAAAACATCAATGCCTTTATCGGTGCTTACAACGACGTCATTATCAGATTTATCGTCAAGACCCAAGCCATAGTGAGCATGGTCACCATGCTTATGAGTCACTTGTACGCGAACCAACAGGCCTTTGTTTTCTTCTTTTTCAAGTTCCAATTGAAGTACTTTCGCAGCATTACGGGAAATTTTGACGTTCATATGTACACATCTCCTGAAACAATAATTTTATTTCTTATTGTAAAGAATCTAAGGCGCGAAATCAACCTTTGTCCATGACTGTCTTGAAAGGGATTTACATTCGTCACAATAAAGCCTTACTATTGCTAATTGGCTTCACGAACTTTAAAATACATAGTAGTGGAACTATTTTACCCTAAATACAAGATGGTAACTTACTTACTTCATGGATAGTTATGTACATTCCAAAATGGAAAGGACGCGTTTCTGAATGTCAACTCTTGAAAACGAAAAAGTCGCCCCACTCAGCAACTATGTTCCTAAAGTACCGAAAGAAATTGAATGCTCTATTGAACGCACACTTGAAGTAATCGGTGGGAAATGGGCATTTCTCGTTCTTCGGGAACTGTTTTGCGGTACGAAACGTTTCGGCGAACTACAGCGTCAAGTGACTGGAATCAGCCCTAAATCTCTAACCGATATTCTCCGGCATCTCGAGGATCATGGTGTTTTGGAGCGTATGGCATACCCTACTGTCCCTGTTACCGTTGAGTATACATTGACACCGAAAGGGCAGGATTTGCATCAAATATTAAAAGAAATGAAGCTATGGTCTGCAAAGTGGACATAATGATTGAATAACAGCTGAGGAGTTGGACTCACGTGATTACCATTAAAACAAAAGAGCAAATTGAAAAAATGGGCAGAGCCGGACGCATTCTGGCGGATTGCCATAAAGAAATTGCCACTATGATTCGCCCAGGTATCACCTCTTGGGAAATCGACCAATTCGTAGAGGGCTTTTTGGCGAAGCACGGCGCAACACCGGAACAAAAAGGCTATCACGGCTACCCTTACGCCACTTGCGCATCCGTTAACGATGTCATCTGCCACGGGTTCCCGAAGAAAGAGGCCTTGAACGACGGTGATATCGTAACCATTGATATGGTGGTACGGATTGATGGTTGGTTGGCGGATTCTGCTTGGTCCTATGCCGTTGGGAACATCTCTCCTACTGCCGAGAAATTGCTTAAAGTAACCAAGGAATCGCTCTATAAAGGCATTGAGCAAGCAATTCCAGGAAACCGCATCGGCGATGTTGCGCATGCAATCCAGGTGTACGCAGAATCACACGGCTTCTCCGTCGTCAGAGACTTTATTGGACACGGAATCGGCGCCGAAATGCATGAAGAACCGCAGGTTCCGCATTATGGACCAGCAGGCAAAGGGCCGCGCATTAAAGAAGGCATGGTGTTCACGATTGAACCGATGCTTAATGTAGGCAAATATCATGCCAAGGTAGATAGCGATGGATGGACAGCAAGAACTAACGACGGCAGTCTATCTGCCCAATATGAACACACGATTGCGATTACAAGCCAAGGACCAATTATTTTAACGGAACAATAAACATAAAGCCCCGGAGGAACATGCATGATTTCTTTTTACAAGAAATATTGGAGAACTGCCTTTGACATTGCTCTCATTGTTCTAACCGTCTACCTCTTCATGCTGCTGTTCAGCTATCTGTATCGCATCGCGACGCCTATCTTTCTGGCTCTGATCATTTTCATGATGATCGAGCCTTTTGCTAGGTTTCTGAATCGCAAAGGGATGCGAAAGTCGATTGCATCAGCGATCTCGACACTCCTCTTCGTCCTGATCATCCTTGGCGCACTGACGGGTGCCGTCGTTATTTTCACAAGCCAGATCATGAGCCTTGTCGATAAAGTAGACGATTATCAAGCCGTTTTTAATGACCAAATCATACATAAAATTAGCGAATTAAATGATCGTTTCCAAACATTGCCCCCTGATGTCATTGTCAAAGCCAAAGAGTATGCTGGGCAATTCGCAGGAAATGCATCTAGATTCATTATTTCTTTCCTATCCGGTTTAGTAGCCTCGCTGACTTCCTTTTCCACCTTCATGTTCAACTTCATTGTCGGAATCATTTTGGCCTACTTCCTCAGCATCGAAATCGACTCTTGGAAACGCCTTGCCAGTGAGAAAACACCAAGAACGTTTAAATCCGTTTTCTTCTTTTTAAAAGAAAATGTCGTGAAGGGTATTGTCTCTTACGTAAAAGCTCAGCTTAAACTGATTAGCCTAACGTTTATTGTCGTTTTTTTCGCGTTGCTCCTACTCGGTGTCAATAATGCGTTTTCCATCTCCCTGCTCTCGGCTATCTTCGATGTTTTACCGCTGCTGGGTGTGTCCACTTTGTTCATTCCATGGATCATTTACTTGTTTATCGTGGGTCAGACAACACTTGCGATCTGGTTAAGCGCGCTGCTGCTTGTCGTTATCCTCGTCAGACAGATCATGGAACCAAAAATTACAGGGGAATCCCTAGGCGTGTCGGCCTTTACGACACTAGCATTCATGATCGTGTCCCTTTCGTTATTTGGTGTTGCTGGAGTCATCCTCTCGCCTGTCTTAATCATCCTGCTCAAAGCCCTGTATACACAAGGTTATTTCCAACGCTGGATACGCAAACCTGAGGATGAATATGCTCAGGGCAAGTTTCCTACGGCTGGGCCCTAAACATAAAAGCTCATCCTTCCTCCGTGGAAAGATGGGCTTTTTTCAGCGTTAAACACGATACATGCTGCGGTACACCGATGGAGCCATCCCGATTTTCTGAGTAAACACGCGGCTCAAATAAAAACCGTTCTCAAATCCGCAGTTTCCAGCGATCGCATCGAGTGTCAAGGTCGACCCTTCCAACAAATGGCGTGCTCTTGTTAAGCGAAGTTCATTCAGAAATTCAGAAGGTGTTTGCGTGAAAGCTCTGCGAAACCTTCTAGTAAACTGCACGGGAGTAAGCCCTAAGCTCTCCGCCAAATTAAGCATCGATAAACTTCCATATGCGTGATCCGTCAAATATTTGCGTGCTTTTTCCATCAAAATATCGGTTTCTATAATGAGGTCGTCTTTGAGTTCTCTTTCTATTGTGACCAATCGAAGCAGATCGCTGAGCATATGCTGCTTATGCAGCGTGCTCTCTTCATCCCAACCCTGGAATTTCTTCAAATAGTGATAATTCGAGGTTAATCTCTCTATATCCTTAATGACAAGCTTGCCTCTCCAGCTACTTGTTTCCTCTGAACTTGGTTCAGACAGCCAGACAAATTGCAGAAAATGAAACGATAGCAGCTCCAGCGTCTTCCTTCGAAAGCCGACATGAGGCGGACAGATGACAAAGTCACCGAATCCCGCTTCACCTTTTTGCTCCCCTATGCCATAGACAAATCTGCCTTCTTCCACGGCAAATAACGTCCAGCAAGGATAGGTGTCCTCGTTATACATAAACTCATCTTTTCGATGCCAATAAACATGGGAAATGAGTTTTACCGCCACATCACGAAAAGCCATATCCCGCTCTCCCTTGAATGAAATAAAGTATATGCTTATTGTAACTGACTGCATGTTCAATGGAAATAGAATGTTTTACAATGAAATCAAAGATATTCTATTAACTAGTGAGGTGCTGGTCATGAAACACGAAATCGTTACATCCGACATTACCGTTGTCGGCGGGGGGTTATCCGGTGTATGTGCCGCAATCGCAGCGGCCAGATTAGGTCAAACTGTTTCACTTGTTCAAAATCGCCCTGTTTTGGGTGGGAATTCCAGCAGTGAAGTACGCGTGTGGGTTTGTGGAGCTACTTCCCACGGCCTTCATCGATATGCACGTGAAACCGGTATCATGGGTGAAATGTTTGTTGAGAACCAATACCGCAATATCGATGGGAACCCTTATCTATGGGATCTGATTGTGCTCGAAAAAGTAAAAGCCGAGAAAAATATTACCCTCTTCTTAAATACAGATGTCCATGAAGTTGATGCTGACGGTGACGAGAATTCTCGGACTATCCGATCCGTTACAGGTTGGATGATGGGATCGGAACGCCGTATCCGCTTCGACAGCCGCGTATATCTGGACTGCACAGGCGACGGGCTCGTCGGTTTCCTTGCGGGCGCGAAGTTCCGTATTGGGCGTGAAGCACAAGAGGAGTTTAATGAAGAATGGGCACCTCTCGTCCCAGATGATATTACCTTAGGAAGCACACTGCTATTCTATACCAAAGACGCAGGCCGACCTGTGAAATACATCCCGCCAAGCTTCGCTAAAGACATCACGCAGACCACTATTCCTATGAAACGGGTTATTCGCAGCGGAGATAATGGTTGCGCTTACTGGTGGATTGAATGGGGCGGTGAACTGGATACCGTTCATGATAATGAAAAAATCCGTGATGAACTGTCTTCCGTGATCTACGGAATATGGGATTATATCAAAAATTCCGGTAAGTTCGAAGCCAATAACCTCACTCTCGAGTGGATCGGATCTGTTCCGGGTAAACGGGAATATCGTCGTTTCGTAGGGGACTACGTTCTCAATCAAAACGATGTGATCGCGCAAGAGCTGTTCGAAGACCGCGTCGCCTTCGGCGGCTGGTCGATTGACTTGCATCCGCCGCAAGGCATGTATGCTACGGCGAAGGGCTCTAAACATATGCATGTGGATGGCAGCTACCATATTCCGTTCCGTTCCCTCTATTCGGTCAATACGACGAATATGCTCATGGCTGGGCGCAATATCAGCGCGTCCCACGTTGCTTTTGGCACGACGCGCGTCATGGCGACTTGTGCCGTCATCGGCGAAGCCGCAGGAACAGGCGCTGCCCTCTGCGCAGCGAAGGGCATTTCCCCTCGCGAGCTGCATGGCAGCCATCTGAGCGAGCTGCAGCAAACGCTGCTGCGGCAGGATGCCTCCGTGCTCGGGATCAAGAACGCTGACGCAGCTGACCTCGTGCTTAGCGCGTCCTTGACAGCATCCAGCACCTTGAGCCAACTGGCGGTTGAAAAGTCCGCGTCGGTGTATCCGCTCACCGATAGTGTGGCGCTTCTCGTGCCCGTAGATCCGTATATCGATGGCATCGAGCTGCTGCTTGACGCCTCGGAGGAAACAGAGCTATCCGTTGAGTTGTGGAGCACGGGCAAGCCGCAAAACTACGTCCCGCACACGCAAGTAGCAACCGCCCAAGTAGCCGTTTCGCAAGGATCAGAGCAATGGATCCCTGTTCCGATAAGCTGGCACCCGGATGTCGCTCAAAATGCGTTTATTATTTTACGCAGCAATCCTGTGCTGTCTGTCCATAAGTCCGACAAACTACAATCTGGCGTTCTTGGGCTTAAGCATAAAAATAACAGCAATGCCTCCGCAGATTATGGTGACTTGACACCGAACCAGCCTGTCGTTGATTGGACACCAGGGGAATTCAACCGCAAGCCGATCTGCTTCCGTCTGCTCTCACCTACTTCGGCTTACACAGCAGATAAAGCCGCTAATGGCTTTAAACGGCCTTACGGAGGTCCGAACATGTGGTCTTCTGCTCGTATAGAAGCTGATACACCAGAATGGCTTGAAGTCAGCTGGCCGAATGAAGTGCCGATCCGCAGCGTACAGCTTACACTGAATGACGATGTCCATGAAGATTTAATTAATTTGCATCATCATCGGACAGAGTTCGAGGTTATTCCTGAGTTGATTAAGGACTACAAACTGCAAGCCTTCGCTCACGGAGAGTGGAAAACTGTCGCTGAAGAACTTAATAATCACACTCGCCATCATACCCATATCTTCCCTGAAACTGTAGTTACTAGCCGCTTACGCCTGCTCGTGGAGTCGACCAATGGTGCCGAGCGAGCCGAAATTGTAGAGATTCGCTGCTATAGTTAATGATCAAAAGCACGTAAAATGGCCTAGCATATGCTGCCGTTTTGCGTGTTTTTTTCTTTGTCGCTCAGCTTGGTTTCCGACATTCTTTTTCTATAAATAGGTCTTAATGACCCTTGTTTAACCTTACATGATATGTTATATTAAAAGTGCGCCAAATCAAGGTTTCCTCTTCAAAAAGTTGACATAGGAGTGATGAAAATGAATCAAAATTCTGTTCAAATTCCTCAAGGCGAAGAGATCATTTATGTAGAAATGACTGTTAAGGAAGCGCTTGCACTAACAGGTGCGAAATTCAACCAAAACCACAAATTAGAGACAGATGCTATCAAAAAGGTGAAGCAACGTCTTGCAGATAAACTGCTTCCTCCTAACCATTAATCGTACTCTACGTCTTCGCATACAACCCAACGAACGATAACCATCGTCCGTTGGGTTTTTATTTTTCCCCAAAGCCGTATCAAAATCAACCAACTGATCATAATAATCACGCGCCTTCCAACAACGATATTTAAGGAGGAACGACCATGTCAGCAGATCATAAACAGCAAGGACATTCCCGCAAAAATACAACTACGAAAACGCAAGATCAGAAAAGCAATAAAGGACACAAATAAAGAAAGAAAAGTCCATGCCTTCTCTTCCATTAGGCGTGGACTTTTTTTTGATTAATTGATTTTTTTTCTGGTCAAAATGCATGGAACCCCTCTACCAACAGCCCCCGGCTGAGACATTTGTTCCAAGTAACGAAGTCCTCTTGTACATTGTGTTTTACAAACCGCGCACGTAGACGACTCTACAATTCTCATCGTGTACTGCTCTCTGGAAGATACCACTTTCTTCTTAACAACCTTGCCTTTACCTTTAGGTGGTGCCATAACCTCGCCTCCCAACCGTCTCCTTACTCCAGTATATGAAGTTTGGACAGATCGGTTCTTGAGAAACAAGGTTATGTTAACGGTTGTTGTCTAACGGTTAACTGTTTGTAATTCCAACGCAGTCAGCAGGATCGGGACGATCTCCGCGTATAGATCGGCAAAGGATTCCACGGGCAGCGGATTGACACCGACACCGAGCTCGACCGTAAATCCAGGTCTTCGGAAATGCTGTATGAACCAATCTTTATACCCTGCATCGCTATCGGTTAACTTCACGGCCTCATAACCGCTGACGGTAGCTAACTGCTCAGCAAACGATTCGGCTTCCGTAGGTTCATACCCACGGTAATTCCAATAGATCTCTCTTCCTTGGGTATGTAGGGCAACGACCAGCTCAAATGGGTGGCATTCTGTAAAACGCGCAAGCGCCGCTGCTTCTGGCTCAGATAACGGCGTCTCGCCGCCATAATCTCGCGGCCCCGGCCCCGACTGCCCTCTACGCTCAGCCTCATCTTCCCAATGCGCTGGGAATTGATCATTGAGATCTACACCTCTTATATTCGCTTTCCAGTTGCTGAAATCAGGCTGTTCTCCGTTCCATTCCAGCAAGTTAGCTTGATAGGGATGATCAGGGCTGATGCCATTCAGAACAAGTTCTACACCATCAGGATTCACCATTGGAACAATCCATAGGGAATACTCTGAAAGCAGGCGTCTGGTGTTTCTACCCTGCCATGCCGTTCCTCTGGCATAAGAGCAAGCAAGATCCTCCACGAATTGCATAATAAGCGGTGTTGTAATCCACTCATTTGCGTGGAATGCTGCGTTGACATGGAGCTCCCTAGTCCCTTGACCGATGCGCAGTGCCGGTATGCCTTTGCCCATCACGCTTTCCCCTATAACTTCGACATGCAGGAAAGGATAAATCCTGCCTAGCCGATTTAATTCATCACACAACGTATCATACCCGTAACCCAACATACGACCACCTCACAGCTCTTTGATCTCCTACGTAGGTTATGAATATGCCTGCTCCATTAGAATCATGCGGCATAACGAAGTTAAGTTAGAAGCACGCCACTCAACAAAAAAATAGACCCCTGAGGGTCTATTCAAAAAATAGTAGGCACCTGCCAGACGACAGGTGTAATGGCAATCTGATCTTTGAGCCAGCTTTCCGTAATACGCTTAAATAACGTAGGTTCTCCGCTGCAAAAAAATTGGTGAATCGGCAGTATCCCCGAGGTTTCCATCCGATCGCGATGGTACAGAATCGTGCTGATTTCTCTTGCTGTTTCGTCCGCAGATGAAATCAACGTTACGTCCGGCCCCATAACCCGGGAGATTGGCTCCATCAGAAAGGGATAATGCGTACATCCCAGTATCAAACAGTCAATTGGCTTGTCGGCTAGCGGCTGAAGCGACTGCTCCACAATCTCCTGTTCTTGCTCTCTTCCAAAAAGCCCTTTCTCCACGAAAGGCGCCAAAAGCGGACAAGGCTCGCTGTACACCTGAATGTTCGGCGAAATTAACTTTAAGGCATGTTCATATGCCTTGCTTTTGATCGTCCCTTCCGTGCCAATAACCCCAACAACCCCTGTTCGCGTGTGCTTAATTGCGGCTCTCGCCCCAGGCGAGATAACACCCAGCACCGGAATCGAGACACGTTCTCGAATATCTTCTATGGCTACCGCAGTCGCCGTATTGCAAGCAATCACTATCATTTTAGGGTTAAATTGAATTAAGTAATCCACAATTTGCCGGGTAAATATACGCACTTCTACAGCTGATCGCGGACCATAAGGACTTCGAGCCGTATCACCGAAATAGATCACTTTTTCTTGCGGCAGCTGCCTCATGAGTTCTTTTACTACAGTTAATCCTCCGACTCCGGAGTCCAGTACGGCTATCGCTTGCTGCACACCTATCCGCTTCCTTTGCCGGTTAATGAATTTCACAGGCTACATGGATAGAATATGAACGTACAAGCTGAAAGGTACCTAGGCTTACAACACTGATTATTGGTAATTGGTCACTTATTTTTTGGGCTGCAAATCATTCACAAGTGCGAATTCGTAGCCTCGCTTCTTGATTTCTTTGCAAATGCGCGCGAGTGCCTGCATGTTTTCCAAAGATCCCTGATGCATCAAAATAATATTGCCATCATGCAAATTATTCATGATATCATTGTACGGATCCTCAGCTCCGTTCTCTCTCGGCTCCCAATCTCGCATGGCCGTCGACCAAAAGACAGACGTATACCCCATGCTGGATACCAAACTTAAGTTATGCATATTGTAGTGACCGTAAGGGAAGCGAAAATATTTCTCGACTTCCTTGCCCGTCAGCTTCTTATATAAAGCTTCAAAATCTGTAATTTCCTTGCGAATTTGGTCATCACTGAGCTCATTGAAATCTTTGTGCGTCATCGTATGATTGGCAACAAAATGGCCGTCTGCCACTACTCTTTTTAAATAATCCGGATTTAACTTAATATTGTTTCCTGATATGAAAAAATTCGCTTTCACGCCGTTTTCCTTCAAGGATTTGAGCATTAAATCCACTTCAATCAGCGGACCTCCCGCATCAATTGTTAAGTAAACCTTTTTCCCAGTCCCTACCCAGACTGCTTTCTGATCAGCGGTAAAAGATTTCGTTTCTTTCGGAAAATCGGGAACTTGCCCTGTTTTCTTCTTCATGTAATACCACGAATAAGGGGTCTTGTCCCCTGCTGTTGGCTTTGTCGTTGGCGTGCCCGCTGCCGGTTTTGCTGATGTTGTAGGGCTAGGGGCAGTCGTAGGATGCGGAGTTGCACTCGGTACTACGGTTGGCTTAGGAGTAGCTATGGGCTTTGCAGTTGGTTTAGGAGTTGGCGTTGGCACCACCGTTTTTGTTGTTGCTTGCGGACTTGGTGTCGTTACCGCTTCGGCAGCCGGAGAAAGCAGGCTTTTGTCTGCACAACCGACCAATGTTGCGCTTAAAAGGATCAGCAGTGCAGCACTTTTGGTAATTGGTGTCATCTGTAGCACCTCGCTTGATAGGAATACGTTCAGTACTCCTTTCGACAGCGCTAGACAAATTACCTGCCTATTTTTGGTACGAGGGTTTATTTCGTAGCTCGGTATGTCAAGAATTGGAGAATGGTGATCAAAATAAAAGCAGTTCCGGCAAGCATAGGAATCGTAATAAAACCAAGCCAGTTCAAGTAATCTACGTCACATGGAATTGGCCCGCAGCCCGTTGCGGATTCGTGGAAAACCCCGGATTGGAGCAATACGTGATAAACGGAAATACAAGCTCCCCAAATCGTCAAAGGTAAGACATAAATCGTCAGCTTATAGTCTCTGCGCACAGCAGCGATTCCCAAGATGATAGCTAACGGATACATGAGAATACGTTGATACCAACATAATTTGCAAGGTATAAAATGCATAATTTCCGAGAAATACAGACTCCCTAATGTGGCTATTAATGCAAGTAGCCAGGATAGGTGCATTCCGTTTTCTCTTAAGAATTTTTTTGACATTTGTGCTCGTCCTCCCCTTCTCCCATTATTATAGAAAAATATAGGAGGGAAGTCTAACCTTTTGGGGGAGCTCGCGGCATTGTCCTCGACTCCGTCAAATCCGGGCGTGGACTAACGAGACATCCTTTTGGGACGGCTCAATGCTTGGTCTGGCGCTTCGGTTACAGAGACGGCCTTTTTGGCTCTCTCGGACCAAACTCCTCGGTGCGCATCCTACAACTAACCTGCTTACTTCAAGAAAAGTGCCTCAGCCCCCTCATTGCCCCGCTGAAACGTTGTTTTTCAACGTTAACGGTCATCCCATTTAAACCGAGAAGCTGTACTCCACTACCCTCGTTTGTTTCACCAGCCCGCGCCATTGTTCCACAGGAACTATGTCAACGACAGCTTTGATCGGGATACTCGCAAAATCCAGCTCCGGCACAGCCTCCAGCTTCATCCGGTTGGTGACCAGTCGGTCAAGCCAACCGGGGTACATCCGCTCCATCTGCTGCAGCCGATAGATAGCTGTCTCAAAATCCTTGCGCGCCGCGTTCACCGAACCGATCACGCATTTGTTCTCCAGCACCATGCTCTGATTGAGCATGTCGGCGGAAATCTCCAGCTTGCGGTCAGCTGGCGTGACCCCAAGCAGCGCCAGCACGCCATTCGGCGCTAGCACAGCCATAGCCTCGAAGGCCAGCGGGCTGAAGCCCGTGCATTCGAGCACAAGATCCATTGGCTTGCCGAGTCCCTCTGCATAAGCCGTTAAACTCTCGGCGGCCGCTTCGCCCTCGCCAGCCGGTTGGTACACGCCTCCGCAGTCCTTAACAAGCTGCGCTTGCAGACTATCCTGCGGGGATCTGGACCAAACGTGCACGTCCAAGCCGAGCAGCCTGCACGTCATAGCAGCGAGCAGCCCTAGCGGGCCTGAGCCAAGGATGAGCGCTGTCTTCGGCTCCCAGATCAGCCGCTGCTGCACGCGCAGGACCTGATCCCACACCTTCTCAACAATGCTCTGCGGTTCGACCAGCACGCCTTGCTCAAGCAGCACAGTTGGAACTTGCACGAGGTAACGCCCTTCTTCTTTGTAGTATTCCGAGAGGAAGCCATGCGCACCTTTGATCCCGCGCTCCACAAATTCGCCAGTCTGACAGAAGTCAGAGTGACCATTCCGGCAATTGACACAGCTTTGATTCCGGCAGGGACGCCGTACAATTGCGGTCACGAGATCTCCAGCCTGGAATCCGCTCTCTGCGCCAGCTTCGGTTACGACGCCCAAGGATTCATGGCCAGTCGTCAAATCGTCCTCCCCTTGCGGGGGAACACCGTATTTTTCCTGCAGAATTTCCTTATCCGTCCCATCCAAACCTACTGCGAGTACCTTGACTATCACTTCTTGCGGATGAGAAATCGCGGGATCGTCCACGGTTTCTAACGCAATCGAAGGGTTACCTTGTCGCAGTTGTTTGACGCGAATCGCTTTCATTTCATCATCTCCTCCCAGCTATTGAACAACCGGCTCCAGTACTTTATCTTCACTGGCATCTGCTGCTTGCTTGGTTCCCGTCGAGGTCAATTTCTTCAGTTTTGACAAATACTCTTGCGTTACTTTGATGAAAGAAGCATGTGACCATGTCAGTGGTGAAACAGAGAGCGGCGCTCCTGTGAACGGATGCACCTGTTCCGCCATCGTGCCCGATGGCAGCGCATGGCGTATTGCCCAGCGCATCAGATTCTCCGCTTCTTGTAGATCTTCAATCACTTTTGCCGAGGCTACCAACCATTCCGCATACCAAAGCGTACAAATAAACCACGGATTCCCTGGCACTTTAGCAATATCATTCGTTACCTGATGGTAGTAGTCATTTTCATACCTGGCAATGCCGCCGATATCCGTATGTACCCACAATTTCTCTTTTAGAATCGTCATCGTAGCCACAATCCTTGGATCCTCCAGCTCGAACAATCCAAAGTCGAATAGCCCATACATACTCATATCGAGTGTATAGTCAGGTACATATTTATTTTCTTCATAGCTCCAATATAAAGCACGTAGAAAGCGATTCTGGTCAGCTGCGAACAGCTGCTGTTCCGCTGCCTTTTTCACCTGATCTGCGATATCTGCATAATAAACGGCACGCGCTTTATCCTGGTGATACTCAGCAAAACGAGCAGCAGCAACGAGGCCCGCATACACAGATGCGACTGTAAAGGCTAATACGCCATAACGCTCTTCCCAGAGATCGTAGGAGGGCAGCGGAAGCCCAGAAGCATCCCGGTAATGAACTAGAAAGTCCGCAGCGGGTTTCACAAACTTCTCGTAATCTTCCCGTGAGCGCTCTATGGTGCCTGCCAGCCTATGATGATGCCACAACGTATACAGAACGAGTGCCGTTTCATCCTCTTGAATGGCCAACTGCTTTTTCCCCTGACCATCCACCCATGGATGCCAGCTTGAGCCTACGGAGCTGTCTGGATTGTATTTGTGCATGAGATACCCCTCAGGTGTCAACACTTTTATACAAAAGTCAAAAAACTTCCTGGACAGTTCATAGTAACCAGCCCGATCTAAGGCATGAGACACCAGAGCCCCGTCCCGCGGCCACATATAGGAGTAGGTATCTTTGGCAAACTTCAAAATATCCGAATCATTTGCCGCAATAATAGCACCACGATTGTCAACATTCGTCCTTGTGATCAGCAGGCATCTTTTATAAAAGGAAGAAAGTTCCGGCTTCAACAAGGTAAGCTGATGAGCATCCTGATTGACCCATTTTACCCAGTGGTCATGGGTGCGCTGCAGTAGAGCTTGGGGAGACTCTGTGCGCAGCAAGCTTTCCAATCTCTCAACCTCCTGCTTCGTATGACCGAAACAAACCCAGAACCATGCTTCCTTGGAGCTTCTAGGCGGCAGTACCATCGTCAACTCAAGTGTTCCGTCAACCGATCCCTGAGCAATCGGATTTCCCCCTAAATGGCCGTCTTCCGCATCACGCCATGTGCCTTCGAGGCCATGTATGCCTTTCTGCCCCGTTGCATAGCCGCTCGGATACGGCTTGTCCACATCTGGAGATAAACCTGACAATGACATGTAGCGATGCCCTTTATAAAACAACAGCGAATTCAACTCCGGGTCGAAATAAATCGTATCACCTACACCATTGCCATAGATTTGCAAATCCAAATGAAAATAAAGTTTAATCTCTCTTTCCTCATCAAAATGGTTTTCCACCTTAATTTTTCGTAAAAAAACATTTTGTTGCACATCAACGCCATCTCGAATAATGAAGCTTAATCCCAGTCTTTCATGGGCGCATTCAACGTTTGTAACCAGCGAATCTTCTAGGTAATTCAGCTTTTTGGTAACTTCCGGATGGTCGATCCAGAAGAAGTCTCGCGCACACCAAATACCAAAATGTGAAAGATGATCGCTAGATTGATTCTCTTGACCTACTAAAGGGTAATACATGTCACGAATATTATAAGCAGCGTCAAAATTAATGAGTACATTCCCGTTCCCAATGGGTAAATCTCTTGCCATGCGATCAGCCTCTTTCCATGATGATGCTACTAATTTTCCAATCGCCAAGCTTAAATATGCACGCAGCCCACATGGCAGGGATTTCAGGAAAATGACACCAATTCACGCTCAAACATTTTCATTTCCATGAAACTCATTTACAATTAAAAAATATGGAGGGATTCATCACTATGAAGCAATTAGAAGGATTCGGTAAATTTTTGGAAAGCTTACGGGGCAAAATGTCCCTGCGCGAAGCAGCTAACAAAAGCGGACTTTCACACGCCTACATCAGGGATTTGGAATTAGAGCGCAACCGCTCGACCAATGAGAAAATCAACCCATCGCCTGTTACGCTTAAAAAATTGTCGGATGCCTACAACATTCCGTACACCGATTTAATGGAGAAAGCCGGCTACCTCGAGAATGAGAGTGAGCAAGCTAACAGCAGCAAAGTCGCCTTACAGGAACCCGTTCCCATGAACGATACTTTATTTATTGAAGTCAGCTCGAAAGAAATGATTTATCATACTCGTTTTGAACGCATAAGCCAAGCTGTAAATTCATTGCTTGATTTCAGTCTTTTCATGGATAAGCTTGAAGAAATGGGCTTTAAAAAGATGGATACCGACCTTTTCGTCAACATGAATCATGTGCAAAAGTACAATGAACGAGAAGGAAAACTTTATTTTGACGCTCTCGGCATCTCGAAGTTTGTTATTATTGCTGCGATTCGCCAAAAGAAGTATCACGATCTCATTGTTCGCAGTGTAGCTCGGAATACAGGCGCGGGCTTAGAATTTCACTACGAGCGTCAATCAGCAGCAGATTCATTGCTATCTTCAGTAAGACGTCCAATCTAATAACAATTATTAAAAAGGAGTAAAGTTCATCAAGAATGAAACTTTACTCCTTTTTTTTCGTCTATCTATAAAGGTTGATTGAATTGATTTTTTGTTAGAGAGGGTTGGTAATGAATTCATGGCTGTACAACAGACCACCTCCACACAGTCTCGACTAGCGAGAAAGAACAGAAAACGTTCTGTGGGCATGCGTTTTTTTCAGTATACGATTTTAAGTTTAGTTCTTCTCTCTACCCTGTCTTTATGTTGGTTTTTCCTTACATCTTCTGGCACAAGTGTCCGACTCATGATGGCGGATACTTTGATTACAACGCAGCATCGCGATTGGGCCAAATATTTAATTGGTTCCGAAGAATTGCAGAAGCGCGTGGAAGCTTATTGGAAGCAATTCGACGAAATGGGCGATGAGAAAGATAAAGGTATTGTTCAGATTGAACCTGTGAGCTCAGCTGCCCCAGAGGCGGCAGTCAAGAAAGAGCTCGTGACCATCGAACCCATTTCGGGGACGAATTTCAAAGGACAGCTTGTCACCATTTCTGATCCAAAAAAGCTTCGAATTGCTGTACCTGAGAAAGTGGGCAAAGGCGAGAAAGTATCCTCCATGGTCAAAAGAACGGGAGCGATCCTCGGCGTTAACGGCGGAGGCTTCATCGACCCCAATTGGGAGGGGAATGGGTTTCAACCGGAAGGCATCGTCATGTCCGGAGGCAAAATCTTTTACAATGACAAAGGCATGAACGGCACTGTACAAGTGGTCGGTATTGATAAAGAAGGGCGTATGATCGCCGGCAAATATAAAGTCTCCGAACTGGTGGCAATGGGTGTTCAGGAAGCTGTTTCCTTCTCCCCGCGGTTCATCGTCAACGGCGTTGGACAAATCAAAAGCCAAGCCGACGGCTGGGGTATTGCTCCGCGAACCAGTATGGCCCAAACGAAAGACGGCTCCATTCTATTCGCTGTCATCGACGGCAGGCAGAAGCACAGCATAGGAGCTACGCTGTACGATATTCAGGAGATTTTCCTGGCGCACGGCGCTGTCACTGCTGCCAATCTAGACGGTGGTGCCTCTACCGTTCTTGTACACAACAATGCCATCATCAATAAGCCATCCAGTGAATACGGGGAGAGGTATCTACCTACGGCATGGCTGGTCTTCGAACATCCGGAAACAGCTCCCATCAAGAACGTCTGGGAAGGTTTGGACATTCGCAAGATTGACCCGTCCAAGTGGTAAATGTCAAAGCAGCAAGCTCAATTTCTTGAGCTTGCTGCTTTTCGTTCATTTTAACGATTTCCTAGGATGACTAAATCTTCTGCTGCTTCAGATACTTCTACATCATCTTGCAACTGCGCATCGTCAATCTTGGCCTCTTTCCAGGAACGAACCGTGTCTACCACATTTGTTGCCGATTCTTTCGCTTTGCCAACGAAATCAGAAGTTGTCGTGCTAACGGATTTTGCAACCTCTTGCGTTTTTTGTGTGACGGAGTTGGCCAGTTGCACCGTCTTGTCGCTAACCGTTTTGGCATTGTCCGCAATGTCACTTCTTAGCTCGCGTCCGGATTTCGGGGCGAACAGCAGAGCTGTTGCTGCGCCCAGTAACCCTCCTACGATCGCTCCGATGAGAAGATCCTTACCTTTTTTTTCGCTTGCCATGTGAAATCCACTCCTTAATGGTCTGATTTGGCTTTCCGATTCGCCTGCCATCTTTGCCACAGCTCATGACCCGTCGTTGCCCACTCCATGACGTCCTGTATACGCTTCTGGTGGGTATGTACAACCTTTTCCGCACCGTGAAGCGACTCATTCATCATTCGTGCACCTTTGCGAAGGACCGAAGCGACATCCCCTATAGCTGCTCCAGTCTTCTCGATGGATTGAACGGTTGACTCTAACGCCAGCACCTGCAAATGCACCTCTTCGGTCAGCTGCCCCGCTTGCTTCAGCAATTGCTCAGCTTCCCCTGCCGCCTTTCCTACATGCTGCTCCGTTTGAGCAACCGTATCGCTAAGCTGTTGTAACATGCGTTTTGCCGTAATCAGCATGCGAACCGCAAAGACGACGAGAACGATAAAAGCAAGAGTCGAACCCACTGCACTAATCTCCATCCATGTCATGACAGGCACCTCCTGGGTCTGCAAACTGCGTAGATTGATGACGGCTTCTAGACGAATGCCTATGAATTACTACAGTATAGATAGGAGCAGCTTGTTTTGACACAAAAAAGCTGGAAAAATTTCAGGGACCTGTCATAATGAAAAACAAATCGAACTTTGAACTTCTGGAGGAATCACATGAATCGAGAACAAGGATTGAAGGAAATCGAACGAACGCGCATTATCGCCATTGTTCGAGGCGTGAAAGAAGCTCACATTGTTTCTTTGGCGGAAGCGCTTTTGAAAGGCGGGGTCACCGTAATGGAGGTAACGCTCAACACTCCTGGCGCTTTGGCGATGATCAGTGAGCTGCAGGCTAAGCTCAGCGAACAAATGTTTATTGGAGCAGGTACCGTACTCGATGTGGAGGATGCGCAGAAAGCTATTCAAGCAGGCGCTTCTTTCCTCGTTACTCCGAATTTGGACGAGGATGTTATCCGTTATGCAAGCCGCGAAGGGATACCGATTTTCCCAGGAGCGATGACACCAACGGAGGTCGTGAAAGCGTGGAAAGCAGGCGCGACAGCGATTAAAATATTCCCAAGCGCCAGCCTTGGACTGACCTACATCAAGGAACTAATGGGGCCGCTAGACCATATTCCTATGATGGCAGTTGGTGGCGTAACCGAGGAGAACATTAAGCAATTTGTAGATCTGGGATGCTACGGATTAGGGATTGGCGGCTCGCTTATTAATCTAAAAGAGATCGAAGCCGGTCGCTTCGAGTGGATCACAGACAAAGCTGCCCGCCTGCTTGCGGCTTCGCGATAAATACAAAAATAACCATCTCCCCTAGGCTTAGAGGTAGATGGTTATTTATTTTTGCTAATGATATAGACACATTTGTTTGCGCCTTTAGCTAAACATTCTGTTCGCTCGACATTTGCGTCAAGTAAATTTCGGAACAGGGCGAGTTCACACTGGCACGCCTGCCCAAATGTATTCGCCACTTGGGCGATCGGGCAATTATGCTCGCTAAACGTATAGGTATCATCCTCTGTTTGTGACCAATCGACCATATACCCGTTCTCGTTCTGTATTTGTGCTAACTCAGCTACACGTTCCTCCAAGCTTTTGTCCAGCATACGCGGCTGATAACGAGATTCCAGCTTATCTTGTCGGCCTTCAAAAAGCCGCTCGATCTTCTCATGCCCCTGATCTTCCAGTAACTCATCCAGTAAATCGAGTGTCAATTGCATATATTTCTTAGGAAATAGTTCGTCCGCCTTGGGAGCTAACGTATACACATTGGTTGGCCTCCCCATCGCTTGCCTTACAAGCTTCGTTTCGAGCAGATCGTCCTTTTCCATGGAATGAATATGACGCCTGACGGCCATCTCCGTAATTCCGAGCTGTTTGGATATCTCTTGAACGCTTAGAGGTCCACTAGTTTTGAGCATGGAAAGAATCACTTTACGCGTAGATGTCTCAAGTGCTTGATTCATTAGCTCACCTACCCTCGGATCAATCATTATGCTTCATTTTACAGCATCATATCCAAGTTGTAAATTAAGAAACATCTATGTATGTTATTCCAATTCACTCTTGATAAATGCCCTTACACTCGCAGCAAACTCCTCAAAAGCCGCTGGAAGTTTAGGCACCAATGGATGCAGATCTTGGCGGTTCCATGCTACAAAATCCTGCACAAGAGGTTTTCTGAGCTTCACAAGCTCAAGCAGCGTCTCGGTTAATGCCTCCGAATATGCGCCTTCACCGTGTACAATCTCTACAATGTCCTCATAGCTGCTTGCATCTCTCAAAATGAAGGCATCGATCAGCAGGCTTCCTACATCCGTTACGGTTTCAATAGCCAAATGAAGAACACGCTCTTGGGCGAGCTGCCAAACGAGAGTATTCGTGCCTTGTCCCCACTGCTGTTCTAACTGTTTGCTCGCATCGGCCAATGCAGATAAAAACTGAATTCTTTCATCGATCTGTTCATGATTAATAAAATACATAATGCTATCTCCGTCCTCTTTTTCGCCATTTCGTCCAAATCAACATTGCAAAAAAAGTAATGACAACCAGGAAAATTAACAATACCGCTTGCATGAGATATTCGTAACTCATGTACAATCACCCTCTTGACTTTCGCTGTATTCACTTCTATCAGTGTATCGCGCTAGCTGTAGAGCGTCAAGCAAGCACGTTGGCTGATGCAAGTTGGGTCTCTTTCATGTGATTTTGGAAACCATATTGTTACTTTGGACTAAATACATCGTGAAGAAACCTCTTTACAATAAAAGAGAAGTCGCATATCGGCAGCAGAAATATAAGCTCTCATTATAGGAGGAACTTTCGTGGGTATTAAAATAGGAATTGTTGGAGCAGGTCAATTCTCCCAATGCTTCGTACAGCTGTTTCAAGCTCATCCTTATGTCGATGAAGTTGTTTTGGCGGAATTGCACGAGGATCGTCGCGAAAAATTTGCAAAAGCTTTTTCCCTCAAACAAACTTACGCTTCATTGGAAGAGCTGCTGCGCAGCGATGTGGACGCCGTCGCCATTTTTACACAAAGACATCTGCATGGCCCTCAAACGATACAAGCTCTGCAAGCGGGCAAGCATGTCTATTGTGCAGTACCAATGGCCCAAAGTTTAGACGAAATATCCGCCATCATAGAGGAAGTGAAGCGTTCCGGACTAATCTATATGACTGGGGAGACAAGTTATTACTATCCCTCCACGGTCTATTGCCGAGACCAGTTCAAAGCAGGTCACTTCGGCAACTTTGTCTATGGAGAAGCTCAGTATTTGCATGATATGGCGCATGGGTTCTATGATGCTTTCAAATATTCTGGCGGGAAAGATTGGAAGAAAGTGGCCGGCATTCCACCGATGTATTATCCGACACACTCTGTCTCTATGATTCTCTCTGTTACAGGAGCTAAGGCGACTAAGGTATCCTGCTTGGGCTATATAGACCAGCACGAAGATGGGATTTTTCGGGAAGGGGCTAACCTATGGGACAATACGTTCAGTAATCAGAGTGCTCTAGTACGTACCTCAGATGGCGGGATGATGCGCCTCAATGAGTTCCGGCGCGTGGGCTGGGGAGGAAACAACAGTGTATATATGAGCATGTTCGGAACAACCGGCAGCTACGAGGAGCATTCGGGTGGTTCTGCATGGACCTCTCTGAAGTGGGGAGCCACTCAGGATTTGACTCCGCAGCTTGCCTGCAACGATCAATATGTGCATGTGAACGATTCCAATCTGAATCAAACGTTGCAGCACGATTTCCATGCCAGCCTTGCCAAGGTGCACCACAGCTTCCGCCTGCCACATGCCTTTGAGGGGCTTCCTAATGGTCACTTCGGCTCTCATCAATTCCTTGTTGATGATTATTTGAAAGCCATTTACACGAAGAAATTGCCACCAAATCATGCTTGGCGGGCTGCGGATTACTTAGCCCCAGGGTTGGTCGCTCATGAATCTTCCAAACGGGAAGGCGAAATGATCGACGTCCCTGATTTCGGGTCACCTCCATCTGAGTGGAAGCTGCTTGATCCAGACAGTTTTGTCGCTTATCGCGATTGATTAGCGTGTATTGTCCTCCTTTTTCATTCATGTTACAGTGAACAAAGTGAAAAAAGGAGAAGAACACCGTCATGTCGTCAAGACCCAAATTACCAGAGATCGACCTCGTCCGCGCAATCGCCATCATCGCCGTGGTGCTTATTCACGGCACATCGAGCGCTACGCTGCTCCCGATTGGCAGCGGCTCGCAAGCCATCTTTTTCATCCTTAACAAAGCTAGTTTATTCACTGTGCCACTTTTCATTTGGATCAGTGGTGCCGTGCTCTTCTATACGTATTATGATCGCTGGGAGCCTGGAATGTCGCGTGTTTTCTGGACAAAGCGGCTGCGAAGAATCCTAATTCCTTATGTGCTATGGTCCCTGTTCTATTATTTATTTAATCAGGTTATGTTTCATGGACATATCCGATTTGACGTCATTTACTTTCTCAAGCTGCTTATTTCAGGAAATGCCAGCTATCATCTCTATTATATGGTCATTATCGTTCAGTTTTACCTCTTGTTCCCGCTTCTCATCACTGTGGTGAGGAGGTCATCTTGGGTTCGTCGAGGGCTAATTCCTATAGGTATCGTTATACAAGCCGCAGCTTATGCCTTCCATCATGGGGTGCATCCCCTGCCGGAATATGCCTCGCTTTTTGTCAGCTACTCAGCGCTTTTCGCCTTTGGAGCTTTCATGGGGATTCATTATTCGGCTATTGCCGCCTGGTCTGAACGCTACAAGCAATTAAT
The DNA here is from genome assembly GCF_059692175.1 of Paenibacillus sp. J22R67. Lineage (NCBI taxonomy): Bacteria > Bacillati > Bacillota > Bacilli > Caryophanales > Paenibacillaceae > Paenibacillus > Paenibacillus sp. J22R67. The sequence continues at coordinate 558,958 of NZ_JCAUAX010000003.1, read as the reverse complement.
AGGGAGCATCATGTACCTTGCAGGCTCCACGTTCGTAGGCATGCTTCTTCTGCATCAATATGAACTGGCTAGCTTCGCAAATAGTTGGTTTGAGCTAACTCTCCTCGTGTATTGTATGGCAGTTCCATTATGGGCCGTCCATTGGTCGCTTAAGCGTCTTGCCAACAGCCCAAAGCTTAGTACTGCACTTACCTCATTAGGAGCTGCTTCTTTCGGTATCTACCTTGTGCACCCTGCACTCCTGACGCTATGGGGTCGCCTCACGCCGATCCAAGATCAGCTCTGGCTCTATGATTTGCATACCGCCAGCTCGATCCTGATCGGGCTGCTCGGCTCTTGGCTGCTCGTACGGCTGTACGCGGCCGTGAAAAAAGGTTCCGCTTAGCAGCGGAACCTTTTTCATTTGAAACGAGCAAGCATGGCCCAGCGTCGCTGCTGTCTGCGGCTGTATCGCGGCAAGCCGCGGTAAATATCCAACGCTTCGCGGAATGTTGCCTTCGCATCATTGCCGCGTCCAAGCTGCTGATACAGCAAGCCGAGACGGTAATAGGCCTCGACCGAAGAGGAGTGCAGATCACGGAACTGCTCGATCAGCCACACAGCCCTTTCAGGTGCAACAGGCGCTAAAGCTTCCCCTAGGCGTAAATAAGCCTCGCCATATTTAACCCTCGGGTTCAGCTCTATCGCTTGGAGCATGAAGCTCTCTCCCTTTTTCAAATCGCCTAGCTTCAGGTAGCAAAGTCCGATTTCGTAGTGCACATCAGCGGAGTCTTCCATAATTGGCAGCGTTTGTTCCAAGTAAGGAAGCGCTTCTTGGAATTTATTGCGCTGCAGCAGGTTCCTTGCAAGCTCCAACTTTGCTGACGTATGATGTGGATTCGCATGTAATTCCGTTCGCAGCCTGGACGCTCTTCGCCTTAATTGAAATGGCTTAAAAATATTCGGCGTCAATCCGATAAATCTTCTATCTAATACATATAGGATGATTAATAGAATTAGAAGTGCAAGGAATGGATTACCGACAAGTCGCCATAACAGACCAAAAGCAAGAAATTTAAGCAGCAAAAGATATACCCCCTTTCAACTTCCTTATACTACCATAATATGAGGACTTTGGTCATCTCTTCCATAGAAAAAAGCTCCCGTCCCTATGACTAGCATATGAATGGAGGCTTCTTATGAATACTGATTCGAGATTTATTTCAAGCAATGCTATAATAAAAAGAAAAAGGGAGTTTCGATATGAACGAAGATCCACGCAAAGCCATATGGCTGAAGAGAAAACAGCTCGGCAGAAACAAGTATTTGGTGAATTTCGGCCTTCTCCCTTGGGGTGTTGGGCTTACGGCCTTATTTAGCATTATTGAATTACTAAATACGCACGAAATTAGCTTAGTTTGGGTACCTATTCGTTTAGTTTTGTTCTTTTTCATTGGTTTTTTCGTTGCGAATGCTTCTTGGATGGCCATGGAAAATCGTTACGAACCTAGAAGCCGACGACCTTAATGGTCGTTTTTTTATTTGCTAAGAACGAAGGACATTAATGTAAGTAGGTTTGGTCTTCCACATCTTCCGTATGGAATAAGGATGCCGTGCGGCTAAGCTGAAAATGCTCCTTCAACTCTTCGCGAATAGAGCCGAAAGCAAGTATTTCCTCTTCGAATTCTTCGCGTTTCCCCCACTTCTTCGATTGCTGGGTTTTTGTCCCGAATAACTCTTTGGAAACGTCTTCATAGGCATTGTGCAAATGATTATCGTACCAATCAATTTCACGGGATGCGTTTTTGCGATACACATGACTCATCTCGAATTGGCTCCCTTTTGTCGATGCAAATTCAACGACCAGCGTATCTGTGATACCCTCGGTGATTACTTCGACATCTGCGCACCACACATCGTGACGTTCAATAAATCGAACCAGATTAGCCTCTTTAATTTTGCTCATAACCATACCCTCCTGGCATTTCATGATTGTTACCAAGAGTATTTCCAGGTCAACCAGGATTTATCAAGCGCTAGGCGTAAACCAAATTTTCCGGAAATCAACCCAACCCAAGTCGTTAATACACACACCTCTGATCGAATCATGATAGGTAGTTTGCTGGGAGCGATGAAGCACAAAAAGGAAGGATTGGTCCTTCTGAAGCACTTCAATGATGTCGTGAAGTCTCGCGATGCGATCTTTAATGTCCGGAATCATAAGAATATGCTCCATCTCTTCATCTATCCATTCCTTTTTTTCTTGAGTTAGATGTGCACGGACATAGCTGTTGCTCTGCTTAAGCGTCTGGATAATATGGAGATCATACTCGCTTTCCAGACAGATGTGGTAAAAAATAAGATCTGCTTCATGTATCGTATCGAGCCGTATCATGTCCGACATGCTCCGGGTCGTCAGTTCAATCCGGATACCAGCCTTGACACATTGCTCACAGATCCAAATCGCATCCTCGTTATTATTGCTATAGATAAACATGTTTACTAGCTCGCCATCGTAACCCATCTCTTTAAGCAGGCTCTTCGCTTCCTCCAAATCGGTTCGATATACAGCGGCTGTCCCTTTATCATTCATTGCTGGTAAAAAGGAACTGGCCGGAGCTTCCCTGAAACCTCCTAGCTGTTCAATCATTCGTTCCCGATCAAGGATCAAATCGATAGCTTTTCGGAAATTCGGATGCTGCTGAGGCCCTTCTTTCCCTTGGTTAAAAGTAAGCAACGAACATCCTAGAATCGACTGTTCAATCTGATGCCATTCCGAATCTTTCCCGACAGCTCCGACCGGTTTACGGGAGTTCGTATGGTCACACAAAACCTGCACCATATCCCAGCTGGGGCCTACTTCCGACAACTCATGGGGCAACAGCCATATTTCCAATTGATCCAAATGCGGCCTAACCCCGAAATAACTGTCAAAGGCACGAAGCTTACAGATATAATCATCATTTCGCTCCAGCCTGAAAGGCCCTGTTCCAATCGGCATGCGGCCAAAAATCCCCTCGTTGTCCCGGCAAATTTCTTCCGGCAGAATCGCTAATGAAGGATGCGCCAGCTGCTGCAGGAAAAGCTCGTTGGGCTGTTTCAGCTCGATAGCAATTGCACTTCGGTTGAGTACCCTAATATTCTCAATACATTGTGTCATCCAGCCTTGGCACGCCGAGAGACCAAGCTCCATGAGCCTAGATAAGGAGTAACTGACATCGTTAGCTGTCATCTCCCTGCCATGGTGAAAGAGAACCCCTTTTCTCAAGTAAAAGGTGTAGTGCAACCCGTCTTCGCTTTTCTCCCAATAATGCGCCAAGTGTGGCTCTACAACCCGTGTACTTGGATTGTATTGAACCAGCGTATCGAAAATCTGATTGATCAGATGGGTGTCAAACGCAAAAAAGCTAAAAGCCGGATCGAGTGACACAAGCCATTTGTAGACTGGAAACCGCAGTGTATCCTTGTAACATTCCTCTTGGACAACTGTTCGATATCCGAAAAAACTAAATAACCAATCGACAAAAGAGTCCTGCAAAGCTTCTCCCCTGCCCAATTGGTGAATGAGTTCAATCGTACCTTTGTAATCCCCTTGACTCGCTAGTTCCATGGCCTGTTTGGTGACCATGTCTTCCGCGGAAACTAGAAATGTAAGCTCAGAAACATTGCCTCTTCCTCTTCCTGGCTTCCAGGAAATCCAGCCCTGCTCCATCATTTTTTTCAGCAAAATCTTAACATTCCGCGTTGTGCAGTACATTCTTTCGGATAGTTCTTCTAACGTGATCGGCTGCGGTTCATGCTCTACACCATGTGCAAAGCCGGACCGGAGTTCCAAAAAATGAGACAGAATCTGCATGGTCCACGTCCTTCTCCAAAAGGGGAAATTGTTAAAGTGAATTATACACTTTTTGTTCCCCTTATTCTAGATGTAAACTGGATCTAACAGGAAAAGAAAGGAAGGTGAATCGAATCATGCAACCATCCAACTTATACGTATCTGAGAAATTAATGCAGTGGCAACAGCACGAATTAGAAGTCGAAGCTCGCGAGCTTTGGAAATTCAAATCCATCAAAAAAAGAAAAGTGTACATGATGATTACAAGTTTGTTCTTCTTCGTCTAATCGCAGCGCGGATCCCGAGAACCGCCAGTACCAAAAGAACAGCGAGTAGCGCTCCGAAAGCATCGACCACCACATCAATCGCATGACCCGTGCGGCCATCAACGAACGTTTGATGCCATTCATCCGTCACTGCATACAAAACCGAAATCATAAAGGAGGTGAGCAGTGCCATGATTATTTGTAACGGCTTCGAAAGCAAGGCCAAGATCCAGAGCAGGGTAAGTACAGCGAACTCGCTTACGTGCCCTGCTTTTCTTATGAAGAACTCGATAACGCCGATGGGATCCTGCCACGATAGTATCTGCCCATCATAGGTGAATGCCATATGCGGGATGCGATTCAAGGGATTTGATCCACTAAGCTTTGATTCTAAAAGCGGACGCAGCGTCTGCTGCTGATACGTCTCCCCTGACTTAAAAAAAATAAAGGCCATCCATAGGACGGCAGCAATAGTAAACACATAAAAGTAAACCTTGGAAGAAGATTGTGTCATGAAAGAAACCATCCTTCTACGAATTCATTTTCTTGCGAATGCTAAATAGCGCAAAAAATTCGATGACCATCAAATTTACGGCCGACACTCCATAGAACGCCATCCCAAACATCATGCGGAACGGATCCTCCGTCACTGATTTCCACCAGAATGCTGCAGCCAAGGTCAGTACAATATTTAAGGCTGTCGTTATCCAGAAAGAGAATCCCAGCCGATTCGTTTTCCGCATTAACCACACACCGATCACAAACGGCAACACAAAAGATATTCCCAAGTAAACCCAATATAAGACCCCGTTTGACACTCTTTCGTCACTCCTACACGATCAACTAGTTTCTATTACTAGGTTAGCATGAAAATGTGAATGAAAACAACGTTTGGCACCGTTTGCAACAGAAACTTCGCAGGCACAAAAGACAAAATGAATTATCTATGCAAAGGGCTTGCCTGCTTCATATATTTCATGTATAATACGAAAAGTCGACGTTAATTGAGGGGCCTTAGCTCAGCTGGGAGAGCGCATCGCTGGCAGCGATGAGGTCAGGGGTTCGATCCCCCTAGGCTCCATATAAGAAAAACCGCGGTCCTTCGGGATCGCGGTTTTTTGTATGGAGCCGTGGGGAGAGAACCCCTCTGGGTTCACCCGCGCGGACGGAACGGATGAGTTGACTTCGTAGCTTTGCTTCGAGTGTAGGAGCACGGCATCTGAATCTACCGCTATGCTTGTCTTCGTCGAATTTACTTCGTCAGCTATTTAAATCGGGATTCATACATCCCCCTAGGCTCCATATTAAGCCAAAAAGAACGTGCCTGTTTGCGACTTAATATCTTTCCATTAAAGAAGTTTTTCACAATTTAATTAACCAAGAAATCGGCTAAACATCCTTGTGTACATATCGTTATTTTGATAAAATAACGATATGTACAAGAGAGGGGAATTAACGTGCCCACTATTCGACCAAGTTCAGATCTAAGAAATCATTACAATGAGATCTCTGAGTTTTGCCATAAATTTGATGAACCTGTCTACATTACGAAGAATGGTCAAGGCGACCTGGCTGTGATGAGTATTGAAACCTATGAAAAAATAGTTGGTAAATTCGAACTATATAAACTGCTGGATGAAGGTCTGGATGAATCGAAAAAACAGAAAGTACGACCTTTTCATGAAGCACTTGCAGACATCGAGAAAGGTATTTCAGAGTGAGCTTAACATATCGTATAGTGATTACTGACCTAGCAGAAGTGGATTTGCGAAACATTGCCGACTATATCGCAAACGAATTACTGGATCCATCGACAGCTCGAAAAATGATAGCCAAAATCGCTGAAGCCGTTTTTCAATTGGAGCAAATGCCTTTTAGAAACGGATTAGTTCGTGATGAACGATTGGCAGCGAGTGGCATTCGACATATACTTGTGGACTCGTACATCGTGTTCTATGTCGTCTTGGAAAAAGAAGAAACCGTTACGATTATTCGGTTTCTTTATGGAAAGAGACAATGGAGCAGTTTACTTTAAACTTATCTATTCTTAAGCTAGGTTTAATCTTCCTTCGTTATTCTAAAGACCAACCCCACTGTTAAAACATAAAAGAGATTGGACTTACAGCCCTAGAAAGCTGTAGGTCTAATTTTCATTTTCATGATCAAAGAAAAAGAAGAAGCCGCTCATTTTAGCGACTTCTTGTTATCGAGGACAGTTATATTTTTGCTTCCACATTTGGGGCAATAGGATACTTCGCTTTGTTCAATATTCTCAATGTAACCTTCTACGTCACAATTGCGGCAAGATATTGATACCACTTTGTTTGAGTTTTCCATTAATCTCTTTATTCCTCCGTTCTTCTTAGATGCATTATCTCACTTCATATCCAAATTCGCCATCCTTGGACTCTCTCTACCCAGAACACCTTTCTCATTTTCCATCAGGTACTGGGGTTTTGCTCGGTAACATATTTATCAAAGATCCATTGCCCCAAGCATTAGGAACATCGCCTTTCCACGTTTCAAGGAATTTATAATCTACCAAGTCAACAGTAATTGACTTTGCAAGCTCTAGGTTACCCATCGCTTTTTGTTGAGCTACATATAGATCTGCATCCGCTTTAGCTTTCGCGGCTGTAGCATCTGCTTCTGCTTTTACTACGTTTTGTTGAGCATCGATCTTAGCTTTATCTAAATCGTTCTGAGCTTTCATTGCATTTTGAGCTGCAATTTGTTTCTGCTCAATAGATTGATTGAATGCATCCGAGAAGGTGAAATTAACAATTGAGATATCCCCTACCTGAATGTTATAAGCCTCCAGAGATTTCTTTAATAACTCGTTTGTTTCTAATGCTACACGCTCACGTTTTGAGATTAACTCTTCTGCACTGTACTTTGCAGTAACTTCTTTAAATATTTCCTGCACGTGAGGACTGATTACTTTAGAGTCAAAGTCTAAACCAACGTCATGAAGTAACTTGTACGCTAGTCCTTTTGGAATCGTATAGTTAACAGCTACATGACTATGTACAGGTTGTAAATCTTTGGATGACGCCGCTGCATCAGATTCTGATTTAGCCACTTGAGTATTGACCTCTACAATACTTGAAATGAACGGCCATTTCCAATGAGGCCCCGGCTCAAGCACGGTTGGACTAACACTACCTAATGTTTTTCTAAATCCAACATGGCCATTCTCTACTGTACTAAACGCAGATAATGTTATAAGAAGTATAGCTACTCCGCCGACTCCGTATTTGATTGCTTTTCTTACATTTTCACCTTTTTCCATTTAGGCGCTCTCCTTATTAGTAAATTAATAAAGCAATACCTGTCACATTAAAATTATGCGATTTTCAAAAATCTCATCACCAGATGCTATATAAGTCGTCTGATCCATTCATCCATAACGGACTCCACTGACGTTATTTTCAATTTATAACACTATTTCCATAAATAACGGACACCAGAGCCGCTAATAGATCAATAAACAACCTATCTACACACAGATAACGTAAATAGCTGCACCAGAGTCCGTTAGCATGTAAAAAGGCCTTATTTCCATCGAATAAAGCCTACCTCGTCCGTTAGCGAAGCCAACCGCTGCGCAATCTAAAAAGGGTGTCTCTCCGTCATTTCCATGACTTATGAAACACCCTTTTTCTATAGCTATACCCTACACCACTAAATCAACTGAAACTCCGCCAATTTATTGGCAGTATCTACAACGGTCTCTTCAACAGGCCGCGGACTCCACTTCAATTGGCTTCTCGCTTTCTGAGACGTATAGCGAAATTTCCGTCCCAACATCGGGACTAACGCTCGTAAGGACGGCGTCACTTTTGCGGCGCTTTTTAAAACAATATCCGGAATCGTTTTGACTGAAATAGGTTGACCTTTTTCCCCTAATTCACTTTTCAACAGCTTCGCAATATCATTCATCCACATATAACCGCTGCTTGCAATATACCTTTGACCAGCAGCCTCAGGATCCGTCATAGCACGAATATGAAGGTCGACTAGGTCGCGCACATCCACAATTTCAAAACCAATTTTGGGATTTCCCTGATTTTTCCCCAGAGCCAATCTTTGAATCACCTCGATAGAACTCGGCACGTTAGATGATTCTATCATAGAAAACCGCGACTCCTTTTGGATCGCGGTTTTTATGATTGATCTCACCAACATGCTAGATTATAATACAAGCTTGGAATGTTACATTAAACAAAAGGAATTGATGACATGCTTACAAATAGCCCCGAATATTGGATTTCCAAACTAGAACTCGAAGCTCACCCCGAGGGCGGTTACTATAAACGAACTTTTCAAGCCGAAGAAAAGATTACGGATCAAGAATTGTCCGTCCAATTCAATGGTTCACGTTTGCTTTATACTAGTATCTACTTTCTCCTGCAATCTCATGATGTCTCGCATTTCCATCGGTTGAAGTCGGACGAGTTATGGTATTTTCATGCCGGAAGCCCGCTCACGATTCATGTCATTCACGAGGATGGCACCTATGAGGAAGTCAAACTAGGCATTCATTTGGAAAATGGAGAAATCCCACAATATTTAGTGCCAAAAAACTGTATTTTCGGATCCTCTGTCATGGAAAAAAATACATTTTCGCTTGTCGGATGCATGGTAGCTCCTGGATTCGATTTTCAGGATTTCGAACTATTTTCACAGGAAGAGTTACTTAAGCAATACCCGCAGCACAAAGAGGTCATCAAAAAATTAGCCTATGAACTGCTTCCTGTCTAAGGGAAAGCGAAGAAAACACGTCGATGTGACGTGTTTTTTATTTTTGGCGATATTTGTTGTAGAATGACAGTATCAAATAAGACCTTTGGGGAATAGCTATCCGATTGGAGATAATCATGATCTATCATAATTTAGAAGAATGCCTCATTGATTTAGAGAATAACGGACATTTGGTTCGCATTCATGAAGAAGTTGATCCAGAGCTAGAGATGGCAGCCATTCATATGAAAGTTTATGCAGCTGGCGGCCCGGCCTTATTATTCGAGAATGTAAAGGGTTCAAAATTCCGCGCGGTATCTAACCTTTTTGGCACGGTTGAGCGCAGCAAATTTATTTTTCGGGATACGTGGGAAGGCGTCCAAAAGGTAATCTCTTTGCGAAGCGATCCCATGAAGGCAATGAAAAGTCCCCTGAAACATTTCGGAACGGGGCTCGCTGCGTGGAAAGCACTCCCGCTCCAAGTAAACGGGGGATTGCCTACTTCAATGGAAGAAGTCAGCATAGCTGATCTCCCTCTTATTAAACACTGGCCAGAGGATGGTGGTGCCTTCGTCACGTTACCTCAGGTCTATTCGGAAGATCCTGAGAAGCCAGGAATAATGAATTCCAATCTGGGGATGTATCGGATTCAGCTGAGCGGAAACGAGTATGAGCTGAATAAGGAAATCGGCTTGCATTACCAAATTCATCGCGGCATCGGCGTGCACCAAGACAAAGCAACCAAACAGGGACTTCCTCTGAAAGTAAGTATCTTTATTGGCGGACCACCTGCACATACGCTGTCAGCGGTGATGCCTTTGCCGGAAGGCATGAGTGAGATCACTTTTGCTGGCTTGCTTTCAGGGCGCCGTTTCCGTTATAGCTATACCGATGGATACTGCATTAGCCATGATGCTGATTTCGTTATTACCGGGGAAATATACCCTGGTGAAACCAAGCCGGAAGGCCCTTTCGGTGATCATTTGGGCTATTACAGCCTGACGCATCCTTTTCCTCTTATGAGAGTTCATAAGGTATACGCTAAGAAAAATGCTGTCTTTCCATTTACTGTCGTAGGCAGACCGCCTCAAGAGGATACGGCATTCGGTGCCTTAATTCATGAACTAACCGGGGATGCGATCAAGCAAGAAATCCCTGGTGTCAAAGAAGTTCATGCCGTCGATGCTGCCGGGGTGCATCCGTTACTCTTTGCGATCGGCAGTGAACGATACACACCATATCAGCAAGTAAAACAACCAGCAGAGCTGCTCACCATAGCTAATCGAATTTTAGGCACGGGACAGGTGAGTCTAGCCAAGTATTTATTTATTACGGCAGAAGAGAGTCAGCCTCTGGATTCTCATGATGTTGAGCATTTTCTAACTTACATTTTAGCTAGAATGGATCTTCATCGCGACCTTCATTTCCAGACAAATACGACCATTGACACGCTCGATTACTCAGGTACTGGGTTAAATAGCGGAAGTAAAGTCGTTTTTGCAGCAGTTGGTGATATAAAAAGAGATTTATGCCAAGAGGTTCCTGACGTATTGAATGACATAACGGGAATTGAGCATGCGCATTTGGTCATGCCGGGAATCGTTGCGATTCAGGTTTCTAAGTTTAAAAGTTATAGCGATACGCAAGGGGAAATGAGAGATTTATGCGAGGCCATCGGGACAAAAGGCCCGCTCCCGACTTGTCCGCTGATTATCGTCTGCGATGACAGCCAATTTATAAGTGAGTCCATTGACAATTTCGTCTGGGGCACATTTACACGCAGCAACCCCTCCCATGATATTTATGGCGTTAATAGTTATTATGAGAATAAGCATTGGGCTTGCGATAATATCGTGATTGATGCCCGAATCAAGCCGCACCAAGCACCTCCATTAATTCCGGACCCAGTGGTTGAGAAAAACATCATGCGATTCTTTACCGATGGTGCTAGTTTAGGCAGCGTTCAAAAATAGGATTGTACAACTGTCGCAGCAAAAAACAGCATCACGACCGATAAGGTTGTGGTGCTGTTTTCATTTGGAGCTCCGCGGCAAAGGAAAAGCATGACAACCGTCGAACATACTAACAAAGCCTATCAAAGCGCTGCAATGACGGCGCAGAACGGTGGTTACAGATCCATGTCTACGACACTTTTATCCACTAAACTGCATATCCCCCTTCCGCGGCCTAAAATGGTTATTCGCACCCACCTGACTGAAAGGCTGAGTGCAGGTCTGCATCGCAAACTGACCCTTCTCTCAGCCTCATCTGGGTTCGGTAAAACCCTGCTCGTCAGCGAATGGCTTGCAAGTTGCAAACGACCTGCCGCCTGGGTATCGATCGATGAGAGCGATAACGATCCCGCACGTTTTCTGGTTTACCTCTCGGCAGCACTTCGAGGCGTTGGAGTGAACATTGGGGAAGGCTTCTTTAGTGCCCTTGAAGCCCCTTATCCACCGCCTGTAGAATCGATTCTAACATCGCTGCTCAATGAAATTAGCAGCATTCCGCACCCATTTATCCTTGTGCTGGACGACTACCATTTAATTGATGCTGAGCCGGTACACCAGGCGCTCACCTTTCTGCTTGAGCACCTGCCTCCACAGATGCATCTGGTTATCACCACACGTGAAGATCCGCCTCTACCGCTAGCTCGGATGAGAGTGCGCGGACAATTGACTGAGCTGCGTGCTGCCGACTTGCGTTTCACTCTTTCGGAAGCTGCTGATTTCCTCAACCAAACGATGGGGTTGAACCTCTCCCCTGACAATGTTGCGCAGTTGGAATCACGCACAGAAGGCTGGGTTGCCGGCCTGCAATTGGCCGCGATTTCTATGGAGGGGCTTCCTGATGCCACTGGCTTTATCAAGTCTTTTACCGGCAGCCACCGCTTCGTTCTCGACTATTTGGTTGAAGAGGTGCTGCACACACAATCCGCAAGCGTTCAGACTTTCTTACTGCACACGTCGATTCTGGACCGCTTTTGCGCTCCACTTTGTGATGCCGTTATGCGCGGCACTTCCTCATCCTCCAGTCATGAAATCTTGAAAAAGCTTGAGCAAGCCAACCTTTTCATCATTCCGCTGGACAACGAGCGTCGTTGGTTCCGTTATCACCATCTCTTTGCTGATTTGCTGCGGAAGCAGCTGCACCAAAGCACCGCATTCGCCGCCTCACCTGGAGAAGATGCCGTAGAGGAACTGCACCTTCGTGCCAGCGGGTGGTATGAGGAAAATGGGCTGGAGCTTGAGGCTTTTCATCATGCTGCTGCAGCGAAGCATGTAGATCGTGCTGCTCGTTTACTGCAAGGTAACGGGATTCCTCTGCATTTTCGCGGGATGATGGCTCCTGTATTAAAATGGTTAGCCTCATTGCCAGTGAATGTGCTGGAGGCTAGACCTACTTTGATGGTGATGTATGCCTCGGCTCTAGTATTGACGGGCCAAAACAGCAACGTGGAACAAAAATTGCTAACAGCTGAAAAAGCACTAAAAAAAGCCGAGGCAGCTGACAATGCGCAAGATCTTGCAGGACAAATCGCTTTCATAAGGGCAATGTTGGCTATTCCCCAATATCAGAGTGACATCATCCTCACCCAGTCACTCCGAGCATTAGAGTTCCTGCACCCTGACAACTTGTCAGCCCGTTCTGCGGCTACCTGGACGCTTGGATTTGCTTACCAGCTTCAAGGCGACCATCCCTCAGCAAGCCGGTCGTATAGAGAGGTTATCTCTTTCGGCCAATCCACTCCATCGATCATGATTACGATCGCGGCTACAACAGGACTCGGCAGCATACAAGAAGCAGACGGCCAGCTTGTTCTGGCAGCCGAGTCTTACGAGCGAGTGATCCAGTTAGCAGGCGAGCCTCCTCTCCCCGCGGCCTGCGAAGCACATCTAGGTCTAGCTCGTATTTACTACGAGTGGAACGAGCTCAATGCCGCTGAACTGCACGGCCAACAAAGCATGCAATTAGCGAGGCAGGTAGCAAGCGTTGACACCTATGCTCTCTGTGAATTGTTTTTCACCCGCCTCAAGCTTGCCCTAGGGGATGTGGCTGGTGCTGCGGCTCATTTAGCTAAAGCAGATCAGTTTATCCGAAAGCATAACTTCGTATCTCGAATGCCTGATATTGTTGCTGCACAAGTGCTTATGCTGCTTCATCAGGGCAATCTAGTCGCAGCTGCCGAGCTGGCACATTCACAGGAGCTCGCGATCAGCCAGGCACGCGTACATCTAGTCCAAGGCGATGCACCAACCGCACTAGCCGTGCTCAAGCAGTTGCGCCAGCGCACCGAAAAGATCAGCTCGCCAGATGAACGGCTCAAGATAATGGCCCTGCAAGTGGCCTCTCAATATGCGAATGGAGACAAGCCAGAGGCAGCGGGACTGCTTGTTCAAGCGCTGAAGCTAGCAGAGCTAGGCGGCTATATTCGGCTTTTTATTGACGAAGGCATTCCTATCGCTGAGCTGGTATCCGAAGTACAGTTGCATGAAATCATGCCAGACTATCTGAGCAAACTGCTAGCTTCCTCCGAAGCTGTGGAACAATTTGACGCTGACAGTTCTTACTTGCTACCATCTCCTGCTCCAATTGCACAGAATCTTATAGAGCCCTTAAGTGTACGCGAGTTAAAAGTGCTCGAACTCATCGCATTGGGGCTCTCCAACCGTGAGATTAGCGAGCGGCTTTTCGTCGCTTTGAGTACGGTTAAAGGGCACAATCAGCGCATCTTTGACAAACTCCAAGTCAAAAGGCGCACCGAAGCTGTTGCAAGAGCCCGCGAGTTAGGCCTGATGTAGCCCAAAGTTCCTTTAGCGAACAACAATACCTCAAAACAATACTTTAGTATCTACACAGTGATACCTGCTTGTAGCTATTATTGGTTGTAGATTAAGCAAGCGGCATCTCTGGTTTATTAGGCGGTGGCCGAATCTGCTTGATTTTGGAGGAGATCTTATGAAAGCAATCATAACTACAAAATACGGATCACCCGATGTGCTTCAGCTTAGAGAGGTTGAAAAACCTATACCGAAGAATCACGAAATTTTGATCAAAATAAATGCGACGGTCGTCACGCCAGCAGACTGCGCTTTTCGGAAAGCCGACCCTTTTCTGACAAGATTGTTCAGCGGTCTGACCAAACCTAACTGTATACCAGGATTTGAGCTAGCCGGGGAAATTGAGGCAGTAGGCAGCGGGGTAACTCTTTTTAAAAAAGGTGATCAGGTATTTGGAACTTCTGGCACTGGTTTCGGTGCTCATGCTGAATACAAATGCTTGCCGGAAACCGGCGTTGTCATCACTAAACCAGCTAATATGACCTATGCAGATGCCGTCGCTATCTGTGATGGAGGCTTAACGGCGTTGTCTTTCCTAAGAGATATTGGCAAAATTCAGCGTGGACAACAAGTCCTTATCAATGGCGCTTCTGGAGCGGTTGGTTCCTACGGGGTGCAGCTTGCCAAGTACTATGGAGCAGAAGTTACCGGGGTATGCAGCGCGACTAATGTGAATGTAGTCAAAACGTTAGGTGCCGACCGTGTCATAGATTATACAAAAACAGACTTTACTAAAAATGGCGATACCTACGATATTATTTTTGACGCTGTGGGTAAAAGTTCTTTCGCACGCTGCAAAAACTCGCTTAAACGAAATGGCATCTATCTTACGTCGGTCCCTTCGCTCGGTATCATGCTTCAGATGTTGTGGACATCACGGATCGGCAGCAAAAGAGCCTGCTTCGCAGCCACTGGGCTCAAGCAAAAGAAAGAAAACCTCGCCTTTCTCAAAGAACTTGCTGAAGCAGGTAAAATCATATCTGTCATAGACAGGCGCTATGCCTTGGAGCAAATCGCCGAGGCCCACCGATATGTGGATAGCGGGCATAAAAAAGGCAATGTCGTCATCACAGTGGGATAAAGCGAAGACCGAATGTAACCCGCGATTCCTTCGTGGGTTTTTTGGATAAGCGTTTGTTGGTATAATGATGCCAGAACGCTTAAGGGGGAAATGTACGTGACCCAATTCTCAGAAACACAGATTAACATGACGGAAAGCATCGAAAGAGAGATCTTGATGCAAGAGATGATGCAGCAAGTCGCAAATATGCAAAAACAATTTCTAGCCGAAGGTGAAGATGAGGAAAGGCGTTGGATGATTGAGCGGACTAGCGACCCGAATCTTATCGCATTCCTTAAAGATTCGACCGTCATCATGCTTCATGTTATCGATGCTATTGGAGAATTAGAGCCCGTGAACGGGATTACAATTTCTAAGCAATTCGGCATTCCAAGAGGCAGCGTATCCAAAATAACACGAAAACTTGTGGAACAGGGCATGCTGAACTCCGAGTTGCTTCCCGATAACAAAAAAGAAGTCTTGTTTCACCTCACTCCACTGGGCCATCACATGTATATCCTGCATAAACAGTTGCATCTTCATATCGAACGAAATGTGCAGAAGTTCCTCCTCAGGTATACGGTCGAGCAAATGCGTTTTCTTGTCCAGTGCATGAAAGATACTTCAGAAACCTCCTGGGTACAACCTGAATCCGTACAGGTCGAACCAAAGGCTACGTCGCCAGCTCAAACACTCGAAAAGGCAACTGATATAAGCGAAATAGTTACCTTATTGCATCAATTGGATGACCGAAATCTTAAAAAAGCGAAAGATATTATTCAAATTGCTTTTTTTGATAAATAGCCGTTTCGGCCCCCCTAAATCCAGCAAAATTTAACATAAAATAAATTCTATGAAACGTAAATTTATGCCTGTTCTCCCTTCAATAAATATGGTAGATTGATTGTATCATCCATTGGAGGTAAATCAACTTGAAAGCAGTCACCGAGAAGCTCATAAAGCAACATCAACACTATTTGTCTGTTAACTCCAATGAACTTAAAAACTATGATTCAATCTATGATCATATGCTTTATTACTTCACAAGCGTGCTAGGAATTGATGAGCAGCAGGCTTTGCATACTATACAAGATTTTAAAACTGATCTTTCCTGTGATGTACTTAAGAATATCGTGCAATCCAAGGTGAATTTGTAGACCTTAATCCCAAGGAACTTCGCTAGTGCAAAGGAGACATGTTAATGACGAAAGAATTTTGGCTCAACTTGCCGGTCAAGGACCTGCAGAAATCAAAAGAATTTTTCGCCCAACTTGGGTTCACTTTTCACCCGCGGCACGAGCATAGCGAAGAACTGGCTGGTATGTTTGTCGGACATAGCCCGGTGATTATTATGTTGTTCCCAGAGTCGGCTTTCCAAGGCTTTACGAATAATGAGATCGCTGACACGACAAAAGGCACGGAGATGCTGATCTCTTTTGATGCCGAAAGTAGAGAAGAAGTGGACGAAGTGCTTGCGAAAGCAGTCAAAGCAGGTGGAACCATTTATGGTAAGCCTACGGACCAAGGCTGGATGTACGGCGGCGGGTTCATTGATTTGGACGGCCATCGTTGGAATGTACTGTACATGGATCAAAGCCGAATGCCACAGGCGTAAGCCGCCTTGTACCACGGAATCCCTTGAGGTTATACCTCGAGGGATTTTTTTGAACCCGTTTACGCACTACAAACTAGCATGATTCTTTTTAATTTACAGCATATTCTTTGATCTTTTTAGGGCGGTTTTCAAGTCCTATGGCAACCTTGGAATCATCCGTTGTATGATAGAGATAGTTCTTCCTATTAGGAAAATACAGGAATGGTGACCGCCATGAATCTTCTGCGAAGTCCCTTCAAGACATTACGTGGCAAAATTCTTATTTCACTGTTTGTTCTCATCATTTTACCCGTCATCGTCATCCTTTACCGCTTCTATAATTCTTCTGAACTTATTGTCCAAATGCAGCTCAATCAATCCAACCAAGCCGCTGTAGCTCAAAAAGCAGACATGATGAACGATCTAGCCGTTCGTATTATTAAAGCTTCCAGCCTCATTATCAACGATCCGGAAACGGAGAAATTCCTAAGAGAACCTGCTGATTGGTCCGATAGCTACAGCTCTTTCATTAAACTTACTAGCTTGCAAAAGAAACTGTCTAACGTGAAAGACCTGCTGCTCGACAGCGATGCTTACTTAGGCCTCTATGACAACCGTGGGTATACGCACACCACCTGGTCCGCAGTCACCAAGACAGATATTGCATCCTATCGGAAGGAAAGCTGGTATCAACCCACCTTGCAACTGGGCGGCTCTCCCTACTGGTCTGTACCCTACACGCTGCGCACTGCTGCCAGTAGTCAAGACCTTGTTGTCATGACTAGACAAGTCAACGGGGAATATACGAGCAATTATGGCTTTTTCATGATTGGGGTTCCGACTTCGATATTTTTCTATAACGCGCAGGAGCTGCACCAGCAACAAGAAACCGGTGTCATCTCTTTTCTGTTAGATCAGGACCAGAAATTTCTACTTGGTGACAGCACGTCAAGCCATTTTAAAGCCTCAGATTCCCTTCAAGCCATGCACAAAGACGCCAGCGGCATTCAGAAAATAACCTTGAACAACCAGAACTACCTCGTAAATGATGCCTATGTCCCTCAGCTTGGCTGGAGGCTGGTACAGCTGATGAATCAGAAAGATTTTGCTACACAGTTAAGCCGTGAAAAAGATAAGTCCATAGGTTGGGTCGTCGCATGGTTTTTCCTATTTGCAATCGCTTTCATCATGCTGATGCTCCGTGTTACAAGTCCTTTCAAGCAGCTCGCCAAATCGATGAACAGGGTCGGAAAAGGCGAGTTTAATACGATGGTCACGATTAAAGGCGAGGACGAAATTGCCGTTCTGGGGAGTAACTTCAACAAAATGGTCAGCCATCTGCAGCATTTGATTGCGAATTTATATGATGAGCAGCAGCGTAAGCAGAAGGCGCAATTCCAGGCGCTTCAGGCGCAAATTAACCCCCATTTCCTGCTGAATACGCTCAATTCCATTAAATGGATGGCGATTCTATCGGGCGCAGAGCACGTCAGTGAAATGATTACGAAGCTTGGCAAACTACTCAATTTCACTATGCGTAATGAACAAGAGTTCGTGACGCTCCGGGAAGAACTTGATTATATTCAGGTCTACCTCTCCCTGCAGGAAATCCGCTATCATGATCAAATCAAATTCTCTTTCGATATTCCTGAGTCGCTGCTGGATTGTGAAATGTTAAAATTCACTCTGCAACCTGCTGTCGAAAATAGCATCATACACGGAGACCGCTTCCCCTTAATGATTGAGCTGCAAGCCAAGGAAGTTGCTGGCAAGCTGCACATCCTTCTGCAGGATAACGGAGTTGGCATGAGCTTGGAGAAAATCCAACAAGTAGAAACGGAACTTAACCAACCCCACGTCAAGTTCAGCGGAATCGGCATTCGGAATGTGAATGAACGAATTAAGCTGCATTTCGGCGCACAATACGGCATACATATCACCAGCTCTCCGAACGAAGGTGTTCGATTGACACTAATTCTGCCACTTAACAGGAGGGACCCGCATCATGCGCATTCTGATCGTAGATGATGAGATACTGGTACGTATTGGGTTAAAAACGATTATTCCTATGGACAGCGATGAATTCCAAGTTATCGGCGAAGCAGCCAGTGGCCTCGAAGCTCTCTCGATTCTGGAAAACCAACCTTGTGAAATCGTGCTGACAGATATCCGCATGCCAGAAATGGATGGACTGGCGCTGCTCAAAATCATTAGGGAACGTTGGCCGGCCATGAAATGCCTCATTTTATCGAATCACAGTGATTTCGCCTATGTGCAAACGGCCCTGCGGCTTGGGGCTATTGAATACATTACGAAACTCGAAATTAATCCTTCCGAGCTTATGCAGAAGCTTCGAGCTATAAAGGAACAGCTTCACATCGAGAAGCAAGGGCAAACTGCGTACACAAGGCTGGAGCAAAAAGTGAACCAATACAGCAGCGAGGTGAAGGAAAAGCGGCTTCGCGAGCTCGTGCTGGGTCATTCCTCCCGCAGAGAAATCGAGCAGGAATTCATTGAATTCCAACTTGAGCCTTTCCCTGCCCCACTTTCCGCCATTGCCATTCAGATTGAATCTTATGATGAGCTGACGCAGAACAACCGATTTCAAAGCGATCGGCTTCTGACTTACACGGTTAAGAATGTGCTTAGCGAGATTTTAAAAAAATATGGAAATGGCGAATTGCTTGAGATTGGTGGCGGCAAATTTTGCGTGCTCATGGGTCAGTTGAACCCGGGTGTCCTGCAAGAAATGCAAAATGCCGTACACACTTTCCTGAAAATTGCCATCTCTTGCGGTGTCTCGCCCCCAATAGAGGATCCTTATCAGCTTCAACAAGCTTATGAGAAAGCTGATTATTCGCTGAGCTATCGGTTTTATTTCGGACGATCCTGCATCGTTCCCTGTCACCAGATCCCCCCTGCTGCTCACCGACTATCGGAACCTTGGGACGAGGAGGATTTACGTAAACGGATTGACGAACAAGATGAGTCCGGACTTCAGCAGCGGTTGAAGGATTGGACACAGGAGCTGCTGAGCAAGAAAGACGTGCCCCCACTCATGCTTCGCGAGACGTGGCTTAGTCTGCTGCATATCTTTTCTCGCAGTCTCAAAGCGGAAGGCAACGATATATATTCCGTTACACTTCACGAGAATCAATACCCGTATCATGTGATCCGGAACGCGGAAACGCTGCAGGACTTGGTGGATTGGTTTGTCGGGTGGATTCCGGTTTTCATGGCCTACAAACGACAGCATGGCAAAGAAAAGCTGCGACCTGAGATTCAAACCGTTATTCGGATGATTACGGAGCGATACAATTTGCCCATGAAAGTGGCGGATTTGGCATGCAAAGTCGGTTACACCGAAAATTATTTAAGTATTTTATTTAAAAAAGAAACTGGCAAGACAATCACGGACTATATGACCAACGTTCGGATGAAAACGGCTAGAGAGCTGCTCAAAAATCCCGATTACAAAATATTCGAAATCTCTGAGAAAATCGGCTACGCCGACCCGAATCATTTCAGCCGCAGCTTTAAGCAACTTGAGGGCATGTATCCCACCGAATTTCGCAAATTGTATTTTGGCGGGCGAACATCATAGAATAATGCTTAACTTTGAAAGAATCGTGCGTGTCTTTTTCTGGCGGATTCCATTACGATTTAATTACCAAAAGAAAAGGGGATGACTACATGAAGAAATTCTTTGGAGTAAGCGCATCGCTTGCACTGGCTGTAAGCGTTTTCGTGGCTGGTTGCGCAAAAACCGACGTTGCACCCACAGCTTCCACCTCTGCAGCGCCTGCAGCAACAATGGCTGCCGCAACTCCTACGCCTGAAGCCCAAAAGCCGGTTTCACTGAAGTTTTGGGGAGGCGTACCACCGGAAAGCGGTCCGCAAGAAGCCGTCGACAACTGGAACAAAGCAAATCCGAACATTAAAGTTGAATATATCCGTTATGTGAATGACGATCCCGGTAACTTGAAGCTGGAAACCGCTTTGCTCTCCAATACAGACGCACCGGACATTTACATGAACTACGGTGATGATAAAATGACGAAGCGCCAAGCCGCCGGCATGGCAGAGCCTCTCGATGATCTAATCGCCAAGGCGGGCTTTGACGTGGAAGGCATTATCGGCAGCGCTAATATCAAGAAATTTGCAGATGGCAAATAC
The DNA here is from genome assembly GCF_059692175.1 of Paenibacillus sp. J22R67. Classification (NCBI taxonomy): domain Bacteria; kingdom Bacillati; phylum Bacillota; class Bacilli; order Caryophanales; family Paenibacillaceae; genus Paenibacillus; species Paenibacillus sp. J22R67. The sequence goes on along the minus strand of NZ_JCAUAX010000003.1, from coordinate 538,464 downwards.
TATTATCTGCCTGCCAACAAGAACGTCGGTGCCGTACTTTTTAATAAAAAAGCATTAGACGAAGTTGGCGAGAAGCTGCCAACCTCCTGGACGTGGGATGACTTCAGCGCTCTTGCAGCGAAGCTCAATAAAGGCGAGCGCAAAGGCACAATGCTTGATCCAGCCTTGGCCACCTTCGGGGAGTTTGTGTTGCAAACCGGCAAAGCCAAAGATTCATTTATTGCTGACGATGGCACATCGAACTTCAACAGTCCGGCTCTGAAGAAAGGTCTGGAGCTTCAACAAAGCTTAGAGAGCAAAGGCATCATGATGAAATATTCCGAAGCCGTTGCCGGTAAAATTACGGTGCAAAACGAGCTTCTGACAGGTAAAGTAGCTATGACGCCTTCCCAAATCTATATCATCCGTTACATCAAAGATACGAAGAGCTTCCCGCACGACTTTAAAGTAGCTTTCGCTCCGTATCCGCAATTCACACCTGGCGGTAACGTGAACCCCGGCGGTGGCATGGGCGACTATATGTCCATTAATAAAAACAGTAAAAACAAAGAAGCTGCCATGAAGTTCATTTCCTGGTATCTGCAAGAAGGCAACATGTCCATGGTGCCTGGTGGTCGGATCCCGACTAGTAAAAAAGCCGATGCAGGCAAAATTGCTTCTATCCTTATCGGCGATGCCAAAGATTTGATCGATGAAGAATCCTTGAAAGCACTGCTTGCTGGCAGTTACACATTCCCGACTGCTTACAATGTACCTGTCCCTACTGAACTGAAAGCCATCTATAAAGACGAGATGGAGAAATATTTACTCGGCGTCCAACCCATTGATAAAACACTGGAAACAATGAAAACCCGCTCCGATACAACGATCAAAGGCGCCAAAAAATAAGCTGGTGTAGCCAAGGAAGCTGTCCCCGAAGTCGCTTGATGACCTAGGGACAGCTTTTTTTTGAGCTGGGCAACTGAGTAGATGGGTCACTTGTAGGAAACGCCGTTTCCTCCTGTTATTTACCGCGATTCAGTCACTTTTCCCCAATTAACTGGAGTTTCCGGCGCTAATTTTGCCAAATCTGGCTATTTTCAGCGCTCACGGACGATTTAGCTGGAGTTTCTACCACTATTTTGTTCACAGCCACAAAGCAGCGCAGATTAACGGTAGTTTTCCCATCTAACTTACTCTTTCTCAATAAAAATACAGAAACGTTCAATCTCACGCTATGTGCTTTAGGCAAGACTGTTGGTAAAGTAAGCCTAACACATGATACGAAAGGGTGACTCGCCCATGAGACCATTCTGGCAAACCGCGAAATTCAGGGAAAACCTCGCCGGGTACCTATTCATTTTACCTAATCTTACTGGGTATCTCGCATTTATTTTATTGCCTATTCTATTCAGTCTTTATCTGGTGTTCGTGGATTGGGAGTACCTCAAAGGCTTTGCCGGCATCACATGGGTTGGCTTTGATAACTTTAAAGCTCTTTCAAGTGATCCAAAATTTCTCAAATCGCTGCAAAATAATACCGTGTTTACATTAGTCAGCGTACCCGCTTCCATCGTAATCGGGCTGTTCATGGCCGTTATTTTAAACAAATATGTGTTTTTCAAAAATACGTTGCGGCTGCTGATCTTTTTACCCTACGTCTCCTCCCTTGTAGCCGTCTCCGTCATTTGGAGCATCATGTACCGTGCAACGAACGGACCTATCAACCAATTCCTGTTATCGATCGGCATCGAACATCCGCCAGGTTGGCTATCCAGCCCGAAATCTGCGCTTTTCGCCATTATTATCATGTCGGTGTGGGTCACAATTGGCTATGCCATGGTCATTTACTTGGCAGGTCTGCAAGGCATCTCTAAGGATTTGTACGAAGCAGCGGAGATTGATGGCGCCTCAAGGATGCGGCAATTTGTCCAAATCACGGTTCCCATGCTAACGCCAACGACATTTCTCATTGCCATTACGCTCATCATTTGGTCTTTCCAAGTATTCGGTCCAGTCGCAGTTATGACGCAGGGAGGTCCGATTGATTCAACGATGGTGCTGTCCTACCACATTTATCTCCTTGCTTTCCGTTTTTATAAAATGGGTTATGCGGCTGCGGTCTCGTGGGTGTTGTTCACTATTATCTTCATCATTACAATCATTCAGTGGCAGAGCCAAAAGCGTTGGCAAGATCACTTCTAGGAAGAAAGGAGAACGATGATGGAAACCACTTATCCGGTGCAAGCGACAAAACAAAAGACTCGTTCCAAAACCAAGCAGCTTTCCTGGGCAATAAAAGCAATCATAACTGTCGTTATGGCAGCCTTCGCGCTAATCATGATACTGCCCTATATTTGGATGATCTCTACCTCATTCAAAATCAATGGAGAAGTATTCCAGTATCCAATTGATTGGATTCCAAAGACATGGCATTTTGAAAATTATAAACAAGTATGGACAGGTCCTAACCCCTTTTATCTGTTTTATTGGAACTCCATCAAAATTACCGGAATTACCGTGATAGGCAACTTATTCACCAGTGCCATGGCCGGTTACGCCTTCGCCAAAATCCGTTTCAAAGGACGCAACTTCCTGTTCCTGCTCTACCTTTCAACGATGATGATTCCAAGCCAGGTGCTCCTACTTCCACGCTTTATCTTGTTCGATTCGATGAAACTAATCAATACGCACTATTCACTTATTTTGCCTGGTTTATTTACGGTATTTGGAACATTCTTGATGAGACAGTTCTTTAGCACGCTTCCAAACGAACTGCTTGAAGCAGCCCGCGTGGACGGAGCCGGGTACTGGCGCACCTTCTGGCAGATTTCTTTGCCGTTGATCAAACCTGCTATCGTCACCCTACTCATTCTCTCATTCACTTCCCATTGGAACGAATACGAAGGTCCGCTTATTTACCTGAGAGACAAACAACTGTTTACAATCCCACTTGGGTTAACTAGCTACGTCGAAGAATTCGGGACCAATTATGTCCTAACCATGGCTGCTTCGGTTTCCGCTCTGCTGCCTCTTCTCATCGTCGTGATCGTCTGCCAGAAATGGTTCGTGGAGGGCTTCGCCAGTTCAGGGTTGAAAGGTTAGAAGGCATCGTATCGGAAAAGCTACTGCCCGTTAAACTCCCCAAGGCTATCCATCCAGTTTTGAATGGATGGCCTTGGTTTTTTTGTTTTCATTGGATGATTTCCAATGAACTGGTTGTTTTTGCGGGCTGATCGTCGTTTTCGTTGGAAAGAATCCAACGAACTCAACTGAAAAGCCCTAATAAACACCGCAAATAGCTAGCTGCATTGGATTCCATCCAATGAGATAGCAGTTTCAGCTACCTAAACCCCACTTTCATTGGAATCTATCCAATGAGTGCACCAGTGCAGTACACCACACCACACCACACCACACCACACTACACCACACCACACCACACTACACTACACTACACTACACTACACTACACTACACTACACTACACTACACTCACTACCTCTCCCCCTACCTCTACTCTACCCCCAGCTTCCTCACCAGCGCCCCAAGGATTGCCTCTTTATTACCCATACACCCGTACTTCCACCACTTCCGCACTCGGGCTACCGTTCGTCGACTCGACGATTAGCCGTAATCGCGTAGCAGAAACACAGCTTGCCAGCTCGTGTCTTCGGGTCCTTTTCCGGTTGTTCACCTCGCGCTGCAGAACGACCCACGTCCCGTCCACATAAGCCTCAATCCGGTAATCTTTCACCAATTCCGGCATAACGTCAAAGGACGTTCTAAACGCGTGCAGATTGATCAAATCCTGATTCACATTATCATTAAAAGTCACCTGCACCCGTCTGATCTCCTGCGGCTCCTCCCAGCCCAGCTCAAGCCACTCTTCCCTGCCTGCTGCCATTGGCTCCGACATCCACAGATGCGGCGTGCCGTATGGACGCAGATAACCGTCCGTCACTTTCTCCGCAGAGAAGGCGCTTGTCGCTTCAGAAGCTCGGAAGCAGATCGGCTTGCGGTCTAAGCCGCCTTTCATGCTCCACAGCACAACAGGCTGCTCTGGTTGGTGATCTTCCAGCTTCGGATCAACAATCGGTTTCGCTCCCTTCACCAAAGTGATCGTCCCTGTCTTCGGCTCACTCGCATGGTACACCGTAACGTGCTCGTTCGCTTTTACAATGACAAAAGCGTTCTGCTCCACCTCCGGCTGCCAGCGTAGATCAAAACCAACCCACTGCCGCTCACCGGCCTCAACATGAGCCGATACTGCCGCAATCATGCTCTTCGGAACATAGTTCTCCGCGCGTCCAGTATCCCAAAGCTCTACACTGATCGTCGTTGCCTCCGAGACGTCCGCCAGAAGCTCAAAGCCCCGCAGCGCTGGAGCTACAGGAAACAAAACAGCCACGTCCGTGTGCAAGCGCCTAGGCTCCACGGCCGACTCCACGACTACCTTGTTTAACGTGCTCGACGCCGTTACCTGCGCCCGGCGGGCCAGATCCGCCTCATCCTCGCTGCGTAAGCCGATGATGGAAGCATCCTGACGCAGCAAGGTCATCTGCAGCTCCTTCAGATGCTTCTGATACAGCTCGCGAGGCATCACTTGCTTTTGCACGCACAGGGCTGCGCCTGTACCTGCCGCCTCGCCAATGACGGCGCAGGTCGCCATGACCCGCGTCGTGCCGAACGCGACATGCGAAGCGCTGATATTGCGTCCCGCCATCAGCATGTTGCTGACGTTCACTGAGTACAGCGAACGGAAAGGGATATGGTAGATGCCGTCGGCATGCAGATGCTTAGAGCCGCTCTCCGCAGCGTACATCCCCTGCGGTGGATGCAAATCAATCGACCACCCGCCGAAGGCGATGCGATCTTCAAAAGGCGTCTGCGCCATAATGTCGTTTTGATTAAGCACATAATCACCGACAAAACGCCGGTACTCCCTTTTTCCGGGTAAAGCACCGACCCACTCGAGCGTCATTTGCTGCGCTTCAAAGTGGCCGGAGTTTTTAATATAATCCCATATTCCGTATATGACCGACCATAACTCGTCACGGATCTTCTCATTCTCATGTACCGTGTCCAGCTCGCCGCCCCACTCAATCCACCAATAGTGACAGCCCGAGTCTCCGCTGCGTATGACCCTTTTGATTGGAATCGATGTCTTCGTAATATCTTTGGCAAAGCTCGGAGGATTAAATTTAACGGGATGTCCTGTATCTTTCGTATGAAATAAAATCGTGCTGCCCAGCGTGATGTCGTCCGCCACCTCCGGCGCCCACTCCTCGCCATGCTCCTCCCTCGCTTCGCGTCCAATTCGATATTTGGCGCCAGCCAGAAAACCTATGAGCCCATCCCCTGTGCAATCGAGAAATACTTCGCTTTCGAAACGAATTCTTCGCTCAGAGCCCATCATCCAACCTGTGACGCTGCGGATCACTCGGTTCTCCTCATCACCATCTGCCTCCACCTCATGGACGTCCGTGTTGAGAAAAAGCTGAATACGGCTCTCGGCGCGCACTGCTTCTAGTACCGTCAAATCCCACAAATACGGATTCCCGTCCATATTCTGATATTGATTTTCGACGAACAGCTCCCCCATAATGCCCGTTTCCCTCGCATAGCGGTTGACCCCGTGTCCTGTCGCACCGCAGACCCAAACACGTACCTCGCTGGAGGAATTCCCGCCTAGCACGGGCCGATTCTGGACGAGTGCTACCGACTGCCCAAGTCGTGCTGCCGCAATCGCTGCACACACACCGGATAAACCACCGCCGATAACGGCAATATCCGTCTTTACCAGTTCCTCTTTCATACGTCTTTCCCCCTCCATGTTCGCTTTTATCTTCATTTTAATTCATAGTTAGCGATTTACTCCATGCACGCATTCAACATAAACATATACAAAATTTCATGCTCATCTTCCGCTGCTTTCAGGATTTCGTATATGATAGTCATATGGGGCAAATTGGCAGGAGCGAGGGGCAAACCAGTGCGAATACGCGATGTAACAATCACGAAACCGGAAGTCATCAGCCATGTATACTGGAAGGAGAAAGCCGCCTTTCAACTGCAAGAGGATGTGAACGACATTTGGGTGATATTTGCCGTGGAAGAAGGCAGCTTCACCTACAAAATCGGTCCGCAAGAAGGCACCGCTTCTTTCGGCGATCTTGTGTTTTGTCCGCCTGGCCTCACTTTTCGGAGAGAAGTGATCCACCCGCTGTCCTTTCACGTCATTTTGCTGCGGTGGGTCAATGAAGAGAACGGTACCTTGCTTACGGAAGACGGCATCCCTGTTGGCAAAGTAACCATTCACGATCTGCATCGCCTCACATCCACCTACACCTATTTGCGAAAGTGGGCAGAATTTAGCGCCGATAGTTCTACTGCTTTACGTCATCATTTTGTGACGGATATCTGGATGCAGGTCGTGGAAGAATGGCATTCAGACTCGCGCGCACCTTCAAGCGTAAAGGACATCCTCGTACAGAAAGCCATTGACTTCATGCTAGAGCATGCAGCGTCCTCGTTCAATTTGAAACAACTCGCCATGGAGTTAGGGTTGACGCAGGTGCAGTTTACGCGGAGATTCAAAAAATTGACCGGCATGGCACCGCTTGATTACCTAACCTCTCTGAGACTTCAAAAGGTACAGAAATTTTTACTCGATAGCGACTTGAACCTGCAGCAAATTGCGGGACAATGCGGGTTCGAGAATGAGTTTTATTTGAGCCGCGTGTTTAAAAAGCACATGCGAATTACCCCTTCGCACTACCGAAAGCTGCATCGGTTATGAACCCTTTTAAGCGGAAACAATGGAGGTAAATAGAGAGGTGTGATCTCATTTTGAACGTTCTTCTTTTCGGAGCAACCGGCATGGTAGGGCAATCTGTGCTGCGTGAATGTCTCCTTGATACTCGGATCAAGAGCGTGGTAACAATAGGTCGAAATGCAACAGGCCAGCAGCACCCGAAACTGCGCGAAATCGTGCAGGCGAACTTGTTGGATTTGTCAGCCTTGGCCTTGGAGGGCAAACTCTCCGGGTTTGATGCTTGCTTTTTCTGCCTTGGCGTCTCTTCAGCTGGAATGAGCGAGGAGAAATATACTGCGATAACATACGATTTAACCATGAGTGTGGCCAAAACTTTGGTGAGGCTGAACCCCGGTATGACATTTACCTATGTGACCGGCGCCGGTACGGATAGCTCGGAGCGAGGACGCAGTATGTGGGCGCGTGTCAAAGGCAAAACAGAAAATGACCTGCTCAAGTTGCCTTTTAAAGGGGCCTATATGTTCAGGCCTGGAGGCATTCTGCCCCTGCATGGCGTCAGATCCAAAACAAAGTTATATCAGGCCGTTTATACGGTCATGAAACCTTTTTACCCGATGCTGGAAAAATGGTTCCCTAATTCGGTCACAACCTCGGAAAAGGTTGGCCGAGCCATGATTGGAGTTGCCGTTAACGGCTATCCCAAACCGGTCATTGAGAGCAGTGATCTTAACCGTTTCTGACTTCCTGCACCAAAAGAAAAAGAAAAAGGACTCCTCGCGGAGTCCTTTTCGACGGTGACAAATTGATGGTACTTTTGCCTTGAACCATACTACGCTCGGTAACTACCTCATCACATTCCTGCAGTTTTTGACTACATTAATGGCCTGCGGCACATCTCCTCGCTTTACGGTAGATTCAACAACAACTTCCCTGGTATTTCGTCTACATGAAATGCGACACAACACCTCTCTAAATCACCGTCGAAATTAGTATGTCCGATCTGAATGGTCTTATGCAAAGCGCATCGAAATCATTGACGAATTTATTTGCTAAGAATATAATTGCTATAGCAACTAATTTTCGAAAGGGGGTTTTGTGCTATGCACTTAGATCATTCCTTGGGATTTATCTTGAATCATGCCGGGCGCCGAATGACACAACTTTTAGGCTCTCAATTTCAGCCTTACGATATGACGACAGAACAGTGGGTCGTGCTTCATCGTTTGGCATGCGAGGATGGCATTACGCAGAAACTGCTCGCTATTCGCGCGGAAAAAGATCAGACGAATATCACCCGAATCCTCGACCAATTGGAGCGCAAAGGTATGATTGAACGCCGCGCTAATGAGCAGGATCGAAGGTCATTCCTAACGTTCATTACGGATCAAGGCAGGGCTATGAATGACATCCTCACCCCGATTGAGCAGAAGGTCATCGCATCACTACTCAGCAGCTTCACGGAGGAGCAGGCAGCCCTGCTCAAGTCGCTGCTTATTCAAATCACGCAAGAAGCCAATGCACGCATCAAGGAAGTGGAGGAAGCACAGTGAATACCGATCAGAAATTGTGGAATCGTGATTTCGTTGCTGTATGTCTCAGCAGCTTTTTTTTATTTATGACATTTTATATTCTTGCCGTAACTCTACCTATCTTTGTCACTGATACTTTGCATGCAAGGCAGGAGCAAATTGGTCTCGTAATGACCGTTTTCATTATTTCAACCGTTATTTTACGACCATTAACCGGTAAATGGATGGACGAATGGAATCGGAAGAAGATCATCTCCTTCTCACTTGTCCTCTTTATGATTTGCACCGCGATATATCCATTTATTCATCAGTATAATCTATTGCTAGGCCTACGTTTTCTTCATGGCATTGGCTTTGGGATGGCTACAACTGCCGCGGGGGCAGTAGCCATTGATCTAGTGCCGGAGCGCCGCAAAGGAGAAGGCATCGGCTATTTCAGCCTTTTCATGAGCTTAGCGATGGTTGTAGGACCGTTTCTCGGTTTAACGATTATGCAATCTAACAATAATGCGCTGCTGTTTGGCATATGTATCGTATTCTCCGTGCTATCCCTTATGTTCGGACTATCCCTCCGTATCCCGCAGCGCGTCGTACAAGCTTCTGTGAAACCGGAAAAAGGCTGGAGAAAATTCATCGAGCCGCGCGCGATCCCGATTTCTTTGACAGGCAGTGTACTCGCCTTCTCCTATGGCGCCATCACAACGTTTCTGTCCGTTTATGCGAAATCCAACGGATTGGAGAAATATGCGAGCTACTTCTTCATGGTGTTCGCTTTGATGATTGTCATTTCCAGGCCGTTTACCGGCAAATGGTTCGATCGTTCAGGACCTAACGGCTTAGTTTATCCTGGCGTTATTTTGTTCACTCTGGGGATGATTGGCCTCAGCCTGACATCTTCCCCCGTTCCCTTTTTAGTAGCCGGCGGACTGCTAGGACTTGGCTTCGGTGCGATGCTTCCGAGCTTCCAGACCATCGCCATCCAAGCCGCGCCCGCTCACCGAAGAGGACTTGCCACTGGCACGTATTTCTTGCTCTTCGATACCGGCTATGGAATCGGCTCGTATGTGCTTGGCCTTGTTGCATCCAAAACAAACTATCATACGATGTACTTCGTGGCAGGAATCGTTGTCGCATGTTCATCACTGCTGTATTACGGGCTGCATCACCGGAAATCAAGTGTCGCCCTGAAGCCCGGACCTGCGGCTTCCATGAAATAAGGTAATGCCGTTTCTCACTAACACTTCTGAGTGGAAGGGAGAGACGGCATTTTTTTGTCATTGTCACAGGAGTTTAACGATGAATAGCAATTGACATTATTTTGGAGGAATGATATAAAAATAAGGTGTAGCACTCAAGTAGAGAGAGTGCTAATATTGAAATGTTGTTACATATCGAGAGGAGATTTAACCGTGGAAAAGAAACAGTTTCAGGCTGAGTCCAAACGACTATTAGAAATGATGATTAACTCCATTTACACGCAAAGAGAAATCTTCTTGAGAGAACTCATCTCCAACTCCAGCGATGCCATCGATAAAATTTACTACAAAGCACTAACAGACGACTCGTTGGTATTTGACAAAGATAGTTACTTTATCAAAGTCTTTGCTGACAAAACAAATAGAACGTTAACAATCCGGGATACGGGTATTGGGATGACGAAGGAAGATTTGGAGAACAATCTAGGGATCATTGCGAAGAGCGGTTCACTTGCGTTCAAAAAAGAAAATGAATCCAAAGACGGCCACAATATTATCGGTCAGTTCGGCGTAGGCTTCTACTCCGCTTTCATGGTAGCGGATGTCGTGACAGTGACAAGTAAAGCGCTTGGCAGCGACACAGCTTACAAATGGGAGTCCACTGGCACTGATGGCTATACGATCGAAACAGCAGATAAAGATTCCGTTGGTACAGAAATCGTTCTGCAAATCAAAGCGAATACGGAAGATGACAACTACGACGAGTTTTTGGACGAGTACCGCCTGAAAGCTATCATCAAGAAATATTCCGACTTCATCCGTTACCCTATCAAAATGGACGTTTCCGGTAAAAGACTCAAAGAAGGTACGGAAGATGAGTTCGAAGATTATCAAGATGAGCAGCAGCTCAACAGCATGGTGCCAATCTGGAGAAAAAACAAAAGTGAACTAACGCCTGAGGATTATGAGAAGTTCTATCATGAGAAACATTACGGCTTCGATAAGCCGCTTAAGCATATTCATGTTAGCGCGGACGGGGCTGTTGTTTACCAAGCGATCCTCTTTGTTCCGGAAAGCATGCCTTTCGACTATTATTCCAAAGAATATGAAAAAGGTTTAGAGCTATACGCGAATGGCGTTCTCATCATGAACAAATGCGCGGATCTGCTTCCAGACTATTTCAGCTTCGTGAAAGGGATGGTCGATTCCGAAAGCTTGTCTCTGAACATTTCCAGAGAGATGCTGCAGCATGATCGTCAATTAAAGCTGATCGCCAAAAACATTCAGAGCAAAATCAAAAGCCAGCTTCAATCCATGCTCAAAGATGAAAGAGAGAAATACGAGACCTTCTACAAATCGTTTGGCCGTCAGCTCAAATTCGGCGTTTACAGCGATTACGGGGCTCATAAGGACGTTCTACAGGACTTGTTGATGTTCCACTCCTCCAATGAGAAGAAGCTTGTTACACTCGACGAGTACATCGCGAGAATGCCGGAAGATCAGAGGTACATCTACTATGCTTCTGGGGAGTCCATGGAGCGCATCGATAAGCTTCCTCAAACGGAGATTGTTACCGATAAAGGTTATGAAATCTTGTACTTCACTGACGATATCGATGAATTTGCTATCAAAATGATCATGACTTACAAGGAAAAAGAATTCAAATCTGTTTCCAGCGGTGACCTCGGCATTGAAGCGGATGATAAATCCGAAAACGAAGCGGACAAAAACGAAAATAAAGAGCTTTTTGATTACATGACTAGCTTGTTGTCTGGCAAGGTTACTAACGTCAAAGCATCCAAGCGACTCAAAAAGCATCCGGTATGTCTATCTACAGATGGTGACGTGACCATCGAGATGGAGAAAATCTTGAATGCAATGCCGAATAACCCGAGTGTGAAAGCAGAAAAGGTTCTTGAAATCAACATGAATCATGAAGTCTTCGGCTCGTTGAAGGACGCTTTCGAGAAAGACAAAGAGAAGCTGAACCTGTACACAGCCCTCTTATACAACCAGGCTCTCCTGATCGAAGGCTTGCCTCTTCAAGATCCGGTTGAGTTCACGAACGACATTTGCAAAATTATGGTGTAGTAAGAACCCTTTCACCATCAAGAAGCACTGCCGCCGCTATGGCAGCAGTGCTTTTTTTCTTTGTATACAAAATTTAGGAATGCTCATCAAGTCTAATCATCGGCTGAGCGGCCCTATCCTCACTCCGTTTATTGGTATCCATATTCGAATACACATAAGCCAGTAAGCGATCTTGATCAATTCCTAACGAGCTGGCTACTTTCATAATATCTAATTCATAAGAAAAGCCTGGAATTTGATTGGACTTGACGGACATATGCTTCAACCATCCTTCGAATAGATGTAATAAATGGAAATAATGTGATATAGTTTTCTTACAAGCATTAATCGGCACGACAAAGGCAAAACCACTGAAAAGTGGTGACGCAAAGCTATAGGGACTAATTTGGATGTGTTACATGTCCAAAATGTCAGCCAGCTGCCAAAACAGCCTCCGTCCGATTAATGTAGAATGACTTAGGAGGAGCTGATAAGGATGGAGAAAATTGTATTAAATGGAAACATGAGCTTGGATGTGGAAAACTTGATTGCTAACCTGCACCTACCAGAAAGTGATATTTTGAATATGTTCTCCTTTAAGTTTAATAACAACCTGTTGTCCCCCGAGGAATCAATTCGGTTTATTCAATTTCTTAGGAGTGAACTGGACAAACGTACCCAATAACAGAATTATGCACGATCGCCCACAAAAATGCAGTCGGTTGATGTCTATAAAATTATTTTTTTTAAAATCGAACGAAGTCGCGTCATCATAGCCTTTTAGGAATAAAACAGTAAAAAGACAACGGGAATCCCGCTGTCTTTTTCTTATTTTTTGTCAGATTTAAGGTTTAAAGTTTAGTTGGTTGGAACCTTTTTTTGAACATGCTGCCTTAGCGTGGCTATCATCCAATATTTTCCATTTTTATAGCATATATTAAATAGAATACTAGAATTATCATCCGGTAGATGATAGAAAGGGAGAATGACTATGAGTTCAGGCTTGATTACCTTGCATTTGACTGCAACCAGCACAGTTTCAGGGACCATTACAACGACGACAACATCGACCATTACGCCGCTGGTCAAACGCTTCACAGCCACAGTCGTCATAGGGAACATTCTCTCTGGTGTAACCACAATCCCCTCCACAAGCTTCAAGGACGACTCGGGCACGAATTTGCCCGCGAACAGTCTTACCGTTCCAGCCAGCAATGGCTATTACAATGTCTTTGTGAATGGCACTCTCATCGCAGGAGGTCTTACGACTTTGACAACAGCCAATCTGGTTATCACTAATTCCCTGACGATCGGCGCTACCGTCGTCCTGGAGACGCTCTCGTTCACAGCCACCTCAACTTCATCTTCAACGACAACTAATTTAGTTGTCACTACGGTCATTCATTCTGTCTAACAAATCTAACAAATCTAACAAATCTAACAAATAAAAGCCGATCTGAGCACGTTCAATAGAACGAATCAGAACCGGCTTTCTTTATTTGTCCCGGAGTAGGCCGGGATCATGCTTTCCCAATATTTGCGTTAGCTCTTTTAGGAACATATTAATGTCCTTAAATTGTCGGTAAACGGAGGCGAAGCGAATGTAAGCCACTTCATCGACTGGGTACAATTGCTCCATGACGATTTCGCCAATGCCTAAACTGTCAACTTCCGCATGAGCCGTCGTGCGAAGCTGCATTTCGACTTCGGATACTAGCATCTCCAGTCTCTCCATGGACACCGGACGCTTCTCGCAGGCACGTATTAAGCCTCTTAATATTTTCTCACGACTAAATTCTTCCCTGCTGCCATCCTTTTTAATCACAATAAGCGGAGTTTCTTCCACCATCTCAAAGGTCGTGAATCTTCGAGCGCATTTCTCACATTCCCGGCGACGGCGGATCGATTTATTTTCATTAGCTGAACGTGAGTCAAGCACTTTCGTACCGGAATAATCACAGAACGGACACTTCATTCGCTATCTCTCCTTTCTCTTCTATCTGATGGATTACCATATGTTACATGTCATGAACGATGAAGAAGTGCGCACAATACTAGTACCAACCGACAAGGAGGTGAACAGACATGAGCGCAGGAAACAGCAACACGCTAGTTGTTCCTCAAGCTAACGCAGCGTTGGATCAGTTGAAATACGAAGTAGCCCAAGAACTTGGTATCTCTATCCCACAAGATGGATACTACGGTAACATGGCTACTCGTGACACTGGTGCCATCGGTGGTCACATTACTCGTCGCCTGGTACAAATCGCAGAACAATCTTTGGCTGGTCAATTCAAGTAATCTTGAGATGAAGTAGCCGCTGAATCTGCAAACGGGAAGTATTGGACTTATGCCCCCCAAAGGAGCTAGTCCAATGCTTCTTTGTTTTGTGGGGACTACGTTTGTTTGCTTTGCCACTGCTCTGAATACAGTTTTGTGTACTTCTCATAATAATAAATAACTCGCTGAACATAATGACGCGTTTCGCCGAATGGGATTTGGTCAATGCGCTCTTGTGAGCCGTCCCAAAGGTTCGTTTGCTTCCATTTATTCACATTCCCTTGTCCTGCATTGTAAGCTGCAATCGCATAAATTAAATTTCCATTGTAATGCTTGTTAAGCCAGCTCAAATACCAAGAACCGAGATTAATATTCACATCCGCTTTTAACAAATCTTCCTGGGTATGAGGTCCTAAATTGGTGGACTCCACAATCCATTCTGCCGTGTCTGGCATCAACTGCATAAGTCCCAAAGCACCTTTACTTGATTCCAAATGATGCTTATAATTCGTTTCTACCCTGATGATGGCCGCAATGAGAAAAGGGTCTATATTGTGCTTCGCCGCACTTTGCCTAATTTCCTGCTCAAAATAGATGGGATACAACTTTCTTCCTATAAAAGTGCTGTTCATAAAGAGGACTAGAACGAAACAAACGAGTAAAAGGGCAAAAACTCGTTTTTTGCGTAAAAACTTCATGAAAGCCCCTTCCCTAGCCAAAACCGTTCAACCTCAGCAAAGGTATCTTCCCAGGTTCCGCTGTTGTCGATCACGATATCCGCCAGTTTGCGTTTTTCTTCTATCGACATTTGTGCGTTGATTCGGTTATTGGCCGCGCTTTCCGTTATGTTATCTCTGCGCATTAAACGTTCCACCTGAATGTGAGGAGGCACATACACGACCATTACTTCTTTGAACATAAAGGATAAATCGGATTCAAACAATAAAGGAATATCGACGACAACCAGCTTGTCCGGAAATTGCTTCTCATAGGCTTCCATCTGCTCTCTAATCATCTTGCGAATAGGCGGGTGTAAAATGTGTTCTAGTTGTTTACGTGCTTCTGTATTCCCAAATACGATCTCTCCTAGCTTTTTACGATGCAGTGAGCCATCTTCCTGAATGACGGCTTGTCCAAAATGTGCAGCAACCTGTTCAAGAACAGGGCTGCCGGGCTGGACAACATCGCGCGCAATTTGATCCGCATCTACTAATAGAGCGCCGCGGCTAACCAGCATGGCGCTAACCGTGCTTTTGCCGCAAGCGATTCCTCCTGTTAACCCGATATTCATAGGCCAATCTCTCCTAAGTGTATTCCTGTTCAACTATAACATTTTCAATAAACCCATAAGAATAAGTACGCATCCTGGAAGAATAGATAACTTCTTCATCCAAGTCATTTCAGCGTAACGAAAACCAATACGAAGTCCGAGTGCAATAAACGAACCGCTAGAAATAGAAATAACGGATGCCGTTAACAAAGGAACAAAACCAATTAATGCAGCGCCAATTCCCGCCCCAAATGCGTCGAGCGAGAGGGCTAGCCCTAGCAATGTAGCCTCAGAAGCTGAAATATTACCCGATTTATCCACATCTGCGATGGACGGTGTTCGCAGAATTTGAATAACCAAACCAAAACGCTTGAGCTCAATATTCAGGATTTCCTTCGTCCTTTGCAGCGTATCGAGCGTGGCGGGCTCATTGCGGGAAGGGGGAACACTACTGAGAGATATCTGGTCTTCTGGCGATTTGGCTGTCTCTTGGGGATCATGCGACTTCTGCTGTCTTAGCTGGGAGAGCGCCCAGATGCCAATCCCGATCAGGATGAGTGCTCCGATACGTTTGGCAAACATGGGAGACATAAAAGAAGACATGAGGACACCAATTTGCATCGAACTATAAATAATGATACCAGACCATAGGGATATAATACCAATAGAGAGAAAAGGGATTCGAATTTTACGTAATCCGTACATGACGCCAACGCCGAAACCGTCCAATGAAACTGCGAAAGCCAGAATGAGCAAAGAAACCACCGGAAGCATAATACCCCTCCTAAGAGTTTTACCACTGACGACAATAAGCCGGTAACAGCACATCATCTGGGCTAAGTACTCCATATCATATGGGAAGGGCGCGCTTCACGTGCCTATTTCTCAGACTTCTTTATGATTCTCTTTCGCTTTAGCGGTTGACAGGTCGGACAAATGTGCGTCCCGCGACCACCAACCACGGTTTTGTAGATTTCGCTTCCGCATGTTTTACAGCTTTGCGATTGTCTGCCGTAAATGTTCAGTTGATGCTGGAACAATCCGATTTCACCTTGGCCGTTGACATACGATTTAATTGAAGATCCTCCTACCTCAACAGAATCGCTTAGCGTGCGAATAATCGCCTTATGCAGCAACATGAGCTCCTTCTTGCTGAGCGACGATGCCTCGCGTTCCGGATGGATGCCGGCCAAGAAAAGGGACTCGTCTACATAAATATTACCGATGCCAACAATATATTCTTGATTCAGCAGCAGCGGCTTAATCTTCGTCTTTTTGTGAGCTATTCGATCTCGGAAAACTTCGAACGTGAAGCCTTCATCCAGTGGTTCCAAACCAAGCTTGCGCAGCGGCGGCTGCGTAAGTTCTTCCCCTCTAGGGAACAAATGCATGGTGCCAAATTGTCTCACATCCTTGTACCTCAGTTCGCTGCCGTCGGTAAACCGAAATAGCACATGCGTATGAGACTCCAATGGATCTTCACTGCTGTATAGACCATAACGACCTTCCATCCGCAGATGAGAGACCATGACGTAATCGGTTAGAACAAATCGCAAAAACTTGCCTCTGCGCTCAATTGTTTCAATTTGCTGCCCTTGCAGCAGCACTTCAAACATCTGAATATCATCAGGTTTCTGTATAATGCGGGGCAGTCTGACCTGAACCTGCTCGATCGTTTTACCGGTGATCAGATTATTCAGTGTGCGCTTGACCGTCTCGACTTCGGGTAGTTCAGGCACGGATGTTCACCTCTTTTGTAGTTGTTCAGCCTTCCTTACTTGGCGTCATACCAAGTAAGGCCATAATCAACGTCCGCACTCAGCGGTACGTCCAGTTTCAATGCTCCTGCCATGACTTCCGGCACAAGGCGGCGCATCGTCTCGAGTTCCTCTTCCGGAACCTCGAAGACGAGCTCATCGTGTACTTGAAGCAGCATGCGGCTCTTCAATCCCTCTTGCTTCAAGCGAGCATCCATCTGCACCATAGCAAGCTTAATGATGTCTGCCGCCGTACCCTGAATCGGCGTGTTCATCGCGGTACGTTCCGCAAAAGAGCGCAGATTGAAGTTCGAATGAGTAATCTCCGGCAAATACCGGCGGCGCTGCAGCAGCGTCGTGACGTAGCCATTCTCACGTGCATCCTTTACGATATCGTCCATATATTTGCGTACTCCCTGGAAGACAGCAAAATACTGCTCAATGAACTGCGCTGCATCCCGGCGAGTAATGTCTAAGTTCTGAGACAAGCCATAGTCACTGATCCCGTAAACGATCCCGAAGTTAACGGCTTTGGCTTGGCGCCGCATATTCGCGTCGACGGCGCTCTCTTCCACTCCGAAGACGTCCATCGCCGTCTTCGTGTGGATGTCCATATTCTGAAGGAAAGCCTCCTTCAGATTCTCATCCTGCGAGATGTGCGCAAGCACACGCAGCTCGATCTGCGAGTAATCCGCAGCGAGAATGTACCATCCAGGCTCGGATGGCACGAACACTTTGCGGATCTTCCTGCCCTCCTCCAGACGAATCGGAATGTTCTGGAGGTTCGGGAACTGGCTGCTGAGCCGTCCTGTGGCGGCAATGGTCTGCCGGTAATAGGTATGCACCTTACCGGTCTCTGGCCGCACCTCTTTCAGCAGCCCTTCGACGTACGTCGATTGCAGCTTCGCTAGCTGACGGTAGTTCAGAATCTGCCCGACCACTTCGTTGTAGGGCGCTAGGCGCTCCAGCACCTCGGCATCTGTCGAGTAGCCGGTTTTGGTCTTCTTCCAAGCTGGCAGCCCCAGCTTCTCGAACAGAATCTCGCCAAGCTGCTTCGGCGAGTTGATGTTGAACTCCACGCCGGCGAGCTTGTAAATACTGGACATAATCGTGTCCAGCTTATTTACGAGCTCCACGCCGAGCGCCTTAAGCCCTTCGGCGTCCACGGTGATACCGCGCAGCTCCATCTCGGCGAGCACGCTGGCCAGCGGCTGCTCTAGCTCATAGAAGAGCTGATGCATCTCGCCCTTCTCCAGCTCTTCCGCCAGCACCGGCACCAGGCGCGCGGTCGCCATTGCTTTGCGTCCCACGTGGTCGCTAAGCGCTGTGAGCTCCGGCAGGCGGAATTTCGCGCCTTTGCCGAACACGTCTTCGTCTGCCTTCAGACCAGGCAGGCTGTACTTCGCCGATAAGCCGCTCAGAGTGAGATTCGACTCCGTAGGGTCGAGCAGGTAAGCGGCCAGCAAGGCGTCGAAATCCACACCTTCGAGCACGATACCCTGCCAAGCCAAAGCAAGAATAGAACGATGCAAATCAAAGAGCTGCTTCTTCTTCGAATCATCAGCCAGCCACGCGCGCAGCGGTACGCCCGCTTCCCCTTTTAACAGCTGGATAGGCACGTAATAGGACGTATTCACGTCCCCATCATGTGTGAACCAGACAACGCCGACATTGACGGCCTGATGCGGATTTTCGCCGACAGCTTCTACATGAATGGCTCCGCTATCGCTCAGTTTACCAATGAGCTCACTTACATTGGCTTCTGTAACAACAACCGCTTCCATGCTTTCAACAACTTGTCCCTCAGCTTCCAAGTCCACAGTGCCGAAGTCCATTTTCTCCAGCAATGATTTAAATTCCAGCTTGCGGAACATGCCTGCCAAGGCTTGTCCGTCATAACCGTCGTAACGGAACGTATCCCACGCGGTTTCCATAGGTACTTCACGGAAGATCGTCGCGAGCTCTTTACTCATGATCGCGTCTTTCGCGTGCTCCTCGACTTTTTCTTTCATTTTGCCCTTCAGGCTGGCCGTATTCGCAAGCACTTCTTCAACGGTGCCAAATTCATGGAGCATCTTGAGCGCGGTTTTCTCACCAACCCCCGGAATACCCGGAATGTTATCCGACGTATCGCCCATAAGTCCTTTGAGATCAATAATCTGCGCAGGGGTAAGACCGTATTTCTCTTTGATCTCAGCTGGATTATAAAGCTCAACTTCCGTAATTCCTTTGCGAGTTATCGCAACAGTCACGTGATCGGAAGCCAGCTGCAGCATATCCTTGTCTCCAGAAACGAGAAGCACTTTCTCGCCCTTGGCGTCTGCGGCTTTGGTCAGTGTACCGATAATGTCGTCTGCCTCGTAGCCAGACAGCTCGAACTGCGGAATTTTGAACGCTTTCAGCAATTCTTTGATCAGCGGGAACTGTTCGGAAAGCTCTGACGGCGTTTTGGCCCGTCCTCCCTTGTATTCGGTATATTCTTTATGTCGAAACGTAATCTTCCCGGCATCAAAAGCAACAAGAAAATGCGTCGGCTTTTCTTCTTCTATTAATTTGAGCAGCATCGTTGTAAAACCATAAACGGCATTCGTGTGCAATCCACTAGAATTGCTGAGCAGCGGTAAAGCATAGAAGGCTCTGTTCGCAATAGAGTTACCATCAATAATAATAAGCTTATCCATAAGTTCGCACCCCGTTTTTAGACATACTTCCTTCATCATAGCATACGAAATTAAAATAAAAAAACGCTAGCGCACATAAACATGTAAGGAATCCATTAATCGATGTTCCGCTCTTCAAAAGGAGGTTCTCCGAATGAGCCCTTTTTTCTCACCAACACGTAAAAAGGTTATATTTTTTGATATGAACAATACGATTCTGGATCGCAGACAATGCTTTGATTCCGCATTCCTTGAGGTCATGAATGACTACACGGCGAGGTGGGAGCCGGACGAAACTCTTTTCACTGCCCAAGACGTTCTTCAGAGTTATAAAATGGAATGGAGCCGGCACCGCAAAGCGCCTGTACGGAGCCCTTTATCACCGGATGAGCTTAGGCATATTTGTTTGCGCAAGGCGCTGCACCCGCTGCCAGTGAATGTCAGCACGGGTTTTACTCGCGCTTTCTTTGAACAGGTCGAGGAACAAGAGGATCATTTTGTAGCGCTTTTTCCCGGCGTAGAGGATACGCTTGATGCTTTGTCCCAAAACTATAAGCTTGCCATTATCAGTAACGGAAACCGCAGAAGATTGCATAGTAATTTGGATAAATTGAAGTTGACCCGGTGGATAACCGAGGATCGCTTGTTTAGCTCGGAGAAGGACGGTCCGCGTAAACCGCACCCAGCTATATTTGAGAGGGCTCTGAAGACCATGAACGCGGCTTCAAGCCAAAGTGTGATGGTTGGCAACTCGTGGCGCAATGACGTGGTAGGAGCCGCATCCAGCGGTCTAGACGCCATCTGGATACATCCCGGGAATATGAAGAAAATTTCTGAACGGCGGATCGGCAAGCAGAAGGTCGTTATCATCCGCTCATTTAAACAGTTGATCTACACCTTCTAAACGTGTTTACCCTATATTATGAAAATAATAAATGCTGCCCGGGTACGCCTTTGCTTTCTTTTTGAGCACAGCCGCGGTTTGAGAAATATGTTCAAGTGAAATGGGAGATTCACAGCTGCAAACGACTAATGACAGCGACAGTGTGACTCCCTCGCTTTTAACCTTATTCCCGCTCCGGTCCCACACATACTCCCATTCCTCATCTTCATAAAACATCTGTACGCCCATTTCGAACCTGCGAATCATTTCCTGACACAGAAGCTCAGGCTCTTCCGTAGAAGAAATCGCGATAAAGTCATCGCCTCCCACATGCCCCACAAAATCAAGCGGGGTCCCGCAAACTGATATCGCCTGCTGCATAATGTCCGCGGTATATTGAATCAATTGATCCCCTTTTTGAAAACCGAACCTGTCATTGAACCATTTGAAATAATCCAGATCCGCATAGACAACATGGAATAACTTATTCTCATGAATCCGCTTATTCAACTCCCGATTAATTTGCAAATTCCCCGGCAAGCCAGTCAGTGGATTCGCCACTCGGGCCGATTCCATGCGGACATTGGTAATGCTCTCTAGAATGGCTCTGATCGAAGCAATACCTGCCATCTTCCCATTGCTTGTAATGATCACAAGGTCATACAACTGATGTATCGACCGCGAAGTCGCCATCTGAGACACTTGCTCGACGGAAATAAACTCGTCCACGATGAGCGGCGAGTCGTCCATGACACTGTCAATCGTCCGGTTCCAAAACAAAGAGAACGCATATTGCCCCGCCAACTGCTGGAACAAGCGATCTCTCATCATTAGGCCGACTGGTTCTTCTTCACTAACGATGACAGCTCCTACAGATTCTTGATTCTTTTTGAAATAATCCGCCACTTCCGATATAGGCACTTTCTTGTCGAACACTTTCACAGGTGTATTCAGATCGCCAATCGCCCAGGTCATATGGCCTCCTTGTACTTTGCGCTGCTGCCAAATCAACATCTTCAAGCTGTCCTGAATCGTCGCAGCATCCGTTTGCGGTCTGCCAAGCAAAAAGCCTTGTGCATAATGCACGCCAAGCCTCGCTAATTTAGTCAATTCATCGACATGTTCAATGCCTTCAGCGATCAAAGAGATGTTCATTTTTTGTGCAAAAGTAACGAATGTTTCCAATATGTACTCTTTTACTTTGTTGATATGGATATCCTGGATGAGAGATCGGTCAATCTTGATAAAATCCGGCTGAAGCTCGGCAATGGCCTGCATAGACGAATACCCCGCGCCAGCATCATCGATCGCAATCCGATAACCTTGTTTCCGGTAATGCGCCAATATTTTTTGGGCTAGGGAGAAATCCTCAATGGAGGTTCTTTCTGTTATTTCAAAAACGACATTGCTTGGACGAAGCCCGTATTTCTGTAAAATTTCTAACGTTTTCCCCGGAACGAACCCAGGATCATACAGCACATGCGAAGAAATATTAATAAAAAGTAATTGCTGCGGATGCTCCAAAATAGACCCCTGTATGGCTTTCTCGCGCGCCAACTGCTCAAGCTTGTACAACTCACCGTGCTGCTCTGCGAATTGAAACATAGTTAGCGGCGAGTGAAAGTTACTATCCTTGGGACCGCGAATTAGTGCTTCATACCCCATAACTAGGCCATCTTGCATAGATACAATAGGCTGATAGACAGAATATATGGAACCTTTTTCAATGATATCGTAAAATTGGAGGAGCTCTTCTGACTGAATACCCATGTCCATCATCCCTTGCGTCATTTAAGTTTACTCTCAGTCTATCAAACCAAATGGCAGGCTTTATTATCAATATGTAAAATGTGTGTAAAGAGTTTAAATAAAAAAGAGGGAATTGCCTTTTTGCCACGAAAAAATAGAAGGACGATTGCTAGGTGCGTACAAGCGCTTGTACAAGCACGGAAAGGATTTGAAATGGAACAACAAGTCAAAATCTTGGCGGTAGATGACCGCTACGAGAACTTGCTGGCTCTGAATAGCATTCTGGCCTCTTCCCACTACGACGTTATTTCTCTGCAATCGGGTGAGGAAGTTCTTCGATATTTATTAAAGGAACCCGCCGATCATATCGCTGTCATTCTAATGGATGTACAAATGCCGGGACTTAGCGGCTTTGAAACGGTTGAGCTGATCAAACAGCGCAAAGCCTGTCAGGATATTCCTATCATCTTCTTAACGGCACTCAGCACATCGATTGAGCACGTATTAAAAGGGTATCACGTAGGCTCAATTGACTATTTATTCAAGCCCGTTCATCCCGAAATGCTGCGTATGAAAGTCGATGCTTTCGTCAATATGCACTTGGGACACCAGAAAATTAAATATCAAAGCGAGCTCCTGCACAAACGGACGCTTGATCTCGAAGAAACGAACCGCAAACTGGCGGAAGCCGAGGAGAAACTGAAACAGCAGAATTCGCTTTTAGAACAATGGGTCGAAGAACGGACTACGGAACTAGTCGATGCCCATGAGAAGCTGCTGAAGTCCCAGGACCATTTCAAGAAGATGTTCATGCTCTCCCCTTCTTTGATGGCTATCCGCCGTCTGCCGGATCTTACTTATATCGAAATAAATGAAAGCTGGAAGCAATATACGGGGTATGGCGACGAAATCATTGGCACCAATATGGATTTATTACGAACGGATTCCGGGGAATCAACTAGCTGCGATGAGGTCATTCATAACTGCAAAGTGAAGTATGAAACCAAATCCAAGGAGACTCGGACGGCACTTCTCTCAACGGAGATCATCGATATTGAAAATGAGAGTTGCTTGCTTCAAGTGGCTGTCGACATTACGGAAAGCTTGCGTTTTGAGACGGAGATGGCTCGCCTAGCTCAGCTGAATCTGGTCGGGGAAATGGCAGCCGGTATTGCCCACGAAATTCGCAACCCGATGACGACGATTCGCGGATTCTTGCAATTATTTCGTGAAAACGATCGCAATATGCAAAAAGAGTATATTCCGATTATGCTAGAGGAGCTCGATCGAGCTAACGAAATTATTACCGAATATTTATCGCTGGCCAAAAATAAACAATCCCATCAACAGCCGGATCAAATTAACCGGATCATCGAAATGCTCCTTCCACTTATACAAGCTGAAGCCGTCATGTCAGGCAAGCACGTTCAGTTCCAATTCGTAGATTGCCCTGTTATTCACCTCGATGATAAAGAAATGCGGCAGCTTATTCTCAATATGTGCATGAATGGGCTTGAGGCCATGACGATTGGCGGAACGCTTACTATCCAAACCTTCGAAGAAAACGGATATGTCGTCTTGTTGATTTCGGACGAAGGGACAGGCATTGATGAGAAGCATCTGGAGAAGCTTGGACGCCCTTTCTTCACTACGAAGGATGAAGGCACAGGTCTTGGTTTAGCCATTTGTTATAGCATCGCTGCTAGGCACAAGGCCTCCATTGAGGTCCAATCCAGTTCGGAGGGGACGACCTTTCTTATTCGTTTCCCTATTCCTGAAGATGCAACCGTTCCTAATTAGGATCGATCATGTTGACTGCATGATGCCCGCACCACTGAGCAGGTTCCGCGGCATTAAGCGAACAGAGTGCATGGCTTGGGTGGACAAGAAAGACCGTAGAACTAAGCTGGTTCCGCTTGGGTTTACGGTCTTTTTGATCTTGCCAGAAAATCTCAAGAAAACTAGCGAGAGTTCCGATAAGGCTCACCTACGGGAACTTGAATCTCTCTAACAGGGAGGAAGTAGAAGGCACTAGTTAGCCAAAATTAAAAAGGCCGCCCAAAAGTAGAAATACTACTTTGGACAACCTATCTTTTTATGAGTCTGAACAGCCTTACACGTTCAAATCTTTACGCTTCCCAGTCACCATATAAATGACGCCTTCACCAATATTCGTAGTGTGATCCGCCACCCGCTCCAGGAAGTGGGCAACCAGCAGCAAATGAGTCAACTGGCGATTACGGTGATAATCGGAATTCATCATACCCATCAGCTCTGTCATCACAGTGCTGTACATTTTATCTACACGATCATCCTTCTCCGCCAACGCCGCAGCACGGTGAACATCGCGTTCGGTGTAGGACAACAGGCTTTCTTGCAGCATCTCGATGGCGATATTCGCCATTTGGGGAATCGTTTCCAGAGGCTTCACCAGTTCTTCGCCTGCGAAGCGAATTGTAATTTTGGCGATGTCTACCGCGTGATCAGCAATACGTTCCAAATCAATGGCAATTTTCAGTGCTGTGCCAATAATGCGCAGATCACTCGCCATAGGCTGCTGCAAAGCAATGAGACGCAGCGACAGTTCATCAATCCTTGTTAAATAATCATCGATCTGATCGTCATTGTTAATCACTTGCTGCGCGGCCTTCTCATCGAGCGTTGCCAAGGAATTAACAGACGTTAGAATCAATTCTTTAACGCTTTCCCCCATCTCGAGTAGTTCTTTTTGCAACAAAGTTAATGATTGATGAAACCCGGGTCTTGCATCCATGTACGTTGCCCCTTCCAGTAGTGGTTAGCCGAATCTTCCTGTGATGTAATCTTCGGTACGTTGATCATTCGGATTAGTAAAGATTTTATCTGTTTTGTCAGTTTCGACTAAGTACCCATTCAAGAAAAAGGATGTCATATCGGAAATCCTAGCTGCTTGCTGCATGTTGTGTGTAACGATAATGATCGTATATTTATCTTTCAGGGTTTGTGTAAGTTCTTCAACCTTCAATGTTGAAATTGGGTCTAAGGCAGAAGTTGGCTCATCCATCAGCAATACATCTGGCTCAACTGCGAGCAAACGAGCGATACATAAACGTTGTTGTTGCCCACCTGACAAACCAAGAGCGGATTTGTTCAAACGGTCCTTGACTTCATCCCATAACGCGGCTTGTACAAGACTGCGTTCCACGATTTCATCGAGCAAAGCTTTTTTCTTGATCCCATGAATGCGCGGGCCATAAGCAATATTGTCATAGATACTCATCGGAAAAGGATTCGGGCGTTGGAACACCATACCCACTCGCTTACGCAATGAAACGACATCAGAATCAGAACCATAAATGTTATGACCGTCTACAGCAACATTTCCTGTAATACGAACACTGTCAATCAAATCATTCATCCGGTTCAAGGTACGAAGGAACGTTGATTTCCCACAACCTGACGGTCCGATCAATGCCGCGATACTTCCTTTTTCAATCGACAAGTCGATATCGTGAAGCGCGTGATTGTCTCCGTAGAATAAATTCAATTTATCTGCTTTGATCTTTGTTTTTGTCATAGTTGAAGTCGCCATGGTTTATTTCCCCCCGGAAAGTCTTTTTTGTAGGATTCGGCTTGGTATGCTGACCAACAGGTTAAAGATAAGTACGACGATCAGGAGCAGAGCGGCACTTCCTTTAGCAATTTCTTTCGCATCTGGAACAAGTGCTTCAGCCCCGACATACCAAAGATGAACAGATAACGTCTCTCCCATGTTCAGCGGGTTGAAATCTGGGAAGAACCGGGAAACCGATAACCCCGCTGTGTAAATAAGAATCGCGGATTCACCTAATGCACGACCTGCAATCAGGGTGATTCCTGTAATCAAGCTAGGCAGTGCTGCTGGAATAAGCACTTTACGAATCGCCTGCCATTTGGTTGAGCCTAGCGCTAAGCTTGCTTCCCAATAGGACTCCGGAACCGTGCGGATCGATTCCTCTGTAACCCTGACCATGACTGGCAAATTCAACAAGGCAACCGTCGCCGCGCCGCCGATAATGGAAAACTTCAGCCCGAGCAAGTTGGCGAAAAGCAAGAATCCGAACAATCCAAAAACGATGGAAGGTACAGAAGACAAAGCCTCAACAGAAATTCGGACAAGATCCGTGAACCAATTTTTTTGTGCGTAAATAGCTAAGTAAATGCCTGAAAACAATCCGATTGGAATGGAGATCAAGAGAGACAAGAACAAGACATAGAAAGAGTTGAACAATTGAGGCCCTACGCCTCCACCTGCTTTAATCTCTTCTGGCTTTCCGAAGATAAAATGCCAAGACAGATGAGGAATGCCATCCCCTAAAATCCGAATGAGAAACCAAGCCAAAATCCCTATGATAACAATGCCTGATGCCCAAAAATATACCGTAGCAATCCGGTCTGTTGATTTACTTGTCATTTCACTTCACTCCTTTTTGCAACAACACGAATGATGACGATTAAGGATAAGGAGATTACAAGTAAAAGCAGCGCCATTAAGTATAAGGCATTGTTCCATGTTGATCCGTAATTCGTATTACCCATGTCCTTGACAATTGCTGTTGTTAACACCGTTGTAGAATCCAGCAACGATTTTGGCATTTGTGGCGAGTTCCCAATTACCATGAATACAGCCATGGTTTCTCCAATTGCACGACCCATCCCAAGAATAATTGCCGTTAAAATACCCGGTCTAGCTGCTGGCAGCAACACGCGCCACATCGTTTGCCAGCGTGTTGCTCCAAGCGCTAGAGATGCTTCCTCCAGACGGCTAGGAAGTGCGCGGATAGCGTCCTCTGAGATGGAGAGAATAGTCGGTAGAATCATAATTGCTAATATAATAGAAGCAGGCAGTATGCCGTAGGCGACATCGCCGGTTAATTTACCTAAGAAAGGAATAATGACTGTCAACCCGATCAAACCGTAGACAACCGAAGGAATCCCTACGAATAAATCAGTCGCAGGACGCATGATTTCACGCATCCATTTCGGAGCAATTTTGGCCATGAACAAAGCACCGGATAAAGCTAGCGGCACGGAAATGACTACGGAAACAAGCGTCATTAGCAGGGTGCTGTATAAAAAAGGAAACGCTCCGAATTTATTTGAGCCTGGTGTCCAGTCGGTCGAGAAGAAAAACTCCAGAGGACTTACTCCCTGAAAAGTCTTGATCCCTTGCATACCTACGAAAACAATGATGGAAAAAATAATCGCCGAAACAAGAGCAGCACTTATGACAAACACCCATCGCATGATGCTGTCTTGTCTATGTTGTCCTCTGGTCCATTTGGAAACAACTGGACGGCTTTTGCTGTCTGAACTCGCATTTGATAGTTTGTCTGCTACGGAATTCACTGGGTTAATCCCCCTTTATTTAATACCACATGCCCTAACATGTCATACTGTTATGATAGGACATGAATGTCATTGCATCGTTAATGAATTGTAAAGGCAATGTAAAAGTTTAATGATTTGTCATCTCGCATAGCAAAAAGAGCGCCCGCATGATGCGTACGCTCTTGATGTGAAATCCGATTATTTTTTAAGCAAATCAGCAGGCAAGAATTTCAAATCACGAACTTGTTTACCTTGGAATTCTTTGCTGGACATATATTCGATGAAAGCTTTAGCTGGGTCTTTAGCTTCACCTTTTGTATACATGTGCTCAACACCAAATAGTTTGTAAGTACCGTTTTTGATGTTTTCTTCGGAGTAAGCAACACCGTCAATTTTCAATGCTTTAACTGTATCATCGATGTAAGGAGTATCTACATAACCGATGGATCCGGATTGACCAACAACTGCTGTTTTCATAGCGCCGCTGTTTTCTTGAGTAATACCGTCTTTAGTGAAATCTTTATTATCAAGAATGATAGTTTTTACAAGTGTACGGGAACCAGAGCTATCTGGACGGTGTACAAGAACGATTTTCGCATCATTACCGCCAACATCTTTCCAGTTCGTGATTTTACCCATGTAGATATCAGCTGCTTGTTGTTTTGTTACGTTCTCAACTTTTACATCTTTGTTAACGATGAATGCGAAAGGAGCGATTGCTACTTGGTGGTCAACAAGACCTTTATCTTTATATTCAGCACCTGGCTCAACATCGGAGTTACCGATATCTGAAGTACCATCAGCTACGTTTTTAATTCCTGTACCTGAACCACCAGCTGTAACGTTAATTGTTACTTTTGGGTTCTTTTCCATAAACTCAGTTGCGGCTTGCTTAACTAGTGGAAGCAATGCGCTTGAACCAGAAGCAGTGATTGTACCAGTAAGTTCTGTTTTAGGTGTATCAGAAGGTTTTGCAGACGCTGTAGCAGCTGTAGTTGCAGCAGGTGTTGCGGAAGCAGCTCCGTTTGTTTCTGTTTTTGCTCCGCATCCAACCAATGACCCCATCATTAATACCGCGGATAGAGATAATGTAATTCCTTTTTTCGACATGAACTTGAACATAGTCAGCATGTCCTCCTTTTATTTTATGTTGCTTCTCTGGTTAGTTTCGATTTCCTTGTTTGTTCCTCGCAACTAACTTACAAATACATCGTAACAATCGAATGTAAAATCCAAACCCATGAAACGTAAACGTAATGTAAAACTTTTTCATAGGACTTTCGATAGAGTTGTATGGTTAATTTTACATCTTATTTACACAGTTCGACGCTTTAGTTAATAGAAGTCTCCTATATTTATAAGTAGAAACAAGAAACGCGTCATATCTTGTCTATTTATGGGGGGATGAATGTGAGCCGGTTATTTTTCTTCAATATGACCATGCGTTCCAAATTAATTGTCAGTTTCAGTGGGGTGCTCTTGATTTTTCTGGCTGTTGCTTATTTCAATCTTCATCAGGTTAGTCAAATCAAACAACATATGAATGATCAGAACGACAAGGTCGAGCTGAAAGTTATGGCTTTGGAATTAAAAGAAATGGTTCAAGACATGAACATAATTGCTTCTGGATTGGAGATTTCGAAGAAACCCGAATACATATTTAAATACAATGCCAAACGCCAACCTTTCAATGATTATATTAAAAAAATAGGTGATACCGCGGCTACGCCCGATCAGCAAAAATGGCGCAGCCAGCTAATACAAGCTTCCGTAGACTACATTAATAACTTTGATTCTGCTGCCAAAATGATTCAAGTCAATAATGGTACAAGCACTAAGGACTTAGAAATCAATCTCATGTACTTGTACAATGAGTCTCAGGATCTGAAAACTGTGATCTTTGATCTAGTCGATAAGTTCTATGTGACCTATGCGGAGTCAGCTGATCAGGCTATCGTCTCCTCCACCAAAGCTTTGGACAGCACTAGTCTGGTCATGATGTATGCTTCCATAGTTGTACTTGTGATTACGGTTTTGATCGCTTTCTTATTGATTCGTTCATTTATCCGTCCTATTCAAAGGCTGCAGAAAGCCGTTTCACTTATCGCGGCAGGAGATTTGACCCATACGATCAATGCAACTTCCAAAGATGAGCTGGGTCAACTCAGCCAAAGCTTCGACCATATGATTCGCCAGGTGCGTCAAATGCTTTATGCTACCAAGCAGATCGCCTCCTCTTTAAGTGATCACTCGCATGAATTTCACCGCTTCTCTCAGCTTACGGCGTCCGCAAATACGGACATCTTGAAAGCGATCAATGAAATTTCACATGGAGCCGATGAACAGGCTATGCAAACGGAGTCTAGCTCGCTCATCATTACAGAGCTGGAAGAAGAAATTCGCGACATTACCGCTTATACCTATGAAATGATAAAAGCGAGCGATGAGGCCGCAGCCGGAACGCTGCAAGGCACAGGTTATGTCCGTGCGCTGAAGGCCTCGTCCGAACAGTCGCAGGAAGTGCTGCACAAAGTCGATGCAGCCATGCAAACCCTAGCCGCCAGCTCGAAGCAGATTGGCGCCATCACACGTTCGATTACGGAGATATCGACGCAAACGAACGTCCTGGCCCTAAATGCCGCGATTGAAGCGGCGAGGGCCGGCGTGCACGGCCGCGGCTTCTCCGTCATCGCGGATGAGGTTCGTCAGCTGTCGCAGCAGAGCAGCGACTCGTCCAAGACAATCAGCGGCATTACACAAGCGCTGCAGAAACAAATCCAAGAGCTGCAAAGCTCGCTCTTGGAAGCAAAGGATTCTGCGGTTACCCAGAATCATCGTGTGGCTGATACGCTCAGCTCCTTCGAGAGTATCGAGCATTCAATGATCGGGATCAAGGAGCAGATTGAGCACATTCATTCGAAAATCGAACAAGCACGTTCCAAGAACGATCAGCTTGTTGGATCCGTGCAGTTCGTGGCGGCGATCGCCCAAGAAACAGCGGCAGGCGTGGAAGAAGTCAACTCGACGTCCATTCAGCAGGATGCCTCCATTCGCCGCATTGCTGAAGAGTCGGATGACATTCTCGCATTGGCTGACCGGTTATTCGCGGAGATTAGCAAGTTTCAAATAACCGAAACCGATGAAGTAAGCATGGATGGTCAGGACAACACAGGTACTGATCTTACTAGCGGCGGCGAAGGTAATCGCGATAATGACAGCAATGGGGTTGGCAGCGCAGATTACGGACATAACAGAGATGAGCAGGTTGGAGCTGATTTTACAGGAATTAAGAAGGACGAAACTGTCGAGGAAATTGCTGATCATGCTCGGGATGTTGAAGCCGATACAAAACCAGCTGTCGCAAATTCGAAGGATAAAAAAGAGCCAGTACTCATCGGGTAACAAAAGAAAAGGCTGCCAAAAATTTAAAAATAGAGGTTCTCCCTCAGTCACTTGATGACTCTGGGAGAACCTCTTTAACACCTTGAAAGAGCGCTAATGCACGAAGCGCCCTTCCTCTGGCAGAGCAACTTCATCAAAGTGCTCAGCCAAATACGCCAATTGATTCGTCAACTCCTCATCGCGCATCGGTGTGCCATGTCCTGTCACAGCCAAGCTTGGACGAAGTTCATTCAACTTCTTGACGGATGCGGCAGCAGTTTCCCAATCCGTTGTAGCATATTTCGGCGGACCACTAATTTCCTGCGTTTGAAGAAGCACTCGGTAGAGCGACTCCTGTTTCACTGTGACAAAAGCATCGCCAGCGATTAATGAGCGGTCTTTTTCCCGATAGAGTGATATATGCCCTGGGGTATGTCCCGGTGTATGTATCCATTGCCAACCAGGCAGCCCAGGAATGGTTCCATCGGCCTGCAACGCTCTTACATGATCCCCAAGATTAATGCCGTGATTCGGAAATAACGGAGAAAGTTCACTAATGAGACCCCCATTCACGGTTGAATCCCCTTCGGGGTAGTTCGCTTTGCCTGTTAGGTATGGGATTTCCTGCTCATGCGCATATACAGGGACATCCCAATGTTCAAGCAGCTCCGCGATTGATCCGACATGATCAAAATGTCCATGAGTCAAAATAATTCCCTGTGGCTTCGTCATAGTGCCAAAACGATCCTCCGCCAATTGAATAATATTATCTGCGGCATGTGGCATCCCGGCGTCGACAAGAAACCATGTCTTCGACTTACTGGTCGGATTACCGATCAAACATATATTAACGAACTGAATACAATAGCAATAAATATCAATGCTCACTTCTTGCCCTTCTCCGCTTGATACCGTCGTTAACGGGATATGTGTATGCTCATAGGTAGAATCCAATTTGTCTTACTCCTTTGCAACTGAATTTCTATTATCATCCCCTTTAGCGTTTCGGATTATCTGAACAATGATAAGAAAGACCAACCCGCGTTATGCTGGTTGGTCTTATCGCTTATATTTTTTGCGGAAGTTTTTTAATAATCTCGATCTTACGAATACGGTTTTGCTCTCTCTCCCGAACAATAAAGGTCAAATCCCCATAGTCCCACGGGTGGCCTTTTTCTAACTCAGGTTGTTTACTATAGAGCCACCCGCCAATGGAATCGACTTCTCCATGCTCTATTTTGGTTTCAAGAAAATGATTGACTTCGTCAACGAGCGCGGTTCCTTTGATCAAGAATCGATTGGTATCCAGTGATTCAATATCCCGTTTCTCATCCTTATCAAATTCGTCACGAATCTCACCGACAATTTCCTCTAGGATGTCCTCAATGGTTATTAAACCGGCACTACCACCGTACTCATCGAGTAGCAGCGCTATATGCACCTGTTCTTTCTGCATCTTCTTTAATAGCTGCTTAATGGGCATGACATCAGGCACAGTCATTACAGGCTGCAGCAGAGATCCAAAATCAAAATTAGGGTTATTATCATAATTCAAGAAAAACTGTTTGGTATTCACGAAACCAATAATATGGTCCTTATTCTCTTTGGCAACAGGAAACCGGGTATATTGCTCACGTTTAATGATCTCCAAATTTTCTTTCAATGATTTGTTAGCGTATAAACAAACCATATCGGTCCGCGGTATCATAATTTCCCGCGCTAACAGCTCATCAAATGTAAAGATTCTATCTGTGTAGCCGTATTCTGTTTTATTAATTTTGCCGCTTTGATAACTTTCATGAAGAATAAGGCGAATCTCTTCCTCTGAGTGGGCTTCTTCATGTTCGCTTGCTGGCTTCATTCCGAGCAATTTGATCATAGCATTCGCAGATCCATTAAGCAGCCAAATGAATGGATACATCACTTTGTGGAAAGTAACAATGATAGGTGCTGTTAGCACTGCGATTTGTTCCGCTTTTTGAATCGCAAGTGACTTTGGCGCAAGCTCACCAAGAACAACATGAAGGTACGTCATCAAGACAAATGCGATACCAAAAGATAAGATGTGTGACAAGCTATCGCTTATGGTTAATATTTCAAATAAAGGATGCAGCAATTTCTCTACAGTAGGCTCACCTAACCAACCAAGGCCAAGCGCTGTAATCGTAATACCCAGCTGGCAGGCAGATAAATAGGCGTCTAGATTTGTTGTTACTTTCTGCACGGCAAGCGCATTCTTGCTACCTTCAAGTACCATCTGTTCGACACGGCTGGGACGGAGCTTAATAATTGCAAATTCAGTAGCCACGAAAAAAGCGGTTAATAATATGAGTAAGGCTATTAAAAATAGGTTCAATACCATTGCAACTCATCCTTTACGAAATGAATTATACTAGTTTACTCCATTTAGTATTACCTCTATTCAGAATGGGTGAAACGCGAATTCAAGGAATTAATCGGACTTCCTGCAAAATTTATAATAAAGTATAAATAAAGAAAAGGCCAAGAACCCTTCATCGGTTCTTGGCCTTTCTCCCGTATAGACTTATTTCGCAATCTCATCCGTTGCCTTAATGTTGCGCAGAATGCTTACTTCAACCCTGCGGTTCTTGGCGCGGCCTTCCGTTGTATCATTCGATGCAATCGGGCGGTATTCCCCGTAGCCAACTGAGGAGTAAGAGGACGGGTCGATTTTACCAGTATTCAGTAAGATTTTCATGAAATTAACGGACCGCTTGGCGCTCAAATCCCAATTTGTTTCAAAATCCGCTCGGTGAATCGGGATATTGTCCGTATGCCCCCCCACCTCAACCTGATAGCCTGGGTAACTCGCCAGCATGCCTGCAATGGAAACAGCCAGCTTCTGAGAATCTTGCTTCATGGTTGCAGAGCCGGAATCGAACAGCGCGCGATCACTGATCGTTATCGTCAGTTTCTCGTTATCAAGCTTCGTCGTTAACTGCTCATTCAACTGATTTTCTTTGATGAAGGCATCCATGCTTTTCTTCAATTCTTCCAGATCTTTTTCTTCCTTCTGCAGCTTGGCAGCCAGTTGACTGTCCGTATTACTCTGTTCCTTCGTAGGCGGGTTCTGATTCTTGTTGTTGTTCTTGGTGGAGCTCGCCGCGTCGTCAATCGGGATTAAATTGGATACCGCGAAAGGCGCTTCTCCTCCCGTAAACGCATTGTTTAAGGACCGCATAATCGAGTTGTATTTCTTCGAATCCAACTGACTGGATGCAAATAGAATGATAAAAAGAGCTAGAAGCAAAGTAAGCAAATCCGCATAGGGAATGAGCCAGGATTCATCAACGTGCTCTTCGTGTTCCTCATGCTTCTTCTTTTTACTCACTGCGCCGCGTCCCCTTTCTCTTCTTCGTCAAACGCTGCGCGATCGCTATTCGCTACGAAGATCATCATTTTTTGCTTCACAGAGTTGGCGGATACTCCTGATTGAATCGACAGCAAGCCTTCGACCACCATGAGTTTTATTTCAACTTCTTTTTTCGACTTCTGCTTGAGTTTGTTCGCGAAAGGATGAAAAATAACATAACCAAGAAAAATCCCGAACATCGTGGCAACGAATGCGGCAGAAATCAAATGCCCTAGTTTCTCTACTTCACTTAAGTTCCCAAGGGCAGCAATCAAACCTACAACGGCGCCAAGAACGCCAAGTGTTGGTGCATATGTACCGGCTTGTGTAAAAATTCCCGCGTATTTCTTATGTCTTGTTTCCATTTCTGCAATATCCTCAAGCAGTACATCGCGCACGAAATCAGGATCATTCCCATCAATAATGAGGCGCATCCCGCTTTTCATAAAAGGATCCGCTAGCTCTTCTGCTTGCTTTTCCAGTGAAAGAAGGCCTTCACGACGTGTAATGGATACCCATTCGATAAAGGTATTAATGAGTTCTTTTTTAGGCATTAATTTTTGTTCGGTAAAAATAATCTTCAATAATTTCGGAATCTTTTTCATGTCCTCTAGTGAAAACGCGATAAACAAGGCTGAAGCCGTTCCTCCGAAAATAATAAGTGCAGCTGCTGGGTTCAATAACGCCACCAAACTTGCCCCTTTTAACACCATGCCCACACCAACCGATATAAGCGCTAAAACAATGCCAATCAATGATGATTTCTCCATATGCCAGACTCCCTCTATCTATAATAATAAAAGCCACGTATAACCCATTCCATAATTCGACAAAAATACTGTCTATGTACATAATGATAGGTTTAATTTCTATAAATTACAATCTTTTTCGGCGCATAAAATAGGACTTTAGTCATGTATTTTTTGTGAATACCAAAGGGGAATCACGAAATCTGGCGTCCCTCTCTTACCTAATTTATACTTAAGGAGATCTAACTCCTGCTAAAATCGATATCAGCAAATCTGAAGGAAGTTGGTATGATCTGGCAGCCTTTTAGGAAACGATAGAAAAGAAGCAGGCAATCTTCATACATAAGGAGAGATGAACGTGGAGAAACGAATGTTCGGCCGGACGGGGCAGCAATTCCCGCTGCTTAGCTTTGGCGCACAACGCATCGTAGACGAGCACAGCTGTACAGAAGATGAGGCTATTGCGATTGTGAACCGTGCGATTGACGAAGGCATCACTTATTTCGATACGGCACCGAGTTATTCCAAAGGTCAATCCGAAGAAAGACTTGGCAAAGCGTTAGCGCTGCATGGCCGCAGAAACGATGTTTGGATTGCGACCAAAACGAACGACCGCACGAGAGACGGTTCTATGAAACTGCTCGAAGCGAGCCTCAAAAGGCTGCAAACGGATCATGTGGAAGAATGGCGCTTGCACAATATTATGACGATGGAAGAACTGGACAACTGTTTTGCCAAAGGCGGTGCTCTGGAAGCGCTGATTGAAGCAAAAGAACAAGGGTTGATCAAACATATCTCGATTAGCGGACACACGAACCCACGTGTTCAGCTCGAAGCCATCGACCGCTACCCGTTCGATAGCGCGCTTGTGGCTCTTTCAGCCGCTGACCACCTCGTGTACAGCTTCGCACATGAGTTTCTGCCGAAAGCAAACGAGAAAGGCATTGCCGTGATCGGCATGAAAGTAATGGCGCTAGGCAAGCTTGCTCCGTGGTACGAGAAGGCGCTCCAGTATACGTTCTCCTTGCCCATTTCCACAGCAATCGTCGGCATGGAATCGATGGAGCAGCTAGAGAGAAATCTAGCCATCGCCAAGGATTTCAAACCCATGACTGAACTCGAGCAATTGTCCTTCCTGAAGGAGATCATGCATCTGGCTAATCCAGAGGTACTGCGCTGGAAATCAACCGACTGGGTGTCGGGGGAATGGTACGTTCGTTAAATAAGCACATGAAAAAGGAGCTAAGCGGCTTGAATGCGCTTAGCTCCTTGGCTTTTGGCGTCAATAGCAGGGTGAGTCCCCGACTTCGAACTTGTACATTATACGGAACATTGTGCAACGTCAGCATCGTCCCGTTATTCAATAATTAACGCATAAACGATACCAGGTCCATGTACACCAATGGTCAAATCGTTCTCAATATCGGCTGACCGGCTCGGACCCGATATAAAATGAATGCCTGCTGGACGCTCTCCTAAGGCGAGATCGTCAAAAGGCCGCAGAACCTCACCAAGCTTCGTCCGAAGGTGCTCCACGGGGATGATCGCGATGAACGTCGTTGGGAGCAGACTTACACTTCTACCTCGCGTAGCGTCAGACGTGACGACTAACGAGCCTGTGTAAGCTACCGCATGCTCGACAGCTACGATACCGATATCTGCGCCAGCAGCCTTAGCGACTAGCTCATCCTTGGCTTCGGCGGTAGCACCTTGCGCGTTCCACACGGTGATGTTGGTTTCCGTGCCGGCCGAAAGACTTGCGCGCAGCATTTCCAGCTCCGGCTGATCCTGGATAATCAGATTCTTCGCCTGCGTTTTAGCGATAAAATCAATAATGAAGGCTTCCGCTTCTGCCATGCCTGACAATCGGTACGTGTGTCCACCTGCTTTTTGCCAGTTCGCCATGAAAAGCTGAATACGCTCCTCCAGCGGAAGGTTCACGTCTTCCCAAAAAGCCGGAGCTCCCTTCATCGGATGTGCTGGAGCGTTCTGCAGCGGTTTCGCTCGACCCAGACGCGTCGAAATATTAGCAAAGAAGGATTCCTGCTTTTTGAGGGCTTCTTCATGCAATTGCTGCAGGAATGCCGGATCTGATTTAGTCATGATGATGTCCTCCTCCGCCGTTTGTGCGATCAGCCACAAGCTTCTCCATACGCGCTTTCATGACAGCATCCAGCTCAGGGAACGTGCCTTCCAGCTCCTGTTCGATGTCTTTCCACGACTCACGGAACGTCTTCTTCGCCATACTTGGCGCATAACGATACGAGTTCCAGCCTTTGAGAGGACCAATCCGCGCTTTAATATGGCCGTCACGGACGAGCAGCTTTTGCCCAATGCGACCGAGCTTAATGAGTGCCTTCACGCGCTTGGCATCGGACATGAGGAAGTTAAAGCCTTTCATTCCCATTTTCTCTACAAAATCCGTCGAGCCTCGCTCAACTTTACGCTGACGCAGATAGACGAGCATATCGTGCAGTGGAATTTTGACTGGACATGCCTCATAGCAGGCCCCGCAGAGGCTTGAGGCATTGGCGATGTCGTCCCACTGGTCGACATTTTTGTTCAGTGCCGGCGTAAGCACGGCGCCGATAGGGCCGCTGTACACGCCGCCGTAGGCATGACCGCCGATGTGGCGGTACACAGGGCAAGCGTTCAAGCAAGCACCGCAGCGAATACAGTTCAGCAATTCCTGGAACTGCGGATCGCCGAGCTGCAGGGAGCGCCCATTATCGAGGATGATGATATGCATCTCCTCAGGGCCATCGCCATCCTGCTGACGCTGCGGCCCAGAAATAACGGACATGTACACTGTCAGTTTCTGTCCAGTAGCCGAACGAGGCAGCAGCGTAGCCATGACTTCGAGATCGTCCAGCGTAGGAATGATGCGTTCCATCCCCATGTAAGTGATCTGTGTCTTAGGAATCGTGCTCACCATCCGTGCATTGCCTTCATTTTCAAAAAGCACCATCGACCCTGTTTCGGCAATGGCAAAATTACAGCCCGTCATCCCAATGTCGGCTTCAAGAAATTTCTCACGCAGCTTTCTTCGTACGTATCCGGCCAAAATCCCCGTATCGGGTTCCAGCTTCTCCCCTGCGTCTTCGGACAGCAGATCAGCGATCTGGTAGCGGTTTTTGTGAATGGCCGGGATAATGATATGCGAAGGTGTTTCGCCAGCTAGCTGAATAATATATTCCCCAAGGTCTGTCTCAATAGCTTCTACGCCGATTTGCTCAAGCGCACGGTTGATGTGCAGCTCCTCAGAAACCATCGATTTGGACTTCACAGCGCTTTTCGCCTTCTTGTGCTCGGCAATCTGCATCGTGAGCCTAACCGCATCAGCCGCATCGGCAGCGAAATGAACGTGCACCCCTTGCGCCCTTGCATTTTCAACAAATTTGCCAAGATAGTAGTCGAGGTGAGCAATCGTATGCAACCTTATTTCTCGTCCGCGATCACGCCACTCTTCCCAATTGCCATGTTCGGCCGTCGCAGCCAGCTTCCCATTCTTCAATCGTTCGGTCGTGAATTTCACCGCATTGCGCAAAAAGTCATTGTTCAGCGCAATCTTGGATCTATCCTTCACCGTCCCGCTAGGTTTATGCTCGCTCATGGGCAAGTTTCACTCCCTCAGCCAATAATTCCGCCAGATGCATCACCTTGACAGGCTTTCCTCGAAACGATAAATTACCAGCAATATTCATTAAACAGCCCATGTCTAGCCCAACAAGCACTTCGGCTTCTGTCTCAAGGACGTGGTCCGATTTCTCTGATACCATTGCACCAGAGATATCGCACATTTTCACCGCAAAAGTACCCCCAAAGCCGCAGCAATCCTCGGCATGAGGAAGCGGCAGCAGTTCCATGCCGCGAACATGTTGCATCAGCTGCATCGGTTCAGCCTTAACTCCCAGCAGCCGGCTGCCGTGGCAGGAAGGATGATAGGTCACTTTGTGCGGGAATACAGCTCCCACATCCGTAACCCCTAACACTTGCACGAGGAACTGTGTGAATTCATAGGTTTTCTCAACAAGCCGATTAGCGCGTGCTAGATTCACAGGATCATTTTCAAAAAGCTTCGGATAATAATGGTGAATCATACTCGTGCAAGAACCCGAAGGCGAGATGACAAAATCGCTGTCTTCAAAAGCCGAGAGCAGGGTCAATGCCGAGCCTCGCGCCTCATCCCAGTAACCGCTGTTGAAGGCGGGCTGGCCGCAGCAGGTTTGCATCGCCGGGAAGTCTAGCTTGACTCCGTATTTGGCAAGTAAATGAACGATAGACTCGCCGACCTTGGGATAGACAAGATCGCTGAGGCACGTAATGAACATCGATACTTTCATGTTGCAGCTGACTCCCTTCCTGCATCGTTCCCCCCACAGAGGCAGGTGGCTATACAAAAAACCATCCTCAGTACAAGAGAGAACATACTGGAGAATGGAAGGAACAATGTCTTTCACTCTTTATTTAATTGGATGACGTGAACACCTTTTTCCCGAATGCGTTCCACATCCTCCTTATTGGTTTGTCCGTCTGTAATTACATGCTTAATTTCGGGCCACGCCGCGACTTGCGTCAATGACTGCATCCCGAATTTACTGTGATCGGCTAGCAAATACGTTTCATCAGCAATAGAGATCATTTTGCGCTTAATTAGCGCTTGAAGCTCGTTCGACTCACTGATGCCGCGTTGAATATGAACCCCTTTGCAAGAAAGGAAAAGCTTATGGACGTGATACATGTCAAGCGATCTTTCCGCTAGTGGTCCTACGTAGGACAACGACTTTGGCGAGAGGAGTCCTCCAGTTGATATCACCTGGATTTTCTCTTTACCGCTAACCTCAAGCGCGACTTTCATCGAATTCGTAAGGATGGTTAGCTGCATATCCGGAATCAATTTGGCCATATACCAAGCCGTTGTGCTGGCATCCAAAATGATCCTGTCGCCTTCGCGAATATGCGATACAGCTTCCTTCGCAATAGCGTTCTTGAAATCGGCATGTGCCGTTTCCCTTTCCAGGAAAGGCACTTCCGACTGCGCTTCCTTCACGCTCACGGCACCGCCATGGCTGCGCATCAGCTTGCCTTCACTTTCTAACCGATCCAAATCTCTTCGAATCGTCTCTTCCGTCACTTGACACAGCTCGCTGAGCTCCGTCACTCGAATGCTTCCTCTTTCATTCACTAACTGAACGATTCTCTGCCATCTTTCCGCTACCAGCATCGTCTTCCCTCATTTCATCCTCGATCGGGACGCCACCTGACAAAATGTTGCATACGCTGCCTGCCAACCCGCAGCATCCTCGGGGATGTACGTTTTGACCGGGAACGAATTCCGAATCAGCTTCCTGGCTTCGCGCAAATTCGCGATATACCCTAATGCTATCCATTGTACTACAAGGTTTCCTAAGGCACTACCCTCGACAGGACCTGCCCAAACCTCGCGCCCTGTAGCGCTCGCAGTGAATTGACAGAGCAGCTCATTTTGAATGCCACCGCCAACAATGTGAAGTCCAGGGTACGTAACACCCGTCAGCTGCTCGGTCCATTCCAGAACAAACCGATATTTGAACGCTAGGCTTTCTAAAATGCAACGTGCGATTTCACCTTCGGATTGCGGGACAGCCTGCTGCGTATCCCGGCAATATTGCTGAATTTGCTTCGGCATATGCTGCGGATTGAGAAACATGTCATCATCCGGATCGATGAATGATTGGAAAGGCTTCGCCTGCTCAGCAAGCTTGACGAGAGCGGCAAAGCTGAGGTTCTTGCCTTCTTTATCCCACGTTCGTTTACACTCTTGGATCAACCAAAGTCCCATGATGTTCTTCAGCAAACGATTCGTGCCATACACGCCGCCTTCGTTCGTGAAGTTCCAAGCTAAAGCCTGTTCCGTTAGGACAGGTTCCATCGTTTCTGTTCCGAGCAAGGACCAAGTCCCACAGCTTAGGAAAGCAAAATGATCGTCCAGCGCAGGAACCGCAACAACGGCTGAAGCCGTATCATGCTCGCCTACGGCAATGACAGGAATGGAAGCAACATCAAGATCCGTGCATATATCCTCAGTTAACGAACCTACCCGTGTACCTGAAGGTACTGGGCTCAGCAACAAACGGGTTGGAAGATCAAGCTCCTCAAGAAGCTCTGCATCCCACGTCTTCGTTGTAGCATTCAAGAGCTGTGTCGTCGTAGAGTTCGTGAATTCACTATGTTTTTCCCCAGTTAGAAAATAACGAAGCAAATCTGGAATCATGAGCAGCGTTTCAGCGCGTTCCAGCAGTTCCGGGTTTCTTTCTTTGATTGCTGCAAGTTGAAAAATCGAGTTGAATTGCAGAAACTGGAGCCCCGTAATGGCATAAAGCTTTTCGCGTCCCACTTTGGCGAACACCTTTTCCATCGCATGGTCAGTCTGGTGATCACGGTAATGATAAGGGTTGCCAAGCAGTTCGCCGTTTTTGGAAAGCAGACCGAAATCTACCGCCCAGGAATCGATCGCCAAACTCTCGATATCTGTGTAACCTAGCTGCTTCGTCTGTAAAATGCCTTGTTTCAACTCATGAAACAAGCGCAGAATGTCCCAGTGAAGATGGTCGCCCACCTTCACTGGATCATTCGGAAAGCGGTGAATCTCCTCGATCGTCACTTGGCCCGCTTCAGAATCAAGGCGTCCGACGATCGCTCTGCCGCTGCTTGCTCCCAAATCAAAGGCCAGAACGCTTGAGGGTTTACTCACCAGCTCGCACCGCCTTTACCACGCACGTTAATGCTTTCGTCGTAGCCGCTTTCCAGGTAAGCTTTCATCGGATCAACCGGCACGCCGATTTCTTCGCGAACAGCTTGCAGCAGCGGTGTGACGTCGAATTCGAAAGCTTTACGAACCGCATCTTCCGCACCAAGAACGTCTTGACGTTCTTGCGCATCTCTCACTTCATCCAGGTTGATGAGAAGAGCTTTTGCATATTGCGTTTGAACGTTCAGCACAGAACGCAGCATCGCTGGAATTTTGCGCTCGATATTATGGCTTTGATCAATCATATACGCAATGTTGTTTGCCGCCTGACGGATTTGCGGGTTTTTATCGTTCGCGGCATCAATGATTTGGTAGAAAATCAGGAACAATTCGTATGGATTCACGGAGCCTACGATCAAATCGTCATCCCCATATTTGCGGGAATTGAAGTGGAAGCCGCCGAGTTTATTTTCATCTAACAAATAAGTCACGATATGCTCAATGTTGGTGCCTTGCGGGTGGTGGCCTGTGTCTACAAGCACTTCTGCTTGAGGACCCAATTTGTTCGCCATGTTGAACGCCATGCCCCAATCCGCCAAATCCGTGTGGTAGAAGGCTGGCTCATAGAATTTGTATTCAATCAACATCCGCATGTTAGGCGTCATTGCATTGTACATTTCTTTGAGCGACTCATACATCCAAGTTTTGCGAGCGCGAATGTCAACTTGACCTGGGTAGTTGGAACCGTCTGCGAACCAGAGACTCAGGACATCGGAGCCAACGGTTTTGGCGATGTCCACGCACTCCAGCAAATGATCCGTCGCTTTGCGGCGAATCGCTGCGTTCGAATTCGTCACGCTTCCGAAGATATAATCATCTTCTTGGAAAAGGTTCGGGTTAACCGCACCGATAGAAACGCCTAAATCAGCTGCATGCTGTTTCAGCTTCGCGTAATCGTCCACTTTATCCCAAGGAATGTGAATCGCCACCGACGGGCAAACACCCGTCAGTTTATGAACCTGCGCAGCATCCTCGAATTTCTCAAAAGGGTTGCGTGGCACGCCGTTTTGCTTGAACACTTTGAAGCGAGTTCCAGAATCCCCGTAACCCCAGGATGGAGTTTCAACTTTGAGGGCTTTCAGCTTGGCTTTTACAGCAGCTAGATCAATACCTCTACTTGCTTGCTGTTCTTCAAACAGTGCATATGCTTTATCACTCATCGGATAATAGCCTCCTTATGGATATGGTACGGATTAGCGGGTGAATGCAGCCGGAACGCCACCGTCAACGGTTATCATGCAGCCTGTCGTTTTCTCTGCCTTGGAAGATGAGAAGTATACGATAGCTTCTGCAACGTCTTTCGGGAAAATGTTAACAAGCAATGTCGTTCTTTTGCGGTAGTGCTCTTCGAGTTGATCGGGTTCAATGCCGTAAGCCGCTGCGCGCT
This sequence comes from Paenibacillus sp. J22R67, assembly GCF_059692175.1. Lineage (NCBI taxonomy): Bacteria > Bacillati > Bacillota > Bacilli > Caryophanales > Paenibacillaceae > Paenibacillus > Paenibacillus sp. J22R67. Next base: position 495,284 of record NZ_JCAUAX010000003.1, on the reverse strand, counting down.
CATTGCGCCAGTTGGAATTCCAAATTGCGGAACCTTGGAGAATCGCATCCGGTAGTACGGAGTTCACGCGAATACCGTATTCGCCGCCTTCAGCTGCGATACAACGTGCCAAGTGAATTTCAGCCGCTTTCGCTGTTGAGTAAGCAGAGGCATTTTTACCTGCAAACACCGAGTTTTTGGAGCCGACGAATACCATGCTGCCGCCAACATTTTGCTTTTTCATAATTTTAAAAGCTTCTCTAGCTACCAAGAAATATCCTGTGCTGAGCACGTTCATGTTCAGGTTCCACTCTTTAAGGGACGTTTCATCGAATGGACTTGATGTCGCTAGACCAGCGTTATTCACGATAACATCAATACCGCCATAGCTAAGGATCGAATCGCGGTAAGCCGCTTCCACTTCTTCTTCTTTCGTTACATCCATTTTTACAGCAATGGCTCTGTTCTCGCCGTATTGCTCGTTCAGCTCAGCCGCCAATTTCTGCGCGCCTTCTAGATTCAAGTCCGCCAGCACAACATGTGCGCCTTCTTTGAGGAATTGACGAGCTGTTACGCTGCCGATTCCGCCCGCGCCGCCAGTGATGAAGGCAATTTTGCGGGAGAATTCCGCTTCTGCAGGTGCAAGTGTCAATTTGTATAATTCAAGCGGCCAGTATTCTACGTTGTAAGACTCATTTTCGCTCAAGGAAACGAAAGTTCCAAGGGCTGTAGCGCCTCTCATAACGGAGATTGCACGGTGGTAAAGCGCGCCGCTGACTTGCGCCATAGCCCAGCTTTTGCCTGTGTTAATCATCCCGATACCTGGGATCAAAATAACGCGAGGAGCCGTTTCGAAAATAACATCGCCTTCATTTTTGTTGCGCTCGAAGTACGCTTTGTACTCTTCTTTGTATGCAGCAATACCAGCTTGCAAAGCTTCCGTCAGGGAAGCAGCATCACGGGAATTCGGATTCCAGTCGATGTATAGCGGCTTCATTTTTGTATGGACCAAGTGATCCGGGCAAGCTGCGCCTACTTGAGACAGAATGGCTGCATCTTTGCTGTTAACGAACTTCACTACATCGTCAGCGCTGTCCACGGTGAGGATCATTTTCTTCTCTTTGCTTACAGCTCCGCGAACCGTTGGCAGTACTTGCGCCAAAATGTCGTTGCGCTCGGAATCGGAAAGAGACTCATATTTGGAACCGCCGTACAAGTTGTCCACATTAACCCGCGCTTCGATAAAACTTTCAGCTTCATTGATGATTGCAAGTGTTTTGAGATAGCTCTCCTCGGACGTTTCGCCCCAAGTGACCAGACCGTGCTTCTCCATCAATACTAGCTCAGCATTTGGATTGTTTCTTACGCCTTCAGCAATCATTTTGGAAAGTGTGAAACCAGGACGTACATAAGGTACCCATACGAAGCGGTCGCCATAGATTTCTTTCGCCAGCTCACGGCCATTGTGTGCGCAGCATAGCGAGATAATCGCATCCGGATGCGTGTGATCTACGTGTTTGAACGGCAAGAATGCATGCAAAAGTGTTTCAATAGAAGCACGCGGATGTTTGCTGTCGATCATGCAGTTCACAAGGTAAGCAACCATTTCCTCGTCGGACATTTCGTCTCTTTCGTACAAAGGACGAATGTCTTCCATACGAAGACCTGTGAAATTCTTTGCTTTCATCGTCGCAAGGTCAGAACCGCTTCCCTTGACCCACATCACTTCAACGTCACGACCACGGAAATCTTTTTCGATTGTTTTGTAGGACGTATTACCTCCGCCCCAGTTCGCAACAGCACGATCTGTTCCTAGTAAATTGGAGCGGTAAACCAATTCCTCTACGCCTTTTGATACGTTGTTCGCCTTTTCTGCTTCCCACAAATTCGCAACCATAAGTATCCTCCTAGTATAGGGATCTCTGAGCGCTGCCCAAAGTCTCTCCTCTTCACATCCCATGATGTGTTTGTTTTTGATGGATTTATCGTACCACATCTTTGTTTATTTTTGAATCATTATTTTTATCTTTGTTTTTCTTTGTTGAAAAGAACGGTAAACACCTCATTTGAGGAGGCTCATCGCATCTTCGAAGACCAACATAAAAAGCCCGACGGATCAAACTCCGTCAGGCATTGGTGTTAGCTACTTTTACTAACCTTCCACCATCTCACACTCTAATCTCCATACAACCAACTCCCGTCTCATTTGCCAATAACAAATTTAAAGAAACCTAACGTGAACCCCGCTAGTGCTCATTTTAGGGGAACTTGAGTCCCCTATTCAGAGGGAAACAAGCTATTTCCTCTCTGAGCGGAACTACAGGATCTTATTCCCCTCCATGTCACGCTTTAAGGGTGAAATTGGCAAAATAGCAGACCGTAGTTCCCCTGACTGGTGGAAAATGCAGCTTTTCTGTAAAATAGCGGCGTGTAGTTCCCTCCCTCTGTAAGGGTCGTAGTAGACACAGCAAACACCATGTCCTCTACGAGCTCTCATTGGATGAATTCCGATGAAACTTGAATATTTGCTGCTGAGAGAGCCTTTTCGGCATTCTCAGGGGCTGGTTTCGCTCGCGGGGGGCGCGAGACGGCCTTTAAGGACGGCTCAGCGGTGGATTCCCCGCTGGACGCTGGTTTCGCTGCTGAGAGGGCCTTTTCGGCACTCTCAGGGATTGGTTTCGCACGCGGGGGGCGCGAGACGGCCTTTAAGGACGGCTCAGCGGTGGATTCCCCGCTGGACGCTGGTTTTCGCTGCTGAGAGGGCCTTTTCGGCACTCTCAGGGGCTGGTTTCGCGCGCGGGGGGCGCGAGACGGCCTTTAAGGACGGCTCAGCGGTGGATTCCCCGCTGAATGCTGGTTTTCGCTGCTGAGAGGGCCTTTTCGGCACTCTCAGGGGCTGGTTTCGCGCGCGGTGGGCACGAGACGGCCTTTATGGATGGCTCAGTGGTGGGTTCCCATTACCGAGCTCGCACCAATCGCTCTCCCGAGCGCGCCTTCCCCTCCCAATTCACCAAAAAGATGCCCACACAAATAAAAGCACCGCCCAAACCGACATACCAAGCGACCTTCTCACCAAGCAGCAGCCAGCTAGAGAGCAGCCCGAACACGGGAACTAAGAACAAGAATGCACTCGTTTTGGCAGGGTCTCCGCTGCGAAGCAGATAAAACCATAAGGAGAATTGCACAATTGACCCCATAATGACAAGCCAGAGCATTACGACTACAGACGTCGGCGTAAAGGAGAAATGCGGATGTTCAGTCACCGCTCCCAGAAGAAGAAGCGCAATGCCTCCCGCAAGCATTTGATACGCGGCCAGCACCGTCATATCGAAACTAGCTCCCCACTGTTTAATGAGCAACGTAGATGCAGCAAAAAATATGGCACCGAGAAAGCCGATCAACATGCCTGCCTGGAAGTTCAATTGTAGTCCGAAGGTAACGACCACTCCAATGAAACCAAGCGCTACACCGAGCCATTGCCGCCCTCGATATTTGGCTCCTGTCAGGAAAGTGCCTAAGACGATTACGAGCAGAGGGTTCGTACAAGTGATGATCGAAGACTCACCTGAACTAATCCAATGCATGCTGTAATAGGCGCAGCCCATCACACCCGCTGATTGCAATAAGCCGATCAAGCCCGCTTGCCCCCACATTTTCAAACTGGAGGGCCGTGGCTTTTTCCTCACGATGAGCGCTAAAATTCCTCCAGCTAGAGCAAAGCGGATACCCATCAGAAAGAACGGCGTCGAATAATCGAGCCCGACCTTACCTACGGGAAAAGCGACCCCCATCACAAATGTTGTGACAAGAATAAGAGCTATATATTTATATTTGTTCATCTTAAAAAACCTCCCTATCAACAAGATGATCTCATTGTAAAGGAGGGTTGGAATTATGTATAATGATTGCTAAAGATATTTGAAATCACAATTAATGATATCAAAGACATTCAAATATACGCACAGGAGGATCATAACGATGGAAAGCTCAGATTTGCGAGTGTTTCAAATGGTTGCCCGGGAGGGTTCCGTTACCAAAGCTGCGGGACGCCTCGGTTACGTACAATCCAATATTACCGCTCGGATTCAACAGTTGGAATCTGAACTGCAAACGGTCCTCTTTTCCCGTCATAATCGAGGCATGTCCTTAACTTCTAGCGGTAAAACCTTGCTGACATATGCAGATAAAATCGTCGGTCTGCTCGATGAGGCGTTCCTGGCACTTTCTTCAACAGGTGAACCTAGCGGTCCGCTCTTGATTGGCTCCACACAGACCGCTGCAGCGGTCCGCCTCCCCAAACTGCTTGCCTCTTACTACGAGCAGCACTCTAATGTACAGCTCTCTTTAACTACTGGGCATACGCAATTTTTGATTGAAAAAGTACTTCACTATGAGCTCGATGGCGCTTTCATCGGTTGTTCCTGTACACATCCTGACTTGCAGTCCACTCAGGCATATGAAGAGGAATTGGTCGTCGCTGCCGGTCCTGGCGTTGCCACACTTTCCGAAGCTTTGACGAAGCCTATTCTTGTCTTCAATACAGGCTGTTCCTATCGCGACGTTCTGGATCAGTGGCTACAGTCCATTGGCAAAACACAACCAATCATGATGGAATTCGGTATGCTTGAAGCCATTATTGGGGGAATATCCGCGGGACTGGGGATCTCGCTCATGCCCAAAGCTGTCATACAGAAACAAGAAAGGGAAGGTTTAATCCGCACCTTTGCGATTCCAGAGCCTTACCGTTTTATCAAAACGGAATTTATCACGCGCAAGGATGCTTTTATTAGCAGTTCATTGAGCGCTTTTGTCGACATGCTGCCAGAAGCCGCCCGTGCGTAAAAGGCAAAATTCTTAAATTTCCTCATAATCAGCGGGAGCATTTGGATGCTTGGCTTCCATGTCCCCCCACTGATCGCCGTGCTCAACATCCTGTTCATCTTCGGCGACATTTTGCAAATCGCTGGCATTAATCGTGATGATTGGGTAGTCGTGATTAGCCGCAATCTGGGCAGCTTGCAGTTTCATGAACTTCGGAGACCCTTCTGTATCCTCATCATAGACAAGAAGTATGCCGTCCGAATTACGCAGCAGGAACTTGTCCCGTTCCTTAAACTGCCAAGGTCCCTCATATTTCGTTTTCGTGATGCTATTTACGTAATTAGCCCGAGTTATAACGCTCGTGTAGCTATTCTTTTTATCGTCGCTCCACTTCTCTTCTTGCTCCAAAAAAGGCGTGATTACGGCCAATTTGAGCTCTGGATAGGTGCTGGCTCTAAGGTCAAGAACGGCTTCCGCCGCCCATAACTCGACACCCCATCCGCCACTGACAACCACCCACTCAAGTCCCTCTTCAATCAGCGGAGTGAGTCTCTTTTGAATCGCTTTTTTAATAATCGCAATGCCTGGATGTTTTAATGAAAAAATGCCTAGCTCTGATGCTTTATATCCTGTAATTAATATTCTTTTCAAAAGAGGCACACCACCTTGTTAACTCTCCCTAAAGGGTAGCATAGAACGATAGCGATAGAAAGCAAAAAGAGCCGCCGGTTAATAACCGGACAGCTCTTTACTCATAGCCTCAACAAGCCAAGGATACGCCTGACTCCCATTTACTTCGTGTTTACCTTCATACAAATGGAATCCCAACCGCTCAGCCGCACCAAATTTCGTAAACTCAGCCTTCAACTGCTCAATCGCCACTTCCACCGTAGCAACCGGGAAAATCCGATCCTGCCTGCCAGAAGCAATGAATAACGAACGCGGTGCAATTAACCCTATTAAGTCAGGCAGCTCCGCATAGGCCAGCGCGCCTGGCAAGTAGTTGTCGATGCAATGCCGAAGATGCATAATACTTCCCTTGAACGTATTCGCAAATGCGCATAACACGGTAGCCTTGACGCGTTCATCCAAAGCCGCTGCGTAAGAAGCAACTAAGGCGCCTCCTGAGAAGCCAAAGCAGCCTACGCTGCCGCCTTCGACATCCTCGCGTGTCAGCAGATAATCGATGGCCCGCTGCGCTTCCCGCACGCGCAGCCCTGCGAGTGAAATGCCGTACAGCATCAGATGGGAAGCAAGTGCTTGGCAAGAGGAGTTGCCAACTTTCCCATCCTTCAGTTCCTCAGCCAACCTTCGATCGCCGAAACCGATAATTTCCGGCACCATGACGATAAAGCCGCGTCTCACTAATTCAAGCGCATAATTGCCATGAGAATCCGGTTCTCCGGTATTTTCGGTGCCATCCGCATGCATACCCGATATCTGCCTACTGCCATAGCCATGCCCATGCAGGGCAAGGACTGCGGCTGATCTCTCCTTTTTCCCCTTGGGGATCAGCACGTAAGCAGGGACACGGAATCCCGACACCGTCCCAAATTCGATTCGCTCCTGAATATGATCCTTCCGTTCGACACGCTCAAGGAGAACAGGGCGAAGCTCATCCTTCGTCATCAAACCTATCTGCAACGAACTGGCCAGCCCTTGCTTAAGCCTTTCCCTAGTCTGCTCAGCGCTCTCTTCCCTCATCTGCGCTTGACGTTTCTGCTCATAGGAGAGATAGAGATTCTCCATGATGGCATCTGGATTCCACATACCGTCGCCTCACTCTCATTTGCTAAAAAGTGACTAACTTATCCACGGCAACGGGTTGTCCTGTGCGCAGTGAAATGTTGCCAGCGATGCCTGTAAGAATGGACATAGCACCATCCACATGAGAAGCTGCTCTTTGGAAGCGATCGTCTGATGCTTTTTCGAAAATATCGCGAAGTAGCACCGGATCTCCGCCACCGTGACCGCCAACGCCTTCTTCGATTTGAACCTGATAAGGCGCTGCGAACATAGGGAACACTTTGATCGTTTTCTCCTTCAAAGCACCTTCGTCTTCTTTTTTACCGCCGGAATTGACGTACGATTGCTCAACGACTTTCATTTCTATACGGCCTTTGCTGCCGTTAATATGCACATTAAAGCCTTCCCATGGCATGTAAGCATTCAAAGAGTAGGTCAGAATCGCTTTATTTTTGTAGCGAACCATAACGCCCATCGTATCTTCGATGTTAATACCGTCGCCGAAGACGCTTTGATCGCGCTGATAACCGTCTTCATGCTCCGCATTTAAATATAAGCCTTTGAGGTGCTCGTTTTTATCCAAATGCAGCGCAAAAGGATCATCCTTCGCATTCTCATTGCCTGTCGCACGTTGATAGAACTTGGTTTCTCCGCGTTTCTCCGCATTTTCTCTACCGTAGAACATCAATCCGCCCATTGCATAAACGGTTTCAGGACGCGTTCCCAACCAGAAGTTCACAAGGTCAAAATGATGCGTCGATTTGTGCACGAGCAGACCGCCGCCATTGCGCTTATCCCGGTGCCATCTGCGGAAATAATCCGCGCCATGCTGGGTATTAAGCAGCCATTCGAAATGCACGGAGTGAACGTCACCAATGGTTCCATCCATAATCAGCTCGCGGATTTTCGTATTGTGCGGTGCATAGCGGTAATTGAAGGTTACGCGAAGCTGACGACCTGTCCGCTTGATCGCATCGAGAATCTCTTGACACTTCTCTTCATCCACGGTCATCGGTTTCTCCGAAATAACATCGCAACCTAGCTCCATCGCTTTAATAATGTACGTGTGGTGCGTGCGATCAACGGAAGTTACAATGACATAATCCGGCTTTTCTCTACGGATCATTTCTTCGAATTCATGCGCTTTATAAGTGGGTACAGCCTTATATTCATATTTTTTTTGCAGCAAACCGTTCGTAAAATCCATTCTCGTTTGATTAATATCGCAGATTGCAACCAGTTCAGATGTATCTTGGAAATCCCTTACAATAGCGCCATAGAAAAATTCGGCCCGTCCTCCGGTGCCGACGACTGCATAACGTTTTTTCATAACCGGTTAAGCCCCTCTCGAGAATAAGTTTTCTTACCTCAAGATTAATACAATATTTGCTGTGTTTCTAATCAAATCTTATCTAATGTCTTTCAATCTTTGCATATTTTGCTATAATAACAGTACATTTTAGTTTGAGTGATCGAAGAGGTGGCCCTTGTGATCCAATATGAAATTGAAAGACTGCGCAGAGATCGGCCCTACTCCATGCAAGTGAATCATTTCCATGATCATTATGAAATCTACTATTTGCTGAGTGGCAAACGCTACTACTTTATACAAGATCGTTCGTACTTCATCCAAGAAGGCGATCTCGTTTTTATCGATAAAAATCAGCTGCACAAAACGCGAAATGTCGATGCCGAGACTCACGAGCGTATTTTGCTCAGTTTCGATGATAGATGGATTCGCTCTATTGGTGAGGATGCGTCCACGCACCTGCTTGTGCCTTTTGTGCAAAAACAGCATGTATTCTCGCTGAACGGTACGAATCGTACCCTGGTTGAGAATCTGCTGTTTCAACTGCTTCGGGAACAGCAGCAAGCGCTCGGTGGTTGGCAATTAAACAGCCGCGCATTGTTTACGCAGCTGTTGATCTTCTGCTCGCGCCTGACTGATAAGATCAGCACGGCTCAAGATCACGCGCCACAATCCCACAATCCCAAAATTTTCGAGATTGTGGCCTTTATCAATGAGCATTATCGGAATCGGCTGACGCTTGCTTCGATCTCGGAGACGTTTTATATCAGTCCCAGCTATTTTTGCCGTTCTTTTAAAGAGACGACGGGTTTCTCATTCGTTGAATATTTGAACAATGTGCGGATTCGGGAAGCTCAGCGGCTGCTAAGAGAAACGAAGCTGAAGGTGATTCACATTGCGGAGCAATCGGGTTTTGATAGTGTCGCCCATTTCGGCCGCGTTTTTAAGCAGGTCACCTCACAGACGCCGCTTGAGTGTCGGAAGTTGATGCGGTTGAGCCAGTAGTGGGCAGGTGGATCGTGTTGGATGCGAATGGATGGAGATTAGATGAGAATAAATGGAAAAAGTGGTATTGGTGGATGCTACTTGAGAGTATGGCTTGTGACTAGTTGTTTTGAGTTGCTGGTCGCTCATCGCTCGTTGCACATTGTTGTCGCTTCGTGGTTGCTGCTTACGCTTACTAGTAGCTGGACGCTATACTGCCCGCCAGTTCGCGGCCCATGCCTCACTGCCCTCTTCCCGCAGCTGCTCACAAGCACGCCAAGCCGCGCATCCACCAAAACCAAAAAAGGCTCCCCACAAGCAGATAACTCTACTTGTGGGAAGCCTTTTTCATTTAAAACCCAAAATATTGTTTCGCGTTATTATAGGAAATGCCTTGAACCAATTGCTTGAGCAGCTGATCATCGTTCGGGAACTCGCCATCTTCAACCCACTCGCCGATCATGTTGCACAAAATTCTGCGGAAATAATCATGTCTCGTGTACGACAAGAAGCTTCTGGAGTCGGTGAGCATTCCGACGAAACGGCCAAGCAAACCGAAATTGCCGAGCGATTTCATCTGCGAAACCATGCCGTCTTTTGTGTCATTATACCACCAAGCGGCGCCAAGCTGGATTTTGCCCGGGATCCCGTCGCCTTGGAAGCTGCCCATCAGCGAAGCAAGAATTTCATTGTCGCGTGCGTTCAATGAGTAAAGGATCGTTCTTGGCAGCGAATCCGCTACAGCCAGGGAAGACAGCAAACCAGTAAGCGCGCTAGCTACAGCGCTATCGTTGATGGAATCGAAACCAGTGTCCGGTCCGAGTGTTGCAAAAGCTTGTCCATTATTGTTACGGGACGCGTTGATATGGTACTGCATCGCCCAATCCAGCTTTTTATAAACGCCGCCTAGGAACAACAAAGTGAATGCTTTATATTTTTTCTCATCTTCCAGACTAACTGCGTTACCAGCCAAGGCCGATTTGAAAATCTGTTCAACTTCTTCTTTGGTCGCCACCGCAAAAGGCACGTAATCCAAAGCATGGTCAGACACTTTACAGCCCACGGAATGAAAGAATTCAGCTCTGCTCTCAAGTCCTGCAAGCAGGTCATCATAGGAAGAGATCGTGATGTCAGCCGATTTTTCCAGTTGAGCGATCCACGGGAGGAACGTAGCTCGGTTGATTTCGAGCGCCTTGTCAGGACGGTAAGACGGCAGCACTTGGGTTTGGAAATCTTTGATTTCTTTGATTTTGATGTGATACTCCAAGGAATCAACCGGATCGTCCGTCGTGCAGATTACGGTTACTTTGGAATTCGTGATCAGGTCTCTGGCGCGTGAACCGCCTTCAGCCAGCTTCGCGTTCACTTTTTCCCAAATGGCAGGCGCATTCTGTTCATTGATCAGGTCATTCACACCAAAGTATGTACGAAGCTCCATGTGGGACCAGTGGTAAAGCGGGTTGCCGATTGCCATTGGCAGCGTACCTGCCCAAGCAACGAAACGATCATAATCGCTAGCTTCTCCAGTAACTTTATTCTCCTCAACGCCGTTAGCGCGCATCATTCTCCACTTATAGTGGTCGCCGTATAACCAAGCTTCCGTAATGTTATTGAATTGTTTATTTTCATAAATCTCTTTTGGGCTCAAGTGGCAGTGATAGTCAATAATCGGCAGATCTTTGGCATATTCGTGGAACAAATGAACAGCGGTTTCATTAGTAAGTAGGAAGTTTTCATCTAAAAACGTTTTCATAAAGCGAATTTCCACCTTTCTCGACCTGAATGATCTGCCCTTTATTTTAGCCGAAGGTGGGAGTGAAGTCTTGTGATTTTTTGCTTTAATTTTGCGAAATATGCATATATTGACCTCTCAAAGTCTACGAATTTGAATTCTCTGCGTCTGCACCCGCCGTTATTTCTTCCGGTATAGCTTTGGAAGCGCCCGGGACGTGCCGCGGCTTATGATTAATCAACTCAGAGGAGTAGATGCTGACATAGACTCTGCCCGGCAAAGCCTGCGCTCTGATGAGGATCGGCTGATTATAGTTATTTTTGAAGCTAAAATCCGGTCCACCCCAATTCACCGTCGCGTCTCTTCCTGAAGGTACGTAGGGTACAGATCTGCTGTGCGAGTACCTTTCTACAATCGTAAGTCCTGCGCGATCCACCGCATTATAAAGGGTCGAAGAAATTTGACAAATACCGCCGCCAATCCCTTCGGAAAACTCTCCTCTAACAATGACTTTGGCCGGCATATAACCTTTTCCACGCGTACGAACACCAACCACCCGGTTAAAAGAGAACGTTTCGTTCGGGAGAACTACGTAATTGTTAATCGCCTGAGTAGCGAGCTTAATATTCGTAAAACGGTGCTTATTATTGGAATTAAAATACGTCACATAATAGCCGATTGGATGTACTCGGATGCTAGCAAGCAGCTCACTATCTACTTTCGGATAAATAGTCAGCACGGGAACATCGAATTTCAAAGGTCCTTCACTGTAAAATTGCTTGTAAAATTGTTCCACGAAGGCACGCCGATTCAACTGCGCTCCTGGAATTTCTTTCACAATTCCTCCCGCATCGCTAATCGTCGCGTTGACAGGCTTCCGGTACGCTTTCTTCTCCATTTCGGTCACAAGACGATCTAATCTTTCATTATTGATCAACGGCACATCAACATAATCAACTCTGTAAGCCTCACGCTGCACATTCGCTTGAATTTGAGAACTTCCATCTTTGGTTGTCTGATCCGCCATTTCATTCATCTGCATCAAAAGCATGAGACCCGCAATCCATCCCTGCATCGTCAATTCAATCACCCCTCCCCTATTGTAAACAATTGAAAATTTTCCATACTAAATAAATGAATTCCTAGCCGCAATGTAAAAAGGACCGTCCCCCTGACCCGTATTTGGTCGAGGAACAGTCCCTAATTTATCTGCTTATTATATCGCCTTAATGCGGATAAGCCGCTTCGAATTCATTCCCGCAAGGTCCGCCGCTAGGGTTATTTTCCAGATCGACGGCTTCGCCGTTTTGCCGGAACAAAGGGCAATAATGTTGGCTTATATGCGTAGCGGATTCATTGGCATAATGGCAGATGAACGCCCTGCGGAAGCGATCTTTCGTTTTGTTGCGATACGAGCCGTGGATCAGATTGCCGTTAAAAAACAGCACATCGCCTCTATCCATGACGACAGGCATTGCCTTTTCGTCTTTTGGCGGCTTCACATAATGCGTCGTAAACGATTCTTTGGCGTCTGCAAGATCCGGGCAAGAAAGATCCAACGTATTCGTTTTTGGCACGACGAGTAGACCGCCGTTTTGCTCATCTGCGGCATCTATAGCTGTCCATGCGGCAATACAGTTGCCAGGCTCAACCTGCAAGTAGAAGTTATCCTGGTGCAGCGCTTGACCGCGAGAGCCTGGCGGTTTGTAATAGAACATACTTTGCGCAGCTAGTGCTTCCTCCTCATACAAATCAGCTAACACCTCCATCACCGGCTGATGCAGCATATACTTCTTGGCCGTCTCATTGAAACGGTGCGGATGCATGACACGCGGGTAACGCTTCAGAGGGTCGGAGGCATCTGCCTGCAGATCAGGTTCAAAATATCCCGGTACCGTCTGCATCGAAATCTCTTCAAATGTGGCATCGATTTCGGTCAAATTTTCCGCTGAAAATAAGCCTTTAACAATCAAATAACCTTCACGTTCAAAATGCTGTTTTTGCTCTATGGTTAGTTTAAGCAATGTTTTGGACATTCTATCTTCCCTCCAAGTTATCTTGTATTCTTCCTGCTTTCAGCATACCGAATAAAGCGCTCTCACAGAAGTAAGAATGCTGCTAATTAATCCTACAATCCTGCTATTTTCTGTTATACTTAATTCAATCAGCATCAAGCTCTCAGGAAGGAGCAATCTTCATGAATATCGAAGCAAACACTTTCTTGGCGGGGCATTTCAGTGAATCGGATTCTTATGTCACCATTCGCCCTGAAGGACGTAATGATTGGCTACTTTGCTTCACGTTAGACGGGGAAGGTTACTTCAAATATGGCGGAACAGAAAGGCGCTGCCGAGCAGGGGATCTCACGCTGCTTGCTCCAGGAACACCGCAGCATTACGGTACGAGGAAAAGTCATCATTGGCACTTTGTTTGGGCTCATTTTCCGTCCATCCTCGCAGAAACGAATCTGCTTCCTAAGGAAGATCATCTCTTCCTCACTATAGAAAGCGAGTCGCTCCGAGAACGCATCTATCAAGCTTTCGCGCGCATCCTGCAGGATTCCAGAGAGCGTGGGGAATACTGGTTTGAGCTGATCCTTTCCTCCTTGCGGGAAATCCTGCTCATCATGGCGCAGAAAACAAGCCGTACCATGGACCCTCGCATTGAAGAGGTCCTCCACCTCTTATCCCAGCAAATGCGCGAGCCCGTCCGCATCGAAGAATTAGCCCAGCATGTCGGGCTTTCCCCATCACGGCTTGCTCATCTTTTTAAAGCCAGCACAGGCTATTCCATCATTGATTCCCTCAATCGAATGCGGATTCAGCAGGCCGCTCTCCTGCTTGAGCATACGCAGCGAAGCGCTTCGGACGTCTGTTATGACGTTGGTTTTCAAAACTATAATCACTTCACCAACCAATTTCGCAAATGGCATGGCACTAACCCTAGCACTTTCATGAAAGAACGACGGTAAAAATTATTTGACAGTTTACAAACTCCACGATAAACTGCTAGCAAGCTATAGAAAAAAGGAGGATTTCTATGACCTTTGAACGTAATCTTGATAAATATGCGGAACTTATCGTCCGCGTGGGTGTGAATATCCAATCCGGGCAAACGTTGTGGATTAACGCTCCTATTCTCCATCCAGCTCTTGTGCGCCTCATCTCCCGGAAAGCTTATGAAGCAGGTGCCAAACACGTACATATCGAATGGCAGGATGAAATTAGCACTCAAATTAAATATATGCATGCACCAGAGGAAGCTTTTCACGAGTATCCTGCCTGGCGCGCTCAAGCACTTAACGATTTAGCGGAGAATAACGGTGCTTATCTATTGATCGATGCCGTAGATCCTGAGCTGCTGAAAGGTGTCGATCCTGCACGTATTGCCGCAAATTCCAAAGCAGCAGGACCTAAATTGGTAAAATGGAGAGAAAGCATGTCCTCCTATTTCATGACATGGTCGATTGTCGCTGCGCCTACGCCAGCCTGGGCCTCTAAGGTGTTCCCAAACTTGGATGAAGGGGCTGCTATCGATGCCCTGTGGGATGCGATTTTCAAAGCAACACGGGTCGATCAAGACAATCCTGTGGAGACTTGGCACGAGCATAACGCTACCCTGCGCAGCAAAAGAGAACAGCTCAACGAGAAGCAGTTCCATAAAATTCATTACCGTGCCCCGGGCACCGAGCTAACTGTCGAGCTGCCGAAAAACCACATTTGGCGCGGCGGATCAGCTACGAATGGAACGGGAGGATTTGAATTCAATCCGAATATCCCGACAGAAGAGGTGTTTATTTCACCGAATCGACTAGGGACACAAGGGACAGTACGCAGCTCGAAGCCGCTGAGTTATCAAGGAAATTTGATCGATAACTTTACGATCACCTTCGATAATGGACGTGTCATCGACTATACAGCCGAGGTAGGATTTGAGTCCTTGAAAGCTATGATCGAAATGGATGAAGGCGCCCACTACTTAGGCGAAATTGCTCTTGTTCCTCATGATTCACCGATTTCCAACTCGAATCTGATCTTTTTCAATACACTTTTTGATGAAAATGCTTCAAATCATTTGGCTTTGGGAAGAGCTTTCCCTACTTGCGTGGAGGGTGGACCTGCCATGTCCAAGGATGAGCAGCGCGAAGCAGGGCTTAACGACAGCCTGATCCATGTAGACTTCATGGTCGGTTCTGCCGACATGGATATTGACGGAGAGCACGCAGACGGCCGTATTGAACCTATTTTCCGCAAGGGCAACTGGGCATTTTAATTTAGACAAAAGAGACCTTCTAAACCACAATAAGAGTGGAACGGAAGGTTCTTTTTTCATATAGTATAAGAGCATGGGTTCTTACGAAATTGGGAATGTTAGTCAGAAGGTAGACGGAATTTCTTGCACCCCATCCAAACAAGAGGAGTTGGTCGTATGAGTACCAAACCGACGATTGCTGCGATTAGCGTGCCATTTGATCTTGGAGCAGGCCGACGCGGGGCTAGTAAAGGACCTAAAGCTATTTTGCAAGCAGGCTTATTGCGAGGTTTGCAGCAAATGGATATGACGATTCAGCATGTGGCGGAGATTCGTCTTCCGAACGATACAGCAGCACCGCTTCCCCCTGAGGTGGAAAAAAACAATTTAAAATATTTAGCTGAAGTAATAGACGTCAACACTCGCTTGGCTGAACAAGTTTCCAACGTGGTGGAGCAAGGGCAATTCCCCCTCGTTATCGGCGGCGATCATAGCATTGCTATTGGGACATTGGCAGGGTTATCCGGGCATTATACGAATTTAGGCGTCATCTGGATTGATGCGCATTCTGATTTAAATACGGCGGACACTAGTCCGTCCGGCAATATTCACGGTATGTCACTCGCGATTAGCCTTGGGATGGGGCATCCTCTGCTAACCGGCATTAAAGGGGATCAAGCCAAGGTGAAGGCAGAAAATATCGTCCTTATCGGGTCTCGTTCACTGGATGAAGGCGAGAAGAAGCTGATCCGTTCACTCGGCATCAAGTGCTACACGATGCATGATATCGATCGCAAAGGCATGGCCGCCGTGATGCAAGATGCCATCGCTTATATAAGCGGTAAAACAGATGGCGTTCATGTTAGCTTTGATGTTGATTCCTTAGACCCGCTCGAAGCACCGGGAACCGGTACAGCGGTAAAAGGCGGACTCCAATTCCGCGAAGCCCATCTCGCCGTAGAGATGCTGCATGAAGCAGGTATCGTCACATCCGCCGAATTCGTTGAGGTCAATCCGCTGCTCGACGATAACAACAAGACCTCGCAACTTGCTGTCGGCCTCATTAGTTCATTGCTGGGCAAACAAATCTTATAGCTATCCGCTCGAACTGAAACTCGTATTCCTCACAGGAATATGGGTTTTTCTGCTTGTTGCAAGTAGGTTTACTTGGTAAAATATAGAGGACTTACGAGACGGACATTGGACTGGAGATCAGCATGAAAACGATAAATCAATGGATTCTGCAGCTTTTACTTGCCCTGCTTTCCTTATCCACGATTGGCATCTACTTCTTCTTCAAAAACCAAACGTATTTTGAATTTCTGAATTGGAATCTGTTCCTTGCCTGGATACCCAATCTCTTCGCTTTGTTGACCTATCTGCTACATTTACGCCGACCTTCCTTTATTGTCCATATGTTCATGGTCATCTTTGGCCTAGGCTGGCTTCTGTTCCTGCCAAATGCGCCGTATATCATAACTGATTTCCTTCACTTAACGCTTTTGAAGGACTTATACATAACCAAAAAAGCTTGGGACATGGCATATTGGAATGACTTTTTCACCATTTTTTTATATGCATGGAATGGATTATTACTTGGATGCAGCTCCATGTATATGATCCATGTCGTTATGATGAAGCATTGGGGCCACATCATTTCATGGTTCCTCATGATCGTAACCTCGCTACTAAGCGGATATGGTATTCTTTTGGGCAGAGAATATCGCCTGAATAGCTGGGATGCCCTGCTGGACATCGATATCGTGAATACCCTGGAGAAGAGCATACACAAAGAGGCAATTATTTTCTGCGTGCTTGTTGGTTTTGTCATCTTGGCCATGTATGCAACTTTCTATTTACTTATCAATGGCATTGGCAGCTCCAAGCTTGCAACGTCTAAAAAATAACAACAACGCCCCCACCTCATCTTTCCGATGAGTTGAGGGCGTTTGGTTCGTTCAGGCCTGACTTAGTCGGTAGGCTGCAGCAATCTTTCGCCGGCAATGCCTGGCGTCGTCATCTGAATCGGATTGAGGATTTCTTCAATCTCCTCTGTCGTCAGCAAGCCGCGCTCCAGAATCAGCTCTTTCAGCGTCATGCCTGTGCGTACAGCCTCTTTCACCAGCTGCGCGGCCACCTCATAGCCAAGATGCGGATTCAAGGCAGTCACGATGCCGAAGCTTTGCTCGACATAAGTGCGGCACCGGTCACGGTCCGCTTCCAAACCTTCGATCGCGAAGCGCTCGAAGACATCCGCCGCGTTGCGCAAGATTTTGAGTGACTGCAGCAAGTTAAACGCCAGTACAGGTCCCATGACGTTAAGCTCGAACTGACCTGCTTCACACGCCAAGCAAATCGTATGGTCGTTCCCGATGACTTGGAAGGCAACTTGGTTCACAACCTCCGGCATAACGGGGTTCACTTTGCCCGGCATGATGGAGGAACCTGGTTGTCTTGGAGGCAATTTCAGCTCTCCTAGACCGGCCCGCGGACCTGAAGCCATTAGACGAATATCGTTGCATATTTTGGACAGATTCACCGCACATACCTTCAAAGATGCGGAGAGTTCTGTGTAAGCATCCATATTCTGAGTACCATCGACCAAATGCTCGGCATTCTCAACCGGGATTCCACACTCATCTTTCAAATGAAACATCACGCGATTGACATATTCCGTCTTCGCATTCAGCCCCGTGCCTACGGCAGTTGCCCCCATATTCACTGTCAAAAGCCCCGTTGAAGCTTGGCGAATTCGATTGATATCACGTTGCAAGACACGTGCATAGGCACCGAACTCTTGTCCAAGACGAATCGGAACAGCATCTTGAAGATGCGTTCTTCCCATTTTAATCACATCATCAAATTCTGATTCTTTCCTGGCAAAAGCGCTCTGCAGCGAAATCATCGTCTCGATTAATTGTTGAGATAACCGATATGCGGCAATTTTGATTGCGGTAGGAATAACATCATTCGTTGACTGCGACATATTCACATGATTATTTGGATTACAGTGGAAGTAACTGCCTTTCTCCTCACCCATCAGCTCCAGAGCCCGATTAGCCAGAACTTCATTCATATTCATATTGATCGATGTTCCTGCTCCACCTTGGATGGAATCTACAATGAACTGATCCAGAAGTTTACCTTCTCTAACTTCTTCAGCTGCTTTTACTAGTGGCTCACCAATTTTCTTAGGCAGCATATGGGTTTCCATATTCGCCAGAGCTGCTGCCCGCTTTACCTCTGCTAAAGCCGTTATCAGTTCTGCATGAATTTTAACGCCTGTAATTGGAAAATTTTCAAGCGCACGCATCGTTTGAATGCCATAATAAGCCTCGACTGGAACTTGTTTTTCACCTAAAAAATCTTTTTCAATGCGAATACTCATCGTACACACCGTTCCTTTTTCATTAAAGTAACTGCTCGCGAAGTAGGTGTTCTAGTAGCATTTTTCAGAGATAGATTTTAATTGACCACTGTAATGCACAGTAGTTATCCTAACTATTCGCGCCATCTTACTCGTATTCCTGCTCCAATATCTGACACGCCTTGTAATAAATTTATGCGAAAATGAAAGCATTTTCATAAGTCGAAAGGTTTTAGTATTCTTCAAATTATATTACCCAACTTACGCATTACCATGACTCATTTGGGTACATTTCAAAAAAGCTTGCACCTCGTCTAACTTTCTCTACTAATATATGCTCGTAAGCAGCCACATGCAAAGGACATTTCCCAAAAATGAGCTGCCCGAATATCGAACAAGCGACCTATAGCCGCACATGAGCAACCTGATAACCAGAAGAATACAATGGATTACAAGCTCGCTATGTGCGACAATACAGGTATCAAGACACGTTTGGCCAGGTTGCACTCCAAGGAGGAATACTCATGGACACAAAAAGTTCTTTGATCATTGAGAAAACTGAAAAATACGGAGCACATAATTATCATCCGCTGCCTATCGTCATTTCAAAAGCGGAAGGTGTTTGGGTCGAGGATCCAGCCGGCAACCGTTTCATGGATATGCTTAGCGCTTACTCGGCTTTGAATCAGGGACATCGTCATCCCCACATTTTGAAAGCGCTCCATGAACAAGCTGAGAAGGTCACTTTGACTTCAAGAGCCTTTCACAGCGAAACACTCGGCGTTTTTTATGAAAAATTAGCGAATTATACAAATAAGCCGATGATTTTACCGATGAATACCGGAGCGGAAGCCGTAGAAACGGCGGTAAAAGCTATTCGCCGCTGGGGCTACGACGTTAAGGGGATTCCGGATGATCAAGCGGAAATTATCGTCTGTGAAGGAAATTTCCATGGACGCACGGTGACGGTCACTTCCTTCTCGTCATCGCCGGAATACAAGCGCGGATTCGGGCCTTTCACGCCGGGCTTCCGCATCATCCCTTATGGGGATGTGGAGGCACTTCGCGCGGCGATCGGACCGCATACAGCCGGGTTCTTGTTCGAGCCGATTCAAGGCGAGGCCGGCATTGTTATCCCGCGGGATGGCTATCTGCGGGAATGTTATGAGCTATGCCAAGCGAATCGTGTGCTATTTGTCGCGGACGAAATCCAGACTGGATTCGGCCGTACGGGCCGCCGCTTCGCCACGGACTGGGAAGGCGTCACGCCGAACCTGTACATTATGGGCAAAGCGCTTGGCGGCGGTGTTTTTCCGATCTCGGCTGTGGCCGGAGATCGCGAGGTCCTTGAGGTGTTCGAGCCCGGATCCCACGGCTCCACCTTCGGGGGGAACCCGCTCGGCTGCGCCGTCGCTATCGCGGCGCTGGAAGTGATCGAAGACGAGCAGCTCGCAGAGCGCTCGGATGAGCTTGGGGCTTATTTCCTGAAGCGGCTTCAGGAAATTCAGTCCCCGCTGATCGCGGATATTCGCGGACGCGGGCTGTTCATTGGTATTGACCTTAAGGTCCCGGCCCGGCCCTTCTGCGAACAGCTGAAGGAGAAGGGGCTATTGTGCAAGGAGACACACGAGCACATTATTCGCCTCGCTCCTCCGCTAACGATTACGCGGGAGGAGCTGGATTGGGCTTGGCAGCACGTGAATGATGTGCTGAGTGGCGCTTAAATTAGTTATGGCAATCTAATAATCTGAGCATATGGGAACTACAGGACGCTATTTGAGCTAAATCGGGCATATCCTGTGTGAATCGGAACTACAGGACCTTATCTGCCCCAAGTTGGCCACTTTCCATCCCAAAACGGTGAAATAACGGACCACAGTTCCCCTTATCCTGCAAACAGCTGCATTTCAGACAAATAGCGTCCTGTAGTTCCTCTAAATAGAAAAAGCTCCGACTCTCCATGATGGAAGTCGGAGCTTTTTCTATTCTTTCACAAACACGAGCGTACCAAAACGCTGAGGAATATGAAAATTGACAGCACCGGTCGTAGACCATGCCCAGTAATGCCGCTCCCCTTCCGTATCCTCATCGATCCGGTATAGATTCCAGCCCCACTCGGCACCATGCCGCGGGACACTCGCTTGTTCATGTTCATCCGTTAAATCTGCAAATGGAATTCGCAGCTCGTAATGCTTCCACCCCTCTGCCCCGTCGGTGACAAAGGTGCGCAAACCCTTACCGTCCCAAGCTACGTCCACTTTTTTATTCCCATCGAGGTTATTGTGAATCAAAGCATCGAATTCAACGCCCCGGGGGCTGAGTTCGAATTCGTAGTAGACTTTGCCCGTCCCCACGGGATCAAGAAACACTTCCACGACATCCTCCTCGTAGATTGGATCATCACGCCGTTCCATCGTAGCCACGACATGATCGTCCTCGCAATCAAATCGAACAAGCAAAGCATCTACGGTCCAGCATGCACGGAATCGAGTTTCCAAACGAGGATTGGCTCCAGTTACAACATCGTACAACACACCCGGGGTTATTTCATCCCAAGGAATACGTACATTTTCATCAGCTATGTATGGGCATTCGTATCTCATTCGAGTTCATTTTCCTCCCTTTGCAATTCATCTTTGTAAACCATATTAATCTCTTATGACAAGGATGCCAATAGGTAAAAGTGTGGGAGTGCGCCATGAACACAATAAAACCGCCTATCCGCGGTTCATCGTTGTTTATCTATTCCTCTTTTGTTTTAATCATCCTCATCTCGCCATTTTGAATCATCATCTTCCACTTCCACATCCTCCTCTTCACCTTGCAGCAATTTCCACTCTTTTACCATATCGTGAATGAGTGACTGTTTAGCTTCAAGATGAATATTGTTGCGAATATGATCAACGAATTGATAATAGAGAAGAGATACCAGCTCATCCATATCCATATAGATATCTTCTCCTCTTGCTTCAAAATCCGAAAAGAGCGTCTGCACTCGGCGAACTTTGGAATCATCTAAAGGAACATTCAGTGTTTTGTATCTGTTATCTGAACGAACAGAATGCCTAGCATCATGGCTCAGTGTCCATTGAAATTTCATCGCTGGATTCCCGTCAACTCTGGTTGACTTTTTGGAATAAGGGTGGTGAGGGGCAGAAGCAGCCACATAACTTATCGTTTGCGAATGAGGCCTGCCGTATAGAACGTTCCCATAAGTATCTCTAAGCTCCAGAAGATGATCATATGTCATCATTTCTTTCCGAACTTGATCTACAAAATTATCAAACAGGATGCGAATAATAAAGGTAATCGTCATTTTCGTGGAAGGCATGGAGCTGTCTTTCGCAAAATAGTAGAGGTCATCAATAAAAGCCGTCGTTCGCTCAAAATAGGTATGCGGTGCGCTAACCTTGATGTTACGAAGCGAAATATCCGCTGTTCCTGACGCTTTCCGCGAACGAAATATATGAAATATCCCTTTGATCATGGGCTTTATCATCCAGCTACAACCCCTTTATACGCAACTCATTCCTCTCTTACTAGTATTCTATCTCTACTAAAATTATGACTAGACTCCACACGCAAAAAAACCTTCACGCATACAAATGACATCAGCTAGCTACTAGCTGCTCATTTGCTGCATTGAAGGGTTTTCTCCTGGTCTTTTATTTCTTATCCGGCTCGGTCAAAAGTTTTTCATAACTGATATAGTTGCCATAAAGTTCTTCTAAAGCAATCCCAACATACTTATGAGACTTTTGGCCTTTCAAATCAGATTTTGCACCATCACGCAAGGATCTTGCTCTCATGGAAGAAGCTACAACTAGCGAATATTTGCTATCAACGATATCAAGCAGTTTATCAATGGAAGGATATAACATTCAAATTACCTCAGTTCCCGTATTGCGATTTTTGGTATTCGACGTTTTTCATGAGTCGCTACTTTGTGGGCATAGTATATATTATTATACCCTTTCTATCAGCTAATTATCCATTTTTATTAGTTATTTAACCTTTATACGCAATATTAATGTCAAATTCTTTATCCAGATAACTTGAGATCTTATCGCGCGTTTCTGACTTAACGTCACTTAACCAATTCGCATCAAGCCTATCGACGGTTTCCATGCGGATATTCTCATATTTCGTTTTGGCTTTCTCCTTTTGCTTCACAAGATTTCGGCTAAACATGAAAAAGCTTATACAAGCCAGTAGAGAAAACGTTAATCGTTTGTTCGAAACAAGCAAGTTAAGGATTGCCATAGCATTACCACCCGAAACTAATAAAACCTTTTGATAGAAAGACATTGTGCAATACAGTAACAAAACGCCAGTAAGAATGAGAAATATCCATTGAGCCTTCTTAAGTCTATCCCATTCTTTCTTCCTCTTTTTCAGCTTTTCTATCAACATTAAGGTGTCATTACTTAGATGTAGATCAGGCTGCTCCATCGGCATTCCCCCCTCACTAATCATCGTATGCTTGTTCACCGCTAATCTTGCAAGAAAAAAAGACCGAAAGCATCACTCTAAGAGCGTTGTTGAAGATGCTTTGGTCTTTGGATATTCGTAATTAGAAACGTTTTTTCCCTACTAGGAACTTTTTGTTTCCTTTTTTCGCAGTCACAGGCACGTGCTTATAGCTGCGGATCATCGGATTTTTGCACAGCGGGCATGTTGGTAAAGCTTCCGTAACGAATTCTTTGCGAACCCATGCTTTACAATCTCCCTCTTTACATTTCCAAATTTCAATCTGTTCGACTTCTGGTTTCTGTTCTTCCGTAACGGCACTCGTTGATGTAGACATTTTCAGCATGTTCTCCCTGTTTCGTAGATTAGACTACTTATTATTATACAGATCCAATTTAATATCAAGTCTTTCCCGTGTTCAAAATTATTTACCGATGGTAGAATGGGAAAAGCGGCTACAAATTAGACACACAATACAAAGGCAGGAATCTCGCATGACGAATTTACTTCAAGAATGGAAGTCTCAGTTTCAGGGATACAGTCGAAATATTTTGCTGTTCTTTTGCTTTAACTTTGTTTGGAACCTAGGTTTGGGTATGTTTGGTCTCGTTTATAATCTGTATGTCAAAAGTCTTGGCTACGAGCAAACGACGGTCGGCAGCATCGTTGGTATGACTTCACTGGCAGCAGCTATCATTCTTATTCCCGCAGGTATTATGAATGACCGATTCGGGCCGAAACGAGTCATTACGTTTGGTCTTGTTTTTACCATTGTCGCCTTGACGGTTCGCTCTTTATTCGAGGCTGAAGGAGGCATGCTCGTTTCCTCTTTCTTCGGAGGCATGGCACTTGCCGTCGTTTCGGCAACCATTCTGCCTTTTATGGCTAACAATTCCACGCCTCAGCAGCGTGTACATTTGTTTAGCTTTAATATGGCGCTGGTGATGATTGCCAATGTTGTGGGTATTGCGCTCGGAGGCCTTCTATGTGACTTTTTTCAATTCGTCATCGGGTTTGAGGAGATTTTAAGTTTACGTTTCACTTTATTAATTGGCGTCGTCTTCGCTGCGCTTGGTGTCATCCCTGTAGCTTTGTTCGAAAAAAGCGAGCAGGAGATCCAGCCACCGCGGAGGGAAGCGCTCAATTGGAAACATTCGTGGCGCTCCCACAAATCTTCCCTTCAAGTCATCGGTATTTTCTGCCTACTCGGTTTATTGTCAGCTATCGGCGGGGGAATGATTGTCCCGTATTTAAATGTGTATTTCGAGGATCGTTTTGAAGCTTCGAAGTCTGCGATAGGACTTGTTGTGGCGTTAGGCCAAGGAGCAACAGCGATTGCCTTTCTCATTGGGCCGATGATTGTGAAGAGATTTGGGGAAGTCAGATCCGTTGTGTACTTGCAGCTCTGTTCCATCCCATTCCTCCTCCTGACTGCTTTCTCAGCCAATTTCTACTTGTCCTCCGGCGGGTATTTGTTCCGTCAGGCATTGATGAACGCGGCGAATCCTTTTTACAACTCAGTCAAAATGAGTTACGTCGACCGCTCGCTGCGTGGACTAGCCTCCTCTTCCGGAGAAGCCGTTTTCAACTTGGGCTGGTTCTTGGCGGCTCCGATAAGTACAGGCCTGGTTTTCCGACATGGCCCCTACTACGGCTACGCCTATGCTTTCTGCATCACAGCAGTTGTCTACACGGTGATTTCCTATTTATTTTATTTCTTTTTCGGGAAAAATCGGTTCAAGCCAGTTGAAGAATCTCAGTAGTAGATGACGAATAAAAATTGGTTCTTTTCTATCGTTGACTTAGGCGATGGAAAGGAAATACAATGAAATGAGAGCGCATACATATGTCGCTATGAACTCGTTATCGAGTCCGATTTTGATTGTGAGGGGATTGCTAGCTATGAAGAATAAAATCATCTTTAACGGACAAAGCATTGTCTTAACCTGGATGATTTCCTATATCGTTATTCTCCTTTTACCTGTCGTAATCGGTTTACTCTTGTACGTGGAATCTAACAAAACGCTGAAGGATGAAATTCAACAAGCCAATGATTCCTTATTGAAGCAGGTTCGCGAAGTCATGGACAACCAATTCAAGGCGATGGAGCAACTAAACTTTGAAATCACTTGGAATGTGAACGTGCAGGAACTGCTCTACTCTAATAAATATGAGGCCTTCCCCAAAGAATATCGTTATGACATTTCCCAAATTGCACGTAATCTATCGATGTACAAAACTTCCTATCCGCTCATTGACTCTTTCTATGTCTATTTGTATAAGGATCAGTCTGTGATTCTTCCTACCACGGTTAGGCCTAGCGCTTTTGCCTATCAAACTTTGCATATGAGCGATGATTTCTCCTTTTCTGCTTGGCAAGAAATTATGACTCGTCCCCATTTCCAAGGTTTTATTCCGATGACTCGGATCGGTGACGATAATAAGCTAACAAAAACCGTAGCCTATATCAGCACCTACCCTGTTGAACATAATCAACCTCTCGCCACGAATGTCATTATGGTCGATCAGTCTCGTATTCTTGGCGCTATTCAAAATATGGAGATTTTCAATAAAGGTCACGTCTTTATTTTGAATGATGAGAATCAAATTCTGGCTTCCAATTCGGCCCATGCGCTTCCCAGCGATTTCCCTTATGACAAATTAGCGAACACACCAAACTTCTATTTTTCAGGTAAGGATAGCGAGAAATACGAAGTTTTTAACATTCAATCCCCCCGTTCCAAGTTAAAATATGTGTCTATCATGCCGAGTACGATTTATTGGCAAAAGGCGGCTCACATCCGCAACCTGACGTATATGAGTATGGCGATTTCGCTGCTTGGCGGCGGCATTCTGACTTTCTTCTTTTTACGGCGCAATTATAATCCCGTCCGGCGCCTCGTGCATGCTTTTTCCAAAAAGATGACCTATACTTCTGGTGAGCGCTATAATGAGTTTCACTTCATACAAGAAGCGGTGGACAGCACCTTACTTGAGATGGCTGATTTCAAAAGCAAAATGGAACAGCAGCGGCATATGGTCCGCTCTCATTTCATCGAGAAGTTACTGAGAGGAAAGCTAGATAGGCATATGCCAATTGCCGAAGCCTTGACGACTTTTGATATGAAGCTGGATCGCAAAGATTTCGCCGTCATGCTGTTTGTCGTTGATAAAAGCTCGCCGTTCTTCGGACGGATTACCCATACGTCGGATGAGGATAAATGGAAGCTGCTGCAATTCATCATTATGAATGTTGTAGAAGAGCTGACGTCCAAGCGGCACCGCGGCTATGCGACGGAGATTGACGACTCGCTCGCCTGCTTAGTCAATTTATCACTGGAGAAGGATACAAGCGGCAAGGAGGAGCTGCTGCGCATCGCCGAAGAGACGCAACGATTCCTCTCCGCTACCTATGACATTCATCTGACGATCTCGATCAGCAGCATACACGAGAAAATATCAAGTGTGCCTCAAGCCTTCTTAGAAGCGTTAGATTCGATGGCCTATAAGCTGGTTATGGGAGGACGTGAAATTCTCGCCTATGATGATTTGCAAGCTAACCGTCCCTGTGAGCCGGCCTCCGGCTACTATTATCCACAGCAAATTGAGCAACAGTTCCTATATGCCGTGAAATCAGGAGAATTGGAAGACGCTAAGAGCATTCTTGCCGAGATCATGAACAAAAATTTTGAAATCCGCGGGATATCCGTCTCCTTAACCAAGTGCTTAATGTTAGGTTTAGTTACTACAATGATGAAAAGCATTAGTGAAACAGGTGACATTCAGGAGAGCTTCTTCATCCGCAATCCCAAGCTGCTCGATCGGCTGTTAAGCAGTATAACCGTCCCAGAAATGAATCTCTATTTGAACGAAATGCTAGAGCAGGTATGCGCATATACAGCCGCCAAACGGCAGGTAGCCATGTCGCAAACGCGGCAAAAGGCGCTGCAGCAGCTGGTCGATGAAATTTCTATTTATATCGAAAATAATTACTCCGACGCGAATTTGAATGTGACCATGATTGGCAGCCATTTTGACCGCAAAGCGACCTACTTGTCGAAGCTGTTCAAAGATTATGTGGGAGAAGGTCTGCTGGATCGCATCAATAAAGTCAGGATCGACAAATCCAAGCAGCTTTTGAAAAGCCAAGAGCAGTCAGTCGGCGATGCCGCGAATGGCGTGGGGTTCAATGATATTAATGCCTTTATCCGTGTTTTCAAAAAAGTCGAAGGTATCACACCGGGCAAATACAAGGAACTGATTGAAAAGTAGATATTTGGGGCAGCCAATAGGCTGTCCGCTCCTTTATATAGGCCAATATTGGCTATTTTGAAGACCCGATTGGATATTTTGTAGAGCATATCTCAACAATTCAAGAAGCAATTGGATAATTTGCAGATGGTTCTTTTGTAAGCGTTATCATATAGTAAAGGTGTGAAAGAGAGCACCTCATTTTGACAGCAAACAAGCAGCAACTTCTGCGATGCCAGCTTGTCTGGCCAAAAACTCAGTAACTCTTAGGAGGTCAATCTATGCAAAAAAACAGAAAAAAAATGTTCACCGTGCTTGTTGCAACAACGTTAATGGGAAGCTTGACTGTCGCTTGTTCGTCATCGAACACGCCGACGGCAGAATCTAGCACGAGTCCGAAAGCGACTGCCGGCGGAACAACCGCTCCAGCGGCTGCCGCCGCACCTGCTTCGTACCCGCTCAAAACAGACAAGACCCTAACGTACTGGGGCGAACTGCCTGGCAACGTGACAGGCGTTAAAGCCGCTCACGCAGACATTCCTTTCTTCCAGGATTGGCAGAAAAAGACCGGTGTTCCATTGAAGTTCCTTGCTCCTCCTACCAACCAGGGTCAGCAAGCATTGAACGTTTTGTTAGCATCAGGTGATCTTCCAGACATGATCGAGTTTGACTGGCAAGGGGCATTCCCCGGCGGTCCTGAAAAAGCGATCAAAGACGGCTACATTTTAAAACTGAATGATACGATTGATAAATTCGCACCTAACTTGAAGAAATATCTCAAAGAACATCCTGAGATCGACAAACAAGTAAAAACCGATAACGGCAGTTACTATTCCTTCCCTTTCATCCGCGGCGATGATTACTTGCGTGTCTATCAAGGTCCAATTATCCGGAAGGACTGGCTGGACGAACTAGGTCTGCCGATTCCTGAGACGATTGACGATTGGTATATGACACTTAAAGCTTTTAAAGAGAAAAAAGGGGCTACAGCTGCATTCTCCGTTGTCAGTGTGCCTAGACCTTTCAATGAATTAGGAAACGGCGCTTTCGCAGGTGCTTATGGCGTGACGCGTGATTTCTATATTGACAATGGCACAATTAAATTTGGTCCAGCAGAAAAAGGCTACAAAGACTTCCTTGCCACCCTGCACAAATGGTATGAAGAAGGCCTAATTGATAAAAACTTCGCAACAGCAGATGGCAAAGCTTTGGACGCTAATATGGCCTCCGGTGCAACAGGCGTAACCGTAAATAATGCAGGCGGCGGTATCGGGAAATGGCAGCCTCTGATTACAGCGAAAGATCCGAAAGGCGTGCTCGTTGCAGCACCATATCCGGTGCTCAAAAAAGGCGATATCGCGATGTACGGCCAGAAAGATCCATCCTTCTCACCAGGTGGTATGGTTGCGATCACAGCTTCTTCCAAAAATATTGAGACTGCAGCAAAACTTCTTGACTATGGATACTCCGAAGAAGGTCATAATTACTTCAACTTCGGCACCGAAGGCGTTTCCTACAAAATGGAAAATGGCTATCCGAAATATACCGATCTTCTTATGAAAAATCCGGATAAATTAGCACCAGCACAAGCGCTGTCCCTGTATGTACGCGGTAACTACAATGGTCCATTCGTTCAAGACAAACGCTACATTGAGCAGTATCTGGCTTTGCAAACGCAGCGTGATGCCGTGACCACTTGGTCAAAAACGGACGTAGACAAACATAAACTGCCGCCAGTCACGGCTACACCGGAAGAAAGCACAGAGCTTGCCAAAATCATGACTGACCTCAACACGTTGGTTGATGAAATGACGCTCAAAATCATTCTGGGCACTGAGCCTGTAGATTCCTTCGATAAATATCAAGAGAAATTCAAGTCTGTTAAACTGAGCCGCGCGCTTGAAATTAAGAAAGCCTCCTTGGATCGTTTCAACAAAAGATAGATAACAAGCCAGGGGGAGGGCAATCGCCCTCCCCGCTTTACTAGAAACTCGCGGCGAAAGGAGAGATTTCATGCGCAAAGCAGGGCAAGCAACGTTCCAAGTACGCTTCAAGCGCGATTTTTTGCTCAACAAATATTTGTACCTGATGATGGTACCCGTGCTGGTCTACTACTTTGTCTTCCATTATGCGCCGATGTATGGAGCTCTGATTGCATTCAAGGAGTATACCCCGAATAAAGGTATTTTGGGCAGCGCATGGGTCGGCTTCCAGCACTTCAATGATTTCTTCAGTTCCTATTATTTCTGGCGAATTCTCAAAAACACAGTTATTATCTCGCTTTACTCGCTATGCTTCGAGTTTCCTGCACCTATTATTTTGGCGATTCTGATCAATGAGTTGACGAATAAAAGGTTTCAGCGTTTCGTACAGACGGTAACGTATATGCCTTATTTCATCTCCCTCATCGTTATTGCCGGGATGATCAAAGATTTTACGAATAATGGCGGGCTCATTAATAACTTTATGACTTACTTTGGCTTCAGTGACACGGCCATGCTGCAGAAGCCTGAGATGTTCCGGACGATCTATATATTATCGGAAATATGGCAGAAGATTGGGTGGGAGTCTATCATTTATTTAGCGGCTCTCATGGGAATTGATCAGGAACAGTATGAAGCGGCGAAAATCGACGGAGCCAACCGAATAAAGCAAATCTGGCATATTACCCTCCCGGGTATCCTACCGACGATCGCGATTATGTTCATTCTGCGAATGGGGAATCTACTAAACGTTGGTTTCGAGAAAATTATTTTGCTGTATAACCCCAGCACGTACGATACGGCCGATGTCATTTCCTCTTTCGTTTATCGAAAAGGCTTAATCGAATTCGGTTGGAGTTACAGCTCCGCGGTCGGTTTGTTCAACTCCGTCATCAATCTAGCCTTGCTCATTGCAGCAAATAAAATCAGTAAAAAAATAAGTCAAAGCAGCTTATGGTGAGAAAGGAGGGACTGAAGTGAAAACCAGCTACTCAGACAAAGTATTTACTACGATCATCCACATTGTACTGCTTTTGCTCGTTGTCGTTACGTTGTATCCACTTCTCTACGTCACCTTCGCTTCCATCAGCGATGCCGGGCAGTTGATCACCCACAAAGGGTTTTTGTTCAAGCCATTAGGCTTCAGTATTGAAGCTTACAAAAGCGTTTTCAAGAACCCTGCGATTCTCAAAGGTTACCAGAACACACTTTTCATCCTTGTATTCGGCGTCATTACCAACCTAATCGTCACATCCTTAGGAGCTTATGTCCTTTCGCGTAAAAATGTCATGTGGAACAATGTGTTTATCTTCGTCGTTGTTGTAACGATGTTTTTCAGCGGCGGTCTCATCCCGCTCTACTTGGTGGTCAAAGGCGTTGGCTTAATCGACTCCTTATGGGCTACGATTCTACCTTTTGCCGTTAACACTTTCAATTTGATCATTATGCGTACTGCCTTCATGGCCGTACCTGAAAGCCTTGAGGAATCTGCGAAAATGGACGGGGCCAATCACTTCGTCATCCTATTCCGAATTATCATTCCGCTCTCCATGCCGGTTATTGCTGTTATGATTCTCTATTATGCCGTTGAGAAATGGAATGGTTGGTTCTATGCTTCCATCTTCCTGAAGGATCGAGATCTGTATCCGCTTCAGCTCACGTTAAGGGAAATTCTAATTTCGAATAACACCGACTCCATGTCAACCGGTGCCAATGCAGCCGATCAATTTCAAATTGGGGAAACGATCAAATATGCAACGATCATGGTAGCATCCGTACCCATTCTTATTTTATATCCATTCGTGCAAAAGTATTTCGTCAAAGGCGTCATGATTGGCGCTGTCAAAGGGTAAATTCACAGCACTTGTGCGCCGCAGCCTACTTCGTAGGCTGCGGCGTTTTTCAATTTTTCGCTTACTTTTGGAAGCTTTAGGCAACAGCAGTTTCTCGTGAGAAACTTGGCCATACACTGTAGGATCACAGTATTACTCATTTGAGAGGAGAGGCCTACATGAAAGTTGATCTGGGATGCGGCGAGCATAAACACAGGCATTTTTACGGAATAGATCGTATTGGCGGCCCGGAAGTGGACATGGTTTGTGATATCAATGACGGTATTCCGCTGCCTGATCATTCCGTTGAATTTGTCATGGCAAGCCGCAGTCTGCCCTATGTGAACGATCTCCTAGCAGTCATGTCCGAGCTGCACCGGATTTGTGTCCACAAAGCGATCGTCTGTATCCTGTCCCCGTACGCTCATCATTTCCGCCATATGTCCAATCCCCATCTTAAGCAAAAATTTGATGAATATACGCCGCGTTATTTCACCAATCATTTCCATCAGCCGCCAGGCAGTCCGCTTAGTCCCCTCGTCCCCAGCTATACGGGCAACTCCGTTCCTTTTGATTTCCGGCTGCTGAAAATGGAATTTTTCTACGAATCTCCCTTTAGCCCCCCGCTGTATGAGCAGGATGAACTTGACTTGTTGCTCCAGCTTCAGCCGAATGTCGTGAGTGAAATCATGTATCAATTCGTTGTTGTCAAAAAAGAGCTCTCTATCGACGAATGGCTATGGATGTGCAATCAGCAGTACCGTGAACCCCAGTGGGCCGAAGCGTTAAGACAACCTGCCCCGTCAATAGCCGTGGATGCCGCCCTGCAAGAATCGCATGTGCCATATAACCCGCCAGCCCTGGACTTTTATAGCCATAAGCCTGTTAAACCAACCAAAACAATCCCTCGCAGCTCAAGGAAGCAGTTATAATTTAGACCGCCTTACAAATCTGTATAATTTCTGATCATGTTTTCTATTTCAGGTCATACCATGTAACCATCGGCCTAAATTCACCAGCCATCACAGTAAACTTCCTTCAGCTATCTAACGAACGAACGGTTCAAAATCTAGGGGGTGACGATCATAGCTCTCGTCGTCAGGTCCACACTCAACGCGACTGGCGCGATCACGTTCACCGGAAACACACTTGGCCTAAGCCGCTCCGATACGATAGGCCAACCGGGAACACAAGACAGCATCGGCGCATTTACAACCGTGAATACGCTGCTTAAGTTCGGAACGTATCCCGCAGGTACAACCAATCTCTACACCTCGAATAGCTCAGCTGCCATTCTCACAATTCCTGCTGGAAGTACCGTACTTTATGCAGAGCTGATCTGGGGCGGATCTTATATCAACGGCAATATTGACCTGAGCGCTGTGATCAACAATCCGGTTTCGTTTACGACATCAGCAGCAACATTTAGCATCACACCTGATAATGCAACGAAAAATGAGTTTAACTTGGGCAGTGGTGCATTCGGCTATGTGCGCACAGCCAATGTCACGACTCAGGTGCAGCAAGGGATGGGGGGTACTTACACCGTAGGAAGCGTGCCTGGTACGATCGTCATTACCGGTGATCCAACAGCCAACCATTGCGGTTGGACGCTGGCCGTTATCTACCAGAATACGAACCTGCCTTTCAGGAACATGTCATTACGCGTTGGAGCCGTACTCGTCCAGTCTACCTCCCCTCCTGTGAACACCACAATTACCGGATTTGCTACACCGGTAACAGGAGCATTAGGCGGTAGAGCGCTTTTCAGCGCCCAGGAGGGGGATGCCAACCGAACTGGGGATCAGGCGTTGTTTGGACCCACAACGGCCTCACTCGTCGCATTATCCGGACCGAATAACTTTGCTGCTAACTTCTTTGCCTCACAGATCAATAACGATGCAGGAACGCTTAACACAACAGGGACGTTCGGCTCACTCAACCAAATCAATGGAGCTCCCGGATCGAATATTAGCGGAGGCCGTCAAGGCTGGGACATTACGAACGTTGATGTCTCCGCACGGTTAACGAACAATCAATCTTCCGCCATCCTGCAACTGACAACTTCCGGGGATGCCTATGTGGTCAATGCCAACGGCATTCAAGTCGATATTAACGCCCCAAAGATTGGTGTGACCAAAAGTGCAAGTGTGCCAGGAACGGTCGTAGGCGATATCATCATTTACACGGTAACGACCACCAATACGGGTACGGCCAGCGCCGCAAGTATCGTATTATCCGACGCCTTACCCGCCGGATCAACCTTTATACCTGGCAGCGTCATCGTAGCTGGCGTGTCACGACCAACCTTCGATATTACAACAGGTGCACCTCTAGGTTCCCTTGCTTTTGGCTCATCGATCACTGTTTCTTACAGAGCTATGGTCACAAGCCTTCCCGATCCACAAACGCTCGGGAATACAGCGAATGCCGCTTTCACATTCCAAAGCGTTGCAGGCGGTAGTGTGATTTCAGGTGTGATACCATCGAATACCGTAACAACTACGGTTTATTCACCGAAGATCGCGATTGTGAAATCTGCGAGTACGACGAACGGTTCTGTCGGGAGCACGGTAACCTATACCTTGCAAATAGCTAACACGGGGAATCGAGCCGCATTAATGACAGTTACCGATAACATACCAGCGGGAACGTCCTTCGTCGCTAACAGCTTCAAAGTGAATGGCGTCACCGTTCCTGGCGCCAATCCTGTCACAGGTGTAAACATAGGCACAGTTGCAGCTGGCGGAACAGCAACGGTCACCTTTGATGTACTGATTAATTCGCTCCCATCTCCACCGCAGCTTGTAAATACGGCGAATAGTACTTACACGTTTCAACCGCCTGACGGTCGCACAATCTCGGGAACGGCTGGCTCCAATACGGTGACTATTCCCGTCCGTTTGCCAAGCGTTGGTGCCGTCAAAAGCGCTAACGTGATCGACGCGGTTGTCGGAGATACCTTTACATACAGTACGGTGATTACGAATTCAGGCGTAGAAAGTGTGACGAATGTCATTCTCACGGATGCGATTCCCCAAGGCGCGACTTTTGTACCCGGCACCGTCCTCGTTGGAGGGAGTTCGAGGCCAACTTCAGCTCCTGGCGGCGGCATCGCTGTAGGTACTATAGCTGCTGGCGGCTCGGTGATCGTCGCCTTCCAGGTCAACGTCGTTTCCTTGCCCTCTCCTGCGCAATTAAGTAACCAAGCTTCTATTTCTTACAGTTCTGGTACATTTGCTGGAACCACCTTAACCAACACAGTTACGACACCCGTGTTTCAGGCTGTTGTCTCTGTGACCAAGAGTGTGAATAGCACCAACGTCACCGTAGGGGGAACCTTAACCTACACACTTCTGGTTCGCAACCAAGGTAATATCGCTGTTATACCAACGGTCGTGGATACGATATCGCCATCCACTACGTTTGTGGCAGGCAGTGTTACAATAAATGGCGTTGCCAGTCCGAGCGCCAATCCTGCTGTCGGTATTCCGGTAGGATCTATCCCGCCCTCAGGCACGAGTGAGATTACGTTTCAGGTCATTGTGCAGAACCTGCCGTCTCCTCCAAGGCTTCAAAATCAAGCAACGGCAAATTACACGTACCAGCCACCGGATGGACGCACGTTAACCGGCAGCGCCGCTTCAAACACGACCGATATTCCCGTATCCGCCCCCAATGTCGTCTTAAACAAATCAGTCAACCTTGCCTATGCCGCTATCGGTGAAACACTTATTTACACACTTAATATTACGAACACCAGCATTGTTCAAGTAAGCAGCGTCACCTTGCAGGATTCACTGCCTGCCGGTGTTACGTTCCAAGCAGGAAGCGTGACGATAGACGGTGTGCCTAGATCTGCAGCCGACCCGAATACAGGCTTTTCTATCGGCACCATTGCGGCCGGCGTCACAACACAGGTCATATTCCGGGCAACCGTAACTTCGGTCCCCACGCCAGCTCAGGCTGAGAATCACGCCAGTGTCAGCTTTACCTCCGGCGTCTTCTCTGGAGCTGCCTTCTCGAACAGCGTTATCACTCAGATTCAGCAGCCTATCTTATCCATTGTCAAAAGCTCCAATCTGACGCTGGCAGTTCTCGGCGATATTGTTGTTTACAAACTGGAGGTGGGCAATACCGGCAGTTCCCCTGCCGACGTGACGTTAACAGATAACATTCCCGCAGGCACTACGTTTATCGTGAACAGCGTCATCATTAATGACGCGCCTCTTCCAGGCTTTGATCCTGTGAGCGGTATTCCGCTCGGCACACTTGCAGTTGGCGCAACGAAAATTGTTACTTTCGAAGCAACGGTAACTTCCCTGCCAACTCCGCAGCAGTTGGTCGATCAGGCGGGTGCATCCTACACATTTACGCTTTCAGACGACCGAACGCTCTCTGGATCCGGCATTTCAAACACGGTTACCATTCCTGTTTCAGCTCCTAATGTGACGGTGATGACAACCAGCAATGTCAGTTCAGCTGTTCAAGGAGATACCGTCACCTATACTATCGTCATCACCAACCAAGGTGTTGCGAACGTCAACAATGTGATTCTTACGAGCATTGCCGATCCGAGCACTTCATTTATTCCCGGAAGCGTCATTGTGGACGGCATTTCGTTGCCGAATACCAATCCGTCGACCGGTATTCCAATCGGTACTCTGGCTCCTAACGACCCGGTTACCGTGACTTTTGAGGTGAAAATCACAATGCCAACGCCACAAATCATTAACCAATCTTCCGTCAGCTTTACGTCTGGATCTTTCTCAGGCTCTTCCTCTTCCAATGATGTCATAACGCCTGTTATCCAACCGGATATCAAGGCGGTCAAGACAGCCAACACAACCAGTGCAACAGTCGGCGACACCGTTCTATACAGCATCGTTGTGTCGAATACAGGTAACCTGGCCGGGGATGTCATTGTCACAGATACGATTCCTGCAGGAACTTCTTTTGTGGAGAACAGTGCGCAAGTCGATGGATTCCCTCAGGCTGGCTCAAATCCTATAGCCGGGATTAATGCTGGTTCCATCGCGCCTGGAACACTTAAGACAGTAAGCTTTTCAGTGCTGATTGAAACTTTGCCTAGTCCACAAACGATCAGCAACATCGCAACGGCTACATACACGTTCACTACGTCGGATGACCGTGTCATCACACGTGCGGTTACATCGAATACAGTTTCGTTCCCGGTTTCTTCGCCAAACGTAACTGTAACGAAAAGCACATCTTCCACCTCTTTAACCGTAGGCGATACAATTACGTACAGCACGACCATTATGAATAGCGGAATTGCCCCCGTCAACAATGTTATATTCACGGATCAAATTCCTGCGGGTGGCACGTTTGTTACGGGCAGTGTCGTCATCATCGGCGCTCCACCGCCGGTTGTTCCTCCG
The DNA here is from genome assembly GCF_059692175.1 of Paenibacillus sp. J22R67. NCBI lineage: Bacteria > Bacillati > Bacillota > Bacilli > Caryophanales > Paenibacillaceae > Paenibacillus > Paenibacillus sp. J22R67. Next base: position 459,158 of record NZ_JCAUAX010000003.1, on the reverse strand, counting down.
AACCCGGCTACAGGCGTTCAGCTAGGCACAATTGCGGTTGGAGCAACGGTCACGGTGATTTTCAATGTGCTTGTTACCTCTGTACCGACTCCGGAACAATTAACGAACCAATCGGCCGTAACCTTCACATCGGGTGCACTCTCTAGCACAACCTTCTCAAATGCTATAACAACACCCGTTTACCAACCTGTCATCGGTGTTCTCAAAGCTGGAAGCATTTCAAATGCAACAGTCGGGGACACCATCGTTTACTCGCTGAATGTCTCTAACACAGGCAACTATGCGGCATCTGCCATTCTTACGGATACGATTCCTGCCGGAACCTCCTTTCAACCAAACAGCGTATTCGTTGGAAGGACGCCCGCTCCAGGGATAGATCCCTCAACGGGCATTGATCTCGGTTCTGTGCAGCCAGGTACCACGATTCCAGTTTCTTTCTCTGTCGTGATTGATACTCTGCCGAATCCACAGGTTTTATCCAATACAGGAACGGCTGCTTTCACTTTCACCCTGCCGGACGGCCGATCGTTCAACCGCTCCGCCACGTCGAATACCGTAACAATTTCCGTGTCTTCGCCTGACGTCAAAGTTTCGAAGAGCACAACCGTGACGGGTGCCGTCGTAGGTGATATTATTCCGTACATGATTGTCATTATGAACAATGGGATTGCGCCTGTTAACAATGTTGTTTTCTCTGATCCGTTGCCATCCGGATTAGCGTTTATTCCAGGCAGCGTCGTCATTGTCGGAGCGCCAACACCGCCTGTTCCGCCAAATCCAATATCCGGAATTGCGCTGGGTACGATAGCTCCTGGAGGAACGGTTACGATCACCTTTAATGTCAGAGTGGTTGCGTTGCCTGATCCTGCACAGTTAAATAACCAAGGTATTGTCAGCTTTACCTCCGGTGCCCTCTCGGCGGTTGCATTCTCCAACACCATTACAACACCGGTTTATCAACCTATTCTTGCCGCAGCCAAAACGGCAAGTTCAACCAATGCAACAATCGGCGATCTCATTATTTATACGGTAAATGTGGGCAATTCCGGAAACTACGCGGCTAGTGTATCACTTGTTGATCCAATCCCTAATGGGGCCATTTTCCAACCAAACTCTGTCGTGCTAAACGGTAACACGCAACCTGGTGCTAATCCTACTAATGGTATTCCTTTCACTGCTCAACCAGGAGTTCCTAACACGGTAACATTTGCTGTTCTCATTACTTCGCAGCCGAATCCGCAGGTATTAACAAATACCGCTACGGCTAACTTTAGCTTTAGTCCGCCAGATGGTGGTCGGGTCATTACGGGCTCAACGGATTCCAATACCGTGACCATTCCGGTTTCCGCTCCGAATGTTGCTATCGTTAAATCAACACCTGCCACCGATGCAGTAGTCGGCGATACGATTACTTATTTCGCCAATGTAACTAATAGCGGTATATCGCCCATCAATAATGTTCAATTTTTTGATCAGCTTCCTGGTTCCACAAGCTTCGTTCCAGGCAGCGTTATAATCGATAATAATCCGGTATCTTCCGCTGATCCGACCCAAGGGATTGCACTTGGCACCATTTTGCCGAACATGACCGTTGCACTCTCTTTCAGAGTCACCGTTACGGCCCTGCCGGTATCCGGGCTGCTTACGAATCAATCGTCTGTCAGCTTTACAAGCGGCGCCCTCGCCGCATCAGCCTTCTCCAATACGGTCATCGTGCCGGTTTATCAACCGATTATCGCTCTCATCAAGAGTGCAAATACAACCAATGCAACGGTCGGTGATACGATCGTTTACACGCTTAACCTTCACAATTCCGGGAATCTGCCAGCCGTTGCAACGGTGTTCGATACCATTCCGGCAGGAGCTGAGTTTGTCCCTAACAGCGTAATTGTCAACGGCCAACTTCGACCTGGCGTCAATCCAACAAACGGCATCAATGCTGGAGTAATCCCTCCAGGCGATACGGTTACTGTGAAAATATCGCTTGCCGTCACGGTAGAATCCTTGCCGTCACCACAGCAATTAGTGAACACAGCGACCGCCAACTACACCTACTCGCCACCAGCTGGACGGGTGCTGTCAGGCTCCGTTGCTTCTAACACGCTCGTGATTCCAGTTTCCTCACCAGATGTTAGAGTGGCGAAAAGCTCTGATGTTATCGATGCGATCGTTGGCGATACGATTACGTACACTGTCATTGTCACCAATAGCGGTATAGCTGCTGTCAGCAGCGTTGTTCTTACGGATCCAATCCCGACTGGAACTGTATTTGTCGCAGACAGTGTAACGGTTAATGACGACCTTAGACCAGGCCAGAACCCAGGTACAGGAGTTCCGCTCGGCACGATTCCGGCCGGAGGATCTGTCACTGTGACATTCGAGGTGACGGTCGTATGACGGCCGAATCCCAACCTCCCAAACATTTAATTAATCAATCCGTCGTCCGTTTCAGTTCAGGTAACTTGACCAGCCACGCCTATTCGAACACCGTAGATACTCCTGTGGTTGGTCCCGTCATTACGATACGGAAGAAGGCGAATACGTCGGAAGCCGCGCTCGGTCAGATTGTGACTTACACCTTGACAATAGCCAATAAGGGTAACTTGGATGCACAAGTTACCCTTTTTGACTCCATGCCGGACGGGACTTCGCTGGTTCCTAACAGCGTCATTGTGGATGGCGTCCCCATGCCTATGGCCAAACCCGATAAGGGTATCTATGTGGGGACGATTCATATTGGTCAGCACATCGAAGCAAACTTTCAAGTCATCGTGCTTCAACCTTCTTCGCAGCTAAGAAATCAAGCGACTGCAACCTATACCTTCCATACATCAGGAGGAAGATCAGCGACGGGGAGCTCCAAATCCAATACCGTCATCATTCCTTTCGAGGAAACGAAAATCAGCTTTAAGAAACAAGCGGATAAAGCCTATACGTTTGTTGGTGATACCGTCACGTTTCTGTTCACCATCAAGAACGAAGGAAGCTATACGATTAACAAAATGCGTCTTGTGGATCGGCTGCCAGCCGGCGTTCGTTTCGTTGCGGGCAACGTAAAAATCGGGCACACTTCTTACCCGTCAGCGAATCCCGAGGATGGCATTTCACTAAGCGAGCTGCCTCCTCATGCTGATGCATCTCTACAGTTCCAAGTAACCGTTACCCAAGCTCCCTCATCCGGACGAATCGTGAATGATGCTGAGCTTATCCTGCAACTCGAAGACTACAAACAACAAATGACTTCCAATTCCATTTCATTGGAAGTGTACGATCCTGCGATTACGGTCGTCGAGACCGTCCTGCAGCCAAAGGCTACTTTGGGCGATACCTTGACCTATACCTTATTCATTTCAAACACAGGTAATATTGCTGTTGAAATCTGGCTGTCCGATTTCATTCCCGAGGGCAGCTCCTATGTGCTGGGAAGCTTGATGGTGAATGGGGCTTCTTCTGGCAACTCACTGTTAACAAGCTCCGTTTATATGGAGCAATTGCCGCTAAATAGCCAAATGGTCGTCACATTCCAAGTTACCGTCAACGCCGTTGCGATTTCTGCCGAGCAGACCCAGCTTACCAGCCATGCCGATGTGTTATATAATTTCCGTCTGCCGGATGATCGGGTTGTCTCCGATTATGTGCTCTCTAATACCGTAAGTGTCCAATTACTACGGCCAATTGTAACTATCTTAATATTTACCAATCCTTTAATAGCGGAGCCTGGGTCCACTATCCATTACAGAGTGCAAGTATCCAATACAGGCAATCTTGCTGCAGGCAGTGTTTATCTGCACGATTGGATTTCTCCATTGACAACGTTGAACTCCGGCACTCTGCGAATCAATGGCACTCAGATGAATCAGTCTTTTGGTTCCTCACAGCCTTTATCACTTGGAGTCATCTCGCCTCAAGACACCACTGAGATTACCTATTCAGCGACAATTATTCTTCGGCCGAATGCCAAACGCATTCCGCTAAGAGCCGCTGCCAAATATGTGTACCAGGTTAACGAACCTGTTCATACAGGAACGGCGCTCTCCAATGAAGTTGTCATTCGGATCGAGGAAGCCGAGGAATAAATAAGGGATTAAGGATTCACATAAGGGATCTGGAGTTCGCTATTTCGAGAAAAATGAGCAGTTTACCTTTTGAACGGAACTACAGACTCTTATTTCTCCTCCATGGTGCGTTTTTCAGAAGAAATAGGCAAAATAGAGGACTGTAGTTCCCCTTGCCCATAAAATACATGCCTTTTCTGAGAAATAGCGGACTGTAGTTCCTTGAAAACCCCACTAAATAAAAAAAGCCGGGGCATCTAACTGCCCCGACTCTTTTTTATTTACGGTCATTGATCGCTTTAATCAGTTCAACCGGAATTTTCGGTTTCCGATCATAAGTGAGCAAGCCGTTGATTTCCTGTTCCACGTCCGTTAATTGCGTATAGCAATATCCTTGAACAACGCCGGAGTTCAGAAGTGGACGAATGACGGCACGCAGCTTCTGCTCGTATTCTTCATCGTTCTCTGCACCTGAGTAACCCCAGCCCTCCCAATCGCTTTTCTTGTATGCAATCCCGCCAAACTCAGTAACAAGAATCGGCTGATTCTCATAAGGGAAACCTTCAACAAACAGGCGGCGATTAGCCGGCATCGCATGAACGGCCTTCTCTTTGGAGCTATAACGCTCTGTCAAAACCTCTTCCCGCCATTCATAATCATGAATCGCGAATAAGTCTGTTTTCACCAATTCCCAACCATCATTCGAGATGACAGGACGCATCGGATCAAGCGATTTGGTCAAATGATACATCGTTAGCGCATGCTGCTGCTGCCTTTTATCAATCTGGATATTAGGAACTCCCCAGCTTTCATTCAAAGGGACCCAGGCAATGATGGAAGGATGGTTATAATCGCGATCGACAGATGCTTGCCACTCTTTGGTAAACCGTTCTACATATTTTTCCGTATATTCGTAAGCATTTGCCGCTTCGCTCCAGACAACAAGTCCGAGCTGGTCACACCAGTACAGATATCTAGGATCTTCCAGCTTCTGATGTTTACGGGCGCCATTAAAGCCCATTGCTTTCGTCAGCTCGACATCCTGTTTGATCGCCTCATCACTTGGCGGCGTCAAATTTCCATCTGGGAAATAACCTTGATCCAGCACCATTTTCAAGAAATATGGACGGTTATTGAGACAAAGCTTACCATTCTCGATCGAAACTTTACGCATACCGAAATAGCTCGTCACTTGGTCAACAGCTTGTTCATCAACGAGCAGTGTGAAGGTAACGTCGTACAAATTCGGACGCTCCGGTGTCCACCAGCCGCCAAGTCCATGATCATTAAAATCATTCAAACGAACTGTTCTTGTTCCAACGCTGTCTTTCAACAAATAGGTGTCCTCGGAAACAGGCTTGCCCTTAAAAGAAATTTCAACCTTCACCTGCTGCTTCTCATGCGCTTTGGCAGCTTCGATGAAAAATTGTAATTCCACCTGCTTATTGTCAATGTCCGGCGTAATTCTGACTTTATTTAAATACGCATCAGCGCTTACCGCTTCGATCCATACGGTTTGCCAAATACCCGTAGTTCTTGTATAGAAAATGCTCGCTGAATCCGAAAGCCAGTACTGCTTGCCTCTAGGCAGCGTCACGTCTTTGCTGTAATCAACGGCTTTGACAACTAATTTATTCGTACCTTCTTGAAGTGCATCGGTAATGTCCGCGTGAAACGGCGTATGTCCACCCTCATGCGTCGCAACCAAAGTGCCGTTCACCCATACGGATGCATCATAATCAACAGCCCCAAAGTGGAGCAAAATCCGCTTATTGGCAAATGAATCCGGAATCACCAAATCCCTGCGATACCATACAACATCATGAAACTCATTGCTGCCAATGCCACTTAGCTTACTCTGAAAAGCGAAAGGCACTTGAATCGTTTTGGATAACGCTTTATTACCTAAATGCCACTTCTCTCTGCTGCCTACACGATCATCATCAAATTCAAATTCCCATTCGCCATTCAGGTTCATCCAGCTGTCTCGTACAAATTGTGGCCTTGGGTAATCGGCTCGTGGTTGATTCGTCATGGGTAACGCTACCTCCATAAAGTTAATTAATAAGTTAATTAAATAAGTCCAATATAACTAAGACTATTATCATCCTAAGCTCATTCCCTGTCAATACATGTTATTCAATTAACTTTCAGATTAATATAAATAAAAAAAGACGATCACCGGAGAAATCCCCTGCATCGTCTCATTTCATTAATCCATATATCCGGCTAATCCATGTTTCATCAAGTAAGCCATTTCTGCTTCCAAAATAGTGTCAACCGCCAGCTCCGTCAATTTCACATCCGGCCTGCTTAGAATATGATCGATCAAATCGTCACTGTCGATGTCCACTTCCCCTTTGGCATTTTCTTCGGCTTTAAGGATATAAGCTTTCTCATATTTCAGTACGAGCTGAATTTGTTTGGCATCTGCTTGCGATTTCTCTACGATAAATTGGATAAGCTCTTGTTCGTTTAATTCCTTACTCATGATGGTTCATCTCCTAATATCCTATTCGTGTTTATGACTATTGTAGCATAGTTGTCCCGCTTTTATTTTTTCTGTCAGCCTACACGTCTTACCAGGCCCATGTTAACATAGAATGTGATGGAAAAACATACCTAAAATGCGCACCACAAAGGGGGCTATTATGGATCTAGAAATGCGAGTAGCCGCATTGGAAAAGAAAGTAAAACAGCTCGAACAGTTACTGGACCATGCGCTTGACCGAAAAACGACTTCAGGATCTCAACGCTCAGACACGCCAACTCCTGTAGCGGAGCATTCCCAGCCAGCTCCACACCCTACCCGCCAGCAGGAATTGTTGATTCCCGCCGCAGAACCTGCTCCCCCAAGAGATTGGGAGCACTTGATCGCCCGCGTCTGGCTGCCGCGCATTTTTATCATCGTCTTCCTGCTTGGCGTCCTCTGGGGGTTTACAGCAGCCGTAAGTGCCGGCATCATTACCGAACCCGTGCGCTGCTTACTCGGAGTTGCCGCTGCAGGTCTCATGTATTGGCAAGGGGAAGCGCAATTGAAGCGCAAACGCACAGCACTAGGGCAAGTGCTGCTAGGCGGAGCAAGTGGGGTGCTGATCTTATCGCTTTTTGCAGCTCATATGCTGTTTGAGCTGATCCCCTCCTGGCTTGCTTTTGTACTATACATTCTTTCTATAACTGCTAGTGTGTTTACAGCGATTCGCCACCGTTCACAAGCCCTCATGATTATCACGCTGCTTGCAGGTTATCTCGTCCCGTTCATGGTCGACTCGTCGCATCCGAATATGTGGGTTTTTGCTGGCTATGAAGGTCTCTTTTCCATGGCTATGATGTTATTATCCTTGCGCTACGCCTTCCGAGGTGCTTATTTCACCGCATTTGGCGTCCTTCATCTGCCTCTGATCATTTCAACCTTGCTCAGCCATGCGGCGAGTGACAAGCCTGCACTGCTCACTGTGATCATCTTGCAGCATCTGCTCCTCTTCGGCATTGCGCTTCTGCGCTCGGAAGACAGCCGAATTGGACAGCGCATCACGTTGTTCCTAAGCTTTGGCCTCGTCGCAGCCTGGACATACGGTCTGTACGGCACTGCGGACAGCGATAGGCTCCTCTACGAGTGGATGCTGGCTCTGTGGTCGCTTGTATACATCGGCACTTCCTTCTGGCTTTATCGGCAAAAGCTGGCCTTCTCCGTGCAGCTCTCCATCGCAACGTTCAGCATCTTCTTATGGCTGATTTTCGTCCTGCATGCCGACCATGCTGGATCAGCACTGCTAGTTGAAGGAGGCATCGCACTCTGTCTGGGTGTCCATTTCCAAAGCAGGCTGCAACAAATCAGCGGAGCCCTCACCTATTTCATCGGCATGCTGTTCGTTCTCACTCATCCAATCCATGATATCGGATCACATGAAACTTTTGCTTGGTTTGTGCTCGTGGCTACCACTTCTGGCCTATATGCTTTCTTTCGCTCTTCGGCCTCTGCCCGAGAAGGCCATGTACCGGCGCGAATCTCTCTGCTTTTGCTATGGATGGGATTTATTCTGCTCCTCGTCTTCGTCTCTCAATTAACGAATGCCTTAACGAAGGGGCTGAGTGGTGATTATCAACATCTCATTCTCTCTGGTGTTTGGGCAATATATGCTGTGCTCCTCATTGTCGCGGGACTGTTTGTCCGAAAAGCAAAGGCAAATCTAATCGGCATCCTGTTCCTGTTTGTAACCCTCCTCAAAATCATTTTCATTGATCTACCTGATGTGTCTACCGCTATTCGGGCAATCCTGTTTATCGGGCTTGGGGCCATTGGGGTTGGGATTTCCAGGTTGTTTTATAAACGTAAATAAACAAGCGAACGTTAGCTCAAACAAAAACCTTCAACTCCACTTATCTGGTGGATGCGAAGGTTTTTTTCACCTTTTCAGGGACAGAATAGAATGTGAACTTTCCTTGAATTCATTGCATTACGTTTGAAAATAGCGTATATTTTTTACTTGCAGTTAAATAATTTAAATATAATATGTATTTATTTACATATAAATACATTCATACGGACGAAGAGGTGTATCACGCATGATTTTGAAACAAACAGCCGCAGGCGTCATCCTGCTTACGATGATGGTTACAGGAGCAGCATGCTCCTCCGAACCAAAAAATACAGCGACTAGCCCGTCTCCAAGCGCCAGCGCAGCAGCTTCACCGCAAGCAACAGCTGAAACGCAGGATGTTGTCAACATGAAAGGCTATATCGGCGCTAGAATTGCTCAAGAGAAAGTGGGCTTCCTATTCGGAGAAGCAAAATCCAAAGATGACAAGTTCATCCTGAACCCTATCGCAGCAGATAGCAAAGAGAAAGCCGTGAAGTTCCTTTCCAGCTATTTTGATGCTGCTATGGCGGATAAATTGGCAGCTCACTATTTGACGGAACAGCAGGCAGACGGAGCTATTGTAACTAACCCGACTTCCTTCTTCCCGACAAACCTGTTAGACACAACCAAAGCGGACGTCACATTTGACAAGGCAAATACAGCGGATCAAGTCAAATTCACTACAAAAGATGGCGCTACTTATACAACGAAAAAAGTAAGCGACAAATTCGTTATCACCGACGTAGCGAAAAAATAAGCAGTTGCTCACAGACAGGGGAATCTTTGATTCGACCTGTCTTTTTGCTTTTCTTTGGCGGAGCCGTGAGATCCCCGTGACCCAGATTCAAGGGAAATTGAGTTCGCTAATTGAAGTGAAACGGGCTGTTTCCCGCCAGAGCGGAACTACAGGGCGCTATTGCTGCCTCCATGCCACGTTTTCAGGTGATATCGGCAAAATAACGGACCATAGTTCCCCATCCACATGGAAAATGCGCCTTTGCAGAGAAATAGCGGACTGTAGTTCCCTTTACATAAAAAAAGAGACCCACAGCAACGGGCTGCAGGTCTTAAGATATATATATTTTAAAGGGGGTCGAGTTCTATTATAAGCCTACTTTATTAAAGCTAGATGAATAACATATTTCTTTTTGATTACAAAATTCAGATGAAATTGTAAATGTAACGCCTTTATGGCACTTTAATGGTAAAAGGTACGATAAATACTTCATTCTGATGCTGAAATTGCCCCCATATTTTATAAATGCCACTTTTGGGGAAAATAATTGTGAAAGGTGCTGCAGGTCCCGAGCCCTTCTGCTCATTCGGGTGGACATGGACATACTCCTTCGCATCAGCGCTGATGGCAACTACATGCCCTAAGCTGCCCAGATAGGGCTGCAGATCGGTAATCGGCTGCTTCGTTCGGGCATCCTTGATCGTGAAGATCATATCCAGCCCCATGCCCGCCATGAGATGGTCGAAAGCAAGAGTCACTTCCTTGCCGCCCACCTCTTTCGTTAGCGAGGTATCTGGTTGGAGCACCGCCATCTTCGGCTCTTTCCCGTTAATCGTGACCCAGTGCGTTTGCACCGTCTCACCACTCCCCTGCGGGGTGAAATCAGCAATCAGCTGATAATAGCCGCTAGCAGGGAACTTTGTCTTGACTGTGAATTGCCCTTTACCAACATGCTCCGGATGAAGATGATCAAAATAAGACAGATCCTTGCTCACCACGATCAAATGCATCAGCTTCTCGTGCATAAGGTCAAAATTATCGATGGGTTTATTCCATTTGTCTTGAATTAGAATCGTGATCGTCGCCTCTTCACCTGGCAAATAACGGTCCATGGCAACCGAGAAATGTGCAATCGCATCACTACTGTGGGCATGTGTCGGCATAGTCTCCATATTCCCGGTCATCTGCATGCCTGACATATCAATGGTCGTGTTTTGATTCCCACAAGCTGTTAAGAGAATAGCTAAACCCATGAGAAGGATGACAAGCTGTTTCATTGCTTTCTTCCAGATGTGACTGGTGCCGTCAGCATACTTAATCCCATCGAACAGAGGCCGCAAATAAAGATCGTGCCACCCCAGAGCTCAGGAGACCAATCTAACGTATGGAACAAGCGCAAATCCGCAAAATATAGGCCCCAGATGAGCACAGGCAGCAGGAAGAAAACGCCGCGATATTGCCACGCACTGACTTCTTTTTCTTTGACCGATTTTAAAAGCAAATCCCCGATGATCCCGCTAATGAGCAGAATCACAATAGAACCATAGTGTGAAAAACCGTCCAGCACCGCCATCAATACCGCTTCAAAAACAAAGAAATAGGTTACCGTGCCGAAAGGCAGCTTCCACCTTCTTAGTACGAGCATAATCGGCAAAACGAGCAGCAACGTTGTGACCAGAAAATCTACTACAGCTTTAGCCACTGCGTCCTCTTCCCTGGCCATCCATAAATTCTGACGAAATGACCATGCATACATGAGAAAAAAAGCCATCACGGCAAAGGTCAGCGCCACAGAAGTCAGCGCAGGCAGCAACCGGCGAAAGCTTGGTGAAACGTCCTTCTCCGCATAACTCATTGCACGGTAAGGGCTGGTCAGAATCATCAATGCTCCAGTCAATAGAATCAGATGTGTTGGGCTGAGGAGAGCCTCAATATTTTTCTCGATGCCAAATATCGTATGCCAGAGCATATCGCCAATACCGCCGATGAAAAAGAGGATTACACCTGCGACCCCGAGCCTGTATCCCGTCGGAATAGCCGCTGCCCAAGTGGCATGACGGGCTCTTGTTTTGTTCTGATAAGTAATGATAAGAATCCAAATCGCACAGGCCAAATAGCCGGAGTACAAGATGGCATGCCATGGCGTAAAAAAGGTCTCAACCGCTCCGTGATTATGAGCAAAGCCATCGATAAACAAGCCAACAATTAGCCACATCCCCATCACCATCGTGACGGCATGCTTCAAAATGCCAATACTACCTGCAGATTGCGTCACTTTCAGTTGTACCGACAAACGAATCAGCTCCCAATATTTGTCATGATTACTGTTCTATCATAACACAGCTAATCGTTTGATGAGACCCAGACAACTCCTTTTTTCTGCAACTCGTATAGCCACTCTTTGGGGGCAGGCACATCGCTGACAATGATATCGATCTCTCTTAAATCCGCAATTTTGTAGAACTGTACGAACCCGAACTTGGAGTGATCGCAGAGCACGATGCTTTGCTTAGCGTATTTCATCATTTGCTGAGTCAATTGACCCTTACCTTCTTCGAAACCTGTAATCCCTTTGTCCAGCATCATGCCGTCCACGGATAAGAATGCTTTATCTGCATAGAAATTTTCCACCATCTTCTCTGCCAGTAAACCTGTGACCCTGGAATGCAAGGCATTTACCTTACCGCCAATTAAAAAGATGTCCCCGGTGAACAATCCTTTGTTTTTGTAGTCAATTAACAAGTACAGGGCTGGTATGGAAATGGTTAGAACCGTCAGGTTTTTCTTGTTCAGCAAATAATCGATGATATGAAGAGTCGTCGTTCCGTCATCGATGAAAATAACGTCATTATCCTCCACAAGAGTGGCTGCTGCGCGGCCGATTTTACGTTTCTCATCTGCATACAGCACTTCCCTTTTCAGGTGTGACGGCTCGTCTCGGGACAAATTAATTTTGACGGCGCCGCCATATACCCGCTTCAGCTTATTTTCATCTTCCAACTCTTCCAAATAACGACGTATCGTCTCGGAGGAAACATCCAGCGCTTCAACCAATTCATTCGTCTTTACTTTGCCATCCAAATTCAACTGATTGAGAATATAATTCTTTCGCTCTTCACCAATCAAAGACATAAGGTTAGACCCTCCAATTTATGCATCACGTTTTGCTTAATAGGACGTTACTTCGGCATTTGCCAAGCAGCCGTTCGCTTTTTCACCTTTTTTAAAATGAGCTCGTAAGACAAACGGACGATAATATTCGTTCCTACGATCAGGGTAGACATCGCGGCAGCGGCAGCTACATCACCTGCATCTTCCATATTCACTAAAGCGACAGCCGCAAGATTCATATCAGCAGCCCGGAGGAACACAACGGCAGATACCGTAACCATGGAATTAACAAAAAAGTACATGGCAATTTCGATAATGGCTGGGAGAGACATTGGCACAGTTACTCGCAAAAATGTTTTGTAGAAAGGAACACGCATAGACTCCGAAACGAGCTCGAATTCCTTGTCCAGCTTTTTCAAAGCAGTCGTAGCCGTGATGAAGGGAACCGCATAGAAATGCGTAATGTTCGCAAGTACGATGATCGCCATTGTGCCATAAATCCAGTTCAGGGGATTGCTTGGATCATTAAAGAAGAAAATGTAAGCAAGACCAATAACCATACCTGGAAGCGCAAGCGGTAAAATAGACAAGAAGTAACCAATCTGACGCATTTCTTTCATCGATCTGGTTTTTTCAATTAAATAAGCGAAAATAAAGGTCATGATTGTACCCGCCACAGCTGTGATGAGTGAAACTTGAAGTGAATTCCAGAACGGCTCCAGGCCTGATCCTGCAACACTCGAAAAGTCGTAATGTTTGAAGCTTAAACTGATATTGTACGGCCACACCTTCACCAAGGAAGCAAATACAATGGTGATTAACGGAACCAAAATAGCAATCGAGACGATGATGCAAAATGTCCGATAGAATTTGTCCCGAGCCTGCCCTTCAGGCACCCGGTATGGCGTTGATTTCGAAGAAAGCAGCGAGCGCTGTTTGCGCTCAACGAATCGATCTACAGCAAAAGCGATGATTGCCGGAATTGTGAGCAGGATCCCAACTGTTGCTCCCATGGATAAGTTCTGCTGCCCGATGACCTGCTTGTAAATATCCGTGGCAAGTACGTTAAACTTACCTCCGATAGCCTGCGGAGCCCCGAAATCCGTAAAGCTAGCTGTGAAGCAGACGAAAATGGCACTAATGAGGCCATACTTGACGGAGGGCAAAGTTACCGTGAAAAAAGTCTTCCATTTATTCGCGCCCAGCGATTCCGCGGCCTCATACAGTCGCTGATCGGTCATTGACAGAGCTGTGATAAAAATCAGAAAAGCTTGTGGAAATAAGTAAATCACTTCCGAGATGACAATCCCAATGGGTCCATAAATCGGTATTCTCAGACCAGGCAAGAGTCCGAAAAAACCGTGTGTAATGATCCCTTGATTCCCAAACAAATAAGTAAGTGCAATACCGTGCATCATCGTCGGTTGAAAAAGCGGCAATAACGCAACATAGCGGAAATAACTTTTGCCGCGAATAGCCGTACGGCTTATCCCGTAGGCATAAGCGAAGGCGAGAACAACGGCAAGTACCGTGGATAGCACAGAAATCCAGATTGTGTTCGTTAACGATTGAAGTAAGGAAGGCGTAGAGAAATACTGGACAAAGTTAGCTAGTCCAATAAACTCCGCATTTTTATCCAGCAAAGCTTTGCTAAATAAAAGAATTAACGGAATGAGAGTGCTTGTTGTTAAAGTGAGCACGAGTACGACAATCAACACATTTTGTAAGGTAAAAATAGCTCCGAGGTGACGGCGGATCGGCGGATTCATGCTGATAATTCCCTTGTTCATTTAGGCACCTACCATAGAATCAGCTGGGAATGTGATCATCTTTTCCTGCGGGAAATCAACGGATACTTCGGCATGTTTGATGAGCTTCAGTTGATGCGTCGCTTGGGAAGACACATCCACTGTAAGCAGGACATTCTGGTAGCCTGTGCCAGCTGCTGGCTGAAGCGTCACTCTGTAGAAAGCGCCCCGGAACTCGACATGCTTGACAACCGCCTTCATTCCTTTGTTTGATCCAGGCGCTGAAAGGCGAATATGTTCAGGTCGAATGGCTAGACCTCTAGGTTGTGATAATCCTCCTTGCTCACCGTTCTCCAAGAAATTAATCGATCCGATAAAATCGGCGACAAATGCCGAATTCGGCTCTTCATACACTTGTTCTGGCGTTCCCATTTGCACAACTTCGGAGTTTTTCATCACCACAATGCGATCTGCCATCGTGAGCGCTTCCTCTTGGTCATGCGTAACCATCACCGTTGTAATGCCAAGCTTGTCCTGCAGTTCGCAAATTTGCTCACGAAGTTTCACACGAACTTTGGCATCTAACGCTGAAAGCGGTTCATCAAGCAGCAGGAAATCCGGAGACAATACGATAGCGCGTGCCAATGCTACACGTTGCTGCTGCCCGCCGGACATTTGCGCTGGGTAGCGATCGTGGAGGTGCAGCAGATCCACTAGGTTCAAGACTTCCTTTACCTTCTCGTCAATCTCTTTCTTCTTAAATTTCTTGCCCTGCAAGCCATAGGCTACATTCTGATAAGCAGTAAGGTTAGGAAAAAGCGCATAGGACTGAAACACCATGCCAAAATTTCTTTTAGCTGGCGGTAGTTGGGTAATATCTTTCCCATCAACCGTGATCCGACCTTGTGTCGGCTTTTCTAATCCCGCAATAATGCGAAGTAATGTCGTTTTACCGCAACCGCTTGGGCCTAATAAACAAATGAACTCATTCTTCTGAATATTAATATGGATATTATTCAATGCGCTGAAAGATCCAAATGTTTTATTTACCCCTTGAATGGACAAGTAAGCTTGTGTCATGATCAAGCAGCCCCCTTAGTCTTATTAGCTCTAGTATAAGTGTGTTATGTTATCGCTTTGTAAAAAGGTGATAGAAAAAAGACTGCTGCAAGCATGGTTCGCAGTCAGCCTTTTCTTGGTTTGTCGGTTATTTATTTAGGTTCGCTTTTTGAATTAAAACGCTTGTCCCACTCAGCTAGAACACTGTCACGTTTTTTGGCAGCATCGTTCAAATCGTTTTTGATAAGTTGTTTAACCGGATCTACGCTGTAACCGTCAGGAATCTTAGCAGAATCTGTTTTAATCGCTAGAATGGCGTAGTTTTTGTTGTATTCTTTCATAACATCATCCGTAATAGCCCAATCCAAGAAGTCTTTAGCCACTTGTTTCACGACTTTCTTCTTCATCAAAGCATTAGCTTCAACGTCCCAGCCGGAACCTTCTTTAGGGAATACAACTTCAACTGGCGAGCCAGCTTTTTTCTCTTGAATACCACGGTAACCAAAGGAAATACCAATTGGATATTCGCCAGTACCAGCTAATTTGGCTGGTTTGGAACCGGAGTGAACATACATCGCGATGTTGTTATGCAATTTGTTCATGTAATCCCATGCTGCGTCATTGCCTTTCAATTGAACCAATCCGGAAACCGTCAAGAAACCAGTACCTGAAGACGAAGGATTCGGCATTGTGATGAGCCCTTTGTATTCCGGCTTCGCTAGATCCTCATAAGATTGCGGAATGGCCAGCTTGCGCTTCTCCATCTCCACTTTGTTGACGATGAACGCTGTTTCCCATGCGTCGATGCCAACCCAATGCGTTACGGCATTTTTGTCTTTAAAATCTGGAAGAATACGTTCTACGCCTTTTGGTGCGTAAGGCTCTAACATGGTGTTCTGGTCAAGAACGAGCAAGCTTGTTGCCGCTAGCCCCCATACAACGTCTGCTTGTGTATTATCTTTCTCAGCAAGTAATTTAGCTGTTACAATTCCGGTGGAATCACGAACAATATTTACTTTAACATCCGGATATTTCGCTTTGAAGGTCGTGAGGTAAGTTTTGATTTGATCATCTTCCAAAGCCGTGTAAACCGTTAGATCCTTGCTTTTGGTATCCACTGTAACCTCGCCCGCTGCTGAGGGAGCTGTATTTGGTTTCGCTCCATCTGTACCTACCGCTTTCCCGCCGCAAGCCCCTAACATCAAAGCAACTGTCAACAACGCTACTGCACTTCCTAATGATTTCTTCATCTTCTTACTCCCACCTTCATTCGAATTATCGGTTTGTATGTCTATCACCTGATAAATATTAGTATAAATGAGAAATGTAAAATTGGTATTAAATGCACGTAAAATATTTGAATTTTATTTTTATTTGTTGTTTTTAAGTTGTTTTCCAAAATAACTGTCTTTCAATACCTTGCAGAAGACGCTCAATGTCAGGTAGATGAATATCGCCAATGTTGCCGATTCGGAACGTAGCCGCAGCTGTTATTTTGCCTGGATAGATTACAAAGCCTTCTTGTTTAATGCGTACATAGAACTCATCAAAGGAAAACACAGACGAATCCGGGTACAAGAAGGAAGTAATAATCGGCGACTGCAGCTCAGTTGGAAGTAAAGGTTGCAGCCCCATCCGCTGCATGCCAGCAACCAACGTTTGTTGGTTACGAGTGAACCTTTCGAATCTACGTGCAACCCCGCCTTCTTCCTCTAACTCTTGGAGCGCTTGATCAAAAGCTCGAACTGTATGTGTTGGTGACGTATAACGCCATTTGCCGTTTCCTTGCTCCATAGTCTCCCATTGATCGTAGAGATCTAACGACAAGGAACGCCCTAATCCTTTGCATTTGACCAAAGACTCTTTACGCGCAATGATAAATCCAAAACCCGGTACGCCTTGAATGCATTTGTTGGCACTACTAATTAAATAATCGATATCTAACTCCGCTATATCAATCGGAATACCGCCAAAAGAGCTCATCGCATCAAGAATCAGTGTTTTGCCGTATTGCTTGGCAATGCGAGCAACATCAGCGATGGGATTCATCATTCCCGTCGTTGTTTCTACATGAACAACTGCAACATGCGTGATCGACGAGTCTACCTTCAGCACTTCCTCTAACTGCTTAACGTTAACTGGCTTCGTTTCCCCTGCATCCAGGACGATCGAATAAATACCGAGGACATCCGCTATTTGGGCAATCCTTTTGCCATAAGCTCCGTTAGCAAGAACAAGCAGCTTGCCGTCTTTGGGAATAACGGATCCGATGACCGATTCCACACTGAATGTTCCGCTTCCCTGCATGAGCACTGTTGTATAATCATCTGGCTTGCTGGAAGCCATCGTCACTAATCGGCTGCGAATGGACTGCACGAGTTGATTATAGTCTTGGTCCCATGTGCACCAATCACGCAGCATAGCCGCTTTTACTTTTTTACTAGTGGATAAAGGGCCTGGTGTAAGCAATAAATATGGATTGTCCGGTAATTGATTCGTCGTTGTTGTCATGGACGTTCACCTCTTTGAAGTTTTTGATTGATAAGTGGAATAAGCTGATCAAGTTCACCAATTGTTTGGATGACATAATGTGCGCCTACTTCATGAAACTTGGCTGTGACAGCTTCCATACGCACCTTTAGAACTTCAGGATCACAAGCTTCAACTTCCGCTTCGCTCATACCCAGCTCACTGCTTCCCAGTACCACACCAATTGTCCAAGTTCCAGCGTTGACGCCTTCTCTTATATCACTTACCGTATCTCCCACCTTCATTACGTTATACAGGGGATAGACGTTCAGAGCAGCCGCGTTCTCGTAGATCATCCAAGGATATGGACGTCCTGCGGGCACATCATTTGGCGTAACCAAGTGGTCCGGGGCATAACCGCGCTTCTTCGCTTGTGCGGTGACAATCGCCATCATCTCAGCGGTGTAGCCCGTTGTGGAACCGATCCGAATGCCGCTTTGACGCAAACGTTCTACGAGTGCAAGCGCTCCCGGTACCGGTTCGGCGTATTCATGAACGACAGCTAGCATCATCGGTTCAAAATCTGCATAAAGTGAGTCAACATCCGCTTCCTGAGGCAATTGTCCATAGCGCTCGCGCCATAAGCCGGCGACACGCTCCATTTTTAGGATTTCACTAATATGATCACGTTTGAGAAGGCCCATCGGCGCTCTTGCTTCTGATAAGGTGATTGCAATCTCTCTTTTTCGGAAGACTTCCATAAATACGTTAAGCGGAGCAAAACATCCATAGTCTACCATCGTCCCCGCCCAATCAAAAACAACTGCTTGTATCATTGAAATCCTCCTGTTTGACTGATGTACTTGTTATTCCAGCACCTTTTGTTGGTTTTGGTTGTGTCTATAGGTACATAATAACCTGCGTTTGTAATCGCAGCGTTAAATTCGTGTAAAATTTGTGTTTTTAATTTGATTTAATTTGTTTTCGTTGCTCCATTTACCTATTATTCGAAATTAACCCTTCAGTTTTCTGTTGACTTCCTTGTTAGTATGTTGGAAATTAAGTGTAAGACACTAGGAGGGACATAGAAATGAAGCCGATCAAAGCCATTATTTTCGATTTGGATAATACATTGTTATGGGATGAAAGAAGTATTCAAGAAGCATTTGAGGCGACTTGCGAGGCAGCGGCAGCTTCCGTCCACGTAAACCCTACCGAATTAGAGCAGGAGGTGCGCGCATCATCTGAACGTTTATTTAAGGAAATGGCCTGTTATGACTATGCAAAAATGATTGAAGTCACACATTTAGAAGCGCTGTGGGGACGATTTGATTGCAAAGAGCATCCAACCTTTCTAGAGCTGGGACAGTTAGCGCCAGTGTTTCAAAAAAGCGCTTGGACGCAGGGCCTGCTCAAACTGGGGATTAACGATCCGGAGTTAGGTGAAACACTTGCGCAGAGGTTTGCCAAGGAGCGTCGGGAGCGTCCATTGGTCTATGAAGCGACTTTCGAAGTATTAGCGGCTTTGCGGTCGAAGTATCAGCTGCTTTTGTTGACGAATGGCGCGCCTGACCTGCAACAGGAAAAGGTAGACAGTATACCAGGTCTGGCGGATTACTTTGATCATATCTTGATTTCCGGTGTCTTTGGCCGCGGCAAACCTGATCCTTCTATTTTTCAGCATGCGTTGAAGCTGCTTGGTGTCATGGCGGAAGAAGCCCTCATGGTCGGTGATAATCTGGATACCGACATCAAAGGAGCTTTAGCGGTTGGCATGCGAAATGTTTGGATCAATCATCATGAGCGGACGGCGCCGCTGCACAACTTGCCGAGCCATGAGATTGCTGCACTGCAAGAATTACTAGCCATTTTATGAAAAAGGACTTACTCAACAAGGTCTAATGTGACCTTGTTGAGTAAGTCCTTATTAATGCGCGTCGACGATTCATTCCTCGGGAAGATTCAATTCCTTGTTGCTGCTGAGTCCATCATACAGTGCCTGCTGCCTGAGCACTTTATAAAGTTCAGCCTTGGTTGAATGATCATACGGCATAACGAACAGAACGCCAATGCCAAGTGCCAGGAATCCTAGGATATACCATCCAAGGAAAGATAGGTCCAGGACGAACATGTTCCACTTCTGCCCGTTCGTCATCTGTTTGCTAAGCTCAACCGCCCTCTTCGTACCAATCCCCGGATTGTCTCCCAAAAGAAAGGGCACCATGCTGTACGCATAAGCCTTCACAATGCCCGGAATAATGAGCAGCAAGGACCAAAGGAAAATGAGAAAGCTTTTCCAGAGCATCCCCTTAACGATAGCCATATATCTGCCTTTTTGGAACGAGTAGACGAGATAATTCATATTCACATCTTCAGATGCGGCCTGTTTAAAATATTGCATAACGCTCACTTCGAAAGGAGCCGTAACAAAAACATGAAAAGCAATGGATACAAGGATAAGGAAGATAAATAACAAGATCGCTCCAACAACGACTGCAACAAATACCGGGCTGCTGTAAAAATCAGTCCAACTGCTGTGATTTCCCGTTAAGGGGAATTTTACCGACGTCCCTCCGTTCGAATTGAAGGAACAGCTCGACACCCCTCCACTCAGCACGGCTAGCAATAGGCTTACCAGAAAAGCCTTCCAGTAAGATGTTCGTAGTACTTGCTTTGCTCTTTCCTTTAGTTCTCTACGCGTCCAGTCCAAGAAACCACCATCCAATTTCCACTTATTTACTATCTATCGTACAACAGAATGTCCAAAAGTAGAACCCTTCCAGGGGATAGGTGCCAGCCAACGTTCCAGTCTTCGGCGGCTTCTGCAACGATGGAAAAGATCGTTGCTGGCCGAGCAAAGGGCGGAACGATCTCTTGCTCTCACCTGTAACGATGATATTCATCGTTACAGCGGGCCTTGACGCTTCGTCCGCTTCTGCAACGATGGAAAACATCGTTGTACACCGAGCAAAGAGCGGGACGATCGCCTGCTCTCACCTGTAACGATGATATTCATCGTTACAGCGGGCCTTGACGCTTCGTCGGCTTCTGCAACGATGGAAAACATCGTTGCACACCGAGCAAAGGGCGGAACGATCGCTTGTTCTCACCTGTAACGATGATATTCATCGTTACAGCGGGCTTTGACGCTTCGTCCGCTTCTGCAACGATGGAAAACATCGTTGTACACCGAGCAAAGGGCGGGACGATCGCCTGCTCTCATCTGTAACGATGATATTCATCGTTACAGCGGGCTTTGACGCTTCGTCTGCTTCTGCAACGATGGAAAACATCGTTGTACACTACTCACAGCGATCGATCAAGCCCATATCCACAAAGGCAGCGCTATTCTTCAACCTCAAAAGAAAAAAGGCACCCGCAGGCGCCTTTCTCATCCTCAAATAATTTTATATTCCGGCTTCACCTTCGTGAAATGCGGGTTTTTCCCTGTGACCATGAGACCCATGCCCCAGTCAAAATGCGTATTCTCCGTCGGGAAATCGCTCGGATCACGGTACTGGAACAACACGTTCCGTCTTGTTCTGGAACTCTTATTGGATTCCGAGCCATGAATCGTCAAGTAGTTAAAGAACAGTACATCGCCGGCTTCTGCCACACAAGGTGTCCCCTCTTTAACGGGATATTCCTTGTGGTTCAAATAATGTTGACCCACGTGTGGCAAGCTGCCTGTGCGGTGCGAACCTGGAATAACTCGCAAGCAGCCGTTCTCCTCATCCGCATAATCCAAATGCACGCTCGCAGCAAGCATCGAATGTTTCTCATGCGGGAAGTACGGGTGATCCTGATGCATAGGGAAGGCAGCGCCATTCTCCGGCGGCTTCACGAGCATTTTCGAATGATGCAACTGCACGTTAGGTCCAATGATTTGCTGCAGCACAGCAGCCATATTCGGATGAATCACAGCGCGCATGAATGCGGCATCGTGATAGTGCACGTCGTGGAAGCCTTTTAAAACCAGCTTCTTCAGTTCTTCTGGTGGAAGGAAATCACCTCTCCATTGATCATTTCGGTCTGCTTTCGCTTCTGCGGCACGAATAATAATTTCTTCGACCGCTTGTCTCATTTCCTCTACTTCTTGCTGATTGAATACCCCTTTAACAAGCAAATACCCATTTTCTTTGTAAAATTCTACATCCTCGCGAGTAATCACAGTCCATTCCTCCATCTATGCAGTTGATTGTAAACCGCTTTCTTATCTATAATTATAAGGAATAGGACAACAATCTGTCTTTTTCTGCAAAGGACAGCTTTTTGCAAAATAAGGACATGAAGGATGATGCATGTGTACTTGTGCAAGGAAACCAGATCCCTGCTGAACGAGGTTGCAACGGTCATTCATGGACCTGCAGCATGCTTTAAAATTCAATATTGGGGTGTAGATCCGTGCTTATTCGATAACCAGCCCCACAAACATTCCTTTTTTGAGGTCTGTTACGTCATCAGCGGCGAAGGTGAGTATACGGAAGAAGGCATCCTCTACCCGTTGAGACCAGGTACGCACTTTTGCTCCAGACCTGGCATCAAACATCAAATCCGCACCCAAAAAGGCCTCTTTATTTTGTTCGTCGCCTTTGAACTAGATGAAACACAAAGCGAAGATACGATGCGAGAAGCCTTTCAGGATCTAGCTGAGCATGCCGAGATTTGTCTGTATGATGGGGACCATCACCCAACAGCCCTCTTGTGGAAGTCGCTTTTGATTCGGGAGGGGCATGGCAGCTTACCGGTTGCAGCCGTTCCAACATTAGCCTACACACTTCTCGTATCGTTTCTCAGCCTATTCGGTAAAGAGACTGGCAAACCTATTGTCCACCGTAAAAATACGAATATCCTGCTGCAGCGGGCCAAACTTTATATCCGTGACAATCTGTCTCAACCCCTTCACCTTAGCGATGTTGCTGGCTATCTTAATGTTTCTGAGCGCCACCTTTCACGCTTATTTTCAGAAGGGATTCATGAGACGTATACGGATTTCATCCGTAGTGAGCGCATACGCCAAGCAGCCCACCTGTTGCTGACAAGTGAGCTTTCGATTAACGAAATTGCTGAGGTTACCGGCTTTTCGTCCGTCCATTATTTTACCCATACGTTCAAACAAGAAAAAAAGCTACCCCCAGGCAAGTTCCGCAAACAGGAACAAACCAGCAGATAGCTGCCATTACTATCGTATGGATCGGCTGTAGACGAGCGGATTGATGGCCGTTGCCGCCAAATCGCCTGGTTGAGCGCCGGGAAACCAAGTTTTCAAATCGCTTTCGCGGGCTTTACTATCCGGCTCCGCAATATGCAGTCCATCGGCATAGTAGATGACCGTCATTACTTTACGCATAGAGTCCGTCGGGTTGCCAGGCGCGCTGTGCAGCGTCCACCCGGCATGGAAGGTCGCATCTCCAGCTTCCATAGCACCATGAGACATCTTTTCATACCCTTTGCCCTCAATATAACCAGCTAAAGTACGGTGGGATTCATCGGAAATCACCATTTTATTAATATAACCAATGCGATGGGACTCAGAAGCAAAAGTCATCGAGCCTACTTCCTCTGAGATAGGTACTAGCGGCATCCACATCGTAATCGTTTTATCTGTATCCAGCGGCCAATAGATTTGGTCTTGATGCCATGGGGTATGACCTCCATGAGGTTCCTTGTACAAGGCCTGATCATGATAAATGCGTACGCCTTCTACACCCATCAATTCCGCTGCGATTTTGGCAAATCTTTTCGCTAATACGAATCTGCGAGCCGCTTCGCTTTTTTCCCACAGGTTAGAGATTTGGATAAAAGCCTTGCCGTACGTATCACGCTGCTCAATCGGTTTGTTGTGATAATTCAATTCCTTGACCAAATCCGTAATAATCGGCTCGTAAGAAGTAATTTCCGCTGGGCTGGCCACCTGCCTCAGCAAAATATGTCCTTTCTGCTGATAGCTTTCTATCTGCTGCTCCGTCAATGTATAACTGTCTTCCAAAGAGGGTAACGCTTGGTTATGGCTTGTTTCCTTCATGCTCATCTCGGATCACCTCAATTTGTATAATTATAGCTTTATTATAGGGCTGGGCCTGTTCCAAATCTTTGTCAAACAAGATTATATTATTGTCAAAAACAACTGGATTGAAAGGTAGGTTCACATGCTAAGCGATTTTCTGAAACAACATCCCATCGTTCCTTTTGTCAGACAAAGCGACTTTGCCGTTCGTAAACCATGGTCTTACCCAGAGCGCAGACTGCTTGATTATTTATTGGTATACATTCAAGAAGGCACTTGCTGTTTCCATATTGATAATAAAAAATATACCTTTAACACGGGTCAGTTTTGCCTTGTACAGCCTGGCAGCTTATTGTCTTTGGAAGGGTTAACGAATACCGTTACGCCGTATATCCATTTTGACCTCTGTTTTAACAGCGAACGTGAACACAGTTTTCCTACCCGCCCTGGACAAATTGATTTATCTGCTTATAAGCATCTC
This sequence comes from Paenibacillus sp. J22R67, assembly GCF_059692175.1. Classification (NCBI taxonomy): domain Bacteria; kingdom Bacillati; phylum Bacillota; class Bacilli; order Caryophanales; family Paenibacillaceae; genus Paenibacillus; species Paenibacillus sp. J22R67. The sequence continues at coordinate 435,131 of NZ_JCAUAX010000003.1, read as the reverse complement.
ATGCAGCCAACCATCAAAGACTTGTATGGGGTGGAAATGCCTGTGCAGGTTGAGCCGCTCAAGCCGTTAAAACTGAAAGAAACGCTCTTACAGGTTATCGAGCAAGCCGAAAAGCAGGATCCGCTCATTCAACTTAAAACCCAGCATCTAGTAACGGAGATTATCCTTTCTTTATTAGAAACCTACTATCAAGAACCATACGCTGCGTCACATTCGTTCGACTGGATTACTTCCTATTTCTCGCATCATTTGAGTGACCCTATCTCCTTAGAAGACATGGCTGCACGAGCTAATCTGTCGATTTCTCGATTTAGCATTGTGTTCAAGCAGCGGTATGGCATTTCCCCTCACCAGTATTTGATGAACATGCGGGTGAATCACGCCAAAGAATTGCTGACGCATACAGATCTCAGTCAAGAATCCATTGCTAGCTACTGCGGATTTGCAGATCTCCACCATTTCTCCAAAACCTTTAAGAAAAGAACCGGACTAACACCCGGTGAGCTCAAAAAAAGCAAAATCCCCTTCATTCGAGCTTAAACTCTCGAAAAAGGGGATTTCTTGCTTATTTCCTGGGAAATAGTTGAAATTAGTCGAAATAAACAGCTTTACCTGTTTTAGCGGATTCGTAAATAGCTTCTAAAATCTCAGAAACGACACAAGCTTGCTCCGGTGTTACGACTGGATCTGTATCATTTTCAATGGCTTGAATCCATAAACGCATTTCCAAATCCGGTGCACTATCCGTTTCTCCATCATAAAAGGCTACGCCGCCAGCTTTAAGCTCAACTTCTGTTGTATACAAGCGGCTGTGCTTTTCGCCGTTAATGCGAAGTCCATTTTTCATGTCAGCGCCGCCTTCTGTACCGCTAAGCGTACATTTTGCTTCATCGACTTCCAGCGTGTTCAGCGCCCAGCTTGATTCCAGTATAATCGTAGCGCCATTTTTCATCGTAATCATACCGAATGCGGAATCCTCTACAGTAAACTTGGATGGATCCCAAGGCCCCCATGCGTTTGCTGCGTTTTCGCGTTGAGACAATTTATGGTACGAAGTACCGAGAACAACCTTCGGTTCATAATTGTTCATCATCCACAACGTCAAATCGAGCGCGTGTGTGCCAATATCGATCAAAGGACCTCCGCCTTGCTTCTCTTCATCAAGGAAAACTCCCCATGTTGGTACCGCGCGGCGACGGATGGCATGAGCTTTTGCGAAATAAATATCACCCAGCTCACCTTCCGAACATAATTGGTGCAGGTGCTGGCTATCGCTGCGGAAGCGATTGTTGTAACCGACGGTCAATTTTTTGCCTGTGCGTTTCGCTGCTTCCACCATTCGGCGTGCATCAGCTGCTGTTTTGGCCATAGGTTTTTCAGACATTACATGTTTACCAGCTTCCAATGCCGCAATAGTAATCTCCGCATGGGAATCATTCGGTGTACAAACATGAACAATATCAATCGTGCTGTCTTTCAAAAGCTCACGGTAATCTTCATATACGCGAACTTCACCTTTTCCATACTTGTCAGCAGCTTCTTGTGCCTTTTCAGGAATAATATCACAGAAAGCAACCATTTCGACATTTTTTAATTTGTTCAAACTTGGCATATGTTTGCCGTTGGCAATGCCTCCACAGCCGATAATCGCAATTCGATACGTTTTGGACATGATGGTCCTCCTTAGGGTTTTCGTCAGAGCTCGTACTATTATCAGTATATCAAAAACCTGCAAAAATAAAATTTCTGATCTGGCGATAAATATATCCGATTGTGCTTTCTGATATGACGAGAACGGAATCCACGCAAAAAAATAAGCCTGGGTAACTGTTTCACCAGCACCCTAGGCTCTTTATTTTTTGATAATCGACGCCACAAGCTTATATCCTACACCGCGAATCGAATCAATCTGCACCGATTGCTGATTCATTTCCAGCTTTTTACGCAGCGAACTCACGTGAACATCCACTGTTCGCTGTCCGCCGATGTAATCAAAGCCCCAAACGATATTCATAAGATCGTCCCTAGTCACAACTACGCCTGGACGCTGAACAAGATACAGCAGCACCTCAAACTCCTTCGGTCTCAAAGGAATCGATTCGCCATTCAGTACGACTTCATACTTCTCTGGATAGATGAAAAGTTCGCCCGCTTGAATGACTTTCTCATTCGTTCCCTGCTTGTCTACCGTGAGATCCTCCGACATCGTTCTGCGCAGTACGGCTGATACCCGTGCCAGCAATTCCGCAACACCAAAAGGCTTCGTTATATAGTCATCTGCTCCGTGCTTCAAGCCTTGAACAACTTCATCTTCCGCATTGCGGGCCGTTAAGATGATAACTGGCGTGCTATTTCCTTTTTGTCTAAGCTTAGCCAATACCTCAAAGCCATTCAATCCTGGCAGCATTATGTCCAAAATAATTAAATCATAGGACTGCTGAATCGCTTCTTGGAGACCATCTCCACCATGATCCACAACTTTTGTATGATACCCTTCTTGGGAAAGATTGTACGATAACAACCTGGCCAAGGTAGGCTCGTCTTCAATTACTAATATTTTTTGTGCCATGGGATCCCCCGTATTTACAGTTTATTAACATTGCACATCCATATAATAACACATTTTTGCATAGTGAATGTAAATGTCGCATTTTATCCATATAATTTAGTGGATGACTGGCAATTCAATGGTGAATCTCGTCCCAATTCCGACTTCGCTATCCACGCGAATCGTCCCTTTATGCAGCTCAACCAAATGTTTCACAATGGATAAGCCCAATCCAGTTCCACCTGAACTTCGCGAACGGGCTTTGTCAACCCGATAAAAACGTTCGAAAATACGCGGTAAATCCTTCTTCGGAATCCCCATACCCGTATCAGAGACAATTAAACGCAGACGCTCGTAATCACCCTCGCTATTGGGATCAAGCGGCTCTATCCGAAGCTTAACCTTGCCGCCTTCCTGCGTATACGCAATGCCATTGGAGAGAAGATTGATAATAATTTGGCGCAGGCGATCTTCATCAGCTTCAATATACATATCTTCATCGACCTGCAAACCCAGCTCGATATGCTTTTTCTCGGCTTCTTTTCTCAGAACGTTAAGTGATCTCTCTAGAAACTCTGGTAAATAGATAGGCGAAAAATTCATTGGAATCCGCTTGGATTCAATTTTCGAAAGTTCGAGAATATCCCCAATCAGCCGGTTCAACCGTTCGCTTTCATCAAAAATAATCTGTAGGAACGATACCGCCGTTTCCTTATCGTTCAGCGCGCCTGCCAGCAACGTCTCAGCGAAACCCTTGACAGCAGCAATCGGCGTCTTAAGCTCATGGGATACATTCGCTACAAATTCGCTTCTCATCCGTTCAAGCCTGCGAACAGCCGTGATATCATGAATTACGATCAGCACGCCAGACCACTCTTCGTCTTCATGCGCAATTGGACTTAAATGAATGTCCAGAATGCGTTCAGCCGGATAATAGAAGATCATTTCGTCACGAATCGATTCGCGCGTCTCAATACATTCCTGAATCAGCTTCGTAAACTCAAACTGCTGCTTTGCTTCGTTATATCTTTTCCCCAAAAGCTCCTGTGAAGAAAAGCCCAAAATGTACTCAGCTGAAGGATTTAACAACATGATCCGCTCTTCGCGGTCAATCATCATAATGCCGCTCAGCATATTTTCCATAACGCCTTGAAGTCTGCGCTCATTCTCCTGAATCCGCGCCATCTGCTGCTGCAGGCTTTCGGACATACGATTGATCGCCTGCCCTAGCTGCCCAACTTCATCATTACTATAGGCGGGAACACGGGATTCATAATTCATATTCGTAATTTGCTGGGCGACCTTCGTCATTTTCTCAATCGGATGAGTAATCCCCTTAGCAATTCGATAGCTAACCAGACCGGCAATCAAGAATAGGATCATCAACCCTACAATGAGAAAATACCACAAACTGCGGATCGAATTATCTATTTGTTCCAGACTCAGCGAGATACGCAAATAACCAGTTGTTACCTGTGCCTCATTCTTCACTGGAATGGCGGCGTACAACATTTTCTCTTTCAGGGTATCACTGTATCGCGTAACGTAGCCTACGCCATTTGCTGCAGCTGCGGCAATCTCCGGACGACTTAAGTGGTTGTCCATCTGCGCTGGATTTTGATCGGAATCACCGATCACTTTGCCGTCTGCACGAACAAAGGTCAAACGTTCATTCGTTGCTGTTTTAATCCGTTTGGCTTGTTCGGAGAAATAGGATACCATTTCAGTTTCTGATCCCATCCTGCCCCAATCCCCCGTCGCTACAAGGACATGCAGCTCGCGCTCCATATTCTCCTCCAAGGACTTCACATGAGAATCCTCAAGCACTTTTGCCATAAAAATACCAGCAAGCAGCATGGATGAACCAATCATTACAATCAAAATAAATGTCAGTTTGGCACGGAATTTAGTCATCAGTTTCTCTGGCCTCCGATAAATCAAGTCTGAATTCAAAGATAAAAGGGCTACTCTACATAGTAACCCTTTCTCCCGTACCAAATCCAGTTATTTAATTGTAAAGATGAATAAGAGCAAAATCAATTAACGCTTAAGCTTATTTAAAAACAGGTTCTTTCAACGCTGACAGCTTCTCGAATGCGTTTTTCTCAACATCAGCATGCAAGCTATTGCCATGTGAATCCATTGTAACGATAGCAGCAAAGCCCTCTGTCTCCAAGTGCCACATAGCTTCAGGAATACCGAATTCCATGAAATCAACGCCTTCTACTTTCTTAAAGCATTGTGCGTAGTACTGCGCAGCACCGCCAATTGCATTTAGATAAACGCCGCCGTGATCCTTAAGCGCTGCTAATGTTTTCGGACCCATTCCGCCTTTTCCGATGACCGCGCGAATACCGAATTTCTTGATAATGTCGCCTTGATACGGCTCCTCGCGAATACTTGTCGTCGGGCCAGCCGCTTTCACATGCCACTCGCCATCTTCGTCTTTGCTCATAACCGGTCCACAGTGGTAAATAGCTGCACCGTTCAAATCAAGCGGAGCATCATGATCCATCAAATATTTGTGCAGCGCGTCGCGTCCCGTGTGCATAGTCCCGTTAATAACGACCACATCGCCGACTTTCAAACTGCGAATTTGCTCTTCCGAAATCGGAGTAGTCAAAACGATCTCGCGACGTTCATCTTCCTTCACATTTTTAGCCGCTTCGGCACTCGCTTCAAAAGCTTCTTGGAAGGAAACTTCGCTTCCTCTCGGATACGACCAGCCGTTGATTTCGCCAGTTTCAGGATTAAGCAGTACGCCTTGACGGCGGAACGCCCAACAGTTGTAGGCAACGGAAACGAAGAAACTAGCAGGCAAACGGTTTGCCACACCAACTTTACAGCCTAATAGTGTGACCTGCCCACCGAAACCCATAGTACCGATTCCGAGTGTATTCGCATGCTCTAACACATACTCTTCAACTTTACGAAGCTCTGGATGCGGGTTCACATCATCAACATGGCGGAACAATTGGTGTTTCGCCAGCTCATAACCGCTTGTCCGGTCGCCGCCGATGCCAACGCCAATAAAGCCTGCACTGCACCCTTGCCCTTGTGCTTGGTACACGGCATGCATGATACATTTGCGGATACCATCAAGATCGCGTCCAGCTTTGCCTACACCCTCGAGATCAGCAGGTAAGCTGTATTGAATGTTTTTATTCTCACAGCCGCCGCCCTTCAGGATCAGCTTCACTTCCACTTCATCGCGTTCCCATTGTTCGAAATGAATAACCGGGGTTCCAGGTCCCAAATTGTCGCCAGTATTGGCGCCTGTTAAGGAATCTACGGAATTCGTGCGAAGCTTGCTGGCTTTGGTCGCATTGGCGACTGCTTCAAGAATGTGCTTCTTCATAATAATTTGGTTTGCCCCAACCGGACAGTGTATAATAAACGTTGGCATGCCTGTATCCTGGCAAATCGGAGAGACATTGCATTCCGCCATATGAATGTTATCGGCAATACGGGATAGGGAGAGCGCTGAGCGAGTTCCTTTGTCTTCTTTTTCACTTGCGGCTTGCACCGCACGACGTACATCACCCGGAAGGTTTGTGGACGTTTCGACAATTAGATCGTAGACGCTTTGATAAAAATGCTGCATGACTAAAAATGGCTCCTCTCGACTTAACAAATAATAATCATTACAAACTATTATATCATATAAGGAGTTACGCTGACATGTCCAAAAGAATCGGGATCACGATTCTGCTGAGTCTGATAGGGCTCACGCTTCTGCTTACGCCGCTCTCCGCTAAGCGATCTCAAGATATTTACTATCAGGATCAAGTTGCTGTCCTCATGTATCATCATATCCATGACACCGATACAAGCTCCAGCACCATTACATCCTCACTGTTTCAGAATCAGCTGCAATTTTTACTAAGCAAGGGCTATCATTTTATTTCCCTGAATGAATTTAAGCAATATTTGGCTGGCGCCACGGTTCCTTCCAATGCGGTCCTAGTGACCTTTGATGATGGGTATCAGAGCTTTTATACAGGGGCTTATCCAATTCTGAAAAGCTTGCGTGTTCCCGCTGTCAATTTTGTCATCACGCATGATTTGGCTGATCCGATGGCATCCTATATTCCTTCGATGTCCAAGGAACAAATCAGCGAAATGACCCATGCGACGAATTTCATCGATATCGGCTGCCACACCGATAGCTTGCATAACAAGCTGCCGAGCGGCGATGCTGCACTTGTCGGCCGCTTGGATGCAGAAAGCGACGACGCCTACAAGCAGCGCGTGTTGCAAGATACACAAGCTTGCGTCGGCAAGCTTGCAGGGCTGACGGACGCGCCGCTCGACACAATGGCGTATCCATACGGCATCACGTCGCCTGCGGCGACGGAACAAATCCAGAAGGCGGGCATCCGCTACGCCTTCACGATCTCCCCCGAGATGGCCACGCGCAGCGCCGACCATCTGCTCATCCCGCGGATCAATGCGGGAAGCCCCGGCATCACGCCGGAGCTGCTGGACCGCTCGATCCAGCGCCGCATTCAGGCGCACCCGGGCAGCGCCCCGCTGCGCGTGGACGCGGCCGCTGCCATAGCGCAGCTCGGCGGCAGCGCAAGTGCAGAAGGCGGAGCGCTTCGCCTCCGCCTCGGGCAAGAGGCATTCACCTTGCAGGTGAATGCGACTGAGGCTACGCGCGGCTCGGCGCGCGTGAAGCTGAAAGAGCCCGTGCTGCGCGAGCACGGGCAGGTCACGATCGCGCTCGATGATTTGAGCGCGGTGGTCGGGCTGCCGCTCGTCTACACCCCGGCCACCGGAACGGTGGCTGCGCGGGTGGCGCCGAGCGTGAAATCAAACTGAAGGAGTACATGAGACCTCATGAATCATCACTTTTTTGCTTATTTATACCGCCTCAAATACATCGATCGTTGGAGTCTCATGTGGAACATGCGCAGGGATACTGTAGCTGAGCATTCTTTCTACGTCTCCACGATCGCGCATATGCTTTGTACGATTGCCAATGAAGTCTATGGCCGCAATGTCCCTACGGATCGTGTTGTCTCTATCGCCTTGTTCCACGATGCTTCTGAGGTATTAACGGGTGATATCCCTCAGCCCGTCAAACATAACAATGAGCAGATTCTGCGCAATTTCCGCGAAATCGAAGATGTCGCGGTAGAGCGGCTCATTCAGACGATTCCGCCGGAAATTAGCGACATCTACCGTAAGCTGATTCAGGAACCAGATCCCGAGCTTTACCGCTGGGTGAAGGCTGCAGACTTGCTTGAGGCTTACATCAAGTGCTTAACAGAACTTTCAACCGGCAACCGCGAATTCGTTGTTGCGAAGCAGCAAATTCTAGAAAGCTTAAAGAAAATGAATATGCCGGAAGTTGATTATTTCCTTGAACATATGAGCGCTTCGTTTGAGAAAACACTGGATGAGATTACGCTAAATCCAAACCAAGGCGATTCCACGATTTGAAAAGGTTTTAATTCACCTGACTCCTCCCCATTCCTGAGGACCCAATAATACGAAGAGGCTGTATCAAAAGTAGAATATTCTACTCTTGATACAGCCTCTCTTTTACTTCAACCTTAACCCAATATTTGAGGATTCGTCATAAACAAGATAGCAACCACTACCGCTACCGCGGCAATCCAGCTGAATGTTTTAATTTTCGCAGCATCTGTTGCCGTGCTGTTTCCAGCCTTAGCGTTAGCAACCAACTTCTTCATTCTTCCGCCGATCATGCCAGTCACCGCTCCCACGATAACCAGTAAAACAACAGCCAGTACCATCCACAACACGGATGCGTCAACTTTGGAAACCATAGCTCCGCCTGTGATGAAGGTCACAATCAATGAAAATTGCCCAACCCGATTTAACGTAGACAGCAGCCCCATAAACCCCTCGAGTGCAGCGCCAGTTAACGATGCGGCACGTCCCACAATGAACGGGAACACGACGTATACGCCAAGCAATAAGGCACTAAGCACATGTAAAAAAATCATGACTTGATACATTCTAATAACCTCCGCAATTTTGAATTAGAATCGTTCTTATGTAAGTATACCGAATACCTATCTTTGGGACAAGAAAGCGATGTCAACAATTCTCCTTTTTCACCATATCTCCATATAAATGTGACCAAATATGTCAAAACCTTTTCTTTACTGATCGTTCTCAATATGTTAACATAGGTTTTGTAGACAACGACTAGTTCATAAATAAGGACGTGAGAATGCTCATGGCTAGAAATAAAGAATTTGAAATCAATGCTGTGCTAGACATAGCAATGGATTTATTTTGGAGACAAGGCTATGAGAAAACCTCCATACAAGAGCTTGTCACCCATATGGGTATCCATAGAAGAAGCATGTACGATACTTTCGGAGACAAACATGATTTATTCATGCAAGTAATGAATCGATACAAAACAATGATTGAAACAAATATAAATAACAGAGTTCATCAAACTAATTCTATAAAACAGGCCATACGTCTATTGTTTGACATGACAATTAGCAGAGAAGACGATCAGCCCAAAGGCTGTCTATTGGTTAATTCCGCGGTAGAATTAGCTTTGCTCGATTCGGAAGTGGCTGCTAAAGTTCAGGAGGAGTTTTTAGTTACAGAGAAATTATTTTATAACCTGTTAGTGAATGGACAGCAAACAGGAGAAATTTCTAAACAGCACAGTCCTGAGCATCTTTCGGTTTATCTGAATAACGCTTGGGTGGGGTTACGTGTTCTGGTTAAGACAACAAATGACAAAGAAAAACTAAGAAGCCTTACCGACACAACCTTATCAATCCTTCAATAATTTTTTTTGCCAAATATAGAATGATCGTTCTCATTAATCCTGAAAATGATCCTCTCTAGATGAAAGGCGGTGATGCCAACCATTTCGTAATGGTCGGCCAACAGTTCTTCTATCAAATTAAAATCAAAGGAGAAATAGAAAATGACAACAAACTCATCTAATCTTGAAGGTAAAGTTGCTTTTATTACAGGAGCAAATCGAGGAATTGGATTGGAAACTGCACGTGAACTAGCTAAGCTTGGTGCTAAGGTCGTTATTGGAGCACGTGATTTAGAGAAAGGGGAAGGTGCCGCGGAAACACTTCGTTCCGAAGGACTCCAAGCGGAGAGCCTTGTCTTTGATGTCACTCGTGTTGAAGATCATCAAGCTTCCTATGATTTTTTTGAACAACGTTACGGAAAGCTGGATATTTTAATTAATAATGCTGGTGTACAGAAAGAAGTCGAGCATCTTGCACCTATGAATGAAACAAGCACCGTTTCGCCGGAAGTTCTTCGTGAAACATTCGATGCCAATTTCTTCAGACTGATTGAATTAACCCAAAAATTGCTTCCGTTAATTCGTAAATCACCAGCAGGTAGAATCGTCAATCTGTCCAGTGTTCTAGGATCCCTTACCCTGCACGCTAATCCTGAAGCTCCGATTTATGGCATGAAGCTGCTTGCTTATAACTCTTCAAAGGCAGCAGTGAATTTATTTACTAATCATCTTGCACATGAACTTAGAGATACTTCAATTAAAGTAAATTCGGCACATCCGGGTTGGGTGAAGACAGAAATTGGCGGAAAACACGCCCAATTGGATGCTAGAGAAGGCAGCATGACCAGCGTGAAACTAGCTACTTTACCTGCTGATGGTCCAACTGGTAAATTCTATTATTTAGACGAAGAGCTGCCTTGGTAACATAAATAACAAGTTAAAAAAAGAGCCGACCCCCTATTTCAATAGGTGATCGGCTCTTTGGTTTGATTAACCTGTTACAACTTTGATAACGCTGCGAACTGAGTTAGCCGTTTTGTCCAAAGCCGCTTTTTCTGCTTCCGTAAGTTCGATATCCATAATTTTCTCGATACCGTTCGCACCAAGGACAGTCAAAACGCCCATGAACAGCTTATCATAGCCATACTCGCCTTCGAGAAGAGCGATCGTAGGTATGATACGCTTTTTATCTTTCAGAATAGCTTCAGTCATTTGCACAAGGGACGCTGCTGGCGCGTAGTATGCACTACCGTTACCAAGCAGGTTAACGATCTCCCCGCCGCCCGTACGTGTGCGTTGCACGATTGCTTCAATACGGTCAGCTGGGATCAGCTTCTCAATTGGCACTCCGCCTGCGTATGTGTAACGAACAAGTGGAACCATGTCATCGCCGTGACCGCCGATTACAACTCCCTTAACATCTTCAACTGAAACATTCAGCTCTTGAGAGATGAACGTCAAGTAACGAGCTGTATCCAGTACACCCGATTGACCGATTACACGGTTTTTCGGGAAGCCCAGAGCTTGATAAGCAACATAAGTCATTGCATCAACTGGATTACTCAAGATGATCACGATAGAGTTTGGAGCAACTTCTCTTACATTTTCACAAACGGATTTCACGATACCCGCATTCGTGTTCACCAGATCATCGCGGCTCATTCCCGGTTTACGGGCGATACCTGCGGTGATGATGACGATGTCGGAATCAGCAGCATCTGCATAACTAGATGTACCGGTGATTTGAGCGTCGTAACCTTGAACCGGGCCAGCTTCGAGCATGTCGAGCGCTTTTCCTTTTGTAGGGTTTTCCAATTGCGGGATATCTAGAAGAACAACGTTACCAAGTTCTTTTTGAGCTAGCATAAGAGCAGTTGTTGCTCCTGTGAAGCCTGCACCGACAACAGTAATTTTATTACGACGGATTGCCATTTGAGATGTGCCTCCTAATAATGATTAGTTATCGTACCCTTGGAGCGTTAACAATGATTAAGCCATGTTTTTGATGATTTCGTTCGCGAATTCGGAGCATTTAATTTCAGTTGCGCCTTCCATCAAACGAGCAAAGTCATAAGTAACTGTTTTGTTGTTGATCGAAGTTTCCAAGCCTTTGTAGATCAGCTCAGCTGCTTCCAACCAGCCAAGGTGCTCAAGAAGCATTACGCCGGAAAGGATAACAGAACCTGGGTTAACAACGTCAAGACCTGCATATTTAGGAGCTGTACCATGCGTAGCTTCGAAGATCGCGTGACCAGTCAGGTAGTTGATGTTTGCTCCTGGAGCAATACCAATTCCGCCTACTTGTGCAGCAAGTGCATCAGACAGGTAGTCACCGTTCAAGTTCAATGTTGCGATAACATCAAAATCAGTTGGACGTGTCAATACTTGTTGCAACGCGATGTCAGCAATCGCATCTTTTACGATGATTTTGCCAGCAGCTTCTGCGTCTTTTTGAGCTTTGTTAGCTGCTTCAGCGCCTTCTGCTTCTTTGATACGGTCATATTGTGCCCATGTGAATGTTTTATCACCAAATTCACGCTCAGCTAGCTCGTAACCCCAGTTTTTGAACGCGCCTTCTGTGAACTTCATGATGTTACCTTTGTGAACCAAAGTTAACGTTTTACGGCCATGTTTGATTGCATACTCGATTGCAGCGCGAACCAAACGCTCTGTACCTTCAGAGGATACTGGTTTTACACCGATACCTGAAGTTTCTGGGAAACGGATTTTGTTAACGCCCATTTCGTTTTGCAAGAAAGAAATTACTTTCTTAACCGCATCGGAACCAGCTTCCCACTCGATACCTGCATAGATATCTTCTGTGTTTTCACGGAAAATAACCATGTCAACTAGCTCAGGACGTTTAACCGGTGATGGAACGCCGTTGAAGTAACGAACTGGACGGGAACATACGTATAGATCTAGCTCTTGACGAAGCGCAACGTTCAGGGAACGGATACCGCCACCGATTGGTGTAGTCAATGGTCCTTTGATGGACACGATGTATTCGCGCATAGCTGTTAATGTATCGTTAGGCAACCAGTTGTTGAATTTGTTGAAAGCTTTTTCTCCTGCGAAAACTTCGTACCAAGCGATTTTTTTCTCGCCTTTGTAAGCTTTCTCTACAGCAGCGTCAAGAACGCGTACGGAAGCCGCCCAGATATCAGGACCTGTACCGTCACCTTCGATGTAAGGAATGATTGGGTTGTTAGGTACTTGCAGAACACCATTTTCGATGGTGATTTTTTGACCTTCTGTTGGTAGTTCGTAGTTTTCGAATTGTGGCATGATAGTTCCTCCTAAGATTTGTTTAAAATGGCATTAATGAGTTAACTATGGTGCAATATGCTGCATGCTTTTTGACAGTTCATTCCGACCACTTGTTATAATCCATTATTTGCGAACAACTTTCCTATGTAAATAACTCGATTATAAAGGCGGGCACAAAGTTTCTACAGGCACTGCCAAGCACTCCACTAGTTACGTTACTACAACGAGTACCCTTTACACAAATATAACTCGTCGGGAGAAGAGTGGTAGACACACAAAAAGCGACGGGAGTTGCGGTACGCCCCCAAGGAACTTGAGTCCCTGAAGCCGGTACCGAACTGCCCGCACCTTGAGCGTTACATCTAATCTAGGCCAATTAGCGAGCGCTAATCGGAATGTATTTTTGGTTAACTGGACCTGTGTACTCAGCGCGAGGACGGATCAAGCGGTTGTTTTCGTACTGCTCTAGAATGTGTGCAGTCCAACCGGATGTACGGCTGATCGCGAAGATCGGTGTGAACAGATCACGCGGGATTTCAAGTGTTGTATAAACGGAAGCTGAGTAAAAATCTACATTCGGCTTCAAGCCTTTAAGGCCTGTCACCAGCTCATCCGCTTTAATGGACATTTCGTACCATTTCAGGTTGCCAGTCATTTTACCAAGCTCGTAAGACATTTTTTGCAAGTGCTTCGCGCGCGGATCTCCGTTTTTGTAAACACGGTGTCCAAAGCCCATGATTTTGTCTTTACGCTCTAATTTGCCGTTAATGTAAGGAACTACATTCTCTACAGTACCGATTTCTTCAAGCATAGCCATAACAGCTTCATTTGCACCACCGTGAAGAGGTCCTTTGAGCGTGCCGATAGCCGATGTGATACCGGAGTATATATCAGTAAGTGTAGCAACTGTTACACGCGCCGCGAATGTGGAAGCATTCAACTCGTGGTCAGCATGAAGCACTAACGCTTTGTCCAAAGCTTCAATGGCCACTTTGTCTGGCTCTTTTCCAGTCAATTGGTACAAGAAGTTAGCCGCAACGGAAGAATATCCAGGCGAAGCCAGCGGTTCTTTACCTTGACGGATACGAGCGAAAGCAGCAATGATACCCGGAATTTGCGCTTGCAGCTTGATCGCTTTGCGCACATTGGATTCTTGGCTCAAGTCGTTCGCTTCCTCATCATACAATGCAAGAGCGGACACAGCTGTGCGAAGCGCAGCCATGGAATTAACATCTTTCGGGAATGCTTTCAACTGGTCGATTACCGCATCAGGCACCTTGCTATAAGCGTTCAGGTCGCTTTGCAGTTTCTCAAGCTCAGCTTGGTTAGGGAGTTTGCCGAACCAAAGCAAATAAATTACTTCTTCAAATGTCGCATTTTCTGCGAGGTCATCAATATCAATCCCGCGATATGTTAGCACTCCATCTACAATGGAGCTAATCGACGAGGTCGTGGCTACAATTCCTTCTAAACCTTTGGTTGCAGTCATTGGAATCTCTCCTTAGCTACTCTATTAGCAAAAAATTGCTTTTTTCCTAACTTTAATAATAAAGTATTTTACTCGGTAAGTGAACAAAATAGGGCATAAAACTTCATTATCACTACCATAAAGAATCTTTTTGACACAAAAAAGCCACTTTATTTTACTCCACAACTTAAAACACACGCTACAAGTTTTTGTTTATTTCCCCGAATTATACAACAATTTTGCAAAAGTTTGTCGAGTTGGCCTTCCCTTGATACAATGTAGGCAAAGCATCAGTGATTTCTCGGATAAAGGAGCAAATACATGAGCAGCGGCACAAAAATCGGCATCATCGATATCGGGTCCAACTCGATACGACTCGTGATCTATGAAATCAACGAGTTGGGAGCCTACCGTGTAGTAAGCGAGCATAAGGATTCCGCAAGACTCAGTGAACGCATCGGATATGATGGCATTTTACATAGCAAAGATATTATTTCTATTGTCCCCATTCTTTCGCATTATGCGCTGCTATGCCGAGTACACGAAGTTCAAACGGTAAGAGCAGTTGCAACAGCAGCCATTCGTAACGCGGCCAACTCTAATGAGATCGTCCGTGTCCTTGAGGAGCAGACCGGTCTGAAGATAGAGGTACTCAGCGGTTCGGAGGAAGCGCGATACGGCTATTTGGGGGTTATCAATACCATTGATATTCGGGACGCTCTCATCATTGATATTGGCGGCGGTAGTACGGAGGTTACTTTACTGCGAGATCGGAAGCTGATGAAAAGTGTTTCCTTTCCGTTCGGTGCCGTGAACACGACCCATCAATTCATGAAAAATGCGAATCTCACTGAACAGGCGTCAGCAGATATTCGCCGCATGGTTGAAGATGCGATAGCCAGTCAACCCTGGATCACCCAGTCACCGAATCTGCCGATGATCGGATTAGGCGGCACGATTCGAACGCTCGGCAAAATGAGCCAGAAACGCTCGAAGTACTCTTTACAACTGGCACATAACTACGAACTGAAGCCCGGAGAGCTTCGATCTTTCGTCACGTTACTGTCTTCTCTGCCCATCGAAAAGAGAAAGAAAGTCGACGGCCTTTCTAAAGAACGCTCCGATATTATCGTTCCGGGACTCCTGATTTTAGATACCTTGTTCCAAGCTGCTAATGCCTCCCAGTGCATCATCAGCGGTTCGGGACTTCGCGACGGGATCTTCTTCGAAATGTTCGATCCCCAGCAGCCAATTAAACAGGATGTCTTAGAAGCAAGCATCCAAAACTTACTTTGCCTTCATCCCAATGGGGCAGAGAAGCATGTCCGACGTGTCGATCAGCTTGCCTTGCTGCTCTATGACAAGCTTGAGGTTCACGCTAACCTTGAAGAAGGCAGCTGGCGCTATTTGCATACAACCGCGCTCCTGCACCGAATCGGTGTCAGCGTTCACTATTATCAATACCTGAAGCATACTCAGTACATGTTAGCAAATGCTCGCATCGATGGACTCACGCATCGAGAGATTGTGATCTGCTCCCTCATTGCGACGTACAAAACAAAAAGCCGGACCCATCAGCAAACCCTTGCTTACAAGGATTTGTTGAAAGAATCCGACGAGGTGTTAATTGTCAAGCTAGGCACACTCTTAAAGCTTGCCACTGCCCTAGATCACAGTGAAACTCAGCCTGTTCATAAGCTGGTCGTCACACGATCTGATACGTCCTTAACGCTCAAACTACTCTGTGTACACAACCCAATCTTAGAGCTGAAAGAGCTCGCAGCCATTACCAAAGATTTCGAAAAAGCTTGGGGCCTCAAACTTAAGATTCAAGCTGGAGTTTTTTCCAAGACGTAATTTTCATGGCCTCGAACTGGCTCCGATATGGGGTCAGTTCATTTTTTATGCTGCTGTACATACCATTTGACATAAGCTCTCTGGCTTTCACGTTGTCATTCAGACTGACATTCAGAATCGAAATCATCATTTTCTTCATCTGCGGATCAAGGACTGGGCACATCAATTCAATTCGACGCGTCAAATTCCGTGTCATCCAATCAGCGGAAGATAAATAAACGTCAATCAGACCGCCATTTTGGAAATAGTAAATGCGTGAATGCTCAAGGAACCTATCTACGATACTTCGCACCGTAATATTCTCACTAAGTCCCGGAACTCCTGGACGCAAGCAGCATACGCCGCGAATAATTAATTCAATCTTCACGCCAGCCTGCGACGCCGCGTACAGCGCATCCACCATTTCTTGATTCGATAATGAATTCATTTTGGCTATGATTTTCGCTGGTCTGCCTTCTCTCGCATGAGCCGTTTCCCTTTCAATCAGCTCGAACAGTTTATCCTTAAGATCCGTAGGAGCTACAGCGAAAGACTGCCAATCATGCGGAGCGGAGTAGCCGGTAATTTCATTGAATAACGCCGAAGCATCCTCGCCAATGACACTGTTTGAGGTGAAAAGCCCCACATCCGTATAGAGACGGGCTGTATTATCATTATAGTTCCCTGTCCCCACATGCACATATCGGCGGAGAGTATTCTCTTCTTGGCGCACAACCAAGGTAATTTTCGCGTGTGTTTTAAGGCCAACAAGGCCATAAACGACATGGCAGCCTGACTTCTCCAGCATTCTCGCCCAAGCGATATTCCGTTCTTCATCAAAACGCGCTTTCAACTCCACGACCACCGTAACCTGCTTGCCGGATTCCGCGGCTCGCGCCAAGGACTGAATAATCAGCGAGTTCCCGCTTGCCCTGTACAGTGTCATTTTAATCGCAAGCACTTTAGGGTCATAAGCGGCATGGACAATGAAATCCGTCACAGCATCGAAGGTTTCATACGGGTGATGAACGAGAACATCCTTTTGCTTCAGCACATCGAAGAAATCGACCTCATCCTCAAATTCCACTGGATATTTAGGGTTGATTCGCGGATATCGAAGATTTTCAAAACCATTGAGCGTATTGGCCAGTTTCATAAAATAAGTGATATCGAGCGGTCCGTCAATTTCAAAGGTTTGCTCTTCAATCTCGAACTCTTCTTGTAATTGGGCAAGCGCGTAAGGGTGAATCCCCTCTTGAACCTCAAGCCGCACAGGAGAGCCCCAGCGCCTGCGTCTTAGCTCTTTCTCAATCTCCTCAAGCAGATCTTCGGCCCCTTCTTCATTGAGCGTTAGATCAGCATTACGAGTCACTCTGAAACCATGAACGGATATGGGGATGTAACCACTGAACAACGACTGTATATGATGCTCCATTAATTCTTCAAGTAGAATAAATTCCTGTTTCTTGCTATTAGGCCGTGTAGGTACTGAGATATAGCGGGATAAATTGCTTGGAACTTGAACAATGGCAAAATAAGGCTCATCATCCGGGTCATCGCCTTCTCTGATGAGTAGGACAGCCAAGTAAACAGAATGATTATGTACGAGTGGAAATGGTCGGCTCTGGTCCACAGCCATCGGTGTTAATACCGGAAAAATAATATCATGGTAGTAAGCATCCATGGCTTTCTTCTGGGTCGTATTTAAATCCTCGTATTCGGTGAACACGATGCCTTCTCTCGTCAATAATCTCGTGACTTCGCGATACGTTTTGTACTGTTCACTCACCATTTTGTTCGTGCGCTTCATAATCCGTTTAATTAGCCCCGCAGGTGTGTAGCCGGTAAAATCTTTTTTGGTATACCCCGCTTTAATCTGGTCCTTAAGACCTGCGACACGAACACTCATGAACTCGTCGAGATTGCTAGATACGATAGCCAGAAATTTCACACGCTCAAGCAGTGGAGTGCTTGGATCTTGAGCTTCCTCCAAAACTCGCCAGTTGAATTCGATCCAGCTTAAATCACGATTTAAGTATTTGGTCGAAATCTCTTTGAGTTCTTTATGTTCCTTGAGCTCTTTAACTTCTTTCAGATCGGGTTCTCGCGCAATACTCATAAAGCCTCCAATTAATTGATCTAGTTTATTACC
Organism: Paenibacillus sp. J22R67; assembly: GCF_059692175.1. NCBI lineage: Bacteria > Bacillati > Bacillota > Bacilli > Caryophanales > Paenibacillaceae > Paenibacillus > Paenibacillus sp. J22R67. The sequence goes on along the minus strand of NZ_JCAUAX010000003.1, from coordinate 417,088 downwards.
TCATTGTACTATGTGACTGGAATGCCGACAATGCAGTCCCCCCTTCACAATTATATTAAGATTTTGTAAAGAGATGTTCGTTTCCGTATTTATCCATGTTCATGTTACAATACAAACAACTGAATCAAGGAGAGAAGAACGATGAGAATCCTGAACCCGCGCCTAGTTCACCAGATTTTCAGGGGTATTTGGGTGGCTTTAATCATAGCTGGAATCGCCTACGCTTTCTACTACGTTATTCCACTCATTTACCCTTTTATTTTTGGCTGGATTCTGGCGCTTATGCTCAATCCAATTGTGAATTTTTTTCAATTCAAGCTCAAATTTCCGCGATGGCTTGCCGTCAGTTTCTCTATGCTCATCTTTTTAGCGGCCATGGTTACTGCCATCACCCTGCTAGTTGCCAATATCATTGTTGAATTAGGATCACTTGCGGATACCCTGCAGCTTCAGATTAACCGCTGGGTGGAGCAATTCAATGTGTTCATCAATTCAACGGCTTTCCAAGATTGGATTGAGAAAATTAATGAGTTTTTCGAAAATAATCCCAAATATCAGGAAACCGTTAATAACAACCTCTCGTCCACAGCAGGATCTATTGCTGATGTGAGTAAATTAATTATTAATTATGTCTTTAACACGCTCAAAAGTTTACTCACTTCGCTGCCGAACATTGCAACGATTACAATTATCATCATGTTGGCTACCTTCTTTATAAGTAAAGACTGGTATCAGCTCATCAAAAGATACAAAGGCATTTTCTCAGATCTCATCGTGAAAACCACGCAATTGATTCGCAACGATTTACAAAAAGCATTGTTCGGGTATATGCGCGCACAGCTTATCCTGGTATCGCTGACAGCATTGGTTGTCATCATCGGTTTGCTAGTCCTGCGTGTAGACTATGCGATCACCATCGGCTTATTGACAGGTCTGGCGGACCTAATGCCTTATTTGGGAACAGGCGCGGTCATGGTGCCGTGGATTCTGTACGTGTTTTTTGCACAAGGAAATCTGTTTCTGGGAATCGGCCTTAGTGTGTTGTACGGTGTTATCGTCATTGCCAGACAAATTATGGAGCCTAAAGTACTAGCCTCCTCCGTCGGACTTGATCCTTTGGCTACGTTAATCGCGATGTTCGTAGGGCTCAAGCTGTTCGGGCTCCTGGGGCTTATTATTGGCCCTGTTTCCTTGATTCTCATCTCAGCTTTCTATCGAGCAAGAATCTTTCATGATATCGCTGCTTACATAAAAAAAGGCTCGGCTCCTCCTGACTAAGAGGGGACCGAGCTTTTGTTTGCTTAAGAATGGCTTATCTTCGATTAATCCAATGAATATTGCCTTTGCTGATTTGCCTTTGGATCAACGCTAGCAGCATGACCTTGAATATCGGTCTCGTGTATGGAAAAACAAGCAGGAACCCGAAGATATCCGTAATAAAGCCTGGTGTAATCAATAAAATACCGCCGAGGAAAATACAAATCCCATCCAGCAATTGCTGTGCCGGCAGTTGTCCTTGCGACCACTCAAATCGAGCGTACTCCAGCACTTTACGCCCCTCTCGCTTAGCGAAATATGCGCCAAGGAAACCACTTAACAATATAAGCCCAAAGGTCGTCCAGCCGCCTACAAAATGACCCAATGCGATAAGCACAGAAATTTCAATGGCAGGCACTATGATGAAAATAGCAAGAATGATACGAAACATAAGCCCATCCCCTTTAAGAGTACTTAGATAATAGCTGCCACAATTCCGGCGCTTCCTTCTCTATACGTACTGGCCTCCAAGAAGGATTCACCCAAACATGCCGCGTTGTTCCTGTTACAAGCAATTCCCCTGAATTCCCCTCTGAATCCGCCGCTTTATCCTCGTTCAGCTTACGAATCTCATAGGCAAAATGGAGCCGCACCGAGGTCATCTCAAGCACTCGCGTGTTAATAGTTACCAAATCATCATAACGAGCTGGTTTCTTAAACTTAAGATCCGCCTCAACGACGGGAAGCAGCAAGCCTTTATCCTCGATCTTGCGGTAGGGGTAGCCGAGCTCTCTGATCAGCTCTGTTCGTCCGATTTCGAACCAGTTCAAATAATTGGCATGGTACACAACGCCCATCTGATCTGTTTCGGCATATCGTACGCGCAGCTGGTGCTGATACCAGTGGTCCTCGTTCATGATTATGCATTCCTCCTGAAATATTAATATGTGTTTAGTATAACACAGGGGTTGCAGGAACTCTCTTTTGGCGAGGGAAGCAACACAACAAAAAAGAGGCCATCCAGATCGGTCTTTTCAGACCCCACTAGATAGCCTCTTCGTTTATACCCTACAGTACGCTCGCTTGACCCGAGTAGATGATACCTACTTCTGGATAGATCGACACTTCTGTACCGTCTTTAATTAGCTCAACCGCGTTCTCAACGCCTACGATAACCGGGATACCCAGGCTAAGCGCAACAACAGCTGCATGAGATGTGATACCGCCAACTTCCGTAATCAACGCGGAAGCTCTTTGTACAGCCGGCATGTACTCTTTGTCTGTAGTTACCGTAACTAGCACGGCTCCGTCAACCATTTTGGAATTTGCTTCTTCAGGTGTGCGAGCTGTGACAACGATACCCGTAGCTGTTTGCATACCGATACCTGTACCTTTGGCAAGCATCTCGCCAACATGGTGAACTTTGATCAAGTTCGTGGTTCCAGAGCGTCCAACAGGGACACCTGCCGTGATAACAACGATATCACCTAAGGATACTAGTCCTGTTTTGATGCTGCTATCAACAGCAAGGTTGAACAGCTCGTCTGTCGTTTTGGCTTGTTCGCTCATCACAGGGATAACGCCCCAAACTAAAGATAAACGACGGATAACTTGCTCGCTTGGAGTGATCGCGATGATCGGTGATTTTGGGCGGTATTTGGATACCATTCTTGCTGTATATCCACTTTCTGTAGCTGTCAAAATCGCTTTTGCTCCAAGCTCCAACGCCGAGTTAGCCACCGCTTGAGAGATAGCTTCCGTAACTGTTACTTGCTGTGCTTGTGCTTGACGAAGGAAGATTTCTTTGTATTCCAAAGCTTCTTCCGCACGCTCAGCAATACGAGCCATCGTTTGCACGGACTCAACTGGGTATTTCCCTGCAGCCGTCTCACCAGACAACATAACTGCGTCTGTTCCGTCGAACACTGCGTTAGCCACGTCACTTGCTTCTGCGCGAGTTGGGCGCGGGTTACGCTGCATGGAATCAAGCATCATCGTTGCCGTGATAACCGGTTTACCCACGATGTTACATTTTTTGATCATTTGCTTTTGAACAACGGGTACATCTTCAGCCGGAATCTCAACACCAAGATCTCCACGAGCAACCATCAAACCGTCGGAAACTTCGAGGATTTCATCTAGATTGTCTACGCCTTCTTGGTTCTCGATTTTACTGATGATTTGGATGTGCGATGCGTTATGTCTTTCGAGCAATTCACGAATTTCCATGACGTCGCTAGCTTTACGTACGAATGATGCTGCGATGAAATCCACACCTTGCTCGATACCGAAAACAATATCGTTGGCATCTTTTTCCGTGATACCCGGAAGAGAGATTTTCACGCCTGGCACGTTAACGCCTTTTTTACTCTTGATTGTTCCACCGTTAACGATACGACACTCGATTTCAGTTCCACGAATGTCAACGACAGTAAGACCGATCAAACCATCATCGATCAGAATCGTGGATCCTACTGCAACGTCACGCGGCAGATCCGAGTAAGTAACAGAGATACGGTCTGCATCTCCCAGAATTTCTTCTGTAGTCAAAATGATGTGCTTGTCCTGTACAAGCTCAATCGGCTCTTCTTTCAATTTACCGGTACGAATTTCCGGTCCTTTGGTATCAAGCAAGATAGCTGCTACTTTGCCAGTCTCAGCGGATGCAGCGCGAAGGTTGCGGATACGTGCGCCATGCTCTTCAAAATCTCCGTGGGAGAAGTTAAGACGGGCAACATTCATTCCCGCTAACAAGAGTTTTTTCAAATTTTCTTGTGATTCGCTTGCTGGTCCAATGGTACAGACAATTTTCGTTTTACGCATGGTTTCCCTCCTGAGTGAATGTGAACCGACCAATGTCTCTAAATTTACGGTAACGGTCCTCTAACAGCTGCTGTTCGGTCAAGCTTAGCAAAGGCTGAAGCTGTTCCCAGATCGCTGTTTTAATGAATTCTGCTTGTGCAGCCAGATCACGGTGTGCGCCGCCTTTTGGCTCTGGAATGATGCCGTCAATGACGTTCAGATCCTTAATATGATCTGCCGTAATCTTCATTGCTTCTGCGGCATGTAAAGCTTTGGAAGCATCTTTATATAAGATGGAAGCCGCGCCTTCCGGACTAATAACCGAATAGATCGCATTTTCCAACATCAACACCTTATTGCCAACTCCTAATGCCAACGCGCCGCCGCTGCCGCCTTCACCGATAACAATACAGATGATTGGCACGCGAAAAGAGGCCATTTCCAGCAAATTTCTGGCAATCGCTTCTCCTTGACCACGCTCTTCAGCAGCATTCCCGGGGAATGCGCCCTTCGTATCAATAAACGTAATGATTGGACGATTAAACTTGTTCGCTTGACGCATCATACGCAGCGCTTTACGGAAGCCTTCCGGGTGCGGACAACCGAAGTTACGAGCAATGTTATCCTTCGTATCTTTCCCTTTTTGGTGCCCAACAACGGTAACTGGAATGCCGTTAAATTTGGCTAGTCCACCTACAATCGCTAGGTCATCTCCATATAAGCGATCTCCATGAAACTCTATGAAATCAGTAAAAATAGATAAAATATAATCAATCGTCGTCGGTCTTTGCGGATGACGAGCCAATTGCATTTTTTCCGCTGAAGACATACTTGCATAAAGTTCATCCTCAAGCTCTACGTATCTTTCTTCCAAACGGCGAATTTCTTCTGAAAAGTCAATTTGCTTTTCTGCTCCAAATTTGCGCAGCTCCGCAATCTTGCTCTTTAGTTCCGCCAGCGGCTGTTCAAACGGCATTTCACCCGCCATAAGTCGCCTCCCCCTTCACTCCGTGCATGTCCAACAGCTTGATTAACGTAGGTCGCAGATCCTTGCGGGGCACGACCTTGTCGAGCTGACCATGCTCGAGATTGAATTCTGATGTTTGGAAATTGTCCGGCAGCTTCTGTTTAATGGTTTGTTCAATAACACGGCGGCCTGTGAATCCAAACGGTGCAGCTGGTTCAGCGATAATAATATCACCCAGCATCGCAAAACTTGCGGAAACACCGCCAAATGTCGGATCTGTGATGACGGAAATAAAGAGCCCGCCTGCGTTGTTAAGCTTGGATATGGCTGCGCTTGTTTTGGCCATTTGCATCAAACTAAGAATACTTTCTTGCATACGAGCGCCACCTGAAGTGGAATAAATAATAATAGGAATTTGCTTCTCAGTAGCAGCTTCAACTGCTCTCGTAATTCGCTCTCCTACAACGGACCCAAGTGATCCGCCCATGAAATCAAAGCTCATTGCCGCAATCACGACCGGGAAGCCGCCAATGGTGCCTTCACCCGTAATAATCGCATCTTGTAATTTCGTCGTGCTCTTCGCTTTATCTAATTTCTCAACATAATCAGGAAACTGCAAAGGGTCCTCAGAAATCATGTCCGCATCGTATTCCAGAATCTGGCCTTCATCGAGCGTTAATTGAATACGTTCCAATGCGCTTAAACGATAATGGTAGCCGCATGCTGTACAGACTTTTAAGTTTTTCTCTAGCTCTTTGCTCGTTTGAATGGTACCGCATTTCGGGCATTTATTCATTAACCCTTCGGGAATTTCCCTTTTTGTTTTCTCGGAAGGAATCGTTGCGTATTTACGCTTTTGAAATAAATCCTTTAGCACATTTCCACCTCTAATTGGCTGTTATCGTCAATCTCTGACAAGCCATGTTACTTGCTTCTACTTTGCACTATCTATGTAAAATAGAATTGAGTACTTCCTGCACTTCTTCAACTTCCCCTGCGGGAACGACAATTTCAAACTGATTTTTGGATAAGGAGATACCCCTTACTTGTACGAGAAACCCTTCTTCCGTTAGCCTCTGTTTAATCCGCTCTGCAATTTTCGCGGTAGGAGCTATGTATATCACCGTCCACATGAAAAAAAAACCTCCTATGAAGTATTGCTACATGGATTAGGGCATTTAGTACGATGATAATAAACATCCTGTAATAAGCATAGGCACACACAATGGAATAATGATATCATAATTTCTCTTTTCCCCGCAACAGAGCACGTTCTTGAAAAAAAAGTGAAGTCTGAACTAAACGAGTTAGTCCAGACGTAATTTACTGCTATAATCAGGCGCATGCTCATTCTGATGGGCGATTCTGGCAGACGCGGCAGCCGCTAATCCGCAAATTAAATCATCCAGAAAAACATGCACAGAAGTTTTATCATCATTGAGAGTCCTAATAATTCCCATTTTTTCTTTGTCTAGGTAGCCAAAGCTGGTTAATCCGATCATCCCGTATACATGAACAATACCTAGGGCCAGTGTTTCATCGACACCGAACAAGGGTTCATCTGCCTCAAGAATGGATTGCAACGGTTCGGGCAGCAGCTTTTTCTCTGCCAGCTCATCCAGCGCGATGCCCGTGTACAGCGTGTATTGTACTTCCCGCTTGGCAAGTACAGCCATTACACTGTCGGTACATTCTTGCTCCGTTAGATGATCATTATAGGGCTTCTGCAGCTTGAACACAATTTCGGAAATTTGTTCAACCGTCACACCGCGTTTTTGCAGCAATTGGATCATATGTTGTTCGGTCATAAGTCCCCCTCCTACGCATGGAATGCCCCTGAAATGCCGGGTTCCTATTCATATGCGGAGGAAGCATGCTTTATTTCACCCTTACGGAATCTTTACCCATGATCGTTTCAATCATCCGGACCAGATCCTTGGAGGGATCGATCAAGTATTGGTCGCTCAGGGCCAAAAGCTTGTTGCTGCTTTCGTAGAAAAGCGCAACCGCGAGCGGCCCTTTGTGCAGCTTCAGCAGCGCCTTCAGCTGCAAGAGCTTATCCGGCTGCTCGCAGTTAGCCGAGATCTTGACGAACACCCGCTGCGGCTTCGCCTCGGCAGCGGCTCCCTGGCGGCCCGCTGACGGGGCCGCTTGCTTGACAGGGGCGCCGCTGCGCGCGGCCCCAGTTACAGCAGCCGCACGAGCAGGCTGGTCGTTGACTCCGTCAACTGCTCGCCTATGCATCCCAGGCTGCTCGCTGGCTACGCCAGCTGGGCGCCTAGGCGCCCCAGGCTGCCGGCGAAGCCGCTGAATGGCCGCTGGGTCGTCCAGCGCGGCCACCTGATCTGCGAGCAGCTTGGGCGGATCCTCGTCCTGCAGCTGCAGCTTCGCACGGACGAGGACGAGTCTGCCCTTCTGCACGAGCGGAGCAGCGTTCTTCCAGGTCTCGGGGAAGAGCACCACCTCGACCTTGTCAATGCGATCCTCCAGCTCCATGAATGCCATGGGCTGCCCCTTCTTGGTGATGATCGTCTTGTGCGAGAGGATCATCCCGGCTACAAGAACTTCGCTGTTATCCGGCAGCTCAGCCAACTGGTGGAGCATGGCTGCGTCCATCTCCTCAAGAGGCTGTGCGTAGGCATCCAGCGGATGCCCCGAGATGTACATCCCGAGAAGTTCCTTCTCGAGTTCCAGCTGCTTGCTCTGCGGCATGACTGGAATGTTCGGAACTTCAACTTCCCAGTTCGGCTCTTCGACAAATCCGAAGAGGTGCAGCTGCAAGTCATCCCGCTCCTTGCGCCATTTGGTAGCGGAAGCAATCGTTTCATCCAAAATAGCCATGAGCTGAGCACGGTGACCTCCCAAAGAGTCGAAAGCTCCGCCCTGAATCAATGATTCAATGACCCGCTTGTTGCAGACTCGCAAATCAACACGTCTGCAGAAGTCAAGCAAGCTCTCGAAGGCAGACTTCTTACGTTCCAACAAAATTGCATCGATTGCCTGCGTGCCTACATTTTTGATTGCAGCAAGGCCAAACCGGATCGCTCCCGTTTGAGGATCAGGCGTAAACACCGTTCCACTCTTATTCACATCCGGCGGAAGTACAGCAATTTTCGTACGCCTGCACTCATCTACATATTCGGCGACCTTCCTGTGATTACCCATGACTGCCGTCAACATGGAAGCCATGAAATAAATTGGGTAATGCGCTTTGAGATAGGCCGTCTGAAAAGCCAATACCCCATATGCCGTAGCATGTGCTCTAGGAAAGCCATAGTCGGCAAATCGCACGATCATATCGTAGACATGATTCGCTTCTTCTGCACTAAAGCCTTGCTGCAAGCTGCCTTTTACGAAATGGGCACGTTCTTCATCGAGTACTTCCCGCTTCTTTTTGGAAACCGCACGCCGTAACAAATCCGCTTCGCCTAAGGAAAAGCCGGCCATCGAGGAGGCAATCTGCATAATTTGCTCCTGATACACGATAATGCCGTACGTATCTCGAAGAATTGGTTCTAACGTAGGGTGCGGATAAACCACTTCCACTTGGCCATGTTTACCATAAATATATTTAGGAATGAACTCCATCGGACCCGGTCGGTACAAGGCTAGTACAGAGATAATATCCTCAAAAACAGATGGCTTCAAGTCCTTCAGCACCTTGCGGACACCTGTTGATTCTAATTGGAAAACGCCGGTGGTTTCCCCCCTGCTCAGCATCGCGTAAGTAATAGGGTCCTCATCCATATCCAGTCCATCGAAATCCAGATGCAGGCCTTCCATCTGGGCAATCCAATCCACGGTTCGTTCAATAATCGACAATGTCCGCAAACCTAGAAAATCCATTTTCAAAAGTCCAATGGCTTCCAAATGCTCCATCGTATATTGTGTCAACGCCGTCTGAGTCGTCCCTTCTTGAAGGGGGACATACTGTGTGAGCGGCTCTCTGGAAATGACAACCCCTGCCGCGTGCGTCGATGCATGACGCGGCATACCCTCTACACGTTTAGCCATTTCAATCAGTTCTGCTGTCTTAGGCTGTCTAGCAACTAGAGACTTGAGATCCGAACTTACCTGCAGCGCCTCCGTCAGCGTCATGCCCAGCTGATTAGGAATGGCTTTCGCCGCGCGATCGACATCCCCGTAAGGAACGTTCAAAACACGACCGACGTCTCTGACTGCCGCTTTGGCCGCCATCGTTCCGAAGGTAATAATCTGGGCTACATGCTCATGCCCATATTTGGCAACGACGTAATCAATGACTTCATCCCGACGTTCATCGCTAAAATCGATATCGATATCGGGCATCGAAATCCGCTCTGGATTCAGAAAGCGCTCAAAAAGCAGCTTATATTGAAGTGGGTCGACATTGGTTATGCGCAGCACATAAGCTACAAGGCTTCCAGCAGAGGATCCCCGACCTGGCCCTGTCATGATGTGTTTTTCATGGGCAAAACGAATGAAATCCCAGACAATCAAGAAATAATCGGAGAAACCCATCTTCTCAATGACGCCTAGTTCATAAGCCAAGCGTTCTTCCGCTTGCTTCCTCAGCGGTGAGTCCAGCTGCTCCCATTCCGGCTTTGCACCATATCTCTGATTCATGCCCTGTTCGCACAGTTCTCGTAAATATTGGGCCGCGGTAAGAGGCTCAGGGATGGGACGGAAGCTTGGCAAAATCGATTTGCCAAACTCAAGTTCGAGCTCGCAGCGCGAAGCCACGACAGCCGTATTCGTTAGCGCTTCGGGCACATGGACGAATAAACGCCGCATCTCCTCTTCATTTTTCAAATACATCTGGCTTGTTCCCATTTTGAGCCGATCCGTATCATCCACGGTTTTGCCAGTTCCAATACAGATTAGAATATCCTGCATCACATGGTCCGGCTCCGTCACATAGTGCACATCGTTCGTCGCAATCAGCGGAATACCGGTTTGTTTGCTCAGTTCGATCATGGAAACCATCACTTTTTTCTGCTCAATCATGCCGTGATCTTGAATCTCCAGAAAGAAATCATCCCCGAAGATACGCTGATAACGCTCCGCTGCTTGTCTCGCTTCATCCTGCCGATTATGCAATAAGTGCTGCGAGATTTCGCTGCCCAAGCAGGAACTCAGACAGATAAGTCCTTCTGAATATTTGGATAATTGTTCCAGATCGATACGCGGTTTATAATGAAAGCCTTCTAAATGCCCAATCGAGCAAAGTTTCATCAGATTCTGATAGCCTTGGTAATTCTTGGCAAGCAGAATGAGATGATAGATCGGCTGTTCTTGTCTTGTCCCTTTGTCGCGAATGGAGCCCGCTGTGAAATAAACCTCACAACCAATAATGGGTTTAATACCACGCTGCTTACATGCTTTGTAGAAGGCGATAGCCCCATACATCACACCGTGATCCGTCAAAGCCAGAGAGGTCATGCCCAGATTAGCTGCTTGTGTAACAAGCTCCTCCATGCGTGCGGCACCATCCAATAAACTGTATTCACTATGCACGTGCAAGTGTACAAACGAACTCATCAGCATTTCCTCCCTGCTCTCATTTTATTCCTTACATATTATCATATTGTAGCTGTGCATTCCCATACATTAAGTATAGAGAGTTTGTCCTCATAACGGACTGGAAAGGAAGCGGTAAAGTCATGGGAATCTTTTGGGCAAATATTATTTTATATTTCTGCATTGCTTTCGGGGTCGTCTTCGGGGGCAGCATGTTAAGCGGCATTGCAGCTGTGCTGACCCTCCAATCACCGACGGAGAAAATGATGACTGTGGCTGAAAATATTAAAATCTGGGCCATGGTGGCTGCTGTAGGCGGCACGATTGATCCGATACGCTATATAGAAAGTCATGTAGCCGTTGGACATTTGAATCCTGCGATCAAACAAATCATTCTGATTGTCGTCGCTTTCGTAGGAGCGCAAATCGGTACCTCGCTCATCCAAATGATATGCAAGGGAGGCCACCAGCCTTGAGGATTCCTCCTTTTGCCCGCTATCAGCGCTTGCTTGCGAACTTCGCACTGATGGTTTCGGGAGCCATCATTGGGAGCGCGGTCTATATGAGTATTCATCAGCACACCTATACGCAGCTGTACGTGGAAATGCATAAATATTTACAAGAAAATCGTGATTTGCGCGCCGATATCGACAGTTTAAACAAGACCAAAAATAAACAATCCTTAATTAACGTCGTCAATGTACATCTAGTTCCCAAAAATCAGGATGAGCTTATTAGCGAAGATATTCAAAAGGAAATTGAGAGTGATATTAAAAGCGAGCTCAAGCTCGTAATCGGCCAGAGAGCCACTTATGTCAAAGACGCTCAACCTCTGTACGAAAAGCTGATTACTCAAAAAACTTACGTTTTGCATGATAAAAAATATGTTGTTGATGTGAAATCGATCGTGTTGATTCAGACTGAATTGACGGTTTGGATCACAGCCCAAGAGAAGCGAACATAAGCAATTGGCATGATCAGCGCGAGATGTGATTGCATTCTCCTCCCAAAATCGCTAAAGTTAACAGTAAACTCGCTTAAAAGGACGGATGAACCACATGTTCGCGATTCAAGTTACTTTATTCTCTCTCATTTGCCTGCTGCTTGCCTTATCGGTCTTCTTCAGCTTCCGGGCGCGTCGTGAAAAGGAACCCGCCAAACGCGGTCTTTATTCGGCTCGTATGAATATTTGCATGGGCTTGATGCTCGTGATGATTGCTGTCACTCAGCTCTTCTTCTTCAGCGAGTCCAGCTTTCGCCGAATCTTCGGCACCATACTAGTCCTGCTTGGATTATTTAATTTATTCGCAGGCATTCGCAATCACGGGCACTTCGATCGACTGCTCCGCTAGATGACTTGGGCGGTCAGCATCGCTTTGGAAACCAGAGCCCCAGCATGATAAATTTCCACATCAATTTTGCCGAATTTACGACTCACTTCAATAATGGTGGGTCGTATTTCTATTTTAGAATCAATTTGCAGCGGTTTGAGGAAATAGGTGGACATGTTGTCCATGACAAGATCGCCTTTTTTAAATTCCTGTACAATGCGGTAGGCCGCTTGGGTCATTAGCGTCGTAAGAACTCCCTCAGACACTGTGCCCAGATGATTCGTCATCTGAGGGGTAATCACACCGTGGAACTGTAATGTCCCTTTCTCATCTCTTACCTCTTCGAGTCCGGACCAAATCAAATCCTCGAATGTTTCCCCGTTCTGCGGCTGCTTCTGGATATATTGCATCGCTTTGAGCACATCGCTCCGGTTCAGCACCCCCACCATTTTGCGGTTCAGATCCACAACAGGCAGCAGCTCGATACCTTCCCACACCATCATGTGGGCAGCAGAAGCTACCGAAGTCTGCGGCGTAACCGTGAGCGGGCTGCGCGTCATGAGCTTATCGACCGTCTGCAAAGCATTTGCCCCAACCATATCCTTGGACGTCACAACACCAATAATGCGGTTCCACTCATCCACAACCGGGAAACGGCTGTAACCAGTATCTTCCGATAATCGCTGCCAATCCTTCAGCGTGCTATTCGCCTTCAGCGCATACAGTGAAGCACCAGAAGCTAGGATATCCTCAACGAGCATAATTTTCTTCTTAATCAAACGATCGTAGATCGCTCTATTGATCATAGAGGCTACCGTAAAAGTATCGTAACTGCTTGAAATGATCGGCAGCTCCAGCTTGTCGGCAAGAAGCTTCACTTCTGTGCTGGTATCAAATCCACCTGTAATCAACACCCCAGCTCCGTATTCGAGTGCACAGCTGTGCGCCTCGTTCCGGTTTCCGACGATGAGCAGGCTTCCAGCTTCGATATATCGCATCATGGCATCCTGTTCCATCGCGCCAATGACGAATTTATTGAGCGTTTTGTGCAGTCCGCGCGAGCCGCCAAGCACCTGTCCGTCCACCATATTCACGACTTCTGCAAAAGTGAGCTTATCGATGTTTTGTCGGAGTTTTTTCTCTACACGCACGGTTCCGATTCGCTCTTTGGTTGAGACGAGACCTTGATTCTCAGCCTCTTTGATCGCTCGGTATGCCGTGCCTTCACTTACTTCCATGTTCTTGGCAATTTTGCGAACAGAGATTCGACTACCAAGTTTCAAGCTTTCTATATGACGTAAAATTTGTTCATGTTTGGTTAACGCATCCACGGATTGAGTATCCAACTGTTACACCCCATTCGCCTGTTCCTGTACTACTCTGTACTACTAGTATAAACGTTCGAAAGAGCAAGAACAATGCGAACAGCATCTATAATGAGAAAAATCCAACCCTATTGGATTGGATGCTTCATTTGTATTATACCAAACATATGTTCGTTGTCAAAATGTAAAACTTTACCTGATTTGCTTCGTGCTATTTACGAAATTGCAGCATTTTTCTGCGGCCTTGTACGAGCTGCTCCAACTGCCATTTTTTCATCCGGTTAATGCGCTTAAGCTCTCTGCGCTTCTCTTCATCCACACCTAGAATCTGGTGCAAATGAGAGGCAATAACGAGCAGTGCCATAGCAATCCAAATGCAGCTAAAAATCATTGGCAGGGAGCCAACTTCCCGAAGCTGCAATTGGGGTAACGAATAAATCAGCATGCCTAGTGCTACGCTCATGTACACAACATTTTTAAAGCCTTTCAATCTGATCACACTCCTTTCGCCTGATGAACTCGCCAAGCCTGTCTTCCATATCCTCATTCATATGTATGAGACAAGTTCTTACAATATGAGTCCATCCGCGAAAAGAATCGAAACTTACACCTCTCCGAAGCCCTGCGAGTTAAGGAAAGCTTTCATATGTTCGCGCGGCCGCAGCGCCTTGCCCGCCATCTCCTTCGACCAAGTCGTATCGACTTTGCCTCCCGTACGAAGGTTCATGTAGTCGCGGATCGTCTCGTCGTACTGACGAACCGCTTCTTCGTTGTCCGTATACCGATTCTCGTGGTATACGGCTTCAAGAGGGAGCCGCGGACGCACTAGCGGCTCTTGATCCGGCGTGCCGATGCACATGCCGAAGATGGGGTACACCAGCTGCGGGAGGCCCAGCAGCTGGGAGACCTCAGCGGGCTTGTTGCGCAGCCCGCCGATGTAAACGACGCCGAGTCCGAGCGACTCGGCCGCAATGGCTGCATTCTGCGCAGCGAGTGCAGCATCGACAGTAGCAATGATGAAATTCTCCGCATTGCCGGTTATTGGAGTGTCTGCATGCTGGTGTGACGCCTGCGAGTAGCGCTGCAAGTCTGCGCACCATACGAGAAATACCGGACATTCGCTGACATAACTCTGATTGCCGGCGAACGCGGCAAGTTGGCTTTTCAGCTCGCTATCTGATACATGAATGACGCTATATGCTTGCATGTTACTGGAGGTTGAAGCCGCTTGTGCGGAAACTAGGATGTCTTTTAGCTGTTCATCTGTGACGGGTTGATCTGTAAACTTACGAATCGAACGATGATTTTGCAATAATTGAATGATTTCGTTCATATAGCTGCAACCTTTCTCACTCTTTAGTATACTTTTAGTTACTATAGCACTAAAAAGTGGCTACTTGAATTTAATTGTAATACACTTGATACTAAGGTACATAGTTTTGCCAAACGGTCCAACTTAACGGCGGCAAATATCTATATATATCTATATCTATATATAATACCATATCCTCGGAGGTACTTCATATGAAAAAAGATTTATTTTCGCCGTATCAGCTGAAAGGCTTACAAATAAGAAACCGCATCGTCATGGCGCCGATGTGTCAATATTCAGTTACAGCAAAAGACGGAAAACCTACTGAGTGGCACTATGTCCACTATCTCTCCCGGGCAATCGGGGGCACTGGCCTCCTCCTTATTGAAATGACGGATGTGCATCCTGACGGCCGCATCACAGATCACGATTTGGGCATTTGGTCCGACGAGCATATCCCTGCTTTCGCCAGAATTATTGATGGCGTTCACGCACATGGCGCTAAAATCGGCATCCAAATTGCCCACGCAGGCCGCAAAGCTGAGGATGCGGAAGTCCCTGTCGCGCCATCGGCTATCCCTTTCCCAGGAGATGCCTACAAAATGCCACGAGCCCTAACGACAGATGAGGTGCGGGACACCGTGAAGCTATTCGGCGATGCGGCCCGCCGTGCGGTGCAAGCAGGCGTAGATACCATCGAGCTTCATGGTGCTCATGGTTATTTGATCCACCAATTCCAATCTCCGCTTACGAATAAAAGAGATGATGTCTATGGGCACAATCTAGCCCAATTCGGCGTAGAAGTCATTCAAGCGGTGAAGAAAGAAATGCCTGCTGACATGCCGCTGATTTTCCGTATCTCCGCCGTTGAGTATGCTGACGGCGGCTATGATCTTGACCACGCCATTGAACTCGCCAAAGCGTATCAAGCTGCAGGCGTCGATGCGTTCCATGTGAGCTCAGGCGGGGAAGGTCCTGCAGGACAGCGGAAACCGGGCAATTCCCCCGGTTACCAAGTGCCTTTCGCGCGGCAAATCCGCGAGGCGCTGCAAGTGCCGGTTATCGCCGTCGGCATGCTGGCGGAACCGGAACTGGCGCAGTCCATCATCGTTAACGAGGATGCGGATCTTGTCGCCATCGCGCGCGGCTTGCTGCGCGACCCGTATTGGGCAACGCATGCTGCTATTCAGCTAGGGCATGAGCATCCCTATATTCCGCAGCAATATCTGCGCGGGTATTGATTTCTTGGCGTCCCACTGGCGAAAATTCCGCTAATGCTCATCTTATGGGAACTGTGGTCCTCTAATTGGGAGGAAAACAAGCTTTTTCCTCTCTGAGCGGAACTACAGGGCGTTATTTGGCCTCCTTGGCATGTTGATCAGCTGAAATCGGCAAAATAGCGGAACACAGTTCCCTTACAATTGGCAATTGCCCCTATTCAGCAAAATAGCGCACTACAGTTCCCTCTGACGGACCTGGCGAGTCATAGGAATCGCAAGAAACAAATAAAAAGCCTGACGGGTCAAGATCAACCCCGTCAGGCTTTTGTGTTAGCTACTAAACTAAATCCCCATCAACTTCCTTACCTTACGATACAGCAGCGTTAATAGCCAAGGAATCGCTACAATTAGCACTAGCACGATCGCATTGTACATATGAAAGAGCACAATCGAGCCAGGCATTTGAACTTTATATTTCCACAGTGAAAGCAGTGCTGGATGCATCAGGTATACGCCAAACGACACGGAGCCGAGTGAAACAAAGAAGCGAGCCACTGGCGCTGCTTTTTGCAAGAGCCACTTTCCAGCCCAGATGAAGCTAACCCCAATTCCAATACTATAGAGGAGCCAAAGCACTTCAAACCAAGTATTTTCAAAGGTATATCCCTTTAGGCCTAGCAGATAGAGCGATGTATAAACAAGACCGCTGAGAATCGAAGCCGGGATGACCCAACCTTTGTTTCGTTCCAGCCAAGCACGAAATGCTCCGTAATTCATCCCAATCGCGCCTCCGATGAGGAAATACCCGAAATAGGTGACGCACAGCTCCGGTTTGTGGTCGATTGCCCCGAACCAATGGCTATATATGTACACGCCAGCCTGAATGGCCAGGCCCCAAAGCGCTAGCGTTTTGCGGAACCAGGCAGCATTCCTCACAGCCCAAACCAACAGCGGGAACAGCAAGTAAAACTGTACAATAATGATCATAAAATACAAATGATACCCGGAATCAGCCCATTTTAGCTGCTCTAGAAACACACGTGGTTCAATCTTGAATGGATGTCCTGGCGTCCATAGCCATGGATTATAAATATAGTAGAAAAACGACCATACAATATAAGGAACAAGGACTTGCCTGACCCGCTTCCAGTAAAAGACGCCGGCCTGTTTAGCGCTCCAATTATCCGTATAAATGTAAAAAAGCACAATCCCGCTTAAAAAGATAAACACAGGAACAGCAAAATAACTTATTTTGTTTAAAAATAATAGGAGCAACTGCGAGCTGCTGCCCTTCAAAGCCGGATCTACTGTCCAGTCTGCCGTAACGTGGATCGTGACGACAGCAAGGATGGCTATCGCTCTGACGATATCTAGCTCCGTAATTTTTGGTTTGGCCATATTGGTTTCAGGTCCTCTTTTCCTATTCAACAATCCTCTTTTACTATAGACAGTTTCGACACACTTCGCAACCTGATAGCGCTTACTTCTCTTCATATAAAAAGGCTATCCAGGATGAAGTAAGTTAACTTCCTGAATAGCCTCTCATTTAGCTTCAATTGTATCTCTTCTATTTCATCATTGCTTGCAATGGCTCTGCAATAATACGCTGAACGTCTTCCAGTACAACAGATAAACGACGCTCCGCATCAAATAACTGACTAATTCCTGGGTTCAGAGCTAGTACGTCATATAGCTTCTGCAATTGCTCCATTTCCTCTTGAGGCGGCATTTCGCCTCCAGCCATTTTCTGCTGAAGTTCATTTTGGCGCAAACGGAAATCTTCCAATAAGTTTTTACTAGAAGCATCCTCATTAATCCGCGAGCGAATCTCCAGCATATCCTTATATTCACTGCTTTCTTTAATCGCTTTTGCCAGCTCGTATGCTCTATCGTGTACGTTCATTTCCATTACCTCCTAATTTAACCCAAATGCGGTTGGGCTCTTCCCCCAAACAGTTTCGACTACATACCAAGCACCAAGGTATATATGTCCTCATATGATGGAGTAGTTTACTTTGCTTAAACAGCAATGCCATTTTTGATGCTGGAAGGAGTGTTCGCTATTGACCAGGACGAAAGTCGGAATATCCATTCAAGGCACCAGCATCTATTTGGATGATCGGACCGTTGTTCTAAGTGAAGCCATTGCAAAAAGATGGAAAGTTCCGTCCAATCAATCGATGATCCTGCGTTTCGGCTCTGCCAAACAGGATGTTAAGGTCGTCACCGCTGCTACATCGAAAAGTTTACGGTTCAATCCCATCCTCGCTACCAAGATCGGTATTCATCAAGGGGCGCAGCTCAATATCCATTATAGGCAAAATGTGGGCACTTTGTCGATTGGTCCTTTAATTGGCGTGATGGTCAGCCGCGTTTATTCAAGTTCACACGACCGCCCATTTGGTGCTATTACCGCTTTTTGTAAAGAAATGACGGACGCATGTGAACGTTATGGGGCTGTGGTCTGCTTCTTCCCGCCTGGTGAAATGCAAGCGAATGCCAGTTCCATTTCCGCGTATGCGTATGCCAATGGTTCCTGGAGCAAAAAAACGTTTCCGATCCCCAATGTGATCTACAACCGGCTTACTTCGCGCAAGTATGAGAACTTGCCGAACGTTCAACAATTTTTGAAAGATGCCAAGGCCCGTTACGGAACAGAGGTCTTCAATGAGAAATATTTGAACAAAACGGAAGTGTTCGAAGCTTTACGCAAAGATAGTTCCCTTCATGGGTATTTACCGGAATCCTACCTCTTCAAAAATTATCAAATGTTAAAATCTATGGCCTCCCGACATCCTGTTCTTTTCCTCAAGCCAATTACCGGCAGCCTTGGAAAAGGAATTATCCGCATTCGCCGAGAGCCCGGTGACGTCTATACATGTCATTATACGAATTTAACAGGCGTCCGCAAACAGACGTTCCCATCCCTTTCTGCTGTCTTTCAAGCGATATCCGGCAAGCTCAAGACCCAGCGCTATCAACTGCAGCAAGGACTTGATCTCATCACAACAGACGGTAGATCGATTGATTTCCGTTCGCTTGTTCAGCGTGGAGCCAAAGGTGAATGGGCCATCACTTCCATTGTCGGCCGGATTGCCGGATCTCAGCACTTCGTCTCCAACCTTGCAAGAGGCGGCAGTCTGACGAATGTGGTGGGGGCACTGGCCAAAACGCCATTTTCTTCAGCTACTCGTGTCTCTGTGACGGCTCGTTTGCGCAAGGCCTCTATCGAGATCGCCAAAGGGATTGAAGCTCAAATCCCAAGTCATTTTGGAGAGCTGGGCATTGACCTTGCTGTAGATAAAATGGGGAAGGTTTGGCTGCTTGAGGTAAACTCCAAACCATCTAAAGATGATAACACGCCACTCAACAATGAGAAGAAAATAAGACCTTCCGTGAAACAACTCGTGCAGTATGCAAAATTCTTAGCAAAGATTTGAGGTGGAACTATGCGATTAAGCACCAAACGTCCCTTGCTCGGGATTATGGTCACAGAATTGAAACGGGAACTGCCTTTTGCTAGTTCAGGCTTTTATAAGCTTCTGACTTATTATGGCGCCCGTGAAGGTCTGGACGTCGTCGTGTTCTCACCGAATCGCATCGATTGGAAAGGGCAAACGGTACGGGGTTACACCTACTTGACGGAAACGAAGCAATGGGTGTCCAAACTCGTTCCACTGCCCTCACTGATTTATGACCGATGTTTCTTTAGCGGTAAACGCAGCTATGAACAGTATCAGTACCACGTGAAAAAGCTGCGTGAAACACCCCTTATTCGCTTCCTTGGTTATGGACTGCGCGGAAAATGGGAAGTCGATCAAATTTTGCAAAAAGATAACATGATCAGCCGTTACTTGCCCGAAACAAACTTACTTACAAGCGGCAATGTTCTTAGAAATTGGCTTCAAACGAGGGACGATGCATTCCTTAAACCACAGGGCGGCAGTCAAGGAAAAGGTGCCTTGCATCTTCACAAAGTAAACGCAATGGACGGAAAAAGCGCTTTTCATATCAAAGGTCGCAATGCTCATAACGGGCTCGTCGATCGCCAATTTAGTGATTTCTATTCCTGCTGGCAATGGCTTCGCAGCTGTATCGGCACCAGACCGTATCTGATGCAAGAATATCTGCACCTGCATTCCTCAGAAGGAATGGCTTACGACATACGCTCTCTCGTCCAAAAAAATGGCTCTGGCACATGGGAAAGCACCGGCATGGCCGTTCGTGTCGGCAAGCCCGGCAGTGTAACTTCAAATCTACATGGTGGAGGCAGCGCTGAAGAGGTTTCCGCCTTTCTTACAAAGGAATTCGGTGATACCAAGGCTAGTGAGCTTATATCAACACTAACCATGCTCTCAAGTCGAATCCCCCCGCTTCTAGAAACCCATCACGGACGATTGGCTGAGCTCGGTATTGATCTTGGGATCGATACTTGGGGGCGTGTCTGGATTCTCGAAGTGAACTCCAAGCCAGGAAGAACGATTTTCGCGCGCATGCGCAACGAAAAAGCACGGTTGAAATCCATTGCTAACCCTATTTATTATGCTGGATATTTGCTGCACAAAAAGCTGAGTTAAGCTTGGATTGCTGGTAAGTGCCCGGGTAGGCAGGCGTTATGTCTGTCTATTTTGACACGGAAGCCCCGTAGGGCAACAAGTTTAGGAGGGTAACCTAATGAGTTTGACAACGTGTATGCTCCACGCCGTACAACGAACAGATAGATCGGTCTACTTAACAAGTGAACTCGTCAAAGCTTTACGGTTAACCGGTACCAAATCGATTACTGTAAAGGTCGGCAGCAAAACAGCCACCCTACCGATCCGTCTGATTAAAAAAAGTGGCCAGCATATGTACATTCCGCTTTCATTGATGGCTTCTCTGCGTATTCCTCGCTCCGGGAGCGTTATGGTCGCGAGCGCGAATAATAAAGAACTGCGCATCGGCCCGCTCATCGGCGTCTTAACGAATATTGCAGGCGGTTCTTCTCCCTTTGGTTCAAAGACCGGATTCATCCGTCAGGTTTTAAATACAGGTTCAAGCAAATCTTTTATTTTCGCTTTCAGCCCGAAAGGGGTCAACTGGGTACAGGAAACCGTTACGGGTATCATTCCCAAGGAAGGTGGAGGTTGGATTCGTAAAACCTTCCCACTACCTGATGTCGTCTATAACCGCCTCTCCAGCCGTATAGCCGAGAAGTCCGCCGGCATGGAAGGCTTTAAGGATCGTTTTGTACGGAGAGGCATACCGCTGTTTAACTGGAGCTTTTTTGACAAGTGGGATGTCTACAAAATGTTAGCTGGCGATGATGCTTACAAATTCGTTCCAGAGTCCAAGATAAATCCATCTGCTGATCAAATTAAAGAAATGCTCGACAAGCATAAATTCATATATTTGAAACCAACGGCGGGCAGCTTGGGCATCGGTATTTTCCGGGTGACCTATAACCCGAAACGCGGTTATTTTGTTCGCTACCGCAAAGGCGGCAAAAACGTACTCATCCGTTACGGGAAATTCGAAGGGCTCATGCAAATGCTCGGGACTGGACGGGGTCGTCTCTCCAATTACGTGGCACAGCAAGGCATCCGTCTCATTGAAATTGACAACTGTCCAATTGACTTCCGCTTCCACATGACGAAGAACGGCAGCAATAACTGGGTTGTCGCCGCCATTGGGGCTAAGAAATCCGGTAAGGGCAGTGTAACCACTCATATCCGCAACGGCGGCCAATTAATGACGCCGGAGCAGGTGCTTCGTCAGATCTACGGCAGCCGTGCGGAGCAGGTGCTCACCAATGCCAAAGAAGCGGCGATCAAGCTCGCCGAAGGCATCGAAAATAATTATAACCACTTACTCGGAGAGCTCGGATTCGATATTGGTATCGATCAAAATGAGAAAATTTGGATGTTCGAAGCCAATGCCAAACCAGGTAGATCGATCTTCAAGCACCCGTCATTAAAAGAAGGAGACCTTGCTACTTTACAAAATATATATGAGCACTGCCTCTACTTAAGTCGATTCCGCTCTAGGAGGGAAAATTAATGGCTTTCTTCCTGCACAATAAAGAGCAGAATCCGAGGCTGGCGATTCTCACTGTTAAGGATAGTAATCGCGTATTCCGCGGCAATTTGCACAATTTCCTTGATCTCATTCAGACAGGTGAGCGGCTTGGGGTTGATGTTTACGTCGTGACAACCAAGGATTTCAACCTATCGGGCAATGAAATCTACGGCTATCGCTACAACAACCAAACGAAGAAATGGAGCAGGGAACTCGTTCCCGCTCCTCAAGTCGTCTACAATCGAATTCCTTACCGCAAAATGGAAATGAAGCCCGAAGTTCAACAAACGATTCAAGCTTGCAATCGCAGCTCCAGTGTTCACTTATTCAATCCTTCCTTTTTTAACAAATGGACCTTGTTTAGCTGGCTTAATGGGGCCAGGGATAGTAAACCTTATATGCCCGATACCAAACAACTAAGTTCGGCTGACGACCTGTCTTCGCTTTTGCGCAAACACGCCGTGCTGTATTTGAAACCGGTGAAAGGCAAAGCGGGAAAAGGGATTATGCGCATTGACCGATTAACAACGAAAAGCACGCAAACCCAATACCGATTAAGCCGCCAGGTTGATAAGCAAATGACCTACAGCGTCCACAATTCCACCTCGGAACTGTGGAACGAATGGAATCGGCACCGCGGCTCCAATGAGTACATTGTACAGCAAGGCATTGCTCTAGCTAGGTATAAACAGCGGGCATATGATTTACGAGCTCTCATCCAGAAAACGGGTAATGGAGAATGGAGCGTGTCTGGCGTAGGTGCCCGTGTAGCTGGTAAAGCCAGCATCACAACGCACGTTCCTCGAGGCGGTTCAATCGACGATCCGTTCAAGCTGCTTTCACAGGGCTTCGGACCCAAGGAAGCAAAAAGCATATTAAAACGGGTTGAAACAGCTGCCGTTACACTCGCGAACCAAATTGAAAAGTCGTCTGGCAACCAGCTTGGTGAGATGTCAATGGATATCGGGGTCGATGTTGGAGGCCATATCTGGTTCTTCGAAGCGAACTCCAAACCAATGAAATTCGACGAACCCAAAATACGCAAAAAATCACTTGAACGCATTATTCGTTATAGCCTTTATTTAATTAATCATGGAAGAAGAAGGTGATTATGCTTGTCTTCACAACGACTGGGCGTACTCGCTATTTATTTAAGCAAATCCAGGCTTGAAGAACTCTCTTACTTTCAAAGGCTAAGTAAAGAAGGTAAAAAAATGGGGGTTCAAGTCGAAGTCTTCTCGCCGACCGATGTCGAAGCTGATAACTCGGTGCGGACATTAACCTATGATGCTTCACTAGGCAAATGGATTCGCCGCCGCACATCCATGCCGCCTGTCATTTATGACCGATGCCGCTATAAAGCAGCCGCGAATTATCAAATGCTCAAAGCATTCCGCAATCGGCATGCGAAGCTGATTTTTCTTAGCAGGCCCCTAGCCAACAAATGGTCGATGCATCAGATTCTTTCTGAGAATGAAGGCATCCGCCCTTTCCTGCCGGTTACCGTGCGATTCAGTTCCGTGCAAGAACTGTTGAAATTTATAAAGAAACATACACTCGTCTACGTCAAACCGAAAAACGGTACAGGTGGAAGAGGCATCCTGCGCATCGAGCAGCTAGGTCCCGATCTGTTTCTATTGCAGGGAAGAAATCAGCAAAGAACCATCATCGCCCCTTTTCGTGCAAGCGAAAAACAGCTCTCGATCAAGCTGCACACGCTAAAGCTGAGTCCGGACTATGTGGTTCAACAAGGGATACAGCTTACGCTGAAGGATGGACGCGTGCATGATTACCGGCTGCTGATTCAAAAAAATGGCCGCGGTGAATGGGAAGTGACCGGCTGTGCGGGCCGCATCGGTCCTCACCGCAGCATCACCTCGAACCTTCACGGTGGCGGAAGCGCGGTTTCGCAAGATAAGCTGTTAGCGTATCGTTTTGCTTCACCTGAGAAAACGGAAACGATCAAGAAAGAAATGAACAACTTTGCCTATAAGCTGGCAGACTTTCTAGAAACCAAGTTCGGCAAGCTGTGTGAGTTAGGCATGGATATTGCCGTTGATCCTAAGGGAAATGTTTGGCTGCTTGAAGTCAATCCCAAGCCTTCACGGGAAGTATTTCGTAAGATTGGCGAAATCGCCACTTATCAGAAGGCGGTTTCACGACCTCTTGAGTACGCGGTCTGGATGTTAAGACAAAACACCCGAAAAACAGAACTGCCTGCGAGCGATGAATCAAATGAAACTGATTAATCTCGCGATCGGAAGCAACAGCACGAAGCTGCAGAAGCTTCCGACTTACATATGCTGGAGATGTCCCAGTGTTTGCACAAAAATTTGCTCAATATGATCATCATCCAGTGAATAAAAAACGGTTTTCCCTACTTTTCTGCGCTTAACAATGTGCATATCCCGCAAATAGCGCAGCTGATGAGAAACCGCTGACTGTCCCATCGATAGAAGTGTCGAGAGATCATGTACGCAGAGCTCCTGTTTCAAGAGGAGGAAAATAATTTTAACCCTAGTTGGATCCCCCAAAGCTTTGAATATATCCGCAACTCCCACCGCCAGATCTTCGGTCATAGGAAGCTCATGCTCCTCCTTGACAGCTCCCGTACCTGTACATGCCTCATCGCAAGTATCCAACACTGCTTTTTCCATCATAAAAACCTCCCTCCCATTTCTTCGTTTGTTCATCCGATAACCTGCAACCTATACTTTTAACTCCGAGTGTGTATTCGTGGAATTTTCAATTTGGATCGTTGAGTGGCTAATATGAAAACGTTCCTCAATCCGGTGAATAGCTTGCTGTAGAATCGTTTGGCTATCTTGATCATCAGCAATGAGCAGATGACAGCTTAAGGCATCTAGCCCGGAAGTGATCGTCCAAATGTGCAAATCATGGACATTGATGACTCCGTCAATGCCCTCCAGCACTTGCTTAACCTCCCCGAATGACACTTCAGCTGGCGTTCCCTCCATCAAAATATGAAGCGTGGATTTCAAAACAGCCCAAGCACCTCTCAAAATAAGCAGCGCCACAATGACACTAATAATCGGATCTGCCGCGTACCATCCAAAAATCAGCATAACCGCACCAGCAACAATAGCCCCAACAGAGCCAAGCGCATCACCCAAAATATGCAAATACGCGCTGCGCAGATTCAAGTTGCCATGCACATCCCCTTTGCGCATAAGCGACCACGCGCTTAACAGATTAGCCAATAGCCCAATGCAAGCAATGAGCATCATGGAACCGCTGGCTACAGGTGGCGGTTGAAGAAACCGTCCAATCGCTTCCCAAATAATGAAACCGGCAATTAGAAAAAGGGTGACGGCGTTAAAAAGCGCCGCTAATATTTCGATGCGATGAAAGCCAAAGGATTTGCTTGCCGAAGACGGTTTTGCAGCGAACCATAGCGCTATCAAGCTCAGAAGCAGGGACCCGGCGTCACTTAACATGTGGCCTGAATCCGAAAGCAGCGCCAAACTATTCGTCCACAGCCCTCCAACAAACTCCAAAACCATGATCCCTGCAGTAATACAAAGCGCAATCAGAAGACCTTGTTTGTTTCCTCCATGACCATGGTGGTGGTGTCCGTGATGATGCGCATGGTGATGTCCATGATGAGCATGGTGATGTTCATGATGCGCATGGTTGTGCCCAGCGTGCTGTGCGTGATCATGCTCACCGCTGATCTCGTGGCTGCAAGAAGCGTGCTCCTTATGAGAATGAGATTTCTTATCTGACGAATGCTGATGCATGGCATTCCCTCCCCCGTCGCTCTGCCACTAGAATGGCGTGCTGTCCGTATCTTTATACATGACGTATTAATATATGAGCATATATTCATATATTAACGAGTGAGGCCTTGCCCTGTCAATAACGTTTTACCTATATTTGAGAAAAATCCGCTGTTAACGGGGGGTTAACAGGCAAAGTGTGCGCGTTGTCTAACAATGTATTTTCAGCGCTAGAGCTGCTTTAGACCCTAGCTTCCACACCCTCGACGGCACACAACGATGTTTCTCATCGTTCCAGATGCCTCCGACGCTGCTCTCGCGTGCTCTAACGATGTTTCTCATCGCTAGAGCTGCTTTAGACCCTGGCTTCCACACCTTCGACGGCACACAACGATGTTTCTCATCGTTCCAGGTGCCTCCGACGCTGCTCTCGCGTGCTCTAACGATGTTTCTCATCGCTAGAGCTGCTTTAGACCCTCGCTTTCGCTCCCTCGACGGCACACAACGATGTTTCTCATCGTTCCAGGTGCCTCCAACGCTGTTCTCGCAAAAAAAGGCTCCAAGCCCGTCACCCGAGCTTGAAGCCAATCTTTTTCCATACCTTTACGTCCCAGTAGCTACTTTATTAGCTCCAGCATCCACAACATCCGGATCTAGCGATATCGTCGCGCTAAATAGAACATTAGAAACGGCGAAATCTCCTGTTATGCCGCCGCCGCTGCCGGAATACGTTTTGGCTGCGCTTGTCGGAGCAATAACTAACGTATCACCGTTCACCAGGCTTCCTTCGTTCCTTATAATGTTGAATATCCCTACAAAAGAAGGCATTCTAATCAGCACCTTTATCTCTCAATGTGCTATAGTGTATGCCCAGCCAGCCTTGTTTGCGACAACTTCATTCTAAACATATTCCAATAGCTCAGCAAAGCTGCGGATTCGAATATGCGCGCCTTCAAGCTCCCCAGCTTCTCGGAAGCCAGCATAGTCACAGGCCGCTACGGTTAGATTATTCTTAAGGCCTGCCTCCACATCGGAGGAACGATCTCCCACCATCCACGCGGACCCGATTTGATGCGTGTCGAGCGCTATTTTAACCAAATCCACTTTGGATCTAGTTTGATATTTCCCCGCACTGTATAAGTCCTCAAATAAATGGGAAAGCCCCATCGCCTCGGTCACATGGCCAACGTAACCCTCTAATCCGTTGCTCGCCACAAATAAGCGGATACCTTTGTCATGCAAAACTTGCAAGGTTTTAGCCACGCCATCATACAATTTACCCTGTCCTTGCTTCAGCGCCTCCATCTGAAATTGAAGCAAAAGCTCATCGGCTGCCTGGCGCGCTTCTATAGAAGCTTCCGGCATAACCCGCTGCCAAATATGCTCAAGCAGCATGCCTAGCGCTCCCAGGATTCTTTCTTCCGGTGGCGTTTCTCCAGTGAATAGGCCCTTCTCTCTGAGCACATCAAATGTCGCATGATAAGCGGGCAGTAGAATCGTCTCCGTTTGAAATAACGTGCCATCCATGTCAAAAAACATAGCTTCAGGTAGGTTTCTCTGTGTACTCATCATCAAGCTCCTTCGCCATCATTGAATTATATAAATCGTGTAATGATCTTAGTTAAGAATGGCAAACATACCCATGTAAGTCAATGTTCATATTTGGGAAAATGTCTGTTGCCGAGACCTATGAATTCAGTTATGATTGAAATGAGTATAATTACTTCGAAAAATGATATTTTTATGCAAAATGATTTCATAAATCATGCATCTACTACAAATAAATTGTCCATGAGAGTGAGGAGCACGAATATGAATCTTCATATTTTTCAAAATCAACAAGAGCTAAATGAGGCCGGAGCCGGTATTATTACATCACTTGTCCAAATGCAGCCAAAAGCTGTTCTAGGCTTAGCCACAGGCGGCACGCCAGTAGGTATTTATGAAGAGCTGGTGAAAGCTTATGAGAAAGGCCGTGTCAGCTTTAAGAACGTCACCTCTTTTAATCTCGACGAGTATGTCGGCTTACCGACGGATCACCCAGAGAGCTATTACGCCTACATGCAGCAGCACTTATTTGCGCATATTGACTTGCCAGCTGCCTCAGCTCACCTTCCTAACGGTAATGCACCTGATCTGGAAGCGGAATGCGAAAGATTTAATGAACTTCTGGAAGATGCGAAGCAGATTGATTTGCAAATCCTTGGCCTTGGCCATAACGGACATATCGGCTTTAATGAGCCTGACGATTCCCTGATCAGCGGTACGCATCTCGTCGAATTGAAGGAAGAAACCCGCGAAGCGAATGCGCGTTTTTTCAACTCAATTGAAGAAGTTCCGACTCACGCTCTAACGATGGGCGTAGGCACAATTCTCAAAGCCAAAACGATCCTGCTGATCGTTCGCGGAGCTGACAAAGCCGAAATCGTTCACCGCGCGCTTACAGGTCCGATTACAACCGAAGTCCCAGCTACGTTGCTGCAAACTCACCCACACCTTGTCGTTCTGCTTGATGCTGAGGCAGGGAGGTTGTTCGAATGAGCGAACTTATCATTACGAGAGCGAAGATCGTTACGGAACAAGGCGTCATTGAACAAGGCGTCCTTCATCTAAAAGATGGCGTTATCGCTTCCGTCCAAAGCAGCTCACAGTGGAATCCCAGCACCGCCGATGCGGCTGCCGATACCCTCGATGCCAATGGCAGCTGGTTATTGCCCGGCTTCATCGACGTTCACGTTCATGGTGGATATGGCGCTGACTTCATGGAAGCCAGTCCCGAAACGCTTGATACTATTACACGTTTTCACGCAAAAAACGGAACTACCGCCATGCTCGCCACGACAATGACTCAAACGCATGAAGCAATTGACCGCGTCCTTGGCGAAGTCAGCCGCTACATGCAAGAGCCTATGCCTTATGCGCAGCTGCTTGGCGTGCATATGGAAGGCCCTTTTATCTCGCCGAAGTGGGCCGGCGCGCAAGATCCCAAGCTGATGCTGCCGCCACAGCTTGCCTGGCTGCAAGACTGGGACGAGCGCTATCCGCAGCTCGTGAAACAGCTTACCCTCGCCCCTGAAGTCGAGGGGGGCCTTGAGACGATCGCGTGGTTGCGCGATCGTGGCATCGTTGCCGCGTGCGGCCACACCGACGCTTCCTACGCCGACATCCAGTCGGCGGCTAGCGCGGGGCTCTCGCATGCGGTGCACACCTTCAACGCGATGAAGCCGCTGCATCATCGCGAGCCCGGAACCGTCGGAGCGGTCCTTACCGACGATCGCATCAGCGGCGAAGTCATCGCCGATGGGCATCATGTGCACCCGGCAGCGATTCGCCTGCTGGTGAAGGCTAAGCAGCCGCATGGCTTGCTGCTCATCACGGATGCCATGTCTGCCGCGGGACTCGGCGACGGGCAGTACGATCTTGGCGGGCAAGCCGTTACCGTCCAAGCGGGCGTTGCCCGCTTGACGGAAGGCGGCGCGCTCGCCGGCAGCACGCTGACTATGATCGATGCGCTCCGCTTTATGGTGCGCGAGGTTGGTGTCAGCGTCGAAGACGCGAGCCGCTTCGCGAGCGGCAACCCTGCGCGTTTGCTGCAGGTGCAAGCGTCGCATGGCTCGATTGCGCAGGGCAAGCAGGCTGACTTGCTGCTGGTCAGCCCTGAGCTGGAACTCGAACACGTATGGATACGTGGTAAAGAACTACAAGCATAATTCAATTATCCGGCGTGAAGCTTTTAACGGGAAATTCTCCTGTTCATGCAAGCAATCGTCCTCTTTAGCTGGAAAAATTCCATTTATTTGTAATTTAACTGCGTTACTCCAATTTATTACGGTAGGAATTACCGTTAATTTGAGAAGGCTGTCCCTCGGTCATTTGATGACTTTCGGGACGGCCTCTCTTTATTTTTTGCAGGATATTTGTCATCGTTGTCGAAAAAGCATATGAACACAAATAGCCGCTTTTTTCCAAGAAAGGATCTAATCATCCCTATGCTTTATTTGATTAAAATCGCCTATACGTTATTGTTTCCCCCAGGGATTGTCATTTTACTGCTCTTTTGTATTGCCTTATGGCTGCAGCAAAAAAAAGAGTACCTAGGTACTCTGCTTGTCGGACTCGCTGCACTTCTCTTATGCGTTTGCTCCATGCCCTATTTCGGCAATGCACTCCTAAATTCCATCGAACGCAGATACACCCCACCGGAACAAGTGACTGGTGATGTGATTGTTATGTTGACAGGCGGTGCGACACTTGACACGCCAGACCCTTTAACCAAAGGTGAAGGATATTTGACCGGGAACACGGCTGCCCGCGTGCTGACCATAGCGGAGCTATATCGCAGCACAAAGCTGCCCATCCTCATCTCGGGTGGACAAGTTTTCACAGACTCCGGCAATGAATCACAAATTTCCAAACGCCATCTCATCGCACTTGGCATTCCTGAAGCTTCTATTTTTCTGGACGATACGAGCCGCAATACGGAGGAAAATGCGCTGCATACCCAAGCCATCCTAACCACAAACGGCTGGCAGCATCCCATTCTTGTTACTTCTGCCTTCCATATGGCCCGCTCTGTCAAACAGTTTCAAAAACTCAAAGTGGATGTATTCCCATATCCAACCGACTATATTTCGCAGGGAAAGCAAGCACTCAGTGTTAGTAAATTCGTTCCTTCCTCCAGTGGATTATCCAGTACTTCAATCGCATTGAAGGAATATTTAGGCTTACTCGCAGCTAAAAATTAACTTCATGTTATGACAATTCTCTCTGGCTTACATTTGTATGGCGCACCTTTCCTATTACACGAATGGGTGCGCCGCAATACCCTCAAAAAATCTTCTTCTGGACCCTATCATCCTTCAAAATTTCAACCGCTTCCCGAAACCGAAGGGAATGCACGATTTCCCGCTCACGGAGAAATTTCAGACTATCCTGGAGATCGACGTCATCGGTCAAATCAATAAGCCATTGATACGTGGTTCTTGCCTTCTCCTCGGCAGCTATGTCCTCGTAGAGGTCTGCTATGGGATCACCCTTAGCCTGTATGTAAGCTGCCGTCCATGGCACGCCTGACGCATTCTGATAGAATGGCGCCCTATCGTGAATCACATACTGATCATCCATCCCCGCAGCTTTGAGTTGATCAAGCGTTGCATCTTTCATGAGCTTGTAAACCATTGTCGCAATCATCTCAAGATGTGCGAATTCCTCTGTCCCAATATCCGTTAGCAGCCCCACAACCTTATCCGGAATGGCATATCGCTGATTCAAATAACGCAGTGCCGCAGCAAGCTCTCCGTCGGCTCCCCCATATTGTTCCAGCAGAAGCTTCGCCATCCTCGGGTCGCATTTGCTGACTCTGACTGGATACTGAAGTTTCTTCTCATAAATCCACATACTTCTTCCTCCTTATTCAGACCTGCCATGGCCAGGGCGTATCAACCCATTGCCAAGGATTTTTGCTGTAGGCATGCCCAAATGGCATAAGCGGACCAAACTCCAACTCAAACTCCTGAGCCATCGACTTCCGCTTTTGAGCGAATTGATTGTATTGTTGGATGGCTGCGAGATCATTCGGATGTGTATCCAAATACAGCGTTAGCTCGACCAATACGAAATCAACAGCCTGCAAGTCGTGCATCATCTTGTAATAAGATTCCGGTACCGCTGGTGGATTCATAGCCACGGGCTCCCTTCTTCTATTTTGGATTCGTAAGGTCCATACAAGGCGGGCCATAACGTCCCTTTTTTCAGAGCTTCATAAGGACTGAATTGCGGCAAACCTGGCGGTTGGAAGGCAATATAGAGGTGTGGCGGTACATTATACAATTTCACTTGAATCGGTGGACAAGGATCGAATGGACTGATATACGGATAGTACTTTCTAAATTGCGATTGCATACGTCTCCTCCTCTTCTCTCATCGTTACACGAGAAATAGTCATAGCAGCAGAGAGGCCTATAAGGACGTATATGCAGCACAACTTGACCAAAATCACCAATATTCCAATATTTCCTCATGGTCAGAGGGCGCTTTGAACGCTTAAAATAAGAACAATCCATGTGACACCATTACTTACACAATCTAACACCTTGGAGGGAATCACAATGACACGATCTAAACGAATGATTGTTTCTGCAGCAATTCTTGTAAGCGTCACCCTCTATGGCATTGTTCCCGCTCCACCTGCATCTGCAGTATCTTCTTCAACGAACAGCATTACTTTAGCGCAAGGAATGACAAGCTCATCCGTGTCTGCACTGCAAACCAATTTAAAAACACTTGGCTATTTTACATATCCAACCATCACCGGTTACTTCGGCACTATCACAGCTCATGCGGTTAAAGATTATCAAAAGGCCTATCTG
This sequence comes from Paenibacillus sp. J22R67, assembly GCF_059692175.1. NCBI lineage: Bacteria > Bacillati > Bacillota > Bacilli > Caryophanales > Paenibacillaceae > Paenibacillus > Paenibacillus sp. J22R67. Next base: position 385,210 of record NZ_JCAUAX010000003.1, on the reverse strand, counting down.
TTAGCTCCAACTGGCATAGTGGATGCTGCAACCCAAACTAGCATCTCCCACTCGATAAAAAAACGGCTGCTGCTGGACGATGCGATGAACTTTCTGCATGTCCCCTACCTTTGGGGCGGCGCGACTCCACAAGGTTTTGACTGCTCCGGCTTTATATATTACATGTTTCAAAAGCACGGGATACCGGCTGTTCGAACAACCTCCAAGGAGCTTTATGCCACAGGCGTGTCCGTGAGTCAGGCTAATTTGCAGCCAGGTGACTTGATGTTCTTTGCCATAGCATCTCCCGGCGTTATTGACCATGTAGGCTTCTATTTGGGGAATGGGCAATTTCTATCTGCCACACGATCAGCAGGCATCTACCCGCAAAGCCTGACAAGCTCCTATTGGGGTCCTAAGTATATGGGAGCTAAGCGCGTTTATTAATAAAAAAAAGCCCCTGCTCCATGCCATGAACGGCAGTTAGCAGGGACTTATTTGCACGCGGCATCAACATCCGCACGTTTTAGTCCAACTTAATATTCAATTTCAATAGACCGGCCTTCCGCATCGCCTGATAAATAATAACAACCAAGGGTCCTAAGAACAAACCTGCTACACCTAACAGCTCGAAGCCAATGTATAAGCTTATTAAAGCTGCGAGAGCATTAATCCCTACGGCTTCGCTAAGCACCTTAGGCTCCACAATACGACGGAAGATTGTCAAAGCAAGGAACAAGACTAATAAGCCAATTCCCATCCCCGTATGCCCGACTAACAGCTGATAACCAAGCCATGGAATGAACACGAGCCCCGTACCAATGACAGGAACGAATTCCATGACCATCACCAGCAAAGAAATAGCTAACGGATATTCCGCCCTGAGCACCAGCAAGCCTACGAAAGTGACCAAATATGTTAATATCGCCATGATGAGCTGAGCACGAATGAACCCAAAAATGGCTTCCCTCAAATACACTAGGACATTCTCCATCTTAGTTCTCGTCTGGTCCTCGAACGTAGACAGAAACGCAACTCTCAGTTTCGGCAAGCTAAACATGCATAAATATAAAGCGATGATGTAGACGATCATGACGATAAAGAAATTCGGAATTTTGCCCGCCATATTCAGGAAGAACCCCGAAATTCCGCTGAGCATGTCGGTTAATGTAGCGGTTAACGTTTCTGTGCTTCGCTCTACCCAGGTTTGCACCTGCGCCGCCATCTCGGGCGACAAGGAATCATAGAACACCTGAGTTTGGCTAACGGCCTGATCGACGTATTTATTGACATCGTCCATATAATTAGGGGCTTTTCGGCCCAGATCAATGACTTCTGACACAACATTAAACCCAATGAAATAGAACAAAGCAATCGTCAGCAGCGTAAAAATAGTACCGATGATCGACGCAGCGACCAACCGATTTACCTTCATAGCTCGCATCAGCAGCAACGTTAGAGGGTCCAAAAAAATAGCTGTAACCAAGGCAAGCAGGAAAGGTAACCCTATCGTGAAAAATCCGTATAGGACCAGCAATCCAAGCACTATGATTAGTGTCGTCTTAAGCGACATAGGAATTCCTCCGATTATTCATTTCCAGGCTTTACAGCATTGATTTTGGTAATATGTATACGTACAATACGCAATCGATCTACTTCAGAAACTTCAAAAACATGATTGCCCGAAGCCACTCTTTTACCTTTAACCGGGGCTCCTTCCAGCTTCTTAAATAACCATCCGCCTATAGAGTCTACATCCTCGTCTTCAATTTCCAGATCCAGCATATCGTTCAAGTCTTCAATGAGTACACGTCCGTCTACGGATGTATACTTATCCTTCACTTCAACTTCTGGTCGTTCGTCAATATCGAATTCGTCATGCAGCTCGCCAACGATTTCCTCCATAATGTCCTCTAAAGTGAGAAAACCTGCAGTACCGCCGTATTCATCCACAACGATCGCTAATTGCGAATGCTTTTTCTGCATTAATTTCAAAACACGGCTTATTTCCATGGATTCCGGCACATTCAGAATAGGTCGAATGAATTCACTAATCTCGTGCTCCACATCAGGATCGGCCGTCAACAGATCGGTAATATGTACGAATCCGACAATTCTATCTTTATCATCGTCAGCAACAGGATAACGGGTATGTTTCGTTTCATGAACCATCCGCAAGTTTTCGATAAAGCTCATTTCTAGATATAAACAATCCATATCGGTCCGCGGCAGCATGACTTCCCTTGCAATACGCTCTGAGAATTCAAAAATATTATCAAAAAGCACCATTTCATCTTGATCGATATGTCCGCTCTTCACGCTCTCGTCCATCAGAATACGTATCTCTTCCTCTGTATGCGCCGACTCATGCTCGCTAGCGGGTTCTACGCCAATCCAGGATAAGAATTTATTAGCGGTACCATTGAGCACCCAGATAATCGGACGGAACAAGCGATAGAAGTACAACAGCGGCGCAGAGAGCCATAATGAGGTTAATTCCGCTTTTTGAATCGCGAAAGACTTAGGTGCCAGTTCCCCCAGCACGATATGGAGGAAGGTAATGAAACCAAAGGCAACGATGAAAGATATCGCATGCGTGTAAACAGTGGCTTCTAAGCCTAGCACGTGGAAGAACGGTTCCATGATCAGCTCAGAAACAGCCGGTTCCCCTACCCAACCTAAACCTAATGAGGCTAAAGTAATTCCGAGCTGTGTGGCTGACAGGTACGTATCTAATTCCGATGTTACTTTATTCGCATACTTAGCCTTGCTGCTGCCTTCATTAAGCAGCTGCTGGATGCGGGAATGCCGCACCTTGACAAGGGCAAATTCAGCAGCAACGAAGAAGCCATTCAGCAGAACCAGGATAATTACTAATACCAGATTAAGTACAATTGGACCAATTTCAAAGGAAGTATGTGGCAAGTGCGGATATCTCCTTCAGATAGATGATATTAGATAATAGCTTGTCGGCTTTTAAAATCAATGGAACGATAATACGAATCAGCAACCAGCAGGTTCGGGCCGCAGCAAGAAGCTGCGCTGCAGAAACAATTCACCTTTTGATTGAGGGGATTGTTCTCCCATCTTGCAAAAATAGTATCCAGATGATCATCATGGATATTGCCCAGAGGTGGTTCATTCGCAAAATCCGTGACGAATACTTCACCAGTAAATGTGCTCACATTTAGACGATTTCGCCCATCCGGATCATTCCGAACCGTCACATTTGGCTCCTCGCGAAGCCTTTTCACCAGCATTCGGTCCTCTCCGAGCTCATTACAAGCGAAAAACGGCAGTGTGCCGAATAACATCCACATCTCGCGATTGCGACTGTCCAGCAGGCGATGAATGCTGCTTCTTAACTCGTCCAGTGAAACCATTGGCAAATGTGAGGCAAAAGAGCTCGCGTACATGGGGTGAACCTCGTGACGCTTACAGCCCATTTCATCGATTAGCCTGTGTATTTGTGGAAGCTTCTCATGCGTGCGCGTATTAATCATGGATTCCGCTGATACGTAAAGTCCGCCTTTGCTGAGCGCTATCGTATTGTCTACCATACGTTCATACATGCGCACGGCTGTTTCGCGGCCTACTGGATGCTGTGAATTAACGAAACCAACCTGGTGGAAATCGTCAGCATTCAAGTAATTAAAGGAGATATGCATGACGTCCAGATAAGGAGCAAGCAGTTCATACCGCTCCAAGTCGAGTGTCAAATTGGAGTTGATTTGTGTACGAACACCCCGTTCGCGCGCATATTTAAGGATGGGCAACATGTAATCTTTGACAATCTTAATATGATAAGAGGGTTCTCCGCCTGTCAAGCTGATTGTCTCCAAATGCTCTACCTGATCCAGTTTATTTAGAATAACGGGTAAGGGAATACGTGGCCCTTCCGTCATCGTTAACGAATCGCCTACCGCGCAATGCTCACAGCGCATGTTACACAGATTGGTAATCGTTAACTCTACACTAGTAAGTACGTGTTTCCCGTATTGCCGATAGGACCGAATCGGGTCCCAAGGGTCATAAGCGGGAGATAACTCCGGTAAAAAGGAGCGTGTTCCATTCATATTCATGCTGTTCACACCTGACCTATCATTTCCTATTCACTTGCAATTTGTTCTTATCATGCCTATACCTATGCCCTTTATTGTAACTTATGATGCGAAAAAAAGGAAACCGCCTTCTCTTTCCTTACGGTTTCCCCGCAGGATTCGGCGATTTCACTCGCAACCACTTCGGTGCCCACCAGTTTGCGTCTCCAAGCAGCTTCATCAAAGCGGGAACGAGCATGACACGAACAATCGTAGCATCAATGAGAACCGCGAGACCAAGTCCTAGACCAAGAGCCTTCATGATCTCAATATCTGTGAAGATAAACGAACCGACGACTACAACCAAAATGAAAGCTGCGCTTGTAATTAAACTGCCTGTTTTTTTGAGTCCTTCCGCCGTGCTTTTATCATTATCTCCGCTTGCTTCATATTCCTCCATGATGCGAGAAATCAAGAAGACTTCATAATCCATCGAGATGCCGAACACAACGCAAAAGATAATAACCGGCAGCGTTGCGCTGACATAACCAATGGACGTGATGTGAAGCAAATCTGCCATATAGCCATGCTGGAACACTAACACTACGCACCCAAGACTTGCGCCTAGACTTAACATATTCATGAGAACGGCCTTTAGAGGCAGCAGAATAGACCGGAAGGCAAGTAGAAGGACGATATACGTAATCCCCATAACAAAAGTGAGCACGGAAGGTATTTCATCTTGAATACGATCGATAATATCAAGTCGATACGCTGGCCCGCCAGTGACCGCCACACCGAGTCCTTCCCGATCCAAGGCGCGAAGTTTCCTTACAAGCCCATCCGTCGACGGGTCATCCGTGTCCTTCTCAGGCACCACAACAAGCAGCGCTGTATGTCCCTTCGCCAGCTTGCCCCCTTCGATCTGATCCTTAACTCCTGGAGCCTTCAGCATACCTGCTAATTCAGCATCGGGATGTTGCCCTAGCGAGCTGAGGTAGCTTTGGATTTCTTTGACGCCCGAAACACCACTCACTTTATCCACGTACGCCCGAACTTGACGTATCGATGACTCTTCCCATATTTCTTCTTCCGTATGTACAAGGATTTGAATGGGTCCCATCATCCGAGGATCATAAGCTGTTTTAAGCAAGTCCGATCCGTATCGCGACTCGTAGTTAGGAGGCAGCACCTCGGCATTTGGCACACTCAGCTTCATTTGACCAATGGGGGTCATCGCATAGATCAAAGCTCCACCAACCAGAATGACAAGCAGAACAGGTCGCTTCATCACACCGTAGGCAACCTTTTCCCAAAATCGGGACGATTCTTGTTTACGGAAGCGCCTAGGGAGCACCTGAAGCGAATTAATTCGCTTACCGAGTAACCCCAGAAGCGATAGCAGCATCGTATTGGCGACAACAACAGATATAGATACCACAATGATCCCGCCTAAGCACAAGGAGCGAAAAAACGTGAGATCAACGAACAGCATACCGAGTAATCCGATCAGTACCGCAATGCCGGAGAAGAAAGTAGATTTTCCAGCGGTCTGGCAAGTCATTGCTACTGCCTCAGCTACACTCGGCTGTACCTTAAGTTCCTCCCGGAAACGGCTAACCAGGAACAACGCATAATCAATCCCGACGGCAAGTCCCAACATCGTCACCATATTCGGAAGAAAATTCGATAAGGACTGATGCTGGGCAATAAAATAGGTAATCCCTAGTGTGAGAGTTACGCTCATAAGTCCCACGATCATTGGCAGCAGCGCCGCGACTAACGTTCCAAAAACAATTAACAACACGATCAGCGCAATGGGCAGGCCAATGGCTTCTGATTTGGCAATATCATGCTTGCTAGCTTCCTGCATGTCGTGCAAAATAGCAGGTCCACCAGTTACGTACACATTCATCCCAGCAGGAGGATGCACACGTTCCTTCAATTCGGGGTATTTCTCCAGTGCCGGGTCCGTGTCCAGATTCAGCGAAACGTTGACAGCCTGGACATCGAAATGCCCTTCATTCCGAGGTGTGGCAACGAAATTCACACTTTCTACATAAGACAGCTTTCTTAATTCACTAAGTGAATCCATGATGGCTTGCTGCGGCTCTTTCTTGGTCATATCGAGGCCTTCCCCCGTGTAGACCAAATTAATCGTCGTAAGAGGGACGCCTAGTTCATCCCGCAATTGGATGAGACCGAGATCTGACTCGCTTCCTTTTGGTGTAAAGCCATTGTCTTTGAGTATCCCGGGTGTTTTCTGTGCGAATAGCGCGAAACTAAGGAATAGCAATACGCAAAGCGTAAGGACTAGCCAACGATACCTGTGCATGGCGTATCCCCATCTCCAGAATTTCCCTTTCACCGCTGATTCTCTCACACACATCCCCCTGATCTGCAAAAAGAACCTGGGATCCCAGGTTCTTCATGTTCGTTATCTTTATTTTATCTCAAAGTAGAGTTGGCATACCCGATTCTGTGTCCAGCTCTTCTATTTTAATTTCACCGATTTCTGAAATTAGAACGGAATGCTTGATGGAGAGATCGATCTCATACGGTTCTTTGAGCTCTCTGCCCACTTCATCCTGAAGAATACGAACGACCGGTCTCTGCGGAACCGTCAAATTTAATTTGGAGACAATTCCGAATTCGCCTGTGTTCAATTTCACGGTAATGCCTAGCGGGTAAATCGCGATTTTATCACGGAATAAAGCAATTTGGCTTTGATCATACATCGTGCCTGAGCCTGCAAAAAGCTGTTCCATGGCTTCATGAGGCAATAACGGCCTGCGATATACACGAGTAGTTGTCATAGCATCGTAGGAATCTACTAAACCGATCCATCTCGCAAATTCATTAATATCCGGACCTTGTATACCTCGTGGATAACCACTTCCGTTTATCCGTTCATGGTGCTGAAGAGCACAGTGCGCTGATAACAGTGGAATATTCGGCTCATCCTTAAGAATCTGAAAACCATACGTGGTATGATTCTTCATTTCCATGAATTCATCATTCGTCAACTGCGAGGGCTTGCGCAAGATGCCAAGTGGAATTTTGGTCTTTCCAATATCATGCAGCAAAGCGCCAAGTCCAAGCGTCTCCAACTTTTCACGGCTATATCCATAGCTAATTCCAAGCATGATGGCGTAAATACTGACATTCACCGAATGCTGGAATAGATAATTATCTTTTATATTCATATTGTTTAGCATGACCATAGCGCCTTGGTGGGCACTTAAATCATCAATAATCATGTTCATCACATCACGGAAATTACGTCCGATATCATAATAGCTAACAGCTCCGCGTTTGTTCGAATCCTCCATGACCTTCTTAAAGGTATGCCGAATTTCGTGAACAGCTCTGCTTCGCGTTTCATCTTGAATAATATCAACTTGAATAACGTCATCGGTCCGGGAATCTGCGATATAAATATAGTCGATACCATATGAAAATAGCCGATCGATTAATCTCTGTGTTAGCTCAACGTTAACAGCGAGTAAAACCATACCATCTTCGTTGTAAATATTCTTAGCCAGCCTCATTCCAGGATGACACTTGTTGATCGGCATTAACAGCATGTAAGGACCCCCGTGTAGCTGAACGTTATTATCTATCTAAATGTAATAGATTTCATCTAAAAGTTCAACATAAAAAACCGCATCTTTCGACGCGGTTCGCTATTAAATTTCATAGTCTATTTACTTTAAAAACATATAAAGTGCAAATACAATGGCTACTGCGAAACGATAGTAGGCAAAATAGGTCAATTTCATATTTTGGACAAATTTAATGAAAGAAACTACCGCTAACAGAGCTACGATGAAAGCCACCACAAACCCTACTGCGAAAAAAGCAAAGTCATTGGAAGAAAGAGCTTCATAGTTTTTCAAAAAATAGACGCCGGAAGCCCCGAACATAATCGGAATTGCCATAATAAATGTAAAGTCTGCAGAGGCTGCGCGGCTAACGCCTGAGAGCATCCCTCCAGCAATCGTTGATCCGGAACGGGAGAATCCTGGCCAGATCGATATAAGCTGCCATAAACCGATGAAGAAAGCTTGACGGTAAGTTAAGTCATCCAATACCTCGGTACTTGGCCTCTCTTTCTTCTTCTCCGCAATGATTAGCAAAATACCACCCAGAATAAGTCCGATAACGACCGTCGTCGAATTAAACAACTTCTCATCCACAATATCGTTAAACAAAATACCGATGATGCCAGCAGGCAAAATACCAATAAGAATATGCAGCAGATTCAGTTTTTTCCCACTTCTACTCTCGCTTTTTCTTTTCACCAAACCAAACAAGGATAAGATCCGTTTCCAATAAATAATGACGACAGCCATGATAGCTCCAAGCTGAATCACGAAATCAAAAGTTTTCATGACTTCGTCGTTTTGCGTGTTGAGCAAACTTTGCGCCAAAATCATGTGCCCTGTTGAGGATACCGGTAAAAACTCGGTCAATCCCTCTACGATCCCGATAATGATCGCTTCAAAAATAGTATGCATGGTTTCCCCCTAAAGGTATAAGATTATGGTCGGACTCCTGTCCAATTATCTATTTTACTTGGAACCTATGTGATCTGACAACTTTATTGACGAATTCGTAGGTTTAACCCCTCGCTGTGGAGCCGCTTTGGTCCATATATCTTGCTGAGTGGCTGCTTGCAATTGCCTCATGATCCGTAAGCTCGCAGACAAGCACGTCGCGAATAAACTCCGGGAGCATGTACACCACATCTTTCCCACGGCTTAAGGATAAGTATCCGGATCCGAAAGTGAACATATCTATCGTGCCCACGACATAGTCACGGCCAGGGTCCAAAAGCTCTTCGCCTACATGGACGGTGATGATACGTTCATAAGGTGCTCGGGAGCTGTCCCACTCGACGGTGATACCGTCGACGCTAAGCGCGCCTAGCACCTCGCCCCGGAAGCCGAGTCCCCGTATCGGCTTCTCCATGAATTCAGGCAGCAGCGACTCTTCGAGCGCCTGCTGCAAGTCTGCGCCGCTAAGCAGCATGCGGCACGGGTTGATCGGCCCTGGGCAGATTTCTAGCAATCTGCCGCGCGTCAAGCGCCCCTCCTTCAGTCCCTGAAGGAGTTGGCCGCTATTGACCAGCCCGATATCGGCGCTGGTCCAGCGGCGAATCCCTGCGGCAAGCAAGTTGCCGAGCGGGGATTCGCCGTGCCAGTCCAGGCGCAGCGGCTCCCGCAGCTGCGCCACTTCTTCATCCAGCGCCGCTGCGCCGGCGATGCGGAAGCGTGCCAGCAGCGCGGCTACGCTGCTGTCTTCTTCGCTGCCCGTCGTCATCGGGACGACGCGGCTCTGGAACTGTGCGATCCGGCGCTGCACCGGATCGTAGGCAAGTTCGATGTGGCCGGCATACTGCCCGAACTTCCCGGCCGCAGCCAGATAGGTGCCCCTGATCAGGAGCGGCTCCTCCAGGACATGATGCGTATGGCCGCCAAGGATCACATCGATGCCCTCGATCTCTTCAGCTATGCGCCTATCCATCGGCAGACCGAGATGGGACATGACCACGATGAGATCTGTGTGAGGACGCAACAGCTCCGTATGTATCTTGACAGCCTCAAACGGGTCTGTCACATCCCAACCGAGCAGCTCATAGTAAGCTGGATAAGCTGCTGTCACACCGATAATGCCAATCTTCAAACCAGACTTTTCAATCGTCAAGGAAGGCAGCAGCCAGTCAGGAGTAAGGTGTGTCGTTCTTTCGTAAATATTACTTCCAAGAACAGGAAAACGCGCATGATCCTTGAATGTAGCTCTTAAAAAGTCAGGCGTGAACGTCAGCCCTTCATTATTGCCAAGTACCATCGCATCATAGCCTGTTGCATTCATGATTTCCAAGTTGGCTATGGCATTGGTACCTTCTGTCTCCGGGCTCATCCGGTCCATATGATCGCCAATATCCAGCGTCAACACTTGCTCGGGTGGCCAGTCCTGGCGAGCTTGGTTAAAGTAGCCACTAATTTTGGGCATCATCTCAAAATGGCTATGCAAATCATTCGTATGTAAAATCAGAAGTCGTTTCATTTCTTGATTTTCAGCTCATCGAGCGTTACTTTATTTTTAAATCCAAAGCTCGCTTCTTCGCCTAGTGCGGCATCATGAAGAAACCAGATATGTACAACACTTTTAACATTAAGGCATTCACTGCTTCCATCTGGCACATACAAGCGAATTGGGTACCCCTTCTTGAGTGGTTCTCCATCCTGAGCGTAGAGAAAAAGAGCTGAGTCTACTTCCGACCACGACATTAACGCCTGAAATTCATCAACAGCCTCTACCTTTACATGCGTAGGCTCGCTTTCAGCTTGTCCGCCACGACTGTTTTTCCAGCTTCGATACCATGCTTTTAGATCAAATGCATCCCCTGAAACGTTCGGAACACGGTCCTCAAGCGCCAATTTCATCTCCGCCAGATCAACAAGTTCTTGTACTGTAAATGTTTCGTGTGTAAGATGTGGGTCTGACACTTGTATGCGTAAATCTGCTTGCATCCTGACCATTCTCCTTTCATCCCATAAGCTCATTTTGCTTTCCCAAGGCCCTATCCATTATACCATTCCTTGGTCGAAATATGATATGCTGTAAGGGATTCTCACACTAAGCATTTAGGAGCAAAATTGTGAACTTAAACATCCAACTTTTTGCAGGACTTGTTGAACTTTTCGGGACTTCCGTCCTACATATAGCAATCGACCAAGATGCCGTTTCGATCGAGCAGCTTAGACAGCTGATCACGGATAAGTATCCGGCAGCAGCGCCACAGCTGAAATCTTGTTTTTTTGCTAAAAATCAAGCTTACGCAGATGAGAGCGAATGGGTCACTACGGCCGATGAGCTTGCTCTCATTCCACCTGTTTCCGGAGGGCAGCCCTCCCTATATGAAATTACCTACGATTCAATTGATGCTGGACAAGTTGCAGCTAAAGTTAACCATCCCAATCACGGGGCTTCGCTCCTCTTCATTGGGACAACGAGAGAGATGACGCATGGTCAGCGCACTGTCCTGCTGGAATATGAAGCTTATATTCCTATGGCGCTCAAAACTATGGAGACAATCGGTCAAGAAATTGCCGACCGTTGGCCGGGCACGCTAAGTGCGATCACCCACCGGCTCGGCAAGGTAGCCATTGCGGAGGCTAGTGTCGTGATTGCCGTTTCCTCTCCTCACCGGGCTAGCTGCTACGAGGCAAGCCGCTACGCAATTGAACGATTGAAACAAATCGTACCTATTTGGAAAAAAGAAATTTGGGAAGACGGCTCGGAATGGAAAGGCAGCCAAACGGGCCCTTGGAATCCGCTGCAAACGACACTTACGGATTAGAGCGAATTGGAGATGATTTACGTGGATACATTTTTACATACGGAGGAAGAAAATGGGGTAGATGCGCGCTATTCAAGACAAGTGCTCTTCTCCCCTATTGGTCTAGAAGGGCAGCGTAAACTGATTAGCAGCCGTGTCGCTATCGTTGGCATGGGTGCCCTGGGCACAGTGCTTGCCAATCATATGGTGCGCGCTGGGGTTGGATATGTTCGCTTGATTGACCGCGATTTTGTAGAAGCTAGCAATTTGCAACGGCAAATGTTGTATGACGAAGAAGATGCGGCGATGATGACTCCTAAGGCGATTGCAGCAGCCAAACGATTGCAACTAGTGAACTCACTCGTCACAATCGAACCTCATGTCATGGATCTCAATGCTACGAATGCGGAAGATTTGTTAGGGGATGTAGATTTAATTTTAGACGGTACAGATAACTTCTCTGTTCGGTTCCTTATTAACGATGTGAGTATCAAATTAGGCATTCCGTGGATTTATGGCGGTGCTGTTGCCTCAAGAGGCGTCTCTTTGACGATTCTCCCAGGACAGACGCCATGCCTGCGTTGCTTGTTCACCCAAGCTCCCGCTGCTGGCACGACCGAAACCTGCGATACAGCTGGTGTGATAGGCGGAATCATACATGTCGTTGCTTCATTTCAAGCAACTGAGGCTCTTAAACTGCTAGTTGGCGCTACCGAGCATCTGAATCTCCGGATGCAGCAGTGGGACCTCTGGTTCAACCAGCACTCCGCGATTAACGTGACTGGCGCACTAAAAGCGGATTGTCCCGCCTGTGCGAGCAAGCAGTACGACTACTTGGAGACTGACATGGACAGCGACACCATTCAATCCTTATGCGGTCGTAACTCGGTTCAGATTCATCCTGTTCTTCCTGCTGCCAAGCCGCTTGAATACTGGGAAGAGCGCTTGAGACCGCTAGGTTCGGTCGAGCGAAACCGGTTCCTTTTAAAGTTCCAGGCAGGCCCTGATTTGCACATGATTATATTCCCTGATGGTCGCGTCCTCATTCAAGGAACGGATGATTTAATTCAAGCCAAAAGTCTTTACAGCCGTTATATAGGGATGTAGTATTACAATATACCTACACGAATATAGGACTGGGAGAGGAACTTCAATGCATATACACGTACTTCAACTAATTGTTGGTGATAAACTGATTTCCGATTCCTACAACACAAAAGGACTTCATCTTCTATCAGCAGGTACCGTGGTGGATGCAAGCGACATATTGATGCTTAATCGCCATAATGTGGAATATGTGGATATTGCCCCAAGGGTTAAAGAAGTCGAGACTCAGCCAGCACAATCTGCAAAAGTAAATCTGGCTCAGTTAAATTCCTTCCATGATTGCATTTCCGGCATAAAAGACATATTTCGTTCTGCAGAAAATGGGGAAAAGCTTTCTATGGAAATGATAGAATCCGCTTTCAATCCCTTAATCTCGAGCTTTGAGGAAGAGAATGACGTCGTCTCCTTGCTTCTTTCCTTAAGCAGCCAAGATGATTACACTTTCCAGCATAGTGTACAAGTAGGTATGCTTTCCTACTATATTGCCAAATGGATGAACAAGAGCGAGAAAGAAGCGCTTACTATTGGCACAGCCGGCTATTTACACGATGTAGGAAAATGTAAAATCTCTCAGGAAATTCTATTTAAGCCTGGCAAGTTAACAAATGATGAGTACGATGAAATTCAAAAACATACCATCTTCGGGTATGAAATTATTAAAAATTCTTTGAAAGACAATGCGCTTGCACTTGTTGCCCTTCAGCATCATGAGCGCATGGACGGTACTGGCTATCCGTTACGCAAAAAAAGCACGGAGATTCATTCTTATTCGCTTATCGTTGCTGTCGCAGACGTGTATAGCGCTATGATTAGCAAGCGTGTGTACCAAGATAAGCGCGACCTCTTATTCGTTCTTAAAGAGCTTCACCGGATGAGTTTCGGACAGCTTGATCCGAAAATCACACAGGTATTTATTCGTAACATGATTCCTAACTTTATCGGGAAAACAGTGTCACTTAGCGACGGGCGAGTCGGTACAATCGTTATGACCAATCCTACCGACTTTTTCCGGCCACTCATCAAAATCAATAATCAATTCCTGGATCTTGCGCAACTTAGCGACGTCGAAATAACAGCAATCGCAATTTAATGCTTTTCTAGATAATAAGCGAGCTGACTGCAAGAGCAATACCGATATACACGGCAGCTAGCAAAGTGCCGACTGCTACATTACCTTCTTTTAACTGATCAGATAGCTTAACGCCAGGCGTTAACCAATCGAACACCCAGTAAGTAGCAAGCAAACAGACGTAACCTACCGCAAACCACAAACTCATGTGCCAGATCGAGGAATTGCTATATGCGGCAATCGCCAGCACGATGGCTGTAGCGACAAATTTACCGCCCATCGTGATTCCAACGGCTACGTTCCCTTTATTTATTTCTTCCATATCGCGGTAGGGCGTCATTAAACTAAATACATACATCCCTGCAAATTGTAGCAGGACTATGACAAATAAACTGATCACAATATTTAAGACTATCATTCTGCCCACCCCCGAAACTTCGCCATAGATTGATCATAATTGCTGTAATCGTGTACTTCCTCTAAAATAACCTGCACTTCTTTCTTGCTTTTAAAGCTTGTATAGCGATCCTCTGGGATTGGCTGCTTCACCTTTTGCCCTGTTGGCAGATCAGCAACTGCGAAATAGCGGAATTTGCCATCCAACTCCGTTTTATAAACACCTATCAGCTTCACATCCGTCTTAATTTCAACCTTAAGCTCTTCCAAATCTTTATCGGCTTCTTCCTTTGTTTTGAAGGTCTTAATCGGTTTCCATTGGGAAAGTGTCACGTCGTTCTTCCCTTGACTGTCTGTTTTCATCGTTGCCTGCATATAGCTAAGCACATAAATTTGATCGCCGGTTGCAAAGTTCTGGTCATTCGATATGCGCTCGTTATTTGGCAGCAGAACCATATCTCCATCGAGCAAATCCCCGACTTTTGCCTGCTGCACCTGATAATCCCAAGGTACATCGCCATTCATGTCGCTAACACTTGTCGTTGCCGAGCTTCCTTCGACCGGTTTGCTTAAGACAGAGGGCTTCTTATTGAACAGGCTGCTAATGCCCCAGATCATCAGAATGACGACCAAGGCGACTGCTGCCATAAGCCAGAATCGTCTTTGTTTCAAGGTGTTTTCACTCCAATCGGTACAAATTGACTTGCGTTTCCTGTAATTTTCCCGCCGGCTCGCCCTAAGAGTCCACAAGGTGTACCGTTCAATACGAACAACCCCGTTAATAAATGCCTATCCCCATGAGCAAAAGATAACTCGGGCAAATCAGCCCTTTGCTGATACACACGTTCAAAAAAAACACTCGTATCAAAGCCAACTTCGTCTTTGACCTCTAGCTCCCCCGTAGCGTCATAAAGCTCAACCGAGCCTCCTTCTCTTCCAAACATGGATTTGGACACATAATCTCCCGACAACTCAGGAGAAAAAAAGGTAGGCAGCATATAAGCAGCTATAGCCTTATGCTCTTCCGAGGTGAACAAGGCTGCGGTTTCCGTGTGTAGTCCCCAGACAATGGCTTGCAGACCCTTGGATTGCAAAATAACCGCATGCAAAGGATTAAACAGTTGGATGAATTGTTCTTCAATCGCATAAGAAAGCGCCTCTCCGCCATCATCAACACCCATCCATTCCTTTGGATACAGTGCGAACATGCTGGAAATGATTTGTTGCTCCCCGACCTTGACTACGCCTTCGTCAATCCACAAATCCAGACAATCCACACATGTCATGTTTCTTCCGCTATGAGCAACGAGTGCATCAATAGTCCCTGTATCTTCCGCGTTCTGGCCATAGGCAATGCATGCAGCGAAATCCGGCGCCTCAATGTCCCATGCAGCGCGGATTAGGTTTTTCATATCCGTATTCGGGGAGGTATAACCTTTTTGCTCACATAACCATGGTGTCGCAATCGCGGCTTCCACATAACCTGTTGGAGTGTCAGCATTGAGCTCTAACAGCTTGATACTCCCCTGTTGATCCACAGTGAAATCAAATCTTGCATAGCGGCTTATGACCCCTATGTCACCCAGTTCCAGCCGGTCAAGTCCATCCCAGAGAACTTCGGGAATCGACAGCTGTTGGTATAACGCCCTGTTCCCTTTCACGTAGCGAACAGCTTTATCAAATACGCGCCACAATGCATTTGCCGCGACAATTAGCTCGTTATAAGTTGATTGTTCCATAAGGACAATTTGATCGATCCAGTACGCTTCGTCTTCCAGATTGGCCCATGTGAATCCAAGCTCAGCAAGCTGTTGGACTTTGTGCTCTCTATTCGGAGCTGGCGTACCTATGACTTCGAATACCACCGCATTAACCTCCTGAGCTGGATGAGGAGCTGAAACCGCTCGATTTGCCGCCTATGCTGCCAGTTGATGTCGATGTTGATTTCGAGCTTGACGTTGTGCCGCTGCTCGTACCTGAACTGCTAACGGAACCTGTATTCCCTGTGGCTCCTGTAGTTCCTGTAGTTCCCGTATTTCCTGTAGTTCCCGATTTCGTGGTAGATGAGGATGACTTATTCGTTGTAAAAGTTCCAGACCCACTTGACGTCGTTGGCGCTTTGGTCGTTGATCGATTGGAGAACGTGCTGGGTTGGTATGATTTTGTAACATAAGGTGTATTGGAACGATAGTAATAAGAACGATGACTGTTCCCCCAGTTGCTTGAGGAATAAGGACTTGGGCTATTGAAAATAAGATGGTATAAGAGCAAATCATCCCATCCAAACCCGCTGCCTCCACCATAGTTATTAACAATGATGGGCGCTGTGCTGCCTCCCGAACCGCCACTGCCTGCTGTCGGTGTAGGAGAAGGCGATGGCGAAACTGCGCCTGCTGCTGGAGGAATAGGTAAATTCCAGTCTACGGCTGGGTCGAAATAGGCTTTCACTTCATCATTGGACCATTCGACCAGCTTGGAGGAAGCTGTGTTCGGTGCCGGCGTCTCCGCGGCATAGGCTGGTAACAGCAGAAGCTGCCCGACCAGTACCAGACTTATGGAAGCTGAAAATACCTTGAGCGGTCTTTTCACTGCTTGTTCCCTCCCCCTTCAGAACCAATTGCAACTAATAAAAGCTCAAACACATTCAAATCTAAATTCAATCTTCCTTCAATCATTTCATATTCCTTACCGCCAATGAGCACATAGTTCGCTGCATCTAGAGCTTGCATCAGCTTTTCATCCCACGGACGTTCACTAATTTTCAAAAGCTGTCCATCCGCCAATTTTTCCAAAAGTGTAATTGTCATTCGGTTTCATCCTCCTTCATCGATGACTTCATACTAGATAAAACGCACGAGCCGACCTTTTGTTTCATCTTGACAGAAAATAATAAAAGCCTACCCCTAAGGATAGACTTGAACGCTTTAAGTTACAACACGTTTCGCACGAAGAAACGTTTTTTTCCAGTACGCTTTATTGATATTACTGATCTGTACCCCATTCTTTGGCTCTGGGGAGGCATGCAGCATTTTCATATTACCAATATAGATGCCCACATGTCCGACTTTCTTATTTGATTTGAAGCGTCCTGGGACATAGAAAAACATCAAATCGCCTTTCCGCAGAGATTTGCGGCTAATCAACTTCCCGAGCGATGCTTGTTGGCGAGCCAATCTCGGCAGCTTAACACTGTATTTCCCATACACATATTGGGTGAAAGTTGAGCAATCAAATTTGCCGGTTTGAGGGTATGGGCCTGTGCCGAATTTATATTTAACCCCTTTATATTGCTCACCTTTGTTAATCAAAGCATTAATATTGATGTTTTTCAGAACTGGAATTGCTTTCTCCCCAGCAGATGCCCATACCTGTGAATCGTCGTCGACAGGTAGCCCCAATGAGGCAGGGTTCGCTCCATCCGTTGTTTCTCCTTTGAAAGGATCATTCGGATCGTCTGCAAATGCCAGCTCCAGCGTATCCGCGCTAGGGTCAGGAGAATCTTCATTCTCAAGCGGAGCAACGGGCGAAGGATGTATGTTCAATTGAATGTCACTGGTGTCATACGACATTTCATCTTGAAATAAATCCGCTATGGCCGAAACTGGCAAATACAAGGCATCACCTTCTTTGACGAATGGCTCACCTACATGGATTTCTTCCCCATCCTTCATCGCTTTATTGGAATTTGCTGACAGTTCGAAATTCGCATCATTATCACCAACTAGCAGCTTCTGAGCTCCTGCATCCCATTCGGATTGGAACTTCAATGTTTGAATAAGCTCACTGGCTGCAACATATTTTACATTGTTGATCACTTTAATGGGTAAAACTGCATCGTCGTTACCTAATTTCGTTATTCCGTTCCCTGCTTGCGACAGGCTGTGCGGCACCGCAGTACCTGTGCCTGATTGTGTCACTCCGTTCGGCGTCGGTGCTGAGTTATTAGGGGGTGCCTGATCTTTCCCACAAGCCGTTGTTGTCGCTAGAACGATAGCCATACTCCCGATTGCTGCAAGTTTCAGCCTTTTCCACATACCTTCACTTCTCTCCTTTAGGGACACATTATGATCCTCTATAGGTTGAGAATTGTGGGAAATAAATATACGTTAGCTAAGTCTAGAATGCATGGAGCATGTTGGAAGTTATTATGGATCTTTTAAGGGTACAAAAAAAGCGAACCCGAATACTGGGGTTCGCCTTGTGAAATCTTAACCGATGGAACCTTCCATCTCGAACTTGATGAGACGGTTCATTTCCACGGCATATTCCATTGGAAGTTCTTTGGTGAATGGCTCAATGAAGCCCATAACGATCATTTGCGTAGCTTCCGCTTCCGTCAAACCACGGCTCATGAGGTAGAACAATTGATCCTCAGAAACCTTGGATACCGTAGCTTCATGCTCAAGCGTAATATTATCGTTCATGATTTCATTGTAAGGAATTGTATCGGATGTCGACTCGTTATCCAGAATCAACGTATCACATTTGATATTCGCTTTGGAACCTTGGGAGTTGCGTCCGAAGGAAGCCAGACCACGGTATGTTACTTTACCGCCATGCTTGGAGATCGATTTGGACACGATTGTTGATGTTGTATCCGGAGCCAGATGCGTCATTTTCGCACCAGCATCTTGGTGTTGTCCTTTACCAGCTACTGCGATGGAAAGAACCATACCTTTCGCGCCGCGGCCTTTCAATACAACTGCCGGGTACTTCATTGTCAATTTGGAACCGATGTTGCCATCGACCCACTCCATTGTAGCGCCTTCTTCTGCAACTGCACGTTTAGTAACGAGGTTGTAGATGTTTGGTGCCCAGTTTTGGATCGTTGTATAACGAGCACGGGAGTTTTTGAGACATACAATCTCAACAACCGCACTGTGAAGTGAGTTTGTGCTATAGATAGGAGCTGTACAGCCTTCTACATAGTGCACAAAGCTTTCCTCATCTGTAATGATCAATGTACGTTCGAATTGACCCATGTTCTCGGAGTTAATACGGAAGTAAGCTTGCAATGGCACTTCACATTTAACGCCTTTTGGTACGTAGATAAAGGATCCACCGGACCATACCGCACTGTTGAGAGCAGCGAATTTATTGTCGCTTGGCGGAATGATAGTACCGAAGTATTTTCTGAACAGTTCAGGGTGTTCGCGAAGAGCTGAATCCGTATCTGTAAAGATAACGCCTTGATCTTCAAGCTCTTTTTGCATGCTGTGGTAAACAACTTCGGATTCGTATTGCGCGGAAACACCAGCAAGGAACTTTTGCTCTGCTTCCGGAATACCCAGCTTATCGAATGTTTCTTTAATTTCTGTAGGAACTTCTTCCCATGTTTTACCTTGTTTCTCTGACGGTTTCACGTAGTACTGGATATCATTAAAATCAAGATCATCCATATTACCGCCCCAACGAGGCATCGGCATTTTGAAGAACTGCTCCAAGGATTTCAGACGAAACTCAAGCATCCAATCCGGCTCGCCCTTCATTCTGGAGATTTCTTCAACGATTTCACGAGTCAAACCTTTTCCGGACTGGAAAATCGATTTATGCTCATCTCGGAAACCATACTTATAATCTTCAAGATCTGGCATTTGTTTTGCCATGGTTATTTCCTCCTTAGCGTAATGGGTTATAGATCAATAACAATGTTCTATGCGATCGCTAAAAGCGTTAGTTATCGGTCTTTTGGGTATGTTCAATACCTTTGCGAAGAGCGTTCCATGCCAGGGTTGCGCATTTGATCCGCGCAGGGAACTTGTTCACCCCAGATAAAGCCTCTATATCTTCATATTCAAATTCAACAGATTCGCCTTTCATTAGGCCAGAAAAATCCTCAGCCATCTTCAGCGCCTCTTCAAGCGTCTTGCCTTTGACAGCATCCGTCATCATGGATGCGGAAGATAGAGAGATCGAACAGCCTTCGCCTGTGAATTTCGCCTGTTTCACAATACCGTCTTCTACCAACATTTGCAGCGAAATTTTGTCGCCGCAAGTTGGATTGTTCAGATCGATGGTTACCGCTTCACCAGACTCAAATTTCCCCCGGTTACGAGGTGTTTTATAGTGATCCATAATAACTCTACGGTATAAATCATCCAATTGCATGGCCGAAGTACTCCTTTGTTTTTTGTAAGGCCATCACAAGACGGTCAATATCTTCTTCTGTATTGTATAGATAAAAGCTTGCACGAGCCGTACTGCTTACTTCAAGCCATCTCATCAGAGGTTGTGCGCAGTGATGGCCTGCACGAATAGCTACTCCCTCTGCATCCAGAACAGTTGCTACGTCATGTGGATGTACATCACCCAAATTGAAAGTAACAAGTCCGGCACGATTGCTAGTTGGTCCATAAACAGTGAGATCCTCGATCTGTGTCATACGTTCCAACGCATAATTCGTGAGCTGAATATCATGTTTGAAAATATTGTCCATTCCTACTTCTTGCAGAAAATCAATCGCCGCGCCAAGTGCAACAGCCCCTCCGATGATTGGAGTTCCACCTTCGAACTTCCAAGGCAGTTCCTTCCATGTCGATTCATACAGATCTACGTGGTCAATCATCTCGCCGCCAAACTCAACTGGCTCCATGTTTTCGAGCAAGGCCTTCTTGCCATACAATGCCCCAATTCCGGTTGGTCCACACATTTTATGTCCGGAAAGCGCGTAAAAGTCGCAATCCAATTCCTGCACATCAACTTTCATATGAGGTGAGCTTTGTGCGCCGTCAACCATCATTTTTGCACCATGTTTGTGGGCAATTTGGGCGATTTCTTTGACAGGGTTGATAACCCCCAGAACGTTAGAAACATAAACAACTGAAACGATCTTGGTACGATCAGTAATCGTATTTTCAACATCTGCCAGAGAAATCGATCCGTCGGGCTGTAATGGGATATATTTTAAAGTGGCGCCTGTTGCCTTAGCGGCTTGCTGCCATGGAATCAAATTACTGTGATGTTCCATTGGCGTAAGGACGATTTCGTCGCCTTCTCGCAATACCGCTTTGGCATAGCTGCTTGCCACAATATTGATGGCTGTTGTCGTGCCTCTGGTGAAAATAATTTCTTGCTCGCTGGATGCGCCGATGAACTTAGCAACTTTCGCTCTTGCTCCTTCGTACGCATCTGTTGCACGGGAACCTAGGGTATGAACACCGCGATGTACGTTCGCATTGTCCCATTCATAGTAATGCTTGAGTGCCTCAATCACCTGAATGGGCTTCTGGGATGTAGCAGCGCTGTCCAAATACACCAGTGGATGACCGTTCACTTCTTGTTTTAGAATGGGAAAAAGTTCACGTATCTCGGCTGTTTTCATTGTCCCAGCTTCCTCTCCACTAAGCTTTGCAGCTGTTCTTCAACGCTCTTAATCGGAATTTCGGAAACGACTGGCGCCAAGAATCCGTAAATGATCAAGCGCTGAGCTTCTTCTTTTGTAATACCGCGGGACATCAAGTAATGCACTTGCTCGGCATTCACTTGACCAACACTCGCAGCATGACCTGCTTTAACATCATCCTCATCAATAAGAAGAATTGGATTCGCGTCTCCACGAGCTTTCGGGCTAAGCATCAACACTTTCTCGGTTTGTTGACCGTTACAGCCTTGTGCTCCTTTTTCAATCTTCGTGATCCCGTTGATGATTGCCGTCGCACCATCACGCATAACAGCACGCGTAATCATGTCGCTTGTGGAAGCTTTGCCCCAGTGAACAGCGCGTGTCGTTAAGTTAAGCTTCTGCTCATGCGTACCAACACAAATGATTTTCGCATCGGAATCAGATCCTTTGCCTCTCAGGATAGACGTCGTATCCGACAGTGTATTCCCGTAGTTCATTTCCCCAACTACCCACGCAATGCTTGCATCATTCTCAAGAATAGCGCGGCGATAAGTTAAGTCCGTAACAGACTCTTCAAAGTTATGAACGGATGCGTAACTCACGCGTGATCCCGGTTTCGCGAATACTTCAACGATCCCGTTCTGTACGAGTTCAGCTCCCGACAGGGAAGATACGAAGTTATCTACGTAGGAAACAGAGCTGAATTGTTCTGCTACGATAAGAACGTGCGGAGCAAATGTAGCTTCTGCATCATCGGTAACAAACAGCGCTTGAAGTGGAACTTCCACACGAACGTCTTTTGGTACATAGATGAAAATACCGCCGTTCCATAGCGCAGCGTGCAGAGCTGTCAGTTGATTTTCGTTCGCTTCGATGGCTTTCATGAAGTACGGTTTAACCAGATCAGCATGATCGCGAATCGCTGTTTCCAAATCAGTGAAAATAACGCCTTGCTTCTTAAGTTCTTCGGATACTTGGTTGTACACAACTCCGGAGTTGCGTTGAACAATCAGGTTATCTGAGTTCGTTAGACCTTGGGCTACTTCTGGTAAAGACTCAAGGGAAGTCAAAGGTGTTTGCGTTTTATAGGAACCGTAGGAGGAAATGCTCCAACGATCAATTCTTGTCTTTTCAAGCGTAGGTAATTCCAAAGAATTCGCTAATGCTAACCCTTCTGTACGAAGGGCAGTCATCCATTCCGGCTCCTGCTTGCTGCGGGAGAGCTCGATGACAGCATTAGAATCTATGGAAAGTTGTGTTTGAGTACTCATGGTATTCCTCCTAATATATAAGGACCTTTGACCCTAAGATCAAAGTCTCTCCTCTCTTTAGTACTTCGGCCCCGGCGTGTTCATTGGGATTTTGAATTCTTCCTCGTCTTGACCAACCGTTTCATCCACGATGCCGAGTTCTTCTTTGATCCAATCGTAACCTTCCGATTCCAGACGCTCAGCCAGCTCTGGACCACCGGATTTCACGATGCGACCTTGCATCATAACATGTACAAAATCAGGTTTAACATAGTTGAGCAAACGTTGGTAATGCGTAATGATCAAGAAGCCGCGCTCTTCACTACGCATAGCATTAACGCCTTCAGCAACGATACGCAAAGCATCGATATCTAAACCGGAGTCAATTTCGTCAAGAATAACGAATTTAGGCTCAAGCAAAAGCATTTGCAGAATTTCGTTACGCTTTTTCTCACCGCCGGAGAAACCTTCGTTCAAGTAACGGTGCATGAACTCAGGGTTCATTTCAAGTTGTTTCATTTTAGCTTCCATTTGGCGGATAAACTTGATCAACGAGATTTCGTTGCCTTCGCCGCGACGTACGTTAATTGCGCTGCGCAAGAAGTCAGCGTTCGTTACGCCCGTGATTTCGCTCGGATATTGCATAGCTAGGAACAAGCCAGCGCGTGCTCTCTCGTCAACAGCCATTTCCAAAACATCTTCACCCTCTAAAGTAACAGAACCCTCCGTCACTTCATATTTCGGGTGCCCCATCAAAGCGGCAGCAAGCGTACTTTTACCTGTACCGTTCGGTCCCATGATCGCATGGATTTCTCCGCCTTTGATTTCAAGACTTAACCCTTTCAAAATTTCCTTTCCTTCGACGTTCGCTCTAAGACCGTCTATTGTAAATGTTGGTGAATTTGCCATTTTCTTTAAGCCTCCATAATGTTTAAATGTACTAGATAAACGACAATCATAAAATGATTATCATTGATTCTCATTAGAATAATTCTATTATAACTTACTATGTCAAATCAAGAAAGGGCAATTGCTTGAAAAAGGTGGGCATTTTGTGAAAATGCAACCATTTTCTTACGACAAAGTTCGCTTAATTTCAGCAACCTGCTCTGCAAATTCCTCATCGCTCAAAACCGGAACTATCGAGGAGTCGGGCGGTGTTTCAGCCCCAAGCTCAATCCATGACTTACAGCCAATATAACTTTGCTCTATTGGAATATGTAAAGGTTCTGCCAGTTTATACACGCGTAACAGCATAAGATGCAGCGGATTTTTACGTTTCCACTTCAATCTTTCGTCCGTGAAATTTTCCGTCCAAATGTGATATGGATACAGCTTATGTAGCTGCTCTCCATCGCTAATCTCAATATCCTCGATCATCCGGGCATACGAACGGATTGTAACTTGTTCATCCTGCGCACTCCAGCCGACCAAAGTTTCATCAATTACACGTTGATAACTTTCCTTGAGCAATTCTTTTCTCTGGTGCTCGAAGGTTGGATAAAGAAAAAAATCATTGGATTCGACTTGAAAATCTCTCGTTTCTTCAACAATACCCCCTTTGCGCATAATAAAAATTTGTGTGCCGTCTTCCAGTGCTTTGATAGCCGAAGCCCATTCTTTCAAGGCCTTTGGTTTTTCCACCGACGCCAACTCCTTGTTCTCCCAATAATCCATTTATTATAAGGAATTTGGAGAAGCAAAACAACACGGCATGAAAAGGCGAAAAGAAAGGGATGGCTCTCAGGCCATCCCTAAGTCTACTTATTTACATCTTCGGCGTAATACGATTGTTGTATACGGGCAAACTGTTCCTGATTCTGTTTCATCGGATTAGGATCTGCCTTCTTCCCGGGAGACTCCGCCTCGAAAGCCATGAATAATAAGAAAAAGCACGCGGCCATTACCAGCAGCACATTCAGGATTTTCATCATCATAGGATCCTCCGAAAGCGAATTTGCTCCTAGTATAACGAAGGATCGTTAGGCTTATGTTTTTCCAACTTGAAGATTTTGTAAAGAAGTTGGCTGCTTGAATCTATCCTAGGAAAGATTGCAGCATCCAGCGGTGTTTTTCCAGTGAAGTCTGTATAGCCAGCAGCATGTCCGAAGTCGTCTCGTCTTGCACCTCTTCGCAGGCTTGCATACCTGCCTTTAACTCTTGGGTGAGGATTGTGAAATCTTCGATGACGGCTTCAACCATTTTGGTTGCCGTCTCGGTTCCTTGCGCTTCTTTGAGGGAAGACAGCTCAATATAGGCTTTCATTGTTGCCGCAGGTTGACCGCCAATCGAAAGTAGACGTTCAGCAAGATTATCTATATGCAGAGCGGCTTCATTGTACAGTTCTTCGAATTTGACATGCAGCGTGAAAAATTGACTTCCTTTTACATACCAATGGAAGTTATGAAGCTTAACAAAAAGCAAGCCCCAGTTCGCAATTTGCTTATTTAGAACGGTTTGGATGGATTGAGCTGATGTTAATGTCGTTGTTACCATGAGAAGTGCCTCCTAGTTGTTGTTGTCGGTACAGCATGTACACGTTACTTTGCGTTCTTTGTGCTGATTTTATGTAATTTGTGCAACAATTCCGAAGAGAGTATTTCAAGCGGCCCCTTTTTGTCTTATACTAGGGAAAGACGATTAATACACAGTAAATTAGTTGGAATTAATTTCAATGACTCATTTAGGAGGCAAACCATGTCTACATATCATCCTTTAAGTGAAGCTCAAGCGATCGAATACGCTCGTCAAATCCCGGATTTGTTCCAACCTGGATCCGAATTGACCAGCCATGAAATCGGCGACGGCAACTTAAATCTCGTTTTTCGCATATCAGAAAAGGCTTCAGGAAAAAGTATTATTTTGAAACAAGCTCTTCCTTATGCAAAAGTTGTCGGGGAATCCTGGCCTCTGACGCTTGACCGGGCACGTATTGAGAGCGAAGCGCTCATTATTGAAGAAGGTTTAGTACCGGATCTCGTACCGCATGTATATGCTTATGACGCAGATCTCGCGCTGACGGTCATGGAGGATCTAAGCGATCACATTATTATGCGCAGAGGGTTAATTGAACGGAACGAATATCCGCTGTTTGCTGAGCATATCGGCCGCTTTATGGCAAATACGTTGTTTTTCACTTCGGATTTAGGCAAGAACCAACAGGAAAAAAAAATTCAACAAGGCCGCTTCATTAATCCTGAGCTTTGCAAAATTACGGAGGATTTGATTTTCGATGATCCGTACCGCGATGCGGAAACGAATAGCTTTGAAGATCATATCCGCGATGCAGCAGAGCAGCTTTGGGCAGACAACGAGCTTCACTTTGAAGTCGCGATTCTTCGCCAAAAATTCTTGACGAGCGCGCAGGCACTGCTTCATGGTGATTTGCACACGGGAAGTATTTTCATCAAACCTGATTCCACGAAAGTCATCGATCCAGAATTCGCTTATTACGGTCCAATGGGCTTCGATATCGGAGCTGTACTCGCAAATTTAATTCTAAACTTTGCAGGACAAGAAGGTTGGAGCAAGGATGATGAAAGCCGCAAAGCATACCGCGCTTATCTATTACAAACGGTGAAAGAAGTATGGACACATTTTGAAGCCAATTTCCGCGCGTTGTGGAATGAGCATGGTGTAGATCGTGTTTTCCAAGCACCTGGCTACCAAGACTATTTCATTAAAAACCTGCTTCAGGATACGGCGGGCTTCACAGGTGCCAAAATGGTGCGCCGCATCGTAGGACTTGCTCATGTCACAGATATTGATAAAATTGAAGATAGCGCCGCTAGAGAACGCGCTCAACGTTTGGCGTTAGCGATCGGCACAAGCTTTATTCGCGCTAATCGTCAAATAACTTCTATCGATGAGCTAATTGCCATCGTCACCAAAGAATCAGCAGTAGAAAGAGGATTTGTTCTATGACTAACAAGAACCTAGAAAGTTTAGAGGAGCAAGGTGCATTGCAATCCTTGCGTTGGAATGGTCAGCAGCTTGATCTGTTAGATCAACGTTTGCTGCCAGAAGAGATCGTTTATTTGCCGCTGGAAACGCCAATTGAGGTGTGGGAAGCGATTCGTCACTTGAAAGTTCGCGGCGCACCGGCTATCGGAATCGCCGCCGCGTATGGTGTATATTTAGGCATCCGCAACGTAGATGCCGCAGTGGATGGGCTTCTGGCGGAAGTCCAGAAGCAAGCCGACTATCTGGCGACGTCCCGTCCGACAGCGGTGAACTTGTTCTGGGCGCTCGACCGGATGAGAGCGCAAGCAGGCAGTTTGGCAGCGGCAGGCGTTAGCCAAGATGCCTTCAAAGCAGCGCTTCTGGACGAAGCGCAGAAGATTCAAGCCGAGGACGAGGAGACGAACCGCCAGATCGGCGAACACGCGTTGACGCTGTTCGAGGATGGCTTCGGCGTGCTGACGCACTGCAACGCCGGCGGTCTTGCGACAGCCAAGTACGGCACGGCGCTAGCGCCGTTCTACTTGGCTAAGGAAAAAGGCGTGAACCTGAAGGTGTTCGCGGATGAGACTCGGCCCGTGCTGCAAGGCGCGCGGCTTACAGCCTTTGAACTGCAGCAGGCCGGCGTCGATGTGACGCTGATCTGTGATAACATGGCCGGTGCGGTCATGTCCAAGGGCTGGATCCAGGCGGTCATCGTCGGAACCGACCGCGTTGCTGCTAACGGTGACGTTGCCAACAAGATCGGCACGTACAGCGTGGCTGTTTTGGCGAAAGCGCACGGGATTCCGTTCTACGTGGCGAGCCCGATCTCCACGATCGATTTGAACACACCTACAGGCGGGGACATTCCGATTGAAGAGCGCCATGAGGATGAAATCACGCAAGGCTTCGGCAAGCGTACGGCACCGCAAGGCGTAAAAGTGTATAATCCTGCCTTCGATGTCACACCGAGCGAGTATGTAACGGCGATTATTACGGAAAAAGGCATCGTTCGTGCTCCGTATGCGGAGAACTTACGTAAGCTTTTCGAATAATTTAGCATGATTGCTTGTCAGTAGCGCCGATTACTCCTGCTATTTTGCTGCATGTGTTCCACTATTTTCCATCTATCCCAGCAGTAAAGAGGCGGCATCGTCCGTCGTCACCAATAAATAAAGGCTGTTCCTGCCGTTTCGTAGTTGATTGACTACGATAACGGCGAGAACAGCCTTTTTCTTATCCATGCAGGCGTTCACGATACCGGTTCGGTGTGACACCATGGGCTTTTTTAAACACATAATGCAAATAATTGCTGGAAGCAAAGCCGCTTTTCTCGGCGATTTTCTCCAAGGTCATAGTCGTTTGCAGCAGCTCTGTGCACACATGATTCAAGCGGACTTGCTCCAAATACTCACTGAAGGATATGTTCGCTTGCTCCTTAAAAATGCGCTGAAGTTGTCGGGAGGAGATCTGCAGCCGCTCAGCAACGCCTTCAAGCGTCAGAGGACGCCGGAAGTTGTCCTCGATGAACTGGACGGCAAGCTGGTAACGGTAGCTTTTCATATCGCGTGCTGGCAAATCGAGCCCTTGATGATCCGCTTTGTAAGCGCCTATCGTTCTCAGCAACATCTGGATAATCGATTGTTTGATGATCGTATATTGTCCAAGCTGGTTGTCCCGCCAAGCTTCAAAGGCGACCAGGAAGCACTTCATTGCTTCCTGCCGGTCAAAGGCAGGGATGTGAGGAAGCTCGCTTAGCTGCTTGATGCAAGCATCAGCCTCTGCTATCTCCCAAGCTTCTCCCCAAGCCTGCGACTCAGGGTCTCCACCCAGCGGAGGCTCATCCAGCCTCACAAAGTCAACATGCAAACACAACTCATCCATCTTATCGTGTTCATCCGCCTCCTGGCGGTGCGAGACACCTGGGGCTGTCACATACAGCATCCCTTCTTGCAAAGGGTGGGTAATCCCATCCAAAATGACTCGGCCTTTTCCGTTAGGAATGTAATGAAACTCGAATTCGGAATGATGATGGAAATCGATCACCGTGCCAGGCGGAAAGGAGGTTAGATGGCAGCGAAGCACACGGATTCCGTAAGAACCCCACCGAAAACGCAGGTCCAGCCGATCTAGTGCCATTGGATTTTCAAGCATCGGTTCGAAGTAAAAGGGCTGACTCATGCTGAACCTCCTTCCATCCTGTACAGCTCAGTTATTACTGAGTTAGGGCATCAATACGTACTTGTTGTTTAGATTTAGCGGAGCGGTTAGAAGCCTCCATCAGCTTCGTTAAATCTACAGCCAACTGAATATTTTCAGTAGCTTTTGTTCCGTTTTGAATGTGGTCTACCCATTGATCAAAGGCAGATACCTTCTCTTTCGGACCGTTCTCGTAAGGTGTCCAGCCAGCATCAGCAAGTTTTCTCGTACGCAGCAGAATTCTTCCGTCATGATCGGAGTACAACACGCTGCCTTCAGTACCATGAACCTCAATCACGAATGGCGAATGAGCGTTCACGAAACCAGCCTCGACGATGCCTAGAGCGCCATTAGCATACTGGAGTGTAGCTACAGCATTATCTTCAACTTCTCTGCCCGTTACATGCCCATAAGAAGCGCTTACAGACTCAGGCAGACCCAGGAATAGACGAGTCAAATACATCGGATGACAACCAAGGTCGATTAACGCGCCGCCGCCACATTGTTCAGCATTGTAGAAATGCTCAGGCAGCCAGCCTTTCGGATTCGCCTCTGTAGAAATTCCGCCATTGTGGGATAAACGAGTGCGCACGAGTGTGATCGATCCTAGCAGTTCCTTCGCGATAATTTCTTGTACAGCTAATGTATACGTTGGATTCAAACGCGGCAATGAAACAGTCAAAGTTACACCAGCTTCATTAACCGCATCTAGAATCTCATTCACTTCATGTAACGTTGGAGCAATAACTTTCTCCGTAAAAATATGTTTACCTGCCTTGGCAGCAGCAATCATAACATCACGGTGCATGTTTGTAGGTGTGTCTACAACGACGCCGTCAATATCCTTATTTGCCAGTAACTCAGCAAGATCCGTATAAAAGGCAACACCACGCTGTGACGCTTCTGCTTGTCCGCGCTCAGGAATTTCATCCCACACCGCTACAATCTCGGTATCTTTGTGCTCGGTTACCTGTTTTGCATAGTCTCTTGCATGCACGTGCCAAAAACTTAACATTGCTACTTTAATCATGTTAACCTCCAAATAAGTGACTTGGCTTCATTTTAACATGCCTTGGCAGCTTGATAAATTTCGAATTAGCGACAGATGAGGGTGCAAAATAACGACATCACTTTATTTACTGACAGGCACAGCATTGTAGTACTCTTCCATGGTCATCTTTTTGGCTGCCATATCCTTAGCTGTATCCGCACCTACATAACGAATGTGCCATGGCTCGTATTGGTACCCCGTAATTTTCTCTTTTCCTTTGGGGTAGCGGATGATAAATCCGTACTCCTGGGCATGCTTCTCCAGCCAGTTCGCTTCTTTGGTCCCTCCAAAGCAATCCTCGGCGGCACATTTCCCGTCACTGCCCGATACATCGATTGCAAGTCCTGTTTCATGTTCGCTTGTCCCTGGCACAGCACTGTACGTTTTCGCTTTTTCCTCGCCATCCTTCAGAACGTAACGCTGGAATAGCGACTTCTGCGTTGCATATGACCGATAAGCCGATACGCCCGCAAGGTTGATACCATCCTTTTTCGCGCCGGCAACCAGCTTTTCAATTGCTTCCGCCGCGACGGTGCGCATTTTGCGTTTTTCAATCTTCTCCGCGAATGTAAAAGGAATATCTGGATAGACCAAATCCGTCGGCTCGTAGCTTGAAGGAAGTGCAAACTGTTTATTCACCAGGACCGTTACACTTTCCGGCTTGGCGATGACTTGAAGTCCATCACTTTTGGAAGGAGTACTGGATGCCTTCGGAGAAGCTGAAGGACTTTGGACCGGCTTAGAGCTTGCTTGCGGCGAAGCTGTCGCTGTTGTCGTTGGTGTGGAAGTCGTCGTATTAGGCGTAGCCGTTGCCGCCGCGCTGGCAGATGGGCTCGTGCTTGGTACTACTTCCTCTTTGCTGCTGCAGCCCGCCAGTATGGATAACGCCATGAGTAGGGCGAGCGAGTATTTTGTCTTTTTGTTCATGCTCAGATGAATGCCTCCTTGAAGTTGAAAACTTACATATGAAATAGACTTCTCATCCCAAGTAAAAGTTGCATGAAGTCAAATTTCAACGTAAAAAAGACTGCCATCTAGGTTTTGCGCCTAAATCGCAGCCTTCTCATATTTTATGCGTAACGTATCGTTGTTACAAGTTTAATCTGTTTCCGGAAATTTCTTAAGCCTGACTTGCAGCAATCGCCTGCTCTAAATCATAGATAATATCTTCAATGGCTTCGGTTCCAACGGATAAACGAATAAGTCCAGCAGTCACGCCTGCAGAAATTTGTTCCTGTTCACTCAATTGAGAGTGTGTGGTGCTTGCAGGATGAATAATAAGTGATTTGGAATCTCCAACATTAGCTAAATGTGAAAAGAGCTCGACGGAATGAATCAGCTTCTTACCTGCTTCAACGCCGCCTTTGATCCCGAAGCTCAAGATAGCTCCTTGACCCTTAGGCAGGTACTTCTGAGCAAGCTTATAGGAAGGATGGCTTTCTAGTCCAGAATAGCTAACCCACTCCACAGCCTCATGAGACTCCAAATATTGAGCCACCTTCAGAGCATTCGTACTATGGCGTTCCAGACGCAAATGCAGGGTCTCCAGACCTTGCAAGAGCAAAAACGCGCTGTTCGGTGAAATTGAAGCGCCTAAATCGCGAAGCAGTTGAACCCTTGCTTTGATAATGTACGCGATCGGTCCTACCGCATCGGTGTAAACAACGCCGTTATAGCTCGGATCAGGCTTCGTCAGGCCTGGGAATTTGCCGCTTGCCACCCAGTCGAATTTGCCGCTATCAACAATGACGCCACCAATCGTAGTTCCGTGACCGCCAATAAATTTCGTTGCCGAATGTACAACAATGTCAGCGCCGTGCTCGATAGGTCTGAGGAGGTAAGGACTTGGGAATGTATTATCAACAATCAATGGGATACCGTTCTCATGTGCAATAGCCGCCACAGCTTCGATATCGAGGATGTCCCCTTTGGGATTGCCGATCGACTCCGCGTAAACCGCTTTCGTTTTATCGGTAATGGCGCTGCGGAAATTTTCGGGATTGCTTGGGTCAACGAATTTAACGTTAATTCCAAGCTTAGGCAATGTGTTAGAAAATAAATTATAAGTTCCGCCATATAAGGAAGCAGCCGATACAATTTCATCACCAGCTTCAGCAATGTTCAAAATCGCAAACGTAATAGCAGCCTGGCCGGATGCTACGGCAAGAGCTGCTGGCGCACCTTCCAATGCAGCGATCCGCTTTTCAAAAACATCCGTCGTTGGATTCATAATTCGCGTATAAATATTACCAAACTCTTTGAGCGCAAATAAATTGGCTGCATGATCCGTATCGTTGAAAACATAGGACGTTGTTTGATAAATCGGAACAGCTCTTGATTTCGTTGTCGGATCGACCTCTTGACCTGCATGAATAGCTAGTGTTTCCGGTAAGTACTGGCGTTTGGAATCTGACATTGCACATGCCTCCTTGGATGGTGAATGGATTCGTTGATTTAAACTCGATAATTCCTACTGGAATAGTATGTATTTATTCTAATGGAAATATCTAGCTAAAGTCAATATACCATATTGGCATTATTTTCTATACTTGTTTCAAAGGGAGCGTGCTGCAATTATTTCCGCTCTATGCCTTGTCAGGCGGCAACAATACGATCCGTCCGTCCTCTATAGCAACCCGTACTTTATTCGTCCCGGAAGCTCCAATCGATTCGAGGAAATTGGCCGGAATTTGCAGTCTGCCCGCTTTGTCAACGACGGCATACTCAACATGGGAATCCTCTTCAGCAGCCAAGATACCCTGCTCAAGCTCAAGCAATTCCTCTTGATAGGACTTGCGCCGTATAATCTCCGAGGAGGTTTTGCCGTCCCGGATCGCAACGACCCGATCTACCTTCTTGGCCAAAAGCGGATCATGCGTAACAATAACAACCGTTAAGCCAAAGCTGCGGTTCAGCTCCCGAAATAGATCGAGTATTTGATTCGCCATCTTCGTGTCGACGGACCCTGTGGGTTCATCTGCCAGTAAGAGCCGGGGCTGATTCGCAAGCGCAATGGCAATAGCGACACGCTGCTGCTCCCCGCCGGAAAGCTCATTGAGCTTATTGTTTCTCCGGTGGCTTAAACCTACTGCTTCCAGCAAATCCAAAGCGCGGTGACGCTTGCGTCGCCCCTGGAGAAGGATGGGCAGCTCCACATTTTCCAAAGCTGTCAAATAAGGAATCAGGTTTCTCGCGTTATTTTGCCAGACGAAGCCGACGGTTTCCCTTTTATACTTGACCAGATCCGATTCCTTAAATTTCAGCAAATCCTTTCCATCCACACGGAGATTACCTGCTGAGGGCCGATCCAGCCCTCCCAGCATATTCAACAACGTCGATTTCCCGCTGCCGCTGTTCCCAATAATCGCCATCAGTTCCCCTTCCTCCACGTGGAGATCAAGACCTTGCAAAGCAACGACTTCAAGATCAGCGACCTTATAGATTTTAACCAAATTTTCACAGTGAATCATCCTTAATCCTCCCCAAGCTTAATGGCTTGATGAATCTTAATTCTGGAGAGCATCCCGCCAAGCAGCAGTAAACCAATTCCTATCATAACCAAGACAATGACGTATAAATGTAGCTGATCGTTAGGATCAAAACTCACTTGAAAAGGCGGCACTTGACTCGATGAGTCAAACGTTAATTGGAACAAGGGAACGAACAAACGGCTAGCCGTATTCCCAGTGATCATACCAATCAGGACAGCAGCGCCTGAAGTTAACATTTGCTCGGCAACTAGCATCCCAATCAACTGAGCATAAGAAATTCCCATCGCACGAAGTACGCCGAATTGTAAAATCCGACCGGAAAGTGAAAGCACCCAATATAAAAGAAATCCCATAAAACTGATGCCAATCGCAATCAAGAAACCAAGTGTCATTACGCCGTTCACAGCCAGTTGGAATGGATCATTTTTGGAACGGACCAACATTTGCTTCGTATCAACCAGACTTTCAATCTGGATATGTTTAAGCTCTAGCGCTTCATACAAAGCTTGACTAGTCATGTCAGGTTTCAGCTTAAGCCATACATCATACGGCTCCACGGCCAAATTATTTTGAAAATAGGAGAGATGCCCAACGACGAGCTTAGGTGCATCTACTTTAGTCTGCTTAGATGAGCTTGACGTACTACTGCTACTCGATGAGGCTGTCAATACCGGATTAGGATTCCAGCTAGGCCAGTAATCAATGATTCCATAGACGATGGATGCTGTCCCTCTTACATCCCCCCATCCAATATTCACTGTATCGCCAACTTTGGCTCCAGTTTCTTCAGCAATGGACCTGGAAATAAGCACAGCCTTGGAATCCCCAGCGAGCAAGTTCAAATAATCATAGAAGTGATGATCCAGCAATTGATCGCGAAGCCAGGCTGTTTGACCGAATTCATCGGTGTCGATTCCCATCAATGTTGTCCGCTTCGTTTCTTTGCCTATTGAGATGTAAGCATCTTTCTTTTGAAAAACACGAGCAGCGGACTCCACACCTGGCAGCTGGGTAAATGGGAGAAACGGCGGCTCCGTATATTGCACTCGTTTCTTCACAACAACTTCACCAGCAGGAGAACTAGCCTCACCCGAAGGTCCAGAAGAGCCTGATTGTGGAGGCGGCGCATCATTATCCCATGGTGTTTGCAAAACAATATCAGTGCCATTCGTATAGCGGATCTTCTCTTCAATGTTTTTATTCATCGTCCGGGCTGCACTCGCACTAAACAAACCGGTTGCCAGCGTCATCACGATAAACAGCATAATGAATTGGTACTGTGTAGTGGATCTGCCTACCTGAAGGAGCGTCGAATACAGATAAGGCGGCCACCATTTGCGCCCCACCGTATAGATCAGTTGAATAATCCACGGATAGATGCGCAAGAGGAACAAGCCCATTGCAAATATGAATAGTGCCGGCACTACAAAAAGGAGAGGATCAACCTTCATGTCCATCGAATCTAGCCCAAGTGCAACCAGATCAGTCATCCGCCTGTTAAAGCTTTGCAATAAATAAATGGATACGGCTAATAAGATAACATCGAGGAAGATTTTATGGACAAAAGAAAGCTTATTTTTCCTCGCTAACGCTTGCTTATGACCAACAATGGTCGTGCGTGTTGCCATAACGGCAGGGATGAGCGTCATACAAACCGAAGCCACTACGGCAATCAAAGCATATTGATAGGCTTCTTGATTCAGCTTAACTTCCATTGCAGCGCGTTGTACAAATTCCAGAAACCCATTGGAAGCGCCCAAGATTTTGGTCAATTGCATGCCGATAGCAGGTCCAACTAGAAGAGCAACGCCCCCTAATAGAGCTCCCTCCAGCACATAGCCTAATAGAATCTGAGTACGGCTAGCTCCTCTGCTGCGCAGAACGGCAATTTCTGTTTTTTGCCTCTCCGTAATCAAATTGGCAACCATGAATAAATAGAAAGCTAACAAAATACTAACGGGCACATTCAGCGACCATAACATCATTCTTAATTTCTTCTCTTTATCACCATACACTTTCAAGGTAGGAAGCGAGGGATTCTCGGATTTATAAGAATTGAAGCGATTGCTTAAGTAGCCTTCCATTTGTGCATGTGCAGCGGTATAGGCTCCTAATCCTTCCAGCTTTAATTGGTGATAATCGAGTATGTAATTCCAAAAGCAATACAGGCTAGTAAACTCTTTGTTATTGGTGATTTCTTTCTCAAATAGTCCAAAGGGAATGAAAAATCTTGAACGCAAGTCATACATATTATTCGTCCAATACGGATCGGCATAATCGCTGCGATCAATGACCCCTACGGGTTTAATGCGAATGTTTTGTTTCAAATCCTCGTCTTGAATGGTTAATTCATTGCCAAGAACAATCTTCATCTCCGTCAGCAGCTCAGGGAATACCCATGCTTCATACACGCCATTCACAGGCTCTGCGGAAGGCATGACACCGTCAACAAGGCGAATATGCTTATCTAACTCCGACATCGTTGTCAGCTCGCCTAGACGCTTCACACTAGGATCTACTTTACTTGGATCACTCGGTTTGAAATTGAAATTCATCGTGCTGCGCATAGTGGTCGAAAGGAGAA
The DNA here is from genome assembly GCF_059692175.1 of Paenibacillus sp. J22R67. Classification (NCBI taxonomy): domain Bacteria; kingdom Bacillati; phylum Bacillota; class Bacilli; order Caryophanales; family Paenibacillaceae; genus Paenibacillus; species Paenibacillus sp. J22R67. Next base: position 349,412 of record NZ_JCAUAX010000003.1, on the reverse strand, counting down.
TAGGTACGCCAAATGCTTTACTTTCTTCTTTCAAATAAGCATCTGTTTCCGCAAGAAGACGATCTGTGTCTTGCTCCTTCTCGGCTCTCACAAAGTACGCGTAATTATACACTTGCCCCGGATATTGCGTGGTGTCTGTTTGCAGAACTTCCAAGTCCTTGATCAGCATGCGCTGTAAAATGGCGTGTGTATAAATAGGCATCGAGCTTGCAAGAGCTACAGAAATAATGAGCCCTACCAATAAACTAAGCTCGAGCCAGCGATTTTTAACCATTTTACGGAGAATCATCAGAAATAAAGCCATTGCAATCCTCCTAAGAAAGTACTAGTTCTCTAAAATGACATTTTGGCCTTCCTTGAGGCCCGTCCGAATTTCCACTTCCGTTGGGGTAACAAGACCTTTTTCAACATCGACTTCTTTGCGGCTTTCCCCATTCAGCACTTGCACATAATCTCTGCCCAGATAAGTCCGCAGTCCTTTTCGCGGGATTACGATGACATTCTCTCGCTGCTCAACAACAATTGTCATGTCTCCAGATGCACCGATCTCTGCACCCTCTGTTCCTAAAGGAACCCCAATAATAATCGTTTTGGCATTTCTTTCGGCTTGTGCCTTGTTATCCGTTGGGGGAGAGCTCGATGGTGTTCGCAGCACTTTGCCCTGCACCGTACTCCCGGATTTCGCCAGCTTGACTTCTACATTCATACCAACTTCTATACCAGTTAGTGTTCCGACATCTGTAGCTTCATAAGAGAGTTCCAGGTGGTCAGGATCGGACAGAACCACAAGCGTATTGAAGGCGTCCACTACACTTCCTTGCTGAGCATCCGTTACGAAAGTGACAATTCCACTGGACTCTGCCACTAACATGGTCTTATCCAATTGCGCTTGCAAGGATGTCAATTGCAGCTTCGCAGCTTCAATATCAATATCCTTCAAACGAAGCGCCAGTGCTTGATCAGGATCAGCCTGCCTGGATTGCACGCTAGCAATTTGAGCCTTCTCCAAATTCAGCTTTTGAAGGGCAATCCGAGTTTCCAAATCTCCCTTCTCCAGTTCAGCAAGCACATCGCCCGGCTTAACTACATCGCCTAATTTAACGCGTAAAGCTGCCAAGCGATGATCAGACTCTTTAAAATAATAATTACTCGTTTGGCTCGACTTGAAGGTCCCCATAAAAGTAGCTTTTTTCGTTATGTTGCCTTTCTTCACTTCATAAAGTTCAAAGTTTTCTTTCACGGGTTTCACTAAAGGTGGCTTTAGCGCCTCCTCTTCCTTGGGCAGCAGGGAGCATCCTGCCAGCATGAACACAACACCCGTTATAAGAACGAGCTTAGACGCAAATGTATTAACCTTCATCGACAATGGTACCATCCTCCAATGCATACACTTCATCTACAATTTCCATAATAGCGAGATCATGTGTGGTCAAAATAATGGTCATTCCTTCTTGCACCAAATCTTTGAATAGTTTAAGCACTTGGAGCCCCATTCTGCTATCTAGCTCGGCTGTAGGCTCGTCTGCCAAAATCAGCTTGGGTTTGTGAGCGATAGCTCGGGCAATGGCAACCCGCTGCTGCTCGCCGCCAGATAGCTCATAAGGACGATGCTTCATTCTCATTTTCAAGCCAACGAAATCCAGCGCCTCTTCAGCTAATTGTTTATAATGTTTGGGATGAATGCCCGATATGCGCAAACCAAACTCAACATTCTCGTAGGCAGACATATATGGAACTAAAGCAAAGGATTGAAAAATAAGACCGATCTGCTTCCGTCTAACTTCATTACGCTTCGCCTCAGATAGACTGCTGATCTCCATGCCCTCTAAATAAACGGCACCTTCCGAAGGATGGTCGAGGGCCCCGAGGATATTGAGCAGCGTTGTCTTGCCGGACCCCGATCTTCCGCGCAGTGCCACAAGCCTGCCTCTGGGAATGCTGAGATGAGCTCCCCGCAATGCGTGAACCGCTCCCGATCCTTTTCCAAATACGCGCGTAACACCAATTGCTTGCACCATAGGCACCTGATCTACCTGCATAGTCATAGTTAGCACCTCATCTTTATTCCTAAATCATGGAACTCTCTCTAAATGTAAACCTTTACATAACAAAAAAATAGACATCCTTTGTTGGAAAAGGTGTCTATTTGTTCTTCTCGAATTCTTTGGGCGAACAGCCGACTACGCGTTTGAACGTTTTGGCAAATGTTTTCGCATCTGGAAATCCTACGGCATCGGCCACTTCATATACCTTCATGTTACCCGTTCGCAGTCTGCGTTTCGCTTCTTCCATACGGATTCGCGTCAACGTTTCACTCAGCGATTCTCCCATTTCCTTGCTGTATAAATCACTCAAATAGCTGCGGCTCAGTCTGACATAATCAGCCATGTCCGATGTGCTTATGGGTGATGCATAATTGTCCATCATATAGGCCAAAACCTTACGAATAAAGGGATTGTTTGAGCGATGAATCGGCTCTTTCCCAACCACCATTCGATTCTCCATCAGCATGCTCATTGCTTGAAAAACCATTTCACTAACCTGCTCAAACCTGCTGCAGGCGCTCAGAGCTTTGCTATTCACATATAGCTCCTCATATCGCTCAAGCGCTGCGCAGCCGCGTTCGCGCGCATAACCTGCAGCCAGCGCAAGCAGTTCCTGGATGAAGATCAACACCTTCTCCTTGTCGTGGCGCTGCTCCCCGAGCTTGCGGCAAAGCGCCTCCGCATGGTGCCGATACCCCTCGCTGTTATTGTGCAAGACACAGCGCAGCAGGTCGCTGCGAATCTCAAACGGCAGCGCAGGCACTTGCCCGCATGCTGCCTCCGGCGCAGGCACAACCAAGCGATTCCAGCTGGAGCTGTAGAATCGCTCCTGCACCTGCCGCGCATGCAGCGCCGCGGCAGACTGCACGTCCGCGAGCCGGCGGATAACGACGCCGGCTCCGATGAACCAGTCCGGCGCGTGCGCGAGCCGGACCTCCGCGGCGCGCTCAAGCGCCGCGGCAGTGGCATAGACGCCGCCATCTTGGGCGGCGTCTTGCTCTTCGGCTGCTGCTGGAAGGAGCAGCAGCGTGCTGTCGGCGGCCAGCGGCAGCGCCGCCAGGCAGCCGGTCCAGCGCCAGTCTATGGCGGCGCTGGCGTGCAGCAGCAGGCTAACTAGGCTGCTGCTGGGGGCACTTGCACCGAAAAGCTCTGCCTGCAGCTCAGCTTCGCCAAGCTTGGTCTGTAAATAAGCCTGCAGCCTGTTCGATAGCTGCATTTGCTTCGTGGAAGCCAGCTCAAGCTCCCGAATCTGCTGCTCTCTCTGGTCATTCCGCTGAGCTTCGAGCTCTCGCTTGACACCCAGTAAGATGTCAATTAGCGATTCTGGCTCCATCGTTGGCTTGAGAATATAGTCCTTAGCCCCAAGCTTCATCGCTTCTTTCACATAGGTGAAGTCGTCCATACAGCTTAGAACAATGGTGCTTATTGGTCTTGTCCAATCTCTTAGCTCTCTTATAAGCGCTATGCCGTCCATACGCGGCATGATTAGATCCGTTATCACAATGTCGATTTGAAGTGATTCCAGCAACTCAACTGCTTCTAGGCCATCTTCTGCATCACCGGCATAATGAAAGCCATGCATTTCCCAATCCACCAATGTACGCAAACCCAAACGAATGATGGGTTCATCATCCACAACAAGTACATTCATTCTGCTTCCAACTCCTCTCCCTGATGGATAGGAAGTGACATTCTGATCGTGGTTCCTTCCCCAGGTTTGCTGGCAATATGCATTTTGAATTCCGGCCCATAGTAGAGCTTGATCTTCTCACGAATATGAGAAATCCCTACACCGCTCATTCGTTCTCTCAGCATCCGATCCGATCGGGTTCCTCCTGCAGCATGCATGGCCTTCCAACCAGAACTGCCTTCTTCCACCTGCATCCCGACACCATTGTCTTCCACTTGGCAAAATAGGAGGTCTCTATCCAGCCATGTCCGAATCGTAATGACGCCTTCCCGCTTGGCCGGCTCAATACCATGAATAATCGCATTCTCCACTAGCGGCTGCAGAAACATCCTTGGAACCAAGCAGCCCAAAGTTAGCTCTTCCGCTTGAGAGACCACCTGAATGCGATCCCCGTAGCGAAATTTTTGAATCTCCATGTAATCGCGGATCAGCCCAATTTCTTCACGCAAAGTAATAAATTCGCCCTTCTTGCCTAAGCTCGCTTGCAGCAACCGCACTAATGCACTTACGACTTCTGAAATCTGAGGTGTTTTATGTATTTTTGCCACCCATTTTATCGTATTCAAAGTATTGTAGAGAAAATGCGGGTTCAACTGATAATGGAGTGCTTCCATTTCGGCTTCCTTTTTCAGCGATTCCTCTCTTTTTACCTGCTTAATAAGATCTTCTAGCCGATTCAACATCTGATTATAGCTTTGACCTAATTGCCCCCACTCCGTGGAGCTTTTGGATGTCCAGTACGCTCTCAAATCGCCAAGCTCTGCTCGATTCATCAAAGCTTTTAGTACATCAAGAGGCCTCGTTACATAAGTCATGAACAGGAGTGAGCTGCCTGCACTGAGCACAACCGCCAGAGCAAATAAAGCAATCAGCCAAGCGCGATAATAGGGAAATGCTGAAACAAATGATGGAAGTACAGTTTCATAGTAAGATGTCCACTGGACTCCCCCTATCATTTCTACGTGTTTCGCAGAATGAACCACTGAATCATCTGTGTGCAAATAGTCAGTTGCACGCCCTACGCTCTTCAATTCTTCGCCCGTGTATAAACCATTGCGATAAACCACTTGATGATTCTGGTCCAAAAGAACATAGGCCTGAGAAGTATTTTTAACAGATAACTCCTTCATTAACTTGTTCATATTGACCCATAACGTTACCCTTCCAATTTCCTGTAAGCTTGACTTGTCCTTGATTGATTCCGTGTAAGTCAGCAAATAAGCATCGAGTTTACTATATTCGGCTATTAATGGTTCAAACCGCTGCTCTGCACTTCTGATGCGTGTATCCAGCATCCCCGTCGCCTCTGCACTCTGAGCACATAACGTTCGATTCGATGACTGCAAAGTCAAGCAGACCTGCTCTAGATAACGGTTCTGAAGCATTTGATCGGACAACAGGCTGTTCGTATATTCGTTCAATTCTTTCCCTTCTCGGGAAGTAGCTTCTTTCATTTTGACAAAGGTTAAAACGCCATAATCCTCTGTAACCCTGTGGGTAATCTCTGAAGAGTTGCGCAGCCCCTGATAGATGGAAGCGATCACTTGATCGTGCATTTGATCTACAGAAAGGGTTAATTCGCTCTTGCTATATGCGGAAAATTGTTGATGAAATAAATAAATGACCAAGACTAATGGAACTGAGATAACCAGAAGCATATAGAGAAGCACACGAAATTGAAAGCGATTAAATACGTGTCTGAGCAGCGATCGCATACGTCACCCTTCATGTTGCCGTTGATAGTTATTTCATTATAAATCTATCTTTTACCAAAAAGATATACATAAAAGAGAGGCTGTACACGGCTGATGTGAAAACATTCAGCGGTGTCAGGGAACTGGTAATAGATTTGTGCAAAAAGCTGGTGCGTTACCAGGGTGTTTGGTGGAGAAGATCGACCTCACACCAGGGCTAAGTTGGCTGCACGGCCAACCTGGCGAAACTACGATGCGTTATTTCGGCGAATAGCGAGGTCTTGGCGGATGGAGGGGAATTACTGTGCGCATTTCGGCGAATAGCTGGGGGTGACTGATGTCAGTGAACTACAGTCTCTAGTCGCCGCATCTCAGCTTCAATAAAAAAGAGGCCACCCCTTAGGTCATTTCTGACCCAATGAGATAGCCCCCTATTTCTTACTATTCTTATTCACCTATTCACCGTACTAAAGCACCTTGGACAAAAAGGACTTTGTCCGCTCTTGTTGCGGATCCTCGAAGATTTGCTTAGGCTTGCCTTCTTCCACAATAACGCCGTGCTCCATAAACATAACGCGGTCGCCAACCTCGCGAGCGAAGCCCATTTCATGGGTAACGACAACCATTGTCATCCCTTCCTTAGCCAGCTGCTTCATAACGGCCAGCACCTCACCGACCATTTCGGGATCCAAAGCGGATGTCGGCTCATCGAACAGCATAATCTTCGGCTCCATCGCGAGTGCGCGAGCAATCGCTACACGCTGCGCTTGACCTCCGGAGAGCGAATCTGGATACGCATCAGCTTTATCTTCGAGCCCAACTTTCGTTAGTAGCTCCAATGCTTTTTTGCGCGCTTTATCCTCTGACCATTTACGCACTTGAATCGGCGCCAGCATAATATTATCAATAACCTTCATATGCGGGAACAAATGAAAACGCTGGAACACCATGCCGAGCTCCATGCGGATCTCATTAATTTTATTCGTTGGGTTCATAATGTCTTTGCCCTCAATCTTGATGGAACCGCCATTAGGCTGCTCCAAAAGGTTCAGACAACGCAGAAATGTCGATTTCCCCGATCCTGAAGGACCAATCACCACCAAGACCTCTTGGTGCTGAATATCTGCGGAAATATCCCGCAAAACGACGTTACTGCCGAATGCTTTTTTAAGATTTCTAACTTCAATCATCGCGGTCATATCTCTACACTCTCCTTTCCACATAGCTAAGCAGCTTGCTTAGAGAATAAGTGAGGATGAAATAAATGAATGCCGCAGTCAGATACGGCTCCCATACAGCGAAATATTGGCTGCGCATCGCATTAGACCAATACATCAATTCTGGGGCGGCGATAACCGCAAACAGAGAAGAATCCTTAATCAACACGATAAACTCATTCCCAAATGGAGGAATCATCCGCTTAATCGCTTGCGGCAAAATAACCTTTTTCATCGTTTGATAATGTGTCATCCCTAGGGAATGCGCCGCTTCGGTTTGCCCTTTATCAATGGACTGAATACCTGCCCGGAAGATTTCGGCCATATATCCTGCGGAGTTCAGAGATAAAGCAACAATAGAAGCAATGATGGCATTAGTTGTGCCAAGAAATAAGGGAACGACCCCGAAATGCACGAGCAAAATTTGTACCAACAGCGGTGTGCCGCGGAAAAAGTTCACATATATGCTAGTTGGCCATCTTAGATATCCTCTGTGAGACATTTTGCCTAGTCCAACAGCCAGCCCCAGCACGGAACCGAAACAGATGGACAAAATCGATATCCCAATGGTCCAAAGCGTACCTTTTAATAAAAGCGGTATATATTCAATAATAATGTCAAAACGAAACTCCATTCCACACTTCCTTTCTTACCTTATTATGCTGATAACAGAACAACAGCATGCGTAGGTTGAGTCACGCATGCTGCTCTTTTATTATTTTTGTTCAAGCAACTTTTTCGTATCTGGCTCTTGACCGAACCATTTTTTGTACACTTTTGCATACGCCCCGTTTTCAATCACTTTCTTGATTGCTGGGTCAAGCTTCGCTTTAAGCTCACTGCCTTTAGGAAGCAGAATACCGTAGTATTCGGACTCAAAATTTGTCGCATCCGTAATGGTAACGAATTTTTTGTTCGGATTGTTTTTCACATATTCACGAACGATTGCGATATCCGCGACAACCGCGTCTACACCGTTATTTTCAAGTTCCAACAGTGCAAGCGTGTTGTTATCAAGACGTTTCAAAGATGGGTTCTTCTCGCCCATGATTTTGCTCATAAGCGTATCTGCTGTCGTAGAGATTTGAACAGCAACCTTCTTGTCTTTCAGGTCAGTCGCGCTTTTGATTGGACTGCCTTCTTTGACCAGAATCATGTTGGTTGATTCGAAGTACGGGATGGAGTAATCATAAGATTGTTTACGCTCATCTGTAATCGAAACGCTGGAAATACCACCTTGATACTCTTTACCTTGTTTAACACTTGTAAGCATTGTGTCCCAACCTGTATTCGTTACATCGTAGGAAAGTCCTGCTTCCTTCATAACTTCTGCAAGAAAATCGATGTCAAAACCGGTCATCTTGTCTTTGTCCATATATTCCATTGGTGCATAAGCAGCATCTGTTGCAAACTTGTACTTCGTGCCGCCGGCGCCGGTATCTTTAGCCCCACAACCCGTTAATCCGATTACTAGAGCTGCTGTCAAAACAAGAAATGATATTTTTTTCATTAAAATTCCCCCCGTGCTATGTATGGAACGAATCATATTTTAACATCTGGTCAATAAAATGACAACGTCTGTGTCTAGAAAATTACTCAGGAAATTGCAGGTAATCACCTTTCTTGTTCATTTTTGGCTTTTTGCACAACAGAATTGGACGATCTTTGTTCTTTTTACCGATACAAAATAGAAAAACGCCCGGATCTCGTGATCCGAAGCGTTTAATTTACATCATTTTCAAAATGGCTTCTCTTCCCGTCATTCCAGCAAAAATGCCCAGGTCCTCCGCCGTGTGCGTCACCGATTCAAGCGGTGCTTCCAGCAGCTCTTCAATCGTGCGGACGCCAGTAGCTCTTGCCGCGACAATGTTGCGTTCACTCAAACGCTCGTTGAGCAGTGCAACGTCTAAAGCACCGCACATAATGTATCCTTTATCTGTCGTTACTACCAGCAGCGTCGTCTTGGGCAATTTAACCTCTATCGCAATTGCAGTATGTCCCTCAAGGAGAATAGGTTCTACGCGCATCATGCTCTGCACAGCTCCTCTTTGCAGTCTTACGGTAGTATATGCGCGTGCGGCTAGTACGGTGTGATGTTTGGTGGAAAAAGAATTTTTGTTCACTGGGATGTATGGTAAGCTTACGGACACAGCAGCCCTTATTTGCGGCAAATAAGGGATTCTCGAATTCTAACGGACACCACAGCAGTAATTCACATCATCAGCATGTAATTTGGCTGTCTATTGACCAAGTAACGACTCCACAGTCCGTTAGACTTGCGATGAGGGCCATTTATCGAAAATAACGGCAATGAGGTCCGTTAACGCTCTCCACAAGCCACGACAATACGCCCTGAACTACTTTCGAATCCCCTGTTTAATAAGCTATATCCACAAGCCGTCCCTCAGAGGCAGCTACCAAATCTCCACCCTGCAGGAAAATCTGCAGCCCCCTGCGGCCGCCGCTAATACTAACCAATTCCATGGATTCGACAGATACATGTATGTAAAAGGGATACTTCTTCTTCATGCCCAAAGGTGATACGCCGCCCCGTATATAGCCTGTAAGCGATTGGATGTCTTTGACAGCCACCATGTCAATTTTCTTATTTCCGCTTACGGAAGCGAGGCTCTTTAAGTTCAGTTCCTGATCGCCGGGAATGCAGGCTGCAAGTACACCCGTTTTGTCTCCTTTTAAAATGAGAGTTTTATATAATTGGCTAGGCTTTAGGCCCACTTTGGCGGCCACGGTAGCAGCATCCAACTGATCTTCATCCCAATCATATTCATGAAGCGAGTAAGTAATTTGGAGAGAATCGAGGATTCGGCAGGCATTCGTTTTGTTTGACATAAGTTCCTCCTCTTTTGTATACAAAAGTTGCACGAATGAAAAACCAATCTATATTTGGATATCATAACATGATATAGTTAGGACATGAGCAATTTCTAGGCTGCAAGGAGGCCATATGAGTCAAGGTAAACCTAACCACACAGGTCATTTATTCACTGTAGAAATTTTAATTGAAGAGGCTTCTAATGGGCTTGCGATGGAAAAGCTCCTTCATCTTCTTAACGCACAGACACAGACGGTCAAAGATTATCAAATCCTCAAGGGCATCGAGCTCGGTAAATTAATCGAATTAAATACAACGACAAAAAAGAGCACGCCTCCTTCATATACTGGCAAAAAGGCAATAACTTCTCCCCCGCCTGCAACTCCCGCGCCAACGATGAAGTCAACAGCGCCAAGCGGAGCGGCCGAACACATTATTACAGAGCTCGAAGGCTACAAAGCAAACAACACATTGATTCGACTAACCGTTATCAAGGGTCAGGGCATTAAACTCAATCTACCCTGCCGGATTTTGAATTATGACAGCAGCAATCAAAATGTTACCGTGTATCATGTGGATGAGAAGAAAGTTTACTCGTTTCGACTAAATGAAATCGACGATTACGTCGCTTTCTAACACAAAGAGGATGTCCCTACTAGGGACATCCTCTTTGTGTTAGTTGCCCGAAGCCGCGGCATGAACGCCATGACTTAGCATATTCTCCAGCTGGGCTGCGTTCACAGGAGGGCTGAACCAATAGCCCTGCACTTCATTGCAGCGGTTCTGATGCAGGAAGTGCAGCTGCTCTTCCGTTTCTACACCTTCCGCGATGACTTTCAAGTTCAGATGGTGCGTCATAGCAATAATCGTAGTTACGATGGCCGCGTCATTGGGATCCACCATAATGTCACGGACAAAGGAGCGATCAATTTTCAGCTTATCAATCGGGAATTTCTTCAAATAATATAGGGAGCTGTAGCCGGTCCCGAAATCATCGATGCTCACGTGAACACCTAACTGTTTGAGCTCTAGTAAGGATTGGATCGCGTGATCAACATCCATGGTCATACTTTCGGTAATCTCAAGCTCCAAATACTGCGGCTCAAGCCCCGTTTGCTCCAGCACATGAGAAATCTTGCCCTTCAGATTATGCTGGAAAAACTGCCGCATCGACAGATTTACGGAAATCGGCATTTTGGAGAAGCCTTGATTCTGCCAGGCTTTATTTTGCTTGCATGCCGCGCGCAGTACCCATTCCCCAATCGGCACGATCAACCCGGATTCTTCTGCAAAGGAAATGAAATGATTCGGCGAGATCAGCCCCTTCTCTGGATGATTCCAGCGAATCAACGCCTCTACACCGACAATGCGTCCCGTCTCAATATCAACCTGTGGTTGATAGAATAAAACAAACTCTTCCCCCGCAATCGCTCTGCGAAGTTCATTTTCCAGCTTGAGCCGATTGATAGAGACGGATTTCATATCGAAGTTGAAAATCTGATAATCATTGCGCCCTTTCTCTTTCGCCCTGGCGAGTGCGATATCGGCATATTTCATCAGCGTATCCGCATCTTCATCATCTGCCGATGAGATGGCGACACCAATACTTGCTGTAATATGCAGCTCATACTGTTCAAGAACAAATGGTTTTTCCAGAACGCGATTAATCTCGGCGATGACAGCAATGACATCATTGGAGTCGGCTACATTCGTGTAGAAAAAGGCAAATTCATCGCCTTCCGTCCGCGCTAAATAATCATTTTCGGTGGTGCACCTTGTGAATCGTTCAGCAAGCTGCAGAAGCAGCATGTTGCCATAATCGTAGCCGAAGCTGTCGTTGACTAATTTAAACCTATCAATATCTAAGTAAAAGACGGCAACCTGTTGCCCCAGTGAACGAGCCAGACTCAATCGTTCGTTCAGGTTGTCTCTAAACATACGCCTATTGGGCAGACCCGTCATGTCGTCATAATACGCCATATACCGGACTTGTTCATCGCCGCGCTTACGTTCCGTTATATCCTGACAAATGAGAATAAAGCCCCTAACATCCTTGCTCAGCTGAACAGGAACTGCCGTTGCGTGCAGGTCAACCCGATAACCGCTTTTATGGGACACAGAGGTTTCAAAAGTAAGCGGTTCTCCATTCGTCGCAAGTTGAATTTGACTACACGTCAGCTCATACTGCTCTTGTGTCACGAAATGACTGAAGCGTTTCTCCAGCAGCTCAGATGCCGAATATCCGAGGATCGATTCCGCGGCTGCATTAATCCGAACGAATGTCCCTTCTTGATCAAAAATCCCAATCGCATTCGGATTATGCTCAAATAAAGAATCCAGAATATGATGATAGGATGGGGGCTGCAGATCTGATTTTGATAAGCGCTGAATGTCCCTTTCTTTTCTCAGCAGCTGAATACACAACGGAAGAGCACCTAGAACACATATCCATACAGCATACGGCTTTACGTAAAGACTTACGAATATGGCGACAATCAAATATCCGCCAATATAGAGCCGGTTTTTCACAAATTTGCCTCCTCTTACGATCTCACTCTAGGTAATAGGAAGCGTCACACTGTGTGATTCATCCGACATACAACCAAGTCACTATGTAATTTAATCCATTTTCGTTACTCACTACTTTCTACATAAGTCGAGCTTTTCCTGCAAATAGGGCACAAAATAAAGAAAAAAGAGTCGGATTCTCCTGACTCTTTCCAGTTTTATTATTTTAGAGCGGCAATGGCAAGCAGAATCCATCCCACTAAGAAACTCAAGCCGCCAAGCGGTGTAATCGGTCCGAAAAATTTGATGCCTGTCAAACTAAGCGCATATAAACTACCAGAGAATAAGATGATTCCGATAAAAATCGCCCATCCGGAAGCATTCACCATCGAAGTGTTCCCTAACTTGTCTGACAAAATAGCAATGGCGATTAGCGCAACGGCATGAATCATATGATAATGCACACCCGTTTGAAAAACATCTAGTTTGTCTGGCGTTAATTTCTGCTTCAAGATATGTGCCCCGAACGCGCCCAGTGCGACAGAAAGAAAAGCGTTCAAACTGCCAATCAGCACAAAAAGTTTCATCATGGTTTCCAATCTTCCCTTCTTTAAAGCTTTAATTTATTCCACTTCGCCGATATCATGTTGCCCGACGATTAGGCGTACAGGCTCCAAATAAACCTTGGTAATTGTCGGTTGTTTAATTAAATCAATCTCAATATCTACAATTTTATTGCGGGCTATTTTGCCTTCTCTTTTGTCATAAACGACCTCGAATTGTTTAAGTCCCAGCTCATAAGTCAGAGCGGAAGAACCGATGGAAAGTGCGTTAGACTCGAACTCCCCGTGTTCAAACAATACCTCGGATAAAATTTCTTCATTCATGTCCACAATCGTAACATACTGGCAAAATTGGTACTTCATCCATAACTGCCCCCTCAGAATTAGTAAAGTTTTGTTACCAATTCGCCGGAAAATGTCGAAATTCCTGCATCATTCAGTATGACCAAGAATGTTCACAGAAAACCAGTGAAATAGATGACAACTGGGATGGTAAACATACTAAACAAGGTCGATGTGAACACAGCCTGTGAGGAAAACTCCGGTTCATTCTCATACTCAATCGCCAGCAGCACGCTGCTAAGGGAGGTTGGCACGGCACATGAAAGAACTAACGCCTGTGCGGTCAGTCCATTGATCCCAAGCATCCACACAACAAAAAACCCGAGCAATGGCCCCGCAATCAGCCGCAAAATATTCGAGACAGCCACATTGGAGAAATGAAATTCCCACTTCATCCCGCCAAGCTGTACCCCAAGTGTTAAAAGCGCAGTTGCCATGAAGGCGTTGGAAATGTAGGTTAACGGCAGATGAATGGAAGATGGGACTGGCAAATGGAAATATCTCAGCAGCAGTGCAACCGGAATGGCATAAATGACAGGTAAAGACAAGATCGTCTTCATCGTTGCCTTCCAGGTTGATTTGTGGGCATTTAGCGTGTAAATCCCGTACGTGTTAGGAATCAAATTTTGCATAATCATAATGATAATTTGAATGGAAAGGGTATAGGCATTCCCGCCGAATACGGTTTGATTAAGCGGCAGTGCGTAATTGGCGCTATTATAGAAAATAACACTATTTCGCATGGCAATCCGCATGCCTCGCTGCATTTTTCTAATCCGTATGTAGATCTCGATCACCGCAAAAAGAAGGCTAAAAAACAAAGCGAAAAACAAAAGAACCTGCAAAATGACATTTAAGTTCATTTCTGACTCGTACAGCTTCACGAAAACGATAGCCGGAGAAAACACATAGAAATTGAGCTTCGATAATGTTTTAATATCAAGATGAAAAGCACGATACATGACAGCGCCAATGGCAATCATGATTGAAATCGGCACAATATTATTAATTAAAATATAAATAAAATAACTCATTTCTGACCCTCACTTAAATGAAGTTCCGTTGCTGTAGTACGCATCCTTGCTGTAGGTCGTAAAGGCAACTTCAACCTCAGGCAAGCCAAAGTCAAGGACATGGGTCGTAACTGCCGCAGCGACAGCATCCCTGACCTGGTCCCCTCTTTCAAACCAGGCGACTTCAACAAACGGGTAGGCTGGAACGATTTTACCGCCGAAAATCGCCGGATGCTGCACACACTCTAGCGTAAAATTATCAGTGTCACATTCGCAAATAGCAGCAAGCTGTTCAACTAAGCTCTCACTCATTCCACAAACTTGTTCAACAGATAGTCCTCTAAACGTTAATCTAGGCATGCTTCTAGCTCCAATCCGTTATTGCCGTAAGGCTTCTCACTTCGTTGATGCGTTAACGCTGGTAATAATACGTTTCAATTGTACATTGAAATTGTGAATTTCTTCTAGAGACAGTCCACTGGATTCAAGCAGTGTCTGTGGTATGCACAAGGCTCTTTCATAAAGTGCTAAGCCCATTTCCGTAATGACAATGTTCACAACACGCTCGTCTTCGACTGACCTTTTCCGCTGAATCAACTGCTGAGTTTCCATCCGTTTGAGCATCGGCGTCAACGTGCCTGAATCTAGATCCAGCTTCTCGCTGAGCTCCTTGACGGTGCTCTCTTTTTGATCCCACAGAACGAGCAGCACCAAATACTGGGGATACGTAATGCCCAAACCTTCTAGGAAGGGACGATACATCCGGGTAATAGCTCTTGAACTTGCATATAAACTAAAGCAGAGCTGATTTTCAAGTTTTAATAATTCATTGGTGCTCATACGATCGGCTTCCTTTCCAAGTCATATTGTGAACAATCGTTTTGTTTCAAATGTATATAAAAATAACTCTACTGTCAATGTGAATAGTCAGATAAGTTCATAAATGTTGTATGATTCCATCTTGTGCCATTCTCTATTAGGGTGATATGGTAATACTACTTGAAATCACTGTAACCCTTAGTCCGTGCGGGGAGGCGCGCCTGTGAATGTGAATTTTTCCGGAGACAATCGCAAATTGTACATTAAACTTCTACTGACTACAATTCTCTGTACGGTTCTTACGCTGCTGGTATCCTCCACGATTTATTTTGTGAATTACAGAAACCTTAACTTGAACCAGGTCTATCAAACCGATTTAGAAAATCTAACCCAAACGAGCCGCGAAGTCATCTCGATGACGGAAAGTGCGCAATCGCTTACATTTCAGCTGTACCGAAACGGCAATATCAGCAAACTGATGTTTTATGAAAACCCAGATATCTATGATACCACTGCTGCCATGCGAGAATTGAATAATTATTTGAATTCCATGCCTTACATTGCCTCCATCTATGTCTACAACCCGAAAGCCAACTATGTGTACATAGTCTCTAGCTCTGGGCAGAACGGATTAATGACCAAAGAAGAGTTGGTCGACAAAGATATTTTGAACGTTCTGGATCATTTCCAGGAGTTCAAGCCCTTCGTACCTATACCGCGTACCTACTTAAAAAGCGCGTCAAGCACGCAAAAAAGCAATGTCTACACGTACCTTTGTTACGATGCAATCGGCAATAACAATGCGCTCAATTCAGCCATTATCGTCAATATCACAACAGACTGGATCAATAAAGATATCGGCAAGCACCAAAGCAATGGAACGAACAGCTCTTTTATTATCGATAATAAAGGCAGGACGCTTAGCGGCGATCTTCCCAATCATGCAGAAGCATTAACAGCCGAATCAACCATTACCAAACGGATTATGAGTAGTAAAGGCTCCGGTTACTTCATTGATACAGTGGGTGGCAAGAAATCCTTAATCTCTTTTACAGCACCGGACACCTTAGAGTGGCGGTACATCCGCATTACACCATATCAAACAATCACGGAGAAAATCAATAAAATTCGCACAACGACGATTTACATTGGCGCCACCATTTTAGTCGCTGGATTATTAGTTTCTTGGCTATTATCACGTAAGCTTTATGTCCCTATTGATCGTATTGTTACGAAGATGAAATCCTTGGAGTCGGATAAACGAAATTCTTTATTTACATTAAAGCAAGATGTTTTGCGGAAGCTGATTCAAGGGCATGAGCCTATTACGGTGAAAATGATGCGGGAAAAACGCAGCGAGCTAGGCATTTTGTTCGATTTCCAAAGCGATTATCGTCTGATTCTGCTTCGTATCGATGGTTTTCAACCCTTTGTGCAGAATCATCAAGACGACCTTCACGTGTACAAATATGCGATCATGAATATTTCCTCGGAAATAGCCTCGCAAGCGTATCAAGTGGAAACGGTCGATATCGGGAATGACAGCACAGTGCTGCTGATTAATGCCCGAAGTGCACCTCTCGATGGTGATCAGAGCATGTTTCTAGCACTTCTAAAACAGATTCAAAAAGCCGTTAACGAGCTGCTCAAAATAAGTCTTTCCGTCACCTACAGTCCACCTAGCTCTCAGCCTCAGGACTTGGTGTCCCTGTATCGAAGGGTTGTCGATGCCTCTGAGCATCGCGTTTTTCTTGGACCTGGCAGTTTGATTGCTTCTCTGGATCACCAGTATCCGGAAACAGATGACTATCTATTTACAGTTGAAAAAGAGAAGAAACTGATCGACGCTTTAATGACTGGCAAAATGGCTGAAGCTAAGAAATTGTACAGCGTCATTATTGAGGAAACAAGACCGTATCCGATAAGCGTTTTTCAAGCAACACTGTCCCGCTTAACGATTACTTTGAATGGTGTCCTGCACACGATTCTCAAAAACAACTCCCTCGATGCCTCCATGAGCATACAGTTATCCAGAAATGCATTAGCCAAGCTGGAGACAATTGAGGAAATTGAAGCTGTCCTCTTTGAATTATTCGATGAAATGAAGAAACGTCTAGATGACAAGCGAAGCATGAAGCAAGACGATCTTATTCGTAAAATCAACGATATGATTGAGCAGCATTGCGCCAATCCGAATTTATGCTTAAACTGGATCGCCGATGAGATGGCTATGTCGCCGATTTATCTAAGCCGTGTCTACAAACAGAACACCATGAACGCTGTTGTGGATGTCATTAACACGATGCGAATGGAACGCGCCAAAGATTTGCTGAAGCACTCGGATTTAGCCATCGCCGATATCGCCGAACGGATCGGCTATACCAACAGCTCTTACTTCTACCGAATGTTCAAGAAGAATTTTGGCTTAACCCCCACCGATTATCGCAAAACCGGTCTTGAACCCAGCAACGGTAATCAAGCTTCAACCTAGCATAAACAGCCGCCCTGCAACCAACAGGGCGGCCGTTTCCTATTATTTAATACCTTTTTCGCTCACATACTGAAGCCATTGCTTCTTATACTCCGCTTGCACTTTTTCAAGGCCAGCTTGCTTCGCCTTATCCATGAATGTTTTCATGCCTGCATCTAGATCAGCTACAAGCCCCAATTGCAATGGCCATAAGTACTGCTTCTCTACTTGCTCCAGCGCTGCTTTCTCCGCCTGGTAAGAGCTGTAATCCTCAGCAAACCCAGTGAAGATATCAGGTTTTTGAATTTTATCCAGATCTTTATAGATCGCTTTTACCCCATCAAAGCTTTTCTCGAACAGCATGAAATCAGGGTTACGCCATGCCCAGCTGTTCATCGACTCACGAGGGAAGCCATTGGAATTGTTATCGCCAATCATTTTGTAGTAGCCATTTTCGACTTGGAAGTTCTTACCTTCAATACCGTAGGAAGTAAGCCAATTGTACGCTTTATCCGTTACCATTTTCTCATAGAATTCAAGTGCACGCTCAGCATTTTTACTGCTCTTAGGAATGGCAAAGCCATTGTGAATCGGATGAACAGGCTGCGCATAACCTTTGATTGTCGGGAATGCATAATAGTCAAGATTCCAGTCTGGGTGGGTCGACTTCATCTTGTTCAAAGAATCGTTAAAGCGTGCCGGGTTATCGCCAAATTCTGCAGCTGCTTTGCCGCTGACAAGCTGATCCCACGTCGAGTCTTTCACGTTCAGCACGTTTTTCGGGATAAAACCTTTATCCATCCAACGTTTGGCGATTTTGATGTCGCCCATGTGCTCTTCAGAGCCCCAATAGGAGTAAACTTCACCTGGTTTATTGTAGTTGATGCCGATGCCGTAAAGTGGTGCTCCAACGCTGTTATGAACGACGTCACGAAGTCCGTTAACAATTAAATTACCGTCTCCGCCGCTGGCAAAAGGCAAGATGTTTGGCTCATTTTTCTTGATGCCGTCCATGTACGCTTCGAAGGTTTCAATAGATGTCGGCTTTGGCAAATTGTATTTGACCCTCAAGTCTTCACGCCAAACGAAGCCGTTCGTAACATACTCTTTGAACGTTGCTGGTACCGTATAAATTTTGCCGTCAATTTTTACCGCTTCCCACATATCCTTCGGCACATATTTGTTCAGCGTCGGCGCAGCCTTTGGCAAAATATCGTCAAGCGGCAGGAAGGCACCCTTTTTCGCGTAGGATTGATATTGTGTCCAGTCAGCTGTAAAAATCAAGTCCACTTGCTGACCAGAAGAAAGCAGAAGCTTATATTTCTGATCCCAGTCCGTCCAAGTTGTATAGTTGAATTTCACCGTTGTATTTAAATCTTTCAATGCTAGCTTGTTGACCTCGTCCTGAATGATTTGCAGATCCTTGGGAGCGTTACCTAGCATGTAGAATTGCAGCTCGACCTTCTCTCTCTTTGGCGCTTCCGTCTTGACTGTCGCTGTCGGCGCAGCTGCACTAGCTGCCGGTGCTGCGTCCCCTTGTTTAGGTTCTGGCGAACTGCTGCAGCCTGTAAGAGCCGTGAACAAGAGCGCCCCGGAAAGAATGGCGGAGAATCGGTGTGTTGCTAACTTTTTCATTTGAATCCTCCCTTTAGATGTGTAGTTATATGTCAGCCGAGAAGGTTGTCAATCTGTAAGCTCCTTCTTCGGTTCTAACCTTTGACAGCACCGATTGTCAATCCCTTGACGAAATAACGCTGAACGAACGGATACAGAAAGAGAATCGGTCCTGTAACGATGATAGCCATCGCCATTTTCGTTGACTCCGTCGGCATTTCGCCTGTCATAACAACCCCTGTGCCTGCGCCCATTTGAGAGACAAAACGCATCGTGTTGATCACGTTGTACAAGTAGTACTGCAGCTCATACTTATTAGGATCATTGATGAACAGCGATGACAGCAGCCAACCGTTCCAATAATGCAGCGCAAGGAACAGCCCAACGGTCGCGATACCGGGCATCGACAATTGAAGAACGACGCTGTAGTAAATTTTGAAATCATTGGCACCGTCGATTTTGGCGGATTCAATGAGCTCTTCGGGAATAGCAGATTTCATGAAACTTCGCATCAAGATAATCAGAAACGGACTCATGAGCCCCGGCAGCACAAGTACCGCATAGGTATCCGTCAGCTTCAAATAGCTGGCGAGCAAGATATACCAAGGGACTAAGCCCCCGCCAAATAACGTCGTGAAGTAGATATAGAACGAGAATTGATTCCGGTATCGGAAATCTTTGCGCTGAAGAACATAACCTGTCATCGTCATGAAAAACAATCCGAGCGCAGTGCCGATTAGGGTCACGAAAATGGTTACAGCGTAAGCCTTGAGCACCTGCTCTGGAAATCGAAATACCGTCTTATACCCTTCTATGGAGAAAACCTTCGGTATGAAGTGATATCCACTGCGAATAATGGATTCATTCTGTGTAAACGAAGCCGAAATAATCATCAGGAAAGGAAACAAGCAGACTAGAAAAGAGATGATGATCACGGCATACGCCATTGTTTGAAACAAATACATATACTTCTCGTCCCTGATTCTCAAGCCACCAGCACCTCTTCTCCTAAAATAAAGCGTAATCGTCATTAATTTTTCGAATGATAGCATTCACGGTAATGATCAGGATGAATCCGAACAGGGATTGATACAGCCCTGCCGCAGTCGCCATACCAACATCGAAAGTGACCTTCAATGAACGGTACACATAAGTGTCAATGATATCGGTTGCATTAAACAAAACTCCGTTATTTCCAATCAATTGGTAAAATAAGTCGAATTGGCCTTTCATAATACTGCCTAAAGAGAATAAGAGAAGCACTACAAAAGTCGGCTTCAGCATTGGAATCGTAATGTGCCAGACTCGCTGGAAAATATTCGCACCGTCGATTTTGGCAGCCTCATAGTATTCTTCACTGATCCCCGTGATCGCTGCCAGATAGATGACCATGCTGTAACCCAGATTTTTCCACAAATAAAAGATAACAATGAGGAAAACCCATGCCCAAGGCGTGTTGTACACATCGACAGGTTCAGAACTGAATTCTTTTAACATCGTGTTGAGAAATCCGCTCTCATAGTTAAATAAGTTGTAAACAATGACACTCAGAATAACGAAGGAGATGAAATAGGGCAGGAACATCACTGACTGAGCTATTTTTTTAAACCAAGCGCTACGAATTTCACTCAGCAGGACAGCACATACAATGGCGAAAACATTGCCAAATAGGATAAAAGCTAAGTTATACCCAAGCGTGTTAAGCGTTAATTTAATTAAAATCCCGGATTTCCATAGAAAAGAGAAATTATCCAAGCCTACAAAAGGACTGCCGAACAAGCCGGCATTGAAATCAAACCGTGTGAATGCATAGTAGATGCCAACCATCGGAATATACGAGTTAATAAAGAAGAAGATCAGGGTCGGCAGCAGCATGAGAAACATGATTCTGTTCGTTACGATTTCATAAAGAAAACCTCTGCGTTTGAGCATGTTTGGGTGCGATCCTCCTTGGGGCATGTGTCTTGAGACGATCATAAACCAGCGCAAAGAAACCGGATAGTGAAGCCTCGCTATGTGTGTGAACAATATGGTGAATTGGCGTATGAATAATCTTAACTTTAGTGAACTGCATGTGATAAATCGTTGATACGACGGGGTTTAAGATCGAATTGAATTGTAACCGTGTCGCTTTCATGCTACGATTGTTTCAAAAATATACCAATAAAGGGGATAATGACCTATGGATTGGCTCTCTGCTCATAAGGACAATATGGATGAGGTATTCGCACAAGCGGAAAATGTTATTCGCGCATTTCCTGAGCCGCTGAATCATCACGGACTCGCCTATTTCGCTAAATTTGACCTGCGCCAGCAAGAGAGTACGAAAAATTATATCTGCTACCTGCTTCCTTATTGGATGCAGGAAATAACCCATCTGCCGACAGATAGGGTCAAGAAGCTGAGTTTAGCAAATGTGTTCGTTATGCTTTATTATTTTGTTGTAGATGACATTATGGATGCTGCCAAAGGGGAGCATCAGGGTAAGCTGCCGCTCGCAAACTTATTTCAATTGCAGTTTCAAATGATGTATAGAGCGTTGTTCCTGCCGCAATCCCCTTTCTGGGATTATTACGAGACTTACGTACTGGAATGGGCCGAATCAGTTGCAGGCGAGCTGGGTGGCGATTACTTTCACACGGATAAAAGGAAGGTTGCCTGGAAAGCTAGTCCTGTCAAAAACGCCAGCACTGGAGCGCTGCTTCTCGCTGGTCAGGCTGAGCTGATCCCCGTTGTGACGGGCGCCGTTGAACAAGTGCTTGTGACACTGCAAATGCTTGATGACTGGGCGGATTGGGAGGAAGATTTGGACGAGGGTTCTTATAATTGTTTGCTTGCATTTTTGCGTGGGAGTGGATCATTAGGTGAATCAGAGGATGTTTCTTTGACGTCCGAGTGGGTCAAACAACAAGTATATGTCTGTGATCAACTGGATGGATATAGCGAGATTGCCGTTGTGGATCATGAAAGGTTGCTAGCGTTAGAGATATCAATGAAGGAGCTTGCTCTCTTTCATTTTAGTCTTGTGGATCGTTTGCGCATGACGGCAAAAGAGATCAAAGAAAAGCGGAACCTTCTTCTTTCTGGCGGTTTATACTATTTTTTGTCGGAATCTAGCAATTTTTGATAGAATATTTTGAATATTCATGCTATACTTCTTTTGTTGGTAATATTAACCAACAGCTCACGTAAGAACGCTGAGCCTAACGGACTGAAATCCCCCTATTTATGACTTTTCAGCTCGGAACAGGATTTAACGGACCCGTGCGACGCTATTCCTCTCGAAATAGCCCATAACAAGGGTAGTAACAGTGAATAACGTCCCCTCAGTCCGATAACATCCAATTTCGTCCCTAATAATCAGAAATAGCGGCTTCCAGGTCCGATACCTTTAAAGGGGAGTGACTTATCATGTCATCACATGAACAGTTAAAAGCCAAAATTATTCAAAAAGCTTGGGAAGATGAAGCATTCAAAAACCAACTTCTTGCAAACCCAAAGGCGGCCCTTAAGGAAAGCTTTGGTATTACGCTCCCCGACGATTTCACAGTGAAAGCGGTAGAAGAGACTTCGACGGAGTTTGTGCTTGTTATTCCGGCGAATCCGGCTAAGGTGTTGGTGACTGCGGGTGCTGATAATCCTAACTGGTAAAAAATAAATAGCGAAGAAGCTGCAGAATGATCTGCAGCTTCTTCGCTATTTATTGTATTACTTTTGGAAAACTCATAATTACCTCAGTTCCGTTATTCTTCTGACTTTCAAATCGTATTTCCCCCTTCATTGCCTCTATTATCCGGAATGTCACCATAAGTCCAAGACCCGTCCCCTTCGTTTTTGTTGTAAAATAAGGTTCACCTAGTTTCGTCAACTCAGTGGCTTCAATCCCCTGACCGTTATCTTTAATATGAACGTAGACCTTGCTTTCTTTCTCATATGCTCGAATCTGCACTTCCCCATCGTCTTGAAAAGCTTCTATTCCGTTTTTAATAAGATTGATCAGGACTTGTTTAAATTTCGATACGTTTCCACGTATATAAAGTCCAGGCGGAACACTTACCGCAATACGTCCACCTTGTAAAGTTGCCAACGGCATAATAATTCCTTCGATTTGTTTAATTACTTGATTAACATCGATATCGACGTTTTCTTCCAACTGTGGCTTAGAGAAGGTTAAAAAATCTGTAATGATAACCGAGGCTCGATCTAGTTCCTCGATCGCTATTTGTATATATTCTTTTTCTTTCTCGTCCGACCGTGAACCGATTAACTGTAAGAAACCACGTGTTACCTGTAGTGGGTTTCGCACCTCATGAGCGACGGAAGCAGCCAAAGAGCTTATGATTTCCGTTCTTTCTGAGAGTTGAAGCTGATGATTATAAAATTCTAGTTCTTTCGAGTAATTAACTAAAAGTTCCTGATTCAAAGCAAAACGTCGGACTAAAATAACAATGAGGGTAATAAATAAGGCAATGCCTCCCCACTTCCATAAATAGAATTGATAATACAGTGAAGATGCGTAGAAGTTAATAAGATCTAATATACTCATGCACGCCAACGTGCCGAAACCGATTGAAAACACAACAGCTTCCTTGTTTCCTTTTCGCATAAGCTGAAAACATAATCCAATGATCAAAACAAACTGGAAAATCATCATATAGCCTAAAACGGTTACCGCTACAAAAAAGTACGCTTTATTAAATTGATAATGATTCAATTGATTGATGAACATAAATGAGATTAATAGAACAGAATAAGCAACCTGAAATTTCCGAAATCGACGCACCCATTTAAATTTACCGTTATCGAAGATTTGCTCGAAAGACCAAGTTAGCGCTGGTAAAAACACATTGAGAGCTACATCGAACAAATTGATAAACAATCCTCCATAATTAGTAAAATTGGCATATACAAAAGGGGAGTAAGTAATAAAAATTATTCCTACTGACAAACTTAATACACTTATTAGAATCCAGCTTTGAAGCTGGCCTCTTTTTAAGAAGATAGATCCAATCAGCATAATCAGTGCAATGAATAGAAAAGCACTACCGAGAATAATATTCTGCAAATCTTGAAGTACATACGACCTCATCAGATTCGAGTATTGATCTATCCTGATAGCTGAGTATATACTCAATCGGTTCATTGTTGACTCCAACTTTAGATATACAGTTTCTCCACTTTCCTCACTACTAATTGGGAATAAACTCCTCTGCGCGTCATATGGAAAATCATACTCCGTTTCGCAAATTAAATGAGCGCCAATATAAACCTTCAGTTTCTGCGTACGAATGTCCTGAATATAGATCCCATAGTCTTTGGGTAACTGTGTAGGCAGTTGGAATTTAATCCACACAGATGAGGTATGTTCAGGTTTATCAGGAAAAGTATCACCGCTCTTCACCGCCTTCCATCGCTCAGGCGAGGAAGCCATAACACTTTCCAAACCTTCTGATGGATCCCCCCACAGAATTGAGTACTCTGAAATCGCTTTCATATCATCTGGATGTTCGTTGGCAAATGCACGCGACATTAAAAACACACTATTCAACACGGCAACTAGTACCAATAACCAAAGCGTTCGAGAAAACCGCTTCATGTTTACACCATCCTTGTCCAAACTGAACTTACAATGTTTAACAATAAATGAAATTCGACAAAATGCGTACATTCCCTTCTTTCACCAAGTAAACAATAGTCAAACAAATATAGCCACCCCCTACCAATTAGGGGGTGGCTATTACATAAGATATACGCGGCTTCGAGCCGGCTCTGTTTCAGCTATTACACTACCATGGCTAATCACATATCGGCAATTTGGCTGGACCCGTACAAGATCCATGGCATCCCGTCCAGGCAGCAGGATGAATGAAGCCGGCTGGCCAATTTCCAGCCCATATTCGCGAAGCTGCAGCACTTTCGCAGCGCGCACCGTAACCATGCGCACAAGTTCAGCAACTTCTTCCCGCCCGGTCATATGCGCTAGATGTGCCGCCATGTGAGCTGCTACTAGCATATTTCCGGTGCCAAGCGGATAGAAAGGTGTTTGAATGTCATCGTGTGCGATGCTCACATTCACCCCGGCCGCCCACATCTCCTTGATTCTGGCGATTCCGCGCCCTTTGGGATAACGGTCGAAGCGCCCCTGCATGGCGCTGTTGATGAGCGGGCAGCAGACGACGTTCACGCCGGATCGAGCCGTCAGGCCTAACACCTTCTGAAAGTAGGCCTCACTATAATAGGCGGAAGCATTCGCATGCGCTGCGGTAACGCGCTCCCTTAGGCCATAACGAATGGCCAAATGAGCCGTGCTCTCTAGGAAGGTCGAATGCTCATCGTCCATTTCATCGCAGAACACATGGACGAAGCAGCCATGCTTCTCGGCTAAGCGGAAAACAATGTCGAGCGACGCGAGACCCTCCTCACGCGTAGGCTCAAGATGTGGAACGGCGCCGATCCCATCAGCGCCAAGCTCAAGCGCCTGCTCCAGTCGGCGCTCATTCTCGGCGCATGCGCGAATGCCGTCTTGCGGGAAAGCGATGACCTGCACCTGCATGTGCGGCTTCACACGCTCTCGCAAGTCAAGAAGCGCCCGCAGCGCCGTGAGGTCCGGGTCCGAAATGTCCGCCTGCGTGCGAACATGGAGAATGCCTGCTGCTAATTGCAGCTGCAGCACCTTCTCTGCCCGCTTCATGACATCGTCATAGGTGAGCAACTGCTTCCGCTGTTGCCATAACCCGATGCCTTCAATAAGCGTGCCGCTTTCGTTCCACGCGGGTTCCCCCGCCGTTAGAACAGTGTCCAAATGAATGTGCGACTCCACGAATGGAGGGAGCAGCAGAAGACCGCTGCCATCGATTTCCCGTTCACTTTTACCTGCAATAACGCCAATCCCGACAATCCTGCCGTCCTTTACACCAACATCGACGACACCTCGGCCCTCTGGATCATCCAGAAGACGTACATGTCGAATAATTAAATCAAGCAGTACGATCACCTTCTTCGTGTGGCGTGTTCATTAGCTGTCTTTTTTCATTTCAGATTCATGCCAAGAGCTAAGTACCCATTTGGAGAAAGCATTTACCAAGAGGAAAAAGGAAATACCCAGCGCTGAAGCCGAAAGCCCGCACGCGAATAAATACGCTGTTTTTAACCGGGCAGCCGCATACGTAATCGCATAACCAAGCCCGCCTGCACCTCCGCCAATTCCAGCGATATATTCACCGACGATGGCGCCGACAACAGATAAGGTACAGGAGATTTTCAGCCCCGCAATAATATAAGGAAGAGCAGCCGGGATGCGAAGTCTCCACATCGTTTGAAACGAATTGGCATTATACAGGTAAAATAAGTTGCTCATATTCTGATCTGTCGAATTCAAACCGATTAAGGTATTCGAAAGCATGGGGAAAAACCCGATCAAAAAGGTGATGATAACAATAGCATTCATGCCCGCATCGAACCAGATGACAATTAAGGGAGCGATAGCAACGATCGGAATGGTTTGCAAAATAATGGCGTATGGATACACGCTTTTCTCAATCCACTTGGAACTGGCAAGCAGTATGGCACCTGCTACCCCCATGATGATGCTGAGGAAAAATCCGAGCACAGCTTCAAGCGTCGTGGTTGAGACAGACACCCATAACGCATGTTTATTTTCCAAAGCAGCAGCCACGATGTCAGACGGTTTGGGCAACAGATAAACAGGCGCCTTGGCTAAATAAGCAATGAGTTCCCAGCCACCAATGAATACGACAAAAGCAACCAAGGGAGGAAGCAGATGCTTAAACAACATGAGGAAGCGATAGCCCGGCGAGGCGCCTTCATCGAGTCGGTTAGCCCAAGCTGTACGCTCACGAGCAGGAAATATTTCGTCGGGCAGGATTTTCAGATAGTTAGAATCAACAGCCATTTGTCGTGTCTCCCTTCATTTAAGGCTCAACCTTAATTTTGCCTGGATTCAGAAGTCCTCTGGGGTCGTTCTCGCGTTTCTTGCGCGCCATGCTGCCAACTTCACCCCGTCCGCCTTGTTCGAGCACCCAAGTGTGAGGATCGAAGATTTTGACCCCGATAGATTCACAAAAGGCAACGATCTCGTACAAGCGTTCTTCGCTTTGAAAGCGAACGAGCGGAAGCGCATTAAGCGCGAGTTCCCCACCGCTTCGCACCCATTCGAAATGCAGATAAACTTCGTCGCCCCACTTCGCTTTGAGAAGCTCGATCTGTTCCGCATAGCGACCCAATTCAAAGCCTGCTTGCAAATAGGTCATAGAGGAATCCGTCTTCATTGCCCATAATGTCGTATGATTCCATGTAAAATCCGACACGCCAATCGTTTTACGATATTGCTTGGCTTCTATGAAATGGTCGATGTGTCCGCCATAGCTATCAACCAGCGCTTCAACAGAGTCCATGCTTCCCTCCGCAATCTCAAGCATAACAGCCGCCTTGCCAGCTTTGATCACCTTGGCAAATGGAACAAAATAGGATGGAATCGGCCATTCCATCGGCGCAATCAAACGCTTCGGAATCGATTCCTCTCTCGCTAATGCCTCCCCGAACCTCATTGATTGCTGCAGCGTATCGAAGCTTACGATAACCTGAGCCCACTCGGTGCGCGGGGAAAGCGGGATCGTCACCTCTGTTAGAATGCCGGTCGTTCCATAATTATGAATATAATTGTATAAATCACGACCTTGGATCACTAGGCGCTGCGGGGTCTCCTCCATTGTATAGATTACAGCTTCAAGTACGTTGCCATCCCACAGATTGCCGTGGGTGATCGAACCGATTCCCCCGGAACCCCCGCTGACAAAACCGCCAACCGTTGCTTTGACATAAGTACTCGGATAGATACGAATCTCCTGCCCGACCTCGCGTGCCTTTTTATCAATGACACCCAGTCGCACTCCACATTGAAGCCGTGCGTAGCCAGGCCTGATTTCCAGAATTTCATCCATGCGGCTTAGATCAAGAACAATGCCGCCGTGTAGGGGAACCGCCTGACCGTAATTGCCTGTCCCTGCTCCACGTACCGTCACCGGGATGTTGTGGTGGTAACCGAAAGCTATAACTTCAGCCACCTCAGCCTCAGAGCGAGGTATAGCAACGGCATCCGCTGCTTTTATATGCTGCAATTGTCGATTAAGCACAGGAGAATACCAGTAATAATCCTTGGAAAGTTTTTCTCTCGTTTCGCCATCCACGCGTACGATCTCATCTCCGAGCCGCTCCTGCATGATTTGCTCCCAGTTCATTTGCATCGCCATCTGCGTCATCCTCTCGTCTTAATGCTCTAACGCTGCTGATACTTCGCGCACCAAATCACTGAACTGCGCCGTCGTTCGGAAGCTTTCATCCCGTGGATAAGGAACCATAATATCCAGACGTGCCGATATTTTACCTGGACGCGGTGTCATTACAACAACACTTGTGGATAAAAACACGGATTCAAACACATTATGCGTAACGAACAGCACCGTCATCGATTTATCCTGCTGCCAAATATTGAGCAGCTCCATCTGCAGCGTTTGACGGGTAATTTCGTCCAAAGCGCCAAAAGGCTCATCCATGAGCAGCAGCTTGGGCCTGGAGATCAACGCGCGCGCGATCGAGACACGCATTTTCATACCACCGGAAAGCTGTCTGGGCAGCACCTTCATATAATCCTTCAAACCGACGAGCTCAAGTACACGCTGAGCCTCTTCTTTTTGCGTCTTCTTGTCTACCCCCCGTAATTCAAGCGGCAATCTAACATTCGCTTCGACCGTAGACCAAGGCAGCAGCGTATGATCCTGAAAGACGAAGGCGATATCGCTTTGTTTTCGCGCTTCCTTCGGCGTCGTCCCAAACACGTCGAGCGTGCCGCTGCTCGGCTTGGCAAGCCCTGTAATCATTTTGAAAATCGTTGATTTCCCACAGCCAGAAGGTCCTACGAAGCATAAGAACTCCCCTTCTTGAATCGATAAATTCACATCCTGCAAGGCAATCGTTCCGTTCGGGTACGTTTTAGACAGATTTTCCATGCTTACAAATGTAGGACTAGTTCCAAGCTTACTTGGATCGTGGATGAGGGGGGAATTCATGGCCATATCGATCATCTCCTATACTTGTTTTTGGATTCTGCTTATCTATAGGTACTTTTTCAGTGACTTCATGTCAAAGGCTTGAAATTCGAGCAGCGCCTCGGCGATCAGCGCACCATAGGCAGCTGTCATCGCTTCACCTTTTTGAACCGTGGCTTGTGTAGCGTCCCCAGATATGCCGGAATGGGATAAATCGTCCATCACCCATGCAAAAGCACGATTGCGCAGTCCTAAATATCGGGAATCCGGATAATTTGGAAACTCCGTAGGCGCTGCTTCCATGTGCACCCAATGAGGGACTGCGGACATCACTAGCGACGTTTCCATATCACCCGCATGAATACCCGCCTGCTTTTCTTGCGGAGTAATCCACTCATCTGCACCTCCAAGTCCGCCTGGGTCTAACCGGAAGACAGCCAATCCAGTTTCAATTCGGATTTCACGAGCCATCATATTGAGCAAATCCGTGTTGCCGCCATGCGTATTTACCAGGGCTAATTTTTGAAAGCCGCTTCTAGCAAGGCTTTTGGCGATATCCATGACGACAGCCATCAACGTGGTTGCTGATAAGGTGATCGTTCCAGGATGGCCGAGGTGCTCCGTACTTTTGCCATACGGGATGGCCGGCAGCAGCCAGATATTCGCTTCATCGGGGAGCTGATGAAAGGCTTCCGTCAGCAGCACCTCGGAGATTAACGTGTCTGTAAACACCGGCATATGCGGACCATGCTGCTCAACCGCGCCCACCGGGAGAACAACCAAGGCGTCATCTTTGGGAATTTGCGCTACCTCTTGCTTACTTAAACGAGGAAAAAAGTGGCGATCCCATGCTTTTCCTGTATAGCGACTGAATGTCACAATGAGCGCCTCCTTATACGTCGTATGGTTTGTTTTTCACCTCTATGAAAAAAGACCCAGTCTCATTGACAAGAGCGGATCCTAACTTTCCATGTAACATTGTTCAATGAAAAGCCTCTTTTGACCGAAAAAGCTGCAAAGCTGCGGCAACATCCGCAACCCGCTCCCCTAATCGAGCAGCCATTAGCAGCTCCCTCGGATCGGGAGACAATGAGCTGTCAGGACCTGCCAAGGTAGAAGCTCCATAAGGCGAGCAGCCAATCGCGTCCGCTGTCAAATATTCTGGATTTTCGGAGTACGGAAGACCCACGAAAATCATGCCGAAGTGAAATAAAGGCACCATGGCGGTCAAAATCGCTGCCTCATGGCCGGTATGGATAGAAGCTGTCGAGTTAAAAATACCCGTTGGCTTCCCTTCTAAGGCCCCTTCAACGCAAAGCTCTCCAGCCATTTCTAGAAACAGCTTAACTTGAGCCGGCATCGTGCCATAATACGTAGGAAACCCCCACAATATGCCGTCAGCCCACCGTAAATCGTCATTGCTTGTGAAGGGAATATTGTCCTGTAACGCACCTGCTGCTTCATATTTACTATAGCGATCAGTCAGTCGAAATTGATTGGATAAGCCCTTGCCGTTGCTACTTGCAGGCTTCTCCTTATCTGGCTTAATGACACGATTGTGAGGAGCGACCATTTCGGGAATACGTACGATCTTCACCTGATGAGCGCCTGACTGACTGGCCCCATTGGCAACCGCTTGCGCCATCTGAAAGACATGACCGAATGCGCTGTAATAAATGACGAGCACGTTAGCCACCTTCAACTTCACCCTTTCGCGAATTCATGTTTATGGAAGGAGACCCTCTGTGTTGCCTCATCCCAATAGCGGGCTAACGTGTTGTCCTGCCATTTGGTTTTGGCTGCGGCCATGCGCACCCACCTTCCCCCGCTATACACCCAGCGACGTTCCGGCAGCATGGTGAAGATCTCTTCCGGCGTACCGCCATCCATGATAACAAAGTTCGCTTCACTGCCCGCCTTAATGGCATCATCGGTAAGTCCCAGAACGTTAGCCGGAACATCCGTAATCATGCGCAGCAAAGTGCGAAGATCGTCAGGCCTTCCCATATGAGCGGCGTAAGAGCTGATTAAAGCAATTTGCAGCAAATCACCTCGCCCGAATGGATGAAAAGGATCGTGAATATTATCAGAAGCTACCGCAATAGGAATGCCTGCTTCCCATATTTCTTTCAGTCTTGTAACCCCACGTCGAATTGGAAAGCTGTCATGTCTTCCCTGCAAATACAGATTCACCGCAGGTAGGCTAACTGCTTTGAGCCCCGCATCCGCCATTTGAGTAATGATGTTGTGTGCATCTTGATCGGTCATTGAAGCTAGCGCGCATAAATGATCAACGGTCACTCGTCCTCCGTAGCCTTCCGCCTTCGTTCGGCAGGCGATATGCTCAATCGTGCGAGTAGCCGGATTGTCAGTTTCGTCACAATGAAGATCAATCGGTACGTCGTATTTCTCAGCTAATTGGAATACATAATCAATATCTTCTTTAGGGGTCATGGATAAATGCGGTGCTCCCCCAATCCCATCAACGCCCATCCTTAATGCTTCCTCGATCGCGTCTGCATCCATGGACATAAAGTTGTAAGGACACATCGGAAATAACTGCAAAGTGAGGTAAGGGGCTAGTGCTTCTTTCGCTTCCAGCGCAGCCTCAATCGTTCGTAAGGCAACTTCCCGGGAAACTCTCAGGTTAAAATCCAGATGCGTCCGAATACGTGTCGTACCAAACGATAAAGCTTGCATAGCCGAACGAATCATTCTTGCTTTGATTTCCTGCTTGGTAAAAGAAGGCGATGCTTGCGAGTAATTCTGCACAGCTTCTTCTAACGTTCCACTTCGATTCTCAACTGAAGTTAAGGAGAATGCTTTGTCCAGATGCATGTGAGCATCCACAAAGCCTGGCAGCATGATTTTACCCTCCAAATCAATGATAGGCCTACTCGGCTCTAGGAAGGCTTGCGTCGGATTCCATGTTTCCAAAGAAACGGCGCCAGGCGGGGCAGCATCTCCTTCTTGCTTGAGAATCTGTGTCCAAACCCCGTCTCGAATCGATAGGCGAAACAAATGCCCCTC
Source organism: Paenibacillus sp. J22R67 (assembly GCF_059692175.1). Taxonomy (NCBI): domain Bacteria; kingdom Bacillati; phylum Bacillota; class Bacilli; order Caryophanales; family Paenibacillaceae; genus Paenibacillus; species Paenibacillus sp. J22R67. Next base: position 317,510 of record NZ_JCAUAX010000003.1, on the reverse strand, counting down.
ATCTTCCATGGGTAATCGAACGTTGATGAAATCCAAATTCGTAACAGAAGCCAATGCCGCCACCCCCTGATCATTTATTATTTCTTAGGCAAAAATTGCGTTGTGAACACCTTGTCAATACTTTCAGCCGTTTTTAGCACACCAACATCAACTAATTGCTTCTGAACTTCCTCCCAGCGTTCCTTGGTCATTACGCCAGTTCCTTTGGTTGCAGCATCACCGCCAAACACGAAATCCATTTCTTTTGCAGCACTAAATTTCATCATATCTAAGCCCATATCAGGGTTCTTTTGTTGAATGCTTGGGTTAATCTCTTCCGAATGGTCTTTGTAGTAATCCCACCCTTTGACTGTAGCTTCCACGAAAGCTTTTACTTGATCCGGATGTTCAGCGATCATCTTCTCCGTTGTGAAGTAAACACCACCGTAAATGTTATAACCGGAATCGGCGTTAAGCAGAGTGCCATATTCCACTTTTTGCTGATCAAGGGTGAAAGGCTCGCTAGTCACATAACCTTGCGTGAGCGATGTTTTATCATTGACAAAATTGACTAATTGGCCTGTGTATTTCATTTCTTGCGCCGAGTCCAATTTGTATTTCTTCTTAATGAACTGCCAGAAACTCGCAGTGGAAGCCACATAAACTTTGTGCCCATTTAGATCAGCAAAATCTTTCACGCCTGAATCTTTGTGATAAAACAAAGCTTGCGGGCTCTTCTGCAGGGAGGTTGCGATCGCGACGACTGGAATTCCCTCTTGTCTGGCCACCAAAATATCATCGCCATTGGCCATCCCGAATTGCGCTTTGCCTGAGGCAACAATCTGTGTAGAAGACACCTGAGGTCCGCCTGGCATCAGCGTCATATCCAAGCCTGCATCTTTGTAGTAACCTTTGGCTAACGCTGCAAAGTTCCCGCCGTGCTCTGGCTCAGCGAACCAGTTCAAAACAACCGTTGCTGGAACGATAGCCTTCGGCGCCGCAGCAGCAGTTGATGCGGCAGGAGCTGTAGAAGCCGCTGGCGCTGTGGAAGGTGGTGCACTGGGCGATGTTGAAACTGAGGTACTTCCACTACCGCAGGCTGCAAGCATGCTTGAGATCGCAATGAAGCTAACTGACAAGAGTACCGGGCGTTTGGCGACTAGCGGATTCGTATAATTTAATCGTTTCATTTGAACATCCCCTCCATATTTGGTTATCTCTACAAAGTACTTATCGACCTTTAGTCAAATATAGAATTGATCGTCTATACACGTCAACGAAGATACTAACGTTTTGTGTTTAATCACAATAAAAGTACGTCTTTTTATAATATTTTCAAGGATTACATCAATGACAAGCTGTATTCATGCCTTAAAAACGAACATTAATGAATTTATATGACACCAACTTTGACTCCCAGTTCCCTCAACCAACGGCGATAGGCGATGGAGAATCGATCTACCTTGTGATTGAGTTCCACTTGTAAATCAAGCGGAAGCAGCTCAGGCTTCTGTGTCTCAATGACCTTCGCATCTTGATCGAATACAATATCCTGAAATCGGATGAAATTCGCATCATCCACATCAAATGCATAGTTACGTGATACCATCATGTGAACAATACATTCTTCTGCGGCCACTGGGAGCACCGTGAGCATGATCCATAAGGTTTGGCCATTGCTCGGATCTGCTTTGGACAAACGTGCCGACAAAGGCCGGTACACTTCCTTCATATAAACGTAAGTCGTTCCTTCACTTTTATCTGAACCGGAGTGGGCTACAGGCTGAAAAATTGGAATCTGTTCAATGTAAATGCGTTCCTTTTCCTTTACGACCTCGAAATCAGGCAGCTCCGCATAATCCGGGTGTCCAAGCAAATTCTGGTGGACGAACATCAGATGGGCGAAATCCGTAAAGTTTTCGATCACTCTCGTACCTGCTGCCGCCACCTTGTAAGGACCGCATGGCAGTGGACGATACGCAGGATTGGCAAACTCGTCGAAATGAGGCAGCGGCGCTGTCGGCTCACCGATACACACCCAGATAAAACCGTATTTTTCTTCACAATGAAAAAGCTGGGCTTTGGCTCTTGGCGGTATTTTCTCCCCCTTTGGCTGTGCGGGAATACACACACATTGCCCGGAAGAATCATATTGCCAGCCATGGTAAGGGCAGACTAGCGCATCGTTTTGAACCCAGCCTTTGGAAAGCATTGCTCCACGATGAACGCATAGGTCCTGCATGGCATGAACCCCCTTGCTGGAACGGTAAACCGCCACTCTTTCGCCCAAAATAATGACACCGACAGGCTGCTCCTTCAGTTCTGACGCGAGGTACACCGCATGCCAATCATTTTCAAGAACAGGATCATGTAGACGTTGTAAGGCCATAACTATCATCCTCCTACAGAATTTATGAAATTAGGTGAATATGAAAATAGGGAGAAAACTACTCGTTTTCTGCGAAAATAGGATACTTTCCCGCTAATTTGGCACGCAGGATATCAACCCTCACTTGTGCTCTCTGTAAAATTTCCTGCTCATCCACCCAGGAGCATGCCCCTTTTTCTACAACCACCTTACCGCCAACTATGACAAGATCCACATCATTACCGTTCGCATTGTACACTAATGCGGAAGAGGCGCGATGAACAGGACTGATGTGTGCCTTCCTCATATCTACGGTCACTAAGTCTGCCTTCTTGCCAGGCTCCAGACTGCCCAATTCATTGCTCCTCCCAACCGCCTTCGCGCCATTCACCGTCGCCATACGCAGCACTTCCATCGGAGGCAGCAACGTAGCATCCAGCTCATTTACCTTGTGCAAACAAGCTGTAAACTTTAGAACCTCTAAATTGTCTTGGCAGTTATTACTGCCGGGACCATCCGTCCCCAGTGCGACATTTATACCCATGCGCAGCATTTCCGGAACTCGGGCCACGCCAGATGCAAGGTACATGTTGGAGACAGGACAATGGATCACCGATGCACCTTGGTCACGAATCAACGCTAACTCGCCATCATCCAGCCAAACACCATGCACAACCTGCGTATGCTCGCCCAGAAGGCCAACTTCATTCAGGAGTTCCAGGTTGCGCAGCCCGTAACGTGCCATCGTCGTATCGATTTGCTCGCTCGTTTCCGCCACATGTACGTGTGAAATGAGATTGCGATCCCGGCTAAAAACCGCCGCTCGCTCCAGATAGCCACGCGAACAGCCGTATAAATTCAGCGGCCCAAGTGCTATGCGGATACGTCCTGAAGCAGCCCCTTCCCATTCATCAAGCAAGCGATCCGTAGCACCAAAGATTTGCTCCTCGGTCTCCCGCAATCGAACTTCGCCTGCTAAGTCTGACCCTCCTCGGGCCAAATGCCCGCGAATGCCGGAATCGACCATGGCTCGCAGCACACTCGCATCATTCTCCGGGTAGGTATGGATATAATGATGGTCCATCATATACGTGGCGCCTGATTTCAGATTTTCAATACATCCAATCAATGCAGCTAAATAGAAATCTTCCGGCTCCATCGCCAGGCTCATCGGCCAAATAATTTCCTTCAGCCACTGTGCAAGCGGGGAGTGATCAGAAACACCTCGCATGAACGTTTGAAACAAATGCGTATGCCCATTAATGATTCCAGGAATCACAACTTTTCCCGATGCATCGTAAACATACGTCGCTTGCACCTTCAGGTGATCCATGCTTCCGTCTTCGCTCCATGCGCCCACTTCCACGATGATATCGTGCTCCAGATAGACATAGCCTGGTTTGAATATCTGATTGGTGGCATCCATGGTCAAAATCGTACCGTTGTAAATCAGCTTCTTGGACACTCGATTGCCACCACCTTTCTTGCGTTAACTTTCATTACATGGTTTAAAAATTACTTTTTATGTGTTATGTTTATTAACATGATTATAGGAGCGGCAATCTTTTCCGTCAACGTCACTTGTAAATGAAAACCAAACAATATGTAACGTTTTTTAGTGGATTAAAGGAAAACTAATTAACAGTTTTTGATTTTCGGCGCTAATAGTGTTGTTTTTTCGTGAAAATATTATTTTTATAATCAACTGTATATATTTTTCTATGTAAGGAGTTGTGTCATAATGGACCTTCCTCATCTCGATCAAGTGGATCAAGAAATTATCAGGCTGCTGCATGAGAATGGCCGCCTTTCCTACGCCAAAATTGGCGAAATCCTCAATCTTTCGCGTGTAGCCATTCAAAAACGGGTAGAAAACCTGATCGACAATGAAGTCATCGAGAACTTCACCATTCGATTGAATGCAACAAAATTAGGAAAGGTCGTCAGCGCTTTTTTCGAAGTGGAGGTAGAACCGCGGTTTGCCGAAGAGGTGGGCAATCAGCTTTCAGCTGATCCCAATGTCATCTCGATTTATCAAATGACAGGAACCAGTTCACTGCATATGCATGCTCTGCTGAAAGATGAAGCTGCGTTAGAGGCATTTTTGTATCAAAACATTTACAAACTGAATGGCGTTGTTCGCGTGAACACGCAAGTGGTGATCAAGCGTTTTAAGCAGGGGACAGGGCTGGAGCTTTAACCTTTGTTCCTAAACACAAAAAAACCGTCAGGGCTTCAATAGCCCTGACGGTTTTATATTATAAGTTCAAACGATACATCGCCTTATTCTCTAATCCGCGAATCATCGGTGTCCAAGCGTCCGTCTCCGGAGTCACTTGCAAAGTATCCTCGACCATCTGCAGCTTCGCATCCATCGAATCGATATAATGCAAAGCAACAGCTTCGGGAATTTGCGGCAGCACAGGGCTTCCCCATTCCGGCAAATTATGATGCGACAGCACAATATGCTGCAGACCGATAACAACGTCGGATTGCAAATCCAAGGCATGGTGCAAAGCCGCCTCCGTAATCCAATTCGACGCCATCGAGATATGACCGAGCAGCTTGCCCTGCACACTGTACTCCGTCACGATGCCCAGCTGCGCAATCATTTCCTCGGGTTTCGCGATATCATGCAAAATGATGCCTGCTTTAATTAGATCCGGATTAAGAAATGGGCGCTGTTTACATATGAACTCGCCAATTTCCAGCATCCGCACAATGTGATAGGCTAGCCCCGCGAAATAGGCGTGATGGTGCGTTTTGGCAGCAGGATAATGATTAAGCTTCTCCCCAACCTTCGCTACGCAGAAAGAAACGATCGATTTAATGTTTGGATGCTCGATGCTTTCCAAAACGCCATTTATGGTATGAATAAGATCGGCAGGACTTATAGGAGCCGACCGGATGAACTCAGTCATTTGCACGCCATCTTCTGGCAGTACCTTGCGTATTCTAGCAATCTTTACTTGCAATCTATCGCGATAGGTCTGAACGACCCCTTGAACCTTCACCAATGTCATCGGGAAAAAGGTTTCCTTATCTGCGGCACTGACGTCCCACATTTTCGCTGAAATCTGCCCGCTGGCGTCGCACAGCACGATATCCATGAAATCCTTAGCAGGCGTCGTGTTTGTTTGCTTGACTTCTAATTCTTTGATGAGATAATAACCAACAAATTCTTCTGGTGCTTGAAGCTGCTTAATTAATGTCATTTTAGTTCCTCCATATGTCATTAGGAACTATTATACTATGAAAATGACAAAATGGCTGAATTCATTCATAGATTCGGCTTTTTCACTCAAAATCCGCAGCAGTCAACAGCCTATGCGCAGGCAGCGTTTCTATCTTTTTACCTAGTTTCGCTCCTACTTTCTCTCGGAAAGACGGGTCATTTTCGATTCGGCTGAGGAGATCAGAAGCCACTAACAGCCTCACCTCGCCCTGCTCCATTTTCACAAAAAATTGAAGAACGTACTGGCGGTAGCCCAACTCTGCTTTTAACACGTCTGAAAAAGGATGCGTCTGCGGCTTTACTTCCGCCCCTTCCGGCAAATGCCCATTGTAAGACCGATAAGTGATCTCGTCTGCGGTTAATCGATCAATTTCCAGAGTACCTTCCAGTCCGACGTTAACAATGTAACGCATGGCCAGCGTTTTGGACCCGCTCCGCTGTTCAAGCGGGGTATGCAGGATGACAGACGATGTGGCGTCGATCCATTCTACTTCATAACCTAATGTCTCAGCGGCGTCGCGCAAAGGGATGAACGTGTCATCGCCTCGAACGATTGAGCGCGTCTGATTTTGCCAATCGAAGGTCGAATCGGGAAACATATCGTTTATAAAAGATATCGATACATAGACGGAATTATCCGTTATGAACGCTTTGGTTATTAAACCTATATCCTGCTTATTCAAAAACAGCCTGATTTCCCCCTGCCTATAGGCAAGAAGCGATTCAGTGCTCGGCGTCGGCTGCTCCTTCATTCGTTCTGCGAGCCAGCGTACTAGCTCATTTGTCTGATCCGTATTTGCTGCATGTGCATCAAATACGCTTACGTAAGGAATAGCCCATCCTTGAGCGAAAAACAAATATGTTTTTCCAGGCTCGATCCCCGCGCCGCATTGGTCTGAATCATCATTGGTCACCACAAAGGTGGGCGCCTTTCCCTTGTAGATGTTCAACGCTTCCACGCTGGCCACTTTTTGTGAGGGATAGACAGCTTCCACGTTAGTCACTTTTGCCGTAAAAATGGCGCTCGCCGTCAAAAATTCCGCCTCCAGCGTTGTCGGACCGCGGGAACAAGCGTAGGCTGATGGCGTGTTGAAGCCTATTAGCAAACCTAGTACGAATGCGATGCAGATAAAGGCTTGTTTACATTTTTTCAAGAGTAGGACCTCCTTATGCGCCAGATTATGCTTAGTCATAGAAACTGTTTCCACATAGTTCCCAATTTTTCCTTTTTCATGGGTATGGTTTTGTCACCTTGAATAGAACAGTAATAACGTACGCTGCTAAGAATTCAGCGTTATTGAGGTGTTAGGCGGAGGGGTTCGACGTCAGACCTGAGTTAAGTTGGCTGACGAGCTACATTCGGGGAGGAATGAAGCATTGGAGGAGTTAGAATGTCTCCTCCATAATTAAGTTTGTTTAAGAGCGCAGTAGCAGCGAATATTCATGAGGAGGAGAACTCGTAACGCTGCTAAGAATTCAGCGTTACTGTGGTGCTAGGCGGAGGGGTTCGACGTTAGACCTGAGTTAAGTTGGCTGACGAGCCATCTTCGAGGAACTACGGTATGCTATTCCAGCAAACTCAGCCCTTTTCCGCATCCAAGCGGAACTACAGGGCCTTATTTGCCCGCCAAACCCCGTTTTCTCCCCGAAAACGGACGAATAGCGCACCATAGTTCCCTTCATGTGGCCAAATACCAGCATCGCATCGAAATAGCGCTCTGTAGTTCCCCTTCGCCCGGGGAGGAATGAAGCATTGGAGGAGTTAGCTTCTCCTCCGTAGTTAAGTTTGTTTAAGAGCGCGGTAGCAGCGAATATTCATGAGGAGGAGAACTCATTACGCTGACAAGAATTCAGCGTTACTTTGGTGCTAGGCGGAGAGGCAGCATTGGACGCTAACGCAGTCCAAAAAACGCCTTCGCCGTACTCGTCGTTGCTTCCGCAACCTCCTCCACCGAGATACCTAAACAAGCAGCAACGGTTGCTGCCACATGCGGAAGAAACTTCGGCTCATTCCGGCCATCCTGCGGCTTAACGGGCAAATCACGAGGCGTCAGGAAAGGGGCATCGGTTTCCAGCATCAGACGATCCAATGGTATCCGCTTCACCAGCTCGCGCAGATGCTTGCCTCTACGTTCATCGCAAATCCAACCCGTAATCCCAATATGCATACCGAGCTGCAGATAGGCTTCAAGCTCCTGAGCTGACCCCGTGAAGCAATGGACAACAGCTTTATAATTCCCTTTGCTTAAGTAAGGTTTCAAAATACGCACGAAATCGTGATGAGCCTCTCGCTCATGCAGAAAGAGAGGTTTTTCCAGCTCACAGGCAAGCTTAATCTGTTCCTCGAACCATTTGCGCTGGATATCACGAGGCGAGAAATCGCGGTTGTAATCCAAGCCGCATTCCCCAATCGCAACAACTTGCGGTTTCGTCGCTAATCGTCGCAAAGTATCCAGCGTTTGCGATGTACAATTCTGCGCATCATGCGGATGAATGCCAGCTGTCGTGAACAGCTGCCCAGGGAATTTCGCCGCATACCGCGCAGCCGAATCGCTATTCCGCTCACTTGTGCCGGTCAGGATCAGAGGCGATACACCTGCCTCAAGTGCTTGTGTGACTACCACATCACGGTCCCCTTCAAAAGATCGATGCATCAAATTAACTCCGATGTCAATAAGCTTATTCACCCCGACCACTCCTCTCCTCTATGCCCAAAATGCTGCAAAACTCCGCAGGAACGGCGTCCGCAAGCCAGACTTCATTACCTGCATAATAGAACTTGATCCCCGCAAGGCTTGCTTTCACCGAATCGATGTTTAAAATCACAAGTTCCCCTCTGCGCTTACCAGCCAGTGTCGCAAAATGCAGCCCTTCAGACAAATGAACATATTGACGCTGCATAGGGCGCAATCCTTGCTCCAATATCTTCGGCGCATCTTGCGCATTCGTACCATGATAGAGCACTACTGGAGGTACTCCAGTAGGGTAGCTCACTTTATCATGGCTATGCCCATACCTTGCTCTGATGCGTTCGCCAATGATCTCAAAGCGCTGCTTTTCACAGCGCTCGACCACTTCCTCTAGATCCTGCAAGCTAAGCTCGGACCACTCCGTCTGGGTGCGAATCACTTGTAATAAATCTGAAACCGCGCAAGAACCATCAACAGAGTCGAGCTGCAGCCCGAATTTTTCCGGAGAATGCCGCAGTATTTTACTCATCAACTTACTTAACCTTGTTTGTACATGTGTACTTACCATCCTGAATCACATCCTTAAATCTGTATTTACTAACGAATCATAAATCCAACCCGAACCTCCGAGTCTTCTTTCAGCCACGACATCGATTGCCCCTTTTGCAAATCTGATTTCATTGATTTCACCAGCTTCTCTATATCCACACTCTGCTCATAATGCCACTGAAGCGCTGCCGCTGCGTACAATTCATTTAACTGGGCAAAAGTAAATCCTTCCGTTTGCTTCGCAGTTACCTTCATAAAATCATCGGATAACAGCTTGCCGATCCCTTTTTGCTCCAAATAGATCTGCCTTAGCGTCACATCAGGAAGCTTAATTTCATAAGCGCGGTCAAAACGCCCAGCGCGGTTCATCAGTGCTGGATCAATTTGTTCCGGATAATTCGTCGTTCCAATGAGAAAAATGCCCTCTTTCGATGTTGCGCCGTCCAAAATGTTCAAAAAATAAGACCTAGCCCGCTGGGGCATCGCATCGATATCCTCAATAACAAGAATCATGGGTGCTAGATTCGCCGCCGCTTGAAATACCTCTTGTATGGAATCGCTGCACGTATTCTCTGTGATTTGCCAATAAGCAACAGGTGCTTTCACACTGCCTGCGATCGACTTCACAAGCGTTGTTTTCCCATTCCCTGGTTTGCCATAGAGGAGAATGCCTCTTTTATAAGGAAGCTGATATTCTTTAAAAAAGGTGCGATCCTCATCAAAAAACTGATCGATGGATCGGTAGATCTCTCGCTTCACTTCATCCTTCATAATGACTTCGGTACGGTCGACCATGCGAGTTATAGGTGCAAGTTCTTTTTCCATACCATGGGGTCCATCTGTAAAAATCGTCACTTGCCGCCGATCCAAATCTCTCCGGCGCTGCCGCGACTGTTCCAGAAACCGCTTAAGACTGGCGTCATCCACAGCAAAAACAAAATCCTCAGCACCAATCCCATGCATCCGAAAAATAGGTACCCTTGCCAGCGCGATGCCCCAAGCCGGATAGGCAAAGACGTTATTGCGCAAGGTCGGAAATGTACGGTATGCCGAAGCTTCACTATCCCCTTGCATGCCAAATGCACGAGACTCCATATGATCGAAAATTTTCGTAACATGTTGGACATGAGGACTTCCCGTTTTGATATCCTGTTCCAACAACTCCCAATATTCTTCCTTCCCATCATCACTTACATAGGGTTCAAAATACTTGCCAAATAAATCGCTCAGCACGCTTTGAATGCTCCCCAGCACATAAGCATAATCCCCATATGCCGTAAGCGGGCTGCCTCCAGAACCGTTCGGAGCGGATACGGCCGCCGTAGTTACTTCTCTTATTTTCACGTTGTAATCCCTCTTCATTTGGCACCTTTTACTGTCGCCATGGGCTTGCACTTCGCTACAACCTGAGCCAAATCCGCTCCGACGACACTCTCTATAATTTGATCGACATCTTTGTAAGCTTGCGGAGATTCATCGAGAATCGCCTCTAATGACTTTTGATTCACAACGATTTCATCAATGGTCCCAACACGCATGGAAGCGGCAAATTCACTCAGCGTAATCAACCTTTTCGTTGCACTTCGCGAACGGATGCGGCCTGCGCCATGGCAAATGGAGTGAAAGTTGGCTTGGCCGCCAGGCGCTCCAACCATGATATACGAAGCCGTTCCCATCGAACCTGGAATCAGCGCGGGGTGCCCTGTGTGCATATAAGGCTGCGGATTATCCGGGTGTCCTGCGGGAAGCGAACGCGTCGCCCCTTTGCGGTGTACAAAATAGGACTCGCCCCCATGTTTCTCCTCCCAGGCATAGTTATGCATGAGATCATATAAGGTCGTCATTTCAAACTTTGAGCCAAAAACATCTTTACCAGCCTCACGAATCGCATAAGCGATGAGATGGCGATTCACAACAGCATAATTCAGCGCTGAGTACATCAAGTTAACATAGGTCTGAGCTACCGGATGCTCGAGCGGAGCAAAAAGCAGCTTCGGATCTGCGGTTCCTAATCCCAGCGTCCGCATAACCTTCCCCATGTCGCTGCTGCTTACTTGGCTAACAGAGCCGCCCCAAGCACGTGATCCGGAATGGATCATAACAACGACTTGGCCGTCAAACAGCCCCCATGCTTCCGCCACTTCACGGTTCTCTTCAGCGATCTCAATCGCTTGGATTTCAGCAAAATGGTTCCCATTGCCAAGCGTCCCAAGCTGTCGGTGCGAACGATGCCAGACGGCATCCGGGAAGCGATTCAACACATTTTCATCCAATGTAAATTTGCTGCACTCAACATGCGTAAGGGAAGTCGCCTTCCTTGGCGTATAGCCATCCGGGATATATTTCTTCGGCAAGCCGTGCAGACCTTTGGTTACAACATGCTCCAAACGCACATCGGAGAAGTGACCACGCGCGTGATCTTCCACAGGCAAATATTTCTCAATGGTCTTCACGAGTTTGCGACGCAGCTTCACATCTTTCAGCTCATCCTTATGCAGATTCGTCATATGCACTCTCATGCCGCAGCCGATATCGCTGCCGACGATCGAAGGCGACACATAACCATCGTGGGCATGCCACGCAGCCGTTGTACCGATACATGTGCCTACACCGACATGCACGTCTGGCGAGTAGCTCATAAATTTTTGATTCGGGATCTGCAAATTGTTGTTAGCCATCTGAAAAATTTGAAAATCTAACGTTTTAAACAGCTCAGGCGCTGCATAAACATGGACAACCCCCGAAGGGAGCTGAACGTGTTGGACATAATTTTCTTTCATTCCATTTTATCCTCTCTATGAACCCCAAACCTCCTTCAGCGCATCTCGAAACAAAACATCTAAAGCTTGATCCTGCTTTTCTCCAGAGACTGAAATGTGTGTGGCGGTTTCCTCAAAATAAGCGATTTGCCGCTCTAAAAAGTCGTTGATCACCGATATTTTCGGCTCTAAGTCAAATTCGACGCCAGCCCTTTTCCGAGTCAACAAGGTGTATACTTCTTGTTTCAATGTCGAGTCTGGAAGCATTTGCTCTACCAGCTCTTCAAATTCCATCGGCGGCATCGTGCCGTATTTCTCAATCCATCCACATGCGAGTATGGGCCTCAGCACATAGAAATATTTTTTGATTTTAACGAGATCGCCTTGCAAATATGCCCGGAAATTCCCTTTGGCCATATGCAGGTAGTGATACATGCTCGATCGCGGGGAAAAAGTCAGCGGAGAGAGTTGGCGGATCTTCTCTGTCACGCTGAACGGCTCCAGATATGGAATCGGCGATTGGAGCCATTCGAGCAAAGGCGGGTTCGATTTACGGAACAAATTCAACGCCTTCTTCAAATCCCAACCGTTGATGTCGAGAAGCTCACTGATCGGGCGCTCGATAACATCCCGTTTTTCAAGGATAGACAAATACCATTCCACTGGTCTTACATAGATGAACCTCACATCATAATCACTATCCTTGGATGGAAATCCCCATGCTCTGCTGCCAGATTCACAGGCATATAAGATCCGAACGCCCTCTTCTTGTTCGATTTGTTTAAGTTCTGCGTATATTTTACTAACATCCAACGCCACTGGGCTCACCCTCTCTTCTTCAAAATGTGCATACAAAAAAGCCATAGACCAACATCGTCTACGGCTTTTCATGTCAAATTTAAACGAAGCCACTCCACAGAGGACCTACGTATTCGTCACAAACCCGGCTGAGACCGAAGGTATGCTGAGTAATTCTATTGTCACGTTACGGATAGAAATTTGATTGCGAATCATATCGTCGGCCTCCTTTCCATTCATTTACAAACATCATACGAGCCAAACCTACATCACGTCAATCACCCTGAGGCGGAAAGATTAGTTATACTTATTTGTCTACACCCCTTTGATCCCAACCATAGGCTTACAAGTCGCCACCACATCCGCAAGGGAAGCGCCTACCACACTGTCAATGATCTGATCCACATCCTTATAAGCTTGCGGACACTCATCCAGGATCGTTTGCAAGGAACGATGGTTCACTAGTATCTCTTCCTCTGTACCAACTTTGAGTGATTGCGCGAATTCATCGACCGTGACCAGCTCTTTCGTTGCTCTTCGTGATCTTGCTCTACCAGCGCCATGGCATATGGAGTAAAAGTTCTTGAGACCTTCCTCTCGCCCCACCATGATAAAGGATGAGGTTCCCATCGAACCCGGAATCAAGGCCGGATGGCCAGTAACTTTGTACGCAGCTGTATTTAGGAAATGTCCGGCTGGCAGGGCCCTTGTCGCGCCCTTGCGGTGTACAAGCATCGGCTGATTGCGATGAAATTCTTTTAGCGCATAGTTATGCATGAGATCGTAGAGCACTGGCAGCTCTTCCTTTTTGCCAAAAACATCCCTGAACGCTTCGCGCACACCGAAGGCAATCATATGCCGGTTACTAACTGCAAAGTTTAAAGCTGAATACATCAGATTTAAGTAAGTCTGGCCTTCAACGCTCGAAATTGGAGCATACAGGAGATTCCGGTCAGGATTTTCAATCCCCCAACTTTGCATCGCTTCTCTGAAAACTTTGGTAAACTCTTGGCCTAATCTAGCCCCCCATGCGCGAGAGCCGGAGTGGATCATGACGACCACTTGACCATCGAATAATCCCCACTGTGCTGCCAATTGCTGATGTTTCTCGGCTATTTCCAAATATTGAATTTCGATAAAATGATTCCCTCCGCCTAGCGTCCCTAGCTGGCCATGCGCATATTTCCCGATTTTCTCAGGCAATCTGTCGAGATAAGTATGGTCGAACTGGAAGGTAGATTCCTCGACATGCGTCATCCACCGTTCACTCGGGATATACGAGTCAGGAAGTCCTTTTAATCCATGTTTCACAACTTCCATAATGTCAATGTCAGCATAATTCGTATTCGTGCGCTCATTGGTCGGCACATACTTCTCAATAGCTTTAATCAACTCCCGGCGCACACCTTTGTCTTGTATATCTTTTTTGTGCAGTGACGTAGTGTGAACACGCATCCCGCAGCCGATGTCCACACCCACAATGGAGGGGGAAACGAAGCCGTCTTTCAGACTCCAAACAGCCGTTGTTCCGATGCACGTTCCAATCCCCACGTGAGCATCCGGCGTGTAGCTCATATGCAAATTGCGGGGAATCCGCAGGTTGTTGTCCGCCATTTCATAGACACGATTCTCAAAAGATTGGAACACCTCGTTGTTAGCAAAAACGTGAAGGCGCCCATGAGCCAACTCCATTTCATAATGATTGTTGCCGTGATGATTCATTTTCATTTCCATCTTATTTCTCCTCCGTTTGTCTTCTACAGCTATCTTCTCTTATTTAGGATGTTGCGAACATGGCGAAAGTATGACGACACCTGAAAAGTTTTCCATTTTCTCCTAAACGCACCCCTGCTACAATAAGATCAGGTTAGAGGAAGAGCGAGGGGATTGTGTGGCCAGGGAAAGCTTTGATAAAGAAATCCAATTTCTGCGAATGTTCGTACTGACAAGCGGAGCGTATAGCCGGCAGCAATTTGCTGAGAGACTCGGAATTTCGGTACATACGTTTGATAAAACATTACGCCGGTTAAAAGAAATCATCTCGACCATGTACCAGCAAGCACAGGATGCGCAGCGCAAAGAATTTGCCGATATGCTGCGCTACAGCTATTTCGATTCAACGGACCCCATGCTGCTGTTCTTATTTCGGGCCAAATCGCTGAAAGAGTCGGAAAGCCAGCGGATCGCTGTGCTGCTAGCCGCTTTGAATGAGCAGCCTTTGACCGCGATTGAACTGCTTGAAGCTTGCAGTAAAGGCATCCCCAGCGAGGCAACTCTTCCGGATGAGAAAACGATTCGAAACGACCTGAAATATCTGGAGGAAGTCGGCGTCATTATGAAAACCTCGGGGTCACGCCCCTATCGGTACCGTATACATAATGCGTTCATAGACGAGCTTTCCCAGGATGAGCTTATTGATCTCTATGATTTCATAGATGTGATGGCCAATACACAGGTGCCTTCGGTACAAGGCTATTTACTGCGTGATGGGCTTAAAAAGCATATGAATCGGAACTCAGCCGAACTAATGGCTGCAGAGCCATTTTTGTATAAATATCAGTACTACTCTCGGATTTTGGACGAAGCCCATTTGTCCGGATTGTTGTCTGCGATCACCCAGCGCCGCAAGATCCAATTCCTTTATTTTTCACCCAAAAATGGCCAATCTTACGCTTCAAAAAATACGAATCCCTTATTCGAACGGGAAATGGAAGGACAGCTGCAGAAGGCTCTGCCGCTGCAAATCGTGTACGATCACCAGTATGGGCGATGGTATTTGCTAGCCAATGATTCGCGCCATGGCATCCGTAAATTCCGGGTCGAAGGGATGACACAGATTGAGCATGACGAGCTGGTCGATGCCTCATTTTTCAATGAGAAAAAGTTGGATTTAGAGGAGCGAATTAAGCTAAGCTGGGTCATAGACACAGGGAGTGCTGTAACGGTAAAAGCGCGCTTCTACAACCCGGGCCGATCTGGGCCGAATTTCATCAAAGAGCGTGTATTTCTACAAGGACAATGGGGAGAAATCACAGAGGAGCTGGAAGATTCGTTCGTTTACGAGATCACCGTCAATGGGACTACGGAAATTAAGCCTTGGATTCGAAGTTTTGGCTCGAGCTGTGAGGTGCTAGAACCCAGAGAATTCCGGCAGGAGATGATTGCGGAGTGGAAGGAGTTATCGGGCTATTATGAACCTGTTCGAGAAAATATTTAACTATGATATGATCATGAGATTGGAAAATTCAGGGACGTTCATGGTGACTTCTGTGGAGCGGTCCTGGCTAAAAACGATGCTGAATCACAGTGCTGCCTTACATGCTTTCACGCCTGCTGCTTTAGAGAAGCTTCAGAGGGTTCTGGATATAGAACCTGCCCTGGATTTGTCTGAAGCGTTCACGGAGAAAGCGCGAAGTAAAGAGAAACATGTGTTTCATCCGCAGCTGCGCACACTCCGCCGAGTTATTACACGACAAGGTGCCATCAGGCTTACTTACCGCGTGAAGGATGAGCGTATTTTTATCAATGAAATGGCTTTCCCATACAAACTCGAATACTCTCAGGTCAAAAAAGATTGGTACTTGCTCTGGTATCATCTCAGACACCGCGCCATGATGAGCTCAAAGCTGGACAACATTGAAGCCATTCATGATCTGCCATTCTCCCCCGAGCGGGCTGCCGAGGTACACGTACAAATTGAAAAGCTGCTGCAAAAACGTCACATCCATGCAACCATCGCTGTCATCAAATCATATAATCGAGAATTGTCACGGATTCTTTATGCATTCTCTTGCTTCGAGAAGCAGGTCGACTATGACGATAAAGAGGGTACATATACAATTCGGCTAACCTATCTAAACAATGAAGCCGAATACGTGCTGAGCAAGCTGCGGTTTCTTGGCAAACGGGTGCGCGTCACGCAGGGTGAGTACTTGCAAAAGAGGATGCTGGAATCCGCTCAGAAGGCTTTGGCTAGGTATGAAACGCCATCAACCACTAGCTAATTCAAAAAAACCACTCCTAAGGCAGCCGCCTTGAAGTGGTTTTTTCATTTAACGATGCAAACCCTAAATGGAAAAGGCGTATTTGTTGTTTGCTGCTACATCTGTAAAATGAGGATTTTGTTCTTTTACCAAAATGCGATCCAGAATCAACTGTTCAAAATAGGCGAAACCGCTGTCCCGTACGCGAGGGCGCGGAAGCGTAATTTTCACATCTAAGGCAATCCTGCCTTCTTCGATTAGAATCACGCGGTCCGCAAGTTGAACCGCTTCTGAAACATCGTGCGTGACAAGCAAAGCCGTGAACCGCTGATGAAACCAGAGGCGTTCTATCAGCTGCTGCATTTCAATGCGTGTCAATGCATCCAGAGCGCCAAGTGGTTCATCCAGCAGAAGCAATCGGGGCTGCCCGGCCAATGCACGAGCCAGAGCAACGCGTTGGCGCTGCCCGCCTGACAAGACGCCGGGCCATTCATTGCTTCTGTCCGCGAGTCCCACCTGTGCAAGAACTTGTTCTGCCCTTACGCGCGAGCCATCTCGCACGCCGACCTGAACATTCGCAAGCACACGGTTCCATGGGAGTAAGCGGGCATCCTGGAATAACACGCGTGTATCCGAGTTGATGCCCTTCACTTGCTGGCCGTCCACCTCAATCTGTCCACTTGATGGTTTATCAAGCCCAGCAATTAATCGCAAAAGCGTGCTTTTGCCGCAACCGCTGCGTCCGACAATCGCAATAAACTCACCTGGCTCTGCATCAAGCTCTATTTCATGCAGCACATGCTTTTGACCAAAATGCTTCGCCGTCTGCTTCACTTGCAATCGAATGCCCTTCGTGTCAGCCATCACGCTCACTCTCCTCTACGCTAAGATTTCAAGAAATTCGGATGCCACTGAAGCCAAGCGCGCTCCAGCAGCTTCGCCATATAGTCGGATATTTTGCCTAGCAAGGCGTAAACCAGAATACTCAGAATAACGACATCCATCTGCAGAAACTCCCTGGCGTTCATCGCCATGTAACCTATCCCCGAACTGGATGATATCGTTTCTGCCACGATCAAAGTTATCCACATGATACCTAATGAGAAGCGAACACCGACCAAAATTGAGGGCAGCGCACCGGGAACGATGACTTTACGAAATAGATGGAAATGGCGAAGCCCATAAACACGGCCCATCTCAATTAACCCCGGATCTACAGAACGTATACCGTGAAAAGTATTTAAATAAATCGGAAAAAAGACACCTAACGCAACCAGAAAGAGCTTACCCTCTTCCCCGATGCCAAACCAGAGAATAACCAAAGGAATCATCGCGAGATGCGGTATATTGCGCAGCATTTGTACCGACGTATCCGTAATCTTTTCAAGAATGGGAATAAGGCCGTTAATTAAGCCAAGTGCAAATCCAATACTGCCTCCTATAGCAAAACCGATAAAAGCTCGTTTGGAGCTGGCGCCGATATATTCAAATAAGGTTCCTTTCTGCGCTAAATGAACACCCGCTGTAAACACTGCCGTAGGTGTAGATAGAATGCGAGTGGATATCACCCCAAATTGTCCCAATAGCTGCCATAGCACGATAAGCACTATTGGAAGTACCCATGGGAGTAATTGTTTACCCAGAGACTTTGGCAGGTTGGTTTTCACCATACTGAACCCCCTTCGTCGGCTTTGGCAATTCCGTATTGGCAATTAGCTCTCCGAACGGGCTTACGTAGTTGGCAGTTTCGTTCGCTCGATTCACACCCTTCTTCAGAGGCAGGTGCGGGAATAGCAGTTCCGCCGTCCGATAAGCCTCCTCCAAGTGTGGATAACCCGAGAAAATGAAAGTCTCAATACCTAGCTCAGCATACTCTTTCATTCGCGCTGCAACAGCCTCAGGATCACCTACTAAAGCCGTCCCCGCACCACCTCGGACAAGTCCAATGCCTGCCCATAAATTAGGACTAATCTCCAGCTTCGTACGGTCGCCCTTATGCAGTTCAGCCATGCGGCGCTGACCTTCCGAATCCATGCGCGCAAATATTTTCTGCGCAGCGGCAATGGTTTCATCGTCCAGATGCGAAATCAAACGATCGGCATCCGCCCATGCTTCCTCCGCTGTTTCGCGCACGATAACATGCAGCCGTATTCCGAATTTCACCGTTCGGCCTCGTTTGGCAGCAGCTTCACGAACTGTTTTAATTTTCTCCGCTACCTGAGCAGGAGGCTCTCCCCACGTTAAGTAAACATCAACATGATCCGCAGCAACCTCAATCCCAGCCGGCGAGGAACCGCCGAAATAAAGCGGCGGGTACGGTGCTTGAATTGGTGGATAGACGATCTTCCCGCCTTTTACTTGCAAGTGTTCTCCGGCGAAATCGACTTGCTCGCCTGCAAGCTCCTTGCGCCAAATATGCAGGAATTCATCTGTCAAATCATATCTGGCATCATGATCAAGGAATAAACCATCTGCCTCGAGCTCCTGGGTGTCTCCTCCGGTCACAACATTGATCAATAGACGCCCATCAGACAGGCGATCGAAGGTGGAAGCCATTCTGGCAGAAAGGGTGGGCGACATCAAGCCCGGTCTAACGGCAACAAGGAATTTAAGCTTCTCTGTTGCTGGAATCAAGGATGAGGCGACAACCCATGCATCCTCGCACGATCTTCCAGTTGGCAACAGAACACCACCATAACCCAGCCTATCCGCTGCTTGCGCAATTTGCTTCATATAGCCATAATCGACTGCGCGTGCCCCTTTCGTAGTTCCAATGTATCTGCTGTCCCCGTGTGTCGGAATGAACCAGAATACTTCCATCTCCATCGTCTCCCTTTATTCGTTATTAGTTAGCTCGAAGCTATTTCGTAGCCGGCAATACGGCATCTTTCACATTAATCTCTTTAGGGATAAGGCCTAGTTTGAAAAAGCTGTCAGCTATTTTTTGCTGTTCACTGAGCAGAGCATCATCAATCGGTTGAATGCCGTATGTCCTGCGTTTCGCTGCACGTTCCAGAGATGGGACATCAATGCCTAGCTGCGGTGACAAGGTTTCGGACAGCTCTTTCGGATGATCCTTGGACCAAGTATCGACCTTCGCCAGCTGCTCCAGGAGCGTTTTTACCGTCTCTGGATTGCTTTGTGCATAGGACCGGGTAGCCAGATAAAACTCATGATTCGCAACGGTATCTTTGCCATCAGCCAGAATCTTAGCCTTCGCTGAAGTCTCAGCCGCTGCAAAGAATGGATCCCAGATCACCCAAGCATCTACACTGCCTTTCTCAAAAGCGGCTCTGGCATCTGCCGGAGGGAGGAACACGACTTGAATATCTTCATATTTCAAACCAGCCTTTTCAAGCTGCTTCACTAATAAATAGTGAACGTTCGAACCTTTGTTCAAGGCCACCTTCTTCCCCTTCAGCTCAGCAACGGATTTAATCTCCGACTTCTCCGGGATGAGGATCGCTTCACTGGCAGGGCTTGCCGGCTCATGACCCAAGTAAACGAGCGGCGTGCCAGCAGCTTGCGCAAAAATCGGCGGCGCTTCTCCGGTATGCCCCACATCTATACTCCCTACGTTCATAGCTTCCAGTAATTGAGGACCACCGGGGAACTCTGTCCATTGGATCGTGATGCCTTTTTCTTTTAACACTTTATCGAGCTCCCCATTTGCTTTCAGGAAATTCACCGTACCGTATTTCTGATAGCCAATTCGAATTGTTGTACTCTTCTCTGTTTTGGCAGTCGCTGGCGCCTTCGTATCTGCAGAACCTGTCACCGCTTTAGAAGCCGATCCGCAACCGCTTAACGCTGTGACGAGAAGCGTGGATAAAATAAATGAAACGATTAAACTTTTTTTCATAAAAGAACCTCCCTTTTCTATCTAGCGCACTGAACAATACAAAAAGAGACACAGCTCTCCCGTAATGGAAGTTAAGCATGTGTCTCCGGTGGTCCGGTCGATACATAATTATTCTGATCAATTTACTTGGTTTTAATTTACCAACAATATACGCATTCGTCAATACTTTTTTTGGAAAAAAAAGACCAACCGTCAAATACCCACAGTTGGTTAACTAGGGTTAACCTTTACCAATCCAATCGACTTCGGCAATCTCCTGCCATCTTTTGCGGATAGTCTCATAAGCTTCTTGAGGTAAATTGCCTCGTTCCAGCAGCTTCGCGTTTTCCAGCCAACGCCCCGGATTAGCCGTCCCGACAATTGCGGTATGGACACCTGGTACAGACAGCGTGAAACGCAAAGCAACTTCAATAGTCTCCTGCAGCTCCGCCTGCAGAAACTCGTATTTCAACTGCTGCAGACGCTCCCAATAAGGGTGATGATAAGCACTCTCCGGCTTCTCCCCTGTTTTCCAAGCTGCATTGGCAATCGGACGTTTCACAACCACACCCATGCCTCTTTCAATAGCACCCGGGATGGTAAGTTCAATAGCTTCCTGATCGGCGATATTGATGGAAGTCTCAAGCGAGTCGAATAAGCCGGATTGAACCGCATACTGAGCCGCTTTATGATCACCGCTGTAGCCGATGAAACGCGTTTTCCCTTGCTCCTTCGCGCGCTGTAAAACCTCAATCACTTCGCCCCGCCGAAGTAATTCTTCCGAGCAGCTGTGCAAATGAATCACGTCGATATAGTCTGTGTTCAGACGTTTTAAGCTGCGGTCAATGCTCATTTCTAGCAGCTTAGGGTCCCAGTCAGGGAGGTCAAACCCAGACGCATGGCCGCATTTGGTGAATAAATAGTAGTCATCTCTCCGGTGCGATACCGTTTTACCGATTAACTCTTCGCTCACGTTATAGCATTCAGCTGTGTCAATCACGTTTAAACCAGCATCTAGCGCACTGCCTAGAAGCTTGTCCACGTCTTCGGTTGAAGCCGAGGAAAAGCCGATTTCAGCGCCGCCAAAGCCTAGAACACTTACCTGCATGCCTGTTTTGCCATATAGACGCTTTTCCATGATAGCTTTTCTCCTTTGAAGAGATTTAAGATGAAGAGCATTAAGATTTAACTATTATTACTTCGTCATAATCGCTTCTACGCGCTCTAAAACTTCTGAAGATAAGGTAATATCCGAAGCTTTCACATTGTCCTCAACCTGTGCAGGACGGCTCGCACCTACTAAGGCGCTAGAAACATTCGGTTGACGCAAGATCCAAGCAAGCGCTAAGTTCCCGATAGAAATGTTCAAATCTGCTGCAACGGCTTCAAGCTGTTGCACTTTGGCGATATTTTCCTCGGTCAAACCTTTGCGGAAATTATCCAGCTTCGCTGCTCTGCTATCTTGTGGGATGTCAGAAACGGATTTGTATTTACCCGTCAACAAGCCTTGCGCGAGTGGCGAGAAGACCACCTGACCAATCCCTTGTTTCTCACCTAACGGAATAACCTCTTTCTCAATATAACGGTTAAAAAGGTTATAAATAGGCTGGTTAACGATAATTTTATCCAGTAAATACTTATCAGCTACGGCTAATGCTTGGGCCATTTGAGTGGCTGTCCATTCGCTTACCCCGATATACAGCGCTTTCCCTTGTGTAACGAGATCATCGAGTGCCCGCAGTGTTTCTTCAATCGGAGTTTCCGGATCATAGCGGTGGCAATAGTACACATCCACATAATCCGTACCAAGTCGCTGTAAACTCGCATGCAGCTGTTCAAAAATGTGCTTGCGAGAAAGGCCTTTATCATTAGGCCCGTCACCCATTTTACTGAACACCTTGGTAGCAAGCACGTAGGAATGACGCGGATAATTTTTCAAAACCTCGCCTACGACCTTCTCCGCTTCACCACGCTCATACACATTCGCTGTATCAAAAAAATTAACTCCCAATTCATAAGCTTTATGAATGGAGTTGACTGCATTCTCACGCTCAACGTAACCACCATATGTCAACCAGCTACCTAAACTAATTTCACTTACCTTTAACCCTGAAAGCCCTAATTTACGATATTTCATCTCATTTCTTCCTCCTAATATTTTCAATTACAGGCTCTACTATTATATCAATAGTTGGTTAAGGAATATAAGTAGTGAAAAGTTTCTCACATAATATCAAATAATTAAGTTAGTTACGTGGAGGTAACTAGTAATCGCCTCCTCAATAGTTTGAAAGCAAAGCTTCGTGGGGGGCGCTCAGCCTCATGAATGAGTTAAGGTGGCTGGCTCCGATATACCACACCAGCAAACGCACCTATTTTCCGAAAGAAAATAGCCTAACTCCCTGCCCTTCGGCACAGAGATCAGGCCATTTTCTGCTCAACTTGCCGCTACTTGAGCGTTAGCTTTCACCAACCGGATTCTCTCGCCAGGGCTTGTAGACAACTGAACAATATTATCGTAGATGGTCACATCTCCGCCAGCTTGCTTGCACACGGCCCCGTGCTCCCATGGATTATAGAACCTCAGCTCAGCACCCGCCTCACTTTCAATCTCGACCCACTGCACTTCGCCTCCTGAAATCGATGCGCTCACCAGAAAAGCTCCGACCGCCCTCAGCGTGGCAAATTCGGCATCCTGCTCGCTTGGCCAGTTCGGGAACAGGCGAAGAATGCCGTTATAGCTTTGCAGCAGGCACTCATTAATGACGACCGGCAGCGCGAAGTTCTCAAACCAAATCCCGACCCTGCTCATAAAATCAAAGCTCAGCGTATCGCTGTACCTGCCGCCGGACAGCAGAACACGGTCGGTGCACGTGCCGTTAGGCAGCAGACAGTAGCTAATTTGCCGTTTGAACTTTTCCAGGTCCAGATGTCCCATTCGTGCTCCAGCGAGATGGTAGAAGACAAGCTCGTTACCGCCTTCATTCCGATGATTCAGATAGGAATTGAGCGCGATTTGATACGCTTCACCTGTTGAGTGGAGGCCATGTTCCTCTCCCGGGAAAATCGTCATAATGCCGTTCGGCGTGTTATAGACAACCTCGGCATCCTCCCCTGGCACCGATACGAATACCGTTCCACGCTGCGATTCTGCCGTTGCATATTCAGGGAATTTACTTAAAATCTCTTGGACGCTGCCCAGCAAATCCGCCTCTTCCTCCTCGATACCGAGTGTTTCACAAGCTTCTTTAAAGGCATGGAACACAAATTTGGTCAGCGTCAAATCAACAAGGCAGTCATAATTTTTCTTAAAACCAGGCGTCAATTCGTACAATTCAGGAACGACCGTAGGGAAAATGTGATAACGATCATCCCCCCACGCCTCTCCGTGCGTATCTGGTCTGCTCATGTAATCCACCATAAACAGCACAGCTTCTTTTATTGGCTCCAAAGCTCGATTCGCCAGGAAATCCCGGTCCATCGTATAAAGGTAATGCCACCACAGACTCTGCACCGTCCAAGGAGTTTCACAAACTTCCCAGCCCCAATGCGGCACTGGATAAGGCATTATGTTCATTTCGACCGGGTAAGCAGAATGCGGATAATAGGCTCCTCGCATGCCGTAGTATTCACTCGCCCATTTTCGGCTCACAGGCAGAATATGATCTACCATATTGACATAGGCCAGATGCTTATCGACATGGTTGCTGGAAAAAGCAAGCCAGAACGGCTGCTGCGTATTGTAGTTCATGTGGTAGTCGCCATGCCACTCCGAGCCTATGGAACGATAACTCCAATTCGCGAACAGACCCGGACAGGTCGCTTCGGGTTTGACAGAGCAGTGATAGAAATATAAATTCCAATACCAAATCTGCTCTAGAAACTCATCACCGAGACTCACGCCTGAGCAGTTCCAATACGATGCCCAATTGTTCTCGCAAGCAGCGAAAGCGGCGGCAATCCCTTGCACCGTAGGAACCTCCAGCTCCTGCAGCCCTCCTGCCGCAACGGAACTGTCTAAGCCTTCTGTCAGCTCCACGCAAGCCAGGAACGACGCCGTTTGGAGCAGCTTGGCTTGTATGCCGCCTGCGGTATCCGCTGCCTCCATGTCCTCGGCTACACGAACATCCAAGCGGAACGCTTTATCCCTTGGATCGCGTTTATTCCCCTCTGGCGCACAAGGAAGCGTCTGCCTGAAGCTAAGCTGACTCCGCTCAGCCTCTACCGCCTTCTGCGCAACCGGCAGCTCCTTCGGCGTATCTGGATCGGGGATAAGCTTGACCCGGTCGAACAATCCGCCGACAGCACCTTCCGGCGAAACAAGTTTCATCCACATCCGATCCGCCTCAGGTTCGATAAACAATTGCAGGGTGGCCTCCCCCGCTTCCAGCTTGAAATAAACTTCACAGAGACCGTTGTGAATATGTACTTTATGGCCAAGAACTTCCGCCTTGCGTCGGTCATAGCCGAGGAGAAGAGAGCCGCACGGCATAGGCCGAGGGTATGGTTTGCTGTAGTTCTCCGCCGTCATATCACAGTATTCGCGATACCAATCGTTCTCTCGGAACGACTCCAGCTCATTCGGAATCTGCCTCAATTGCTTAAACACGTCTTGAAAAGTGCCAATTTTATCTTGATTATTCTCGGCAATTCGAATGTCCCACACATTGTTATGTCCAAAATGGATGACAACCGCATCTGGACGTGTTGTGACGACGGCGCCAAGGCCGCCATTCCCCATCAATGCACCCTCAAAGAAATCTGGTGCTGGCTTCTCATAGCGAATTGGGTGTCGCTTCGCTTGCTCACTACTATTCATGGTTACTCTCTCCCTTACCCATCATTTGGCAGCGTAAAAGTCCTGTACGACCACTGGGCCGTACAGGACCATCGCCTTATTTTTTGAATGATTTATCGTAGGATTGCTGCATGATTTCTATATAACGTTTTAGGTTTAATTTATTCAAACCAGCTACATAGGCATCCCAATCCTTGTTCAAATCTTTGGCGCCTGTGACGAACTGCAGCGAATTCTGATCGATGTAGTTTTTAATATTCGTCTTCAGCATAGCGGCTTCGTCAGCTGTTGACGGATCGATCCAGATCGCCCAGTGCGGGAATACATCTTTTGGCTGCTTGCCATCATACAGATGCGTAGCTTCTTGCAATCTGCGCTCATAACCAGTTGTGTCATAGATATCCGTAGCCGCAACCCAACTGTCCCGGAACTCCTTCGGTTGGAAATATTGCGCCATCGGGCCCCAAGCCGAGTTATGCGGAGTTTCCCCCGTTGGCGTAGGAATCGTCGCCAGAAGAGGAGTCGCTGACTTCTCTACAGGAGAATCCCCATCCTTCGGTTTCCGCCAGTCTTTCCCTTCTTCACCGAAGTGACCGCGAATTTGGCCTTCCTGCGTAAACATGTAATCGACTAATTTAATAGCGGCGATTTGCGCTTCCTTGCTTGCTTTATTCGTAAGAACGAAGGTCGCGCCTGGATCGCTCGGATAATTATAAGTCGCTAACGCCCCATTCGGCCCTGTCAGCGGTGGAACGGCATCGTACGTTTTGGAACTATCGGATCCGCCTGTGATGAAAATGTAAGGGTGCATAGCGACCCCAGCGCCTAAAATTTGCGCATCCGCATTGTCGCCGATTTTCTTGTAGGCTGTAGCATTTTGAGTAAATGCTCCCTTATCAATCAAGCCGCCGTCATACATAGACTTCACGAACTGTAGTCCCTGCTTCCATTCTTCCTTGTTAGCTGCTACATCCACTTTGCCATCATTCAGCAGGAGATAGGTGCGATCGTCATCATAGATATAGCCATTCATAAAGTAAGGGATGATGTGAACCCCATAGTCTTCAATAGATCCGCTAAGCGGCACTTCGTCCGCTTTGCCATTGCCATTCGGGTCCTTTGTTTTGAACGCTTCCAAAACTTTTTTGTAATCATCCAGCGTTTTGGGCATGGTTAGATTTAGCTTTTTCAGCCAGGACGAATTGATCCACATTTTATTCGGATACGAACAGTGGTAACATTCGACCAATTGCGTTAATCCATATATTTTGCCATCCGGCGCGGTGTTCATCGCCTTAAAGTAGGGGTATTTGTCCAAAGCCTTTTGTACATTGGGTGCATATTGTTTAATGAGATCGTCAAGCGGAAGAATCACGCCCTGCTGGGAATACCGAAGAATATCGGTCTGTGAAAATTTATCAACCCACGGAATCAGCATGTACAGATCCGGATAATCGCCACTGGCCAGTGAAATCTGTCTTTTCTCAGCCGCACCATCGAAAGGAACCGTCTGCCATGAAAATTTAATATTGAATTTCTGCTCCGCCAATTTGGAGAAGCTGTTTGTCGCCAGGTCGATATTCGCATCTTGTTGAGCAAAAATCATGATCGGAACCGGAGCGCCAGTGCCCTCCGATGGTTTCGCCACGCCCGTTGCGCCCGGCGTACTCGTATCAGAAGCAGTTGGGGATGTACAAGCTGTGAGAACTAAGCTGATCGTTAGCAGCATTATCCATAAGGTTGAAACTGTTTTTTTCAAATGCGCCCTCTCCCTTTCGTTGTCAAATGGTAACCCCTGCATGTGCTATTATCCAAGTTATTACGCTTTGTTCCGTGTAATCTCGGGGCCGCACCACCACCTCTCCTAGGTGTCTCTTATCCCTTCACAGAGCCAATCAGCATCCCTTTGACGAAATACCGCTGCACAAAAGGATATATGATCAACACAGGTAAGCTTGCTATGACAATGAGCGAGTATTTGGTCAAATCAGCAAACTGCTGTCTTCTCAGCTGCTCAGCCGCATCAATGTTGCCTGACGCCGCCGAATTGAGAATCAGAATACTGCGAAGAATCAACTGCAACGGATATAAACTTTGTGTTTTCAAATAGATCAAAGCATCAAAGTAAGCATTCCACTGCCCGATGGCATACATCAAGATCAGCACTGCGATGATCGGTTTGGACAAGGGAAGCACAACGCTCCACAGAAAACGAAAGTCGCTGCAACCATCCATTTCGCTCGCTTCCGCCAGTTCATCTGGAATGGAAGACTGGAAAAACGTCCTGGCAATAATGATTTGCCATACCCAGATGGCTTGCGGGATAAGCAGTGCCCACCTCGTATCGAGCAGACCAAGCTGTTTGACGACCAAATACGTAGGTATTAGACCGCCAGAGAAAAGCATTGTAAATGTAATGAACATCATAAGTGCGCTGCGTCCAAAGAAAGTTCTTCGCGATAGCGGATAAGCCAAAATAATCGTTAACGTAACGCTTATTAATGTGCCGAAGAAGGCATAAAACAACGAGTTCCCATAGCCCTGAAGTACCTGCGGATTGCTTAATACAACCTTGTATCCCACGAATGTAAGATCCACTGGCCATAACCACACACGTCCTGATGAAACAGCGAGCGGACTGCTTAAGGATGAGCTGACAATGAATACTAGCGGATAAAGAACGACGATCAGTGCGATTCCCAGAATGATATACACGCCCGTTAGGAACAGCCGGTCCCCAGTCGATTCGCGAATACGACGCCCCATCTTGATCATTTGGCGGGTCCTCTCCTTTCTTTTACCAAAGACTTGTACTAGAGATTCTTTTGGCTATGGCATTAACCAGCAAGAGCAGAATCAAATTCACAACCGAATTGAACAAACCGACGGCTGTTGCGAAGCTGAAGTTCGCATTCAGCAAACCGATTTTATAGACATAAGTAGCGATAATCTCAGCGGTTTCGAGATTAAGCGGATTTTGCAGCAAATAAATTTTTTCAAACCCGACAGACATAATGTTCCCTACGCTTAATATCAAAATGATGACGGCTGTAGGCATAATACCGGGAATATCAATATGAATAATTTTCTGAAAACGAGAAGCTCCATCGACTTTAGCCGCTTCGTACAGCGATGGGTCAACCCCAGCCAGTGCGGCCAAATAAATAACCGCTGAGTACCCTGCACCTTGCCATACGTCAGACCATACGTAGACACTACGGAACATGCTCGGGATGCCAAGAAAGTTGATCGTTTCTAAGCCGAAGCTTTGTAAAATGATATTGATCACGCCTAATCTCGGGGAGAGAAGCAGCATAATCATGGAGACCATGACAACGGTTGAAATGAAGTAAGGCGCGTAGGTGACAAGTTGTACGGCTCTTTTGAAAATGCCATTGCGTACTTCATTTAGCGCCAAGGCGAGCAGAATCGGAACGGGAAAGCCAATAGCGATCTGATATAAACTAAGGAACAGCGTGTTTTTCATCAACACCCAAAATTGCGGATTATTGAAGAACAGGTTGAAATGCTTGAAACCAGCCCAAGGACTGTGCCAAATCCCTTTGACAACGCTATAATCCTTGAAGGCGATGACCGCATTCACCATCGGAATGTACTTAAAAATAAGGAAGTAAAGAACAGCCGGTATAATAAGTAAGTAGAACTGCCAGTGCTTCCGAAAGCTCCTTCTCGCCTCCATCCACAGCCTGGACTTCTTCTTGGTGACACTCGGAGCGCGTGTTTCTCTGACGGATACGGTATCCAGATCAATCCCTCCTGTTTGGTAGCGCTTTCTATCTCTACAAGACCACATTTCTCCCTCCAGCGTAAAGGTACACCTCAAAATAGTGCGTACACCCGCTGAAATCAGAAAAGGTACACTTGGATTTGACAGGTACATTTCTCAGAAGAAACACCAAACGGCGGATCCGGATGGAACCCGCCGTTTGATAATAAGCATTTATACACAGCGCAGCGTGTACGTTCGACCGGCCTCCGCATCGAAACGGATAACACCGTCCATCAAGCGTTCAAAAGGTACTTGCTTGCCTTCCGATTCAATCGAGAGCAAAGCCTTCTTGGTGCGAATGCGGCAGCCTCCACCAAACTGCACTTCGAGCTCTGCTTCCTGAAGAGCGCCTTCCTCCCACGAGAGGCTAACACCTATCGCTCCTCTTGCTCGGAGACCTTTCACATAGCCAGTAGGCCATGCGTCTGGCAAAGCAGGCAGCAAGGAAATTTCGCCAGCATGCGATTGGACGAGCATTTCCGCCACACCAGCGGTAAATCCGAAGTTGCCGTCAATTTGGAAAGGCGGATGCGCATCGAACAAGTTGGCATAAACGCCACCGCGATGATAGTTCGTCCCGTCTTCCTCCACCAGTTGAAGCAAATTGGAGATTAGCTGCAGCGTTCGATTCCCGTCCTGGAAACGTGCCCATAAGCAGATTTTCCAAGCCAAGCTCCACCCCGTGCCGCCGTCTCCGCGCCGCTCCAAGGAATTTCGCGCAGCCTGATACAGCTCCGGCGTTTCCTGCTCCGTCAGTTGACGTCCAGGGTAGATACCGAACAAGTGCGACACATGACGATGATGGACATCCTCATCCTCCCAATCCACTGACCATTCCTGAAGCTGGCCGTGTTTGCCGATTTGCATCGGCTTCAGCTTCTCTAATGCTGCTGTCATCTCGTCCCTAAAGGACTCGTCATCCGCTCGCTTCAGCACATTGACAGCCTCGATGCTATTTATAAACAAATCCCAAATTAACGACATATCCATCGTCGTTGCCTGACTCACACCAGCCTTCTGTCCGTCTGCCGTCACGAATTTGTGCTCCGGCGACGTGGACGGCGACGTGATTAGATGGCCGCCTTCGTCCGTATGAAGAAAGTCTAGACAGAAAAGTGCTGCTTCTCTCATGATCGGATAGGCGTGCTCACGCAAATAATGCTCATCCTTGGTGAACGCATAATGCTCCCACAGATGCTGACACAGCCAAGCAGCCGACATCGGCCACAGTGCCCATACCGGATCGCCTTGCCCATAATCCCCAACTGGCGCAGATTGGCACCAGATGTCTCCGTTATGATGCGCCACCCAGCCACGGCTGCCATAATTAACTTCAGCCGTTTTCCGTCCATTGTGGGACAAATTCTGTATGTACCCAAGGAGTGGCTCGTGGCATTCAGATAAATGGCATGTTTCCGCAAGCCAGTAGTTCATCTCGGTGTTAATATTCAATGTAAAATTACTGCTCCATGGCGGTCTTATTTCTTTGTTCCATATCCCTTGGAGGTTGGCTGGCTGCGACCCGGCGCGTGAGCTTGCAATTAACAAATACCTGCCATATTGAAATAGCAGCTCTACCAGCCCGGCATCCTTCGCCCCATACTGCTCGATTCGCCGGTCGGTTGGCAACTCCTCGGGTGCCTCAGAGGCGCCAAGACTCAGCTCGACACGACCAAAGAGCGCCGTGTAATCATCGATATGAGCTTGCCGCAATTGCTCATAGGATTTGCCCAGAGCTCGCTCCAGCCGCTCCTCATTAGCGGCAGCCATTTCGCCAATTCCCCTCGCAGGAGGTTTATCGTATCCTTGAAAGCTGGTTTCCGCGCTGAATATCAGCGTTACTGCACTAGCTCTTCTAATATGTAAGCCGTCATGATCAATGGTAGAAGTGCCCTCTTCCAGACGAACGCCAAGTCGCCCTTCAAAGCGCATCGCTTCCGTTGTCTCAGGATCTCCATACAGGACGGGCTGATCCCGGTTGTAATAATTCGGATCGACATGCTCCGGGCAGATGCCTTGCAGGAAGAGATGCTCTGCACTCGTGTTTGTTCGATAGGGATGCGGGCTATCCAGTCGTGCTGTGAAATTCAAAGCGCCTGGAACGCTTGCTTCAATCCGAACCACAATGACTTGATCCGGAAATGAAGCAAACATCTCTCGCTTATACACGATATCCCCAATGCGGTACTCCACCCCAGTGATGGCATTCGTCAAATCCAGACTACGCTCATACGCGCGAACCACTCCACCATGGAGAAACTTCAAATGAAGGTCGCCAAGCGGCATATAGGATTGATTGTATGGCCCCATCATGCCCTTGCTCTTCTTGTCGGCATCCTCATAAAGGCCCTCTGCAAGAAGCCCGCGAACTTCAGCCAGAACGTTCTTCGCATTCGGGTTGTTTCCGTCAACAGGCCCACGGCCTGACCAAAGCGTATCTTCATTCAACTGCAAATGCTCAGCTTCCGGATCGCCAAAAACCATGGCCCCGAGACGGCCATTCCCGATAGGAAGCGCTTCCGTCCAAGCTTTTGCATAGCTTCGATAACGTAATTTCAAAGTTAACAGCTCCTTTTTACGAATGGAATCATGAACTACCCCAATAAATCACAATACGAACCTCCTGTATAGGTACACTTCTAACACTAGGGTACGCTTATACGGAAACAGCATTAATTGACCGTTTTTCGGTAAAAGCTAGGGGAAACACCCGATACGCGTTTGAAAGCTCTCCGAAACGCATGCGCGCTGTTATAGCCGACATATTGCGAAATTTCATCAATCGTATGCTGACTGTTAAACAGCAGATCCGTAGCCTTTTTAATCCGTATCTTCTCCAAATAATCCGATAAATTTTCACCCGTATGATCCTTAAATAACTGCGAAATGTACTTCTCCGGCAGCTCGACATCAACCGATATCTTATACAGGTTTAAATCTGAATCTGAGTAATGCGCATCCAGGAAATCCACAATTTTGTTGATCATTTCCCCCGTACTATCTTCTTTTTTCTTCAGCACTCTACTGCAAAATGCTTCAAGAAGCTCAAGAATGTCATGGCGGAAGCGATCGAGGCTAGCTGAGAGCTGCAAATGCTCAATCCGCGCTTTCAGCCCTTGCGACACAGCTTGATCCGTGAAAGGACTATGCTGCAGCAGCCTAAAGAAAGTCCCTTTCAATTCGCCAAATAATTGCTGAACCATCTCCGCTGATAGCTGCCGTTCTGTAAAGTTGTGTGCCAGCAGCTGTTCAAAAATACGGTGAACCTCTTGCAGTTCGCCGATCTTAACCGCATTCAACATGCGCAGCTCCATATCAATCGGATAGTAATAGGTCGTTGATTCCTTAATCACATCCCGATACCAGACCGTTTCCGCTTCTTCCATAAAAACCGAATAATCAAGCGCGCCTCTCGCTTCCTCAAACGAACGACTGCTATCGGATAGTGACTGGAAGCTGCCGCCAATGGCAACCGTCATTTGAATCCGGTACTCCTCTTTCACATATTCTCTAAGGTGTTCAAACAATCCAGACAGGTTACCCGTCATGTCCTCCCCTTCCAATTGGACAGTTTCTTCCTTAAGCGTCATAAGAATCCCGATTTTATCCGAGTCGATATCCGTTACATTGAGTTGGAAAACACTCCTCGAATCAACCAGACTTTTTTTGATCAAAAGCCTTGCCGCATTCAGCTCATGAATAATTTCTTGGCTGACCAAGCCGCTGTAGCCGTTAATTCGAATGATCGCAACATGACCGGCTTCTCGTTTCAAATTCATGTTCGGCAATGAATGCATTAATGTCTGGACTTCCTGCAGAGAATCAAATTCCCCTTTCAATAGCCGTTTCACAAAAGCATCCTCCAATAAAGGCAGCTGTCGCTTAAGCTCCTCTTCCAAAGAACGCTGACTGGCTAGCAAATCAGAAATATTTCCTTGCAGAAAATCGAACGCATTTTTCCCTTTGTACCCGCCTTGACCAATTTGCTCGCGAAAGACCGAAACAATCCGATTGATGGGGGCGCTGTTCCTGTAAGCAAATAATAATGCGGCCACTATGCCCAGCAATAACGTTGAAATCGTGATCGTCCAAGTCACCTTTGCAATGAAAACCGACTGCTTCAAGACGACACTTTTGGGTAAGCCAACAACATACATCCAGCCGTTATAGGTTGATTTCGAGGAAATAAGCAGCGTTTCACCTTCAACAATGTTACCAGGCTGCTGACTGATCAGATGAGGGATATTCATCGCTTGAATTTGGGCATCATCAATGCCAACTCTGGCGATCGGATGACCGTCCTTGTCACTGATATAGGCCCAACCCCCGTACTGCTTCGGAATGCGTTCCAGCATTTTGGCTATTTCATTTTCATCAATCAAAATAACAGCTGTACCGAGCGAATGCTGAAAACTATCGAACGGAATCGACTGCAAATAAGTGATGACATTGCTTTTCTTACCATTACCGATAAACGGTTTTGACGGCAACGTTTCCCTGCGATGAATTTTACCTAAAAGGTCCTGTTTCCATTGGATCGGATTTACATCCTCGTAATGATACAGGTCGAAGAAATCATCAGGGCGCACATACACACCGGATGGCGTAAAAATAGCATGATAATTGTTTAGATAAATGTAGAAATCCTCCAGAAAGGTGTTCGTCAAGCTGTACGCTGCCGTATTACGCCATGATTTCCATAGAGCATATACGTCGTAGTGATCGACATCCACTTGCTGATTCAGCACATAGTTCAGTTCCTGGTCCAACGACAGCTGTCTCGTAATGTTCTCAACCTCTTCCATTCTGCGATCCAGAACGTCTTTACTTTGGTTCAGCATCATCGCGCTTGCCTCGAGTGAGCTAGACTTAATAATATCCGAGGAAACATAATAGGAGATGAAACCCGTCACCATGGGAATAAACAGGATGAGCACATAGGAAATTAGAAAACTTCTGAAAATGGGGGAATGCTCCAGCTTCAGATTGTTAGTTAGCTTCATCACAACTTGTTCACCTCATCTACTTGTACAATCCCAATTTAGTAAGCGTTTTCATTTATACCTACTATGATAAAATAAAAGCTGGATTTTGTCTGTCGAAATAAGGCGGTGGGCTAAAATAGCGCCAACCATTCCTTGCACGGCAAAAATAAAACGTTCATTGGATGTCATCCAATGAACGTCCCTCATTCACCATTGCCTTCAAGTCGGCGAGAATCTACCCATTAAAGCTATCGCGCCATTTGAGCAGCTTCTTCTCTAATATACGCACCAAGGAATCGGAGCCTTTGCCTACGAAAGCAAAAATCAAAATCCCAACAAACACAATTGCTGTCTGGGAGAACTGTCTGGCATCCAAGATCAAGTAACCAACCCCTTCACTTGAACCCATGAGCTCAGCTACAACCAAGCCTAACCAAGCAACACCGATTGACAGTCGCAAGCCAAGCAAAATATTAGGCAGCGCTGCAGGCAATACCAACTTCGTGATTTGTTTGAACTTACTGAATTCCAGCACGCGAGCAACATCGAACAATTTAGAATCCACGTTCCTGATACCTAGAAATGTCTGCACATACAGCGGGAAGAACGCTCCTTTCGCAATCAGAAGCACTTTGGAGAACTCGCCGAAACCAAACCACAGAATAAAGAGCGGTGTGATCGCCAAATGCGGTATTGTCCGAAGCATCTGAACGGAAGGATCAAGCGTCTGCTCGAATTTGCGGAACAGGCCGACAAGCAGGCCAAAGGCTAGCCCTAAACTTCCGCCAATCAGAAAGCCGACGGCCGCACGCCAAATACTAATTCTCACGTGCATGAAGAGCTCACCGCTAATGAGTAAGTCATAAAAGGCCTGCCATATCGCATAAGGCGTGGGCAGCAGGGTTTTGGACACGATCCCTAACGACCCGAAAATCTGCCACAGAATTAAGACGGTCAGCGGCAAAATGCTCCCCCGCACAACAAGCTCCCATTTGGCTTCTTTCCTTTGCGGCTTTGAAAGGCTAGGCTGTTCGGACGAAACGGGTGGTTCCGCTGTCTTCGGCCGAGAAATGGGCTGATTTTTTCCAACAATAACTTCTGCTTGACTCATCGCTGCTCCCTCACTTTCATTCTCATTTAGTTAAATACCCGAGCTGTCGATCAGCTCTAATTCATCGATGGGTTCAAATTCGCTGAGCACCAGCTTGCGCAGTTCTTGGAACGAAACGGTTGTCTTTTTACGTGGATAGGGCAGATCGACTTGAATGATGTTACGGATTGTGCCTGGGCGCGCATCCATCACGACGACTCGGGTTGCCAGAAACACGGCCTCATCGATATCATGCGTAACAAGGATCATCGTTGTCCGGTTCTTCTCCCAGATGTCGAGCGCAACCTCTTGCAAATGCGAACGCGTGAAGGCGTCCAACGCCCCAAACGGTTCATCCAACAGGAGCACCTTCGGATTACGGAGCAAAGCTCTTGCAATGGCAACCCGCTGGGACATGCCTCCTGATAGCTCTCTCGGGTACGATTTCTCGAAGCCTTGCAGCCTCACAAGTTCAATCAGGTGATCTACACGTGCCCTGACGTCAGGATCTTTCAGGTTAAGATCGGCGGCAATATTTTTCTCGACAGTCAACCAAGGGAATAAGCGATGCTCCTGAAAAATAAATCCTTTATCAATACCAGGCTTTTCTACCTGTTTTTGTTCGAGAAGCACCTTGCCGTTATGTTCAGTATCCAGACCAGCTATGATTTTGAGCAGTGTGCTTTTACCGCAGCCACTTGGACCTATAATCGTTATAAATTCACCTTCTTTAATTTGTAATTGAATGTTATGAAGTGCTTCAACTCGGTGTCCTTGAGGCGTCTGAAACCATTTGCTCGGTAAATCAATATCTACTGATAGTACGCTCATCAAGCTCTCCCCCTTTAACCATTTATTCAATCAAAAAAAAGAGACCCCCATACGAACCCCTTTACGGGGAAGTCAGGAAGTCTCCAGATACCTGGTCGACAAGATTCAATTGAATTTCAATTCATAGTGATTAACTTGGATATAAAGCGATCATATCACTACAAAAATTGGAAGTCAATCCCTTAATTCTTACATAACCCACTTGTTTTATCGGAATTAATATGCTAGCATAACTAATCAATAACACATGCAGCCGATTGGTCCACCAAAGGCTCTCCAAGCACCGTTCAAAGCGGCAAGCTTGTGAGAGCCTTTTTGTATACTCGGGGGGCTTATATGAAATGACAATATTTTGGAGGGATGAAGGATGAGTACACCAGAGCAGCGGCAACTGCGTCTAGGAGCATTTCTATTTCAAGTGGGCCATCACGTAGCGTCTTGGCGTTATCCGGATACTGATGCCCAAGGCATTCTACAACATGAGTTTTACGAGCATTTTGCCCAAACGGCGGAACGCGGCAAGTTCGATATGATTTTCCTTGCAGACACGCTTGCAGTCGTTGATCGTTTTAAGACGAATATCAAGCATACCGTGACCGTTCGACCCGAACCCATTACACTGCTTTCCTATCTGGCAGGTGTTACTGAACATATTGGATTGGCAGCAACCGTTTCTACTTCGTATCATGAGCCGTACAACTTAGCACGTGAATTCTCCTGCTTAGATCACTTGAGCGGAGGGCGCGCAGCGTGGAATGTAGTAACCTCTGGCCGAGATGAAGAAGCCCATAATTTCAGTCAAGGCCGTCATCTCGCCCATGATAAACGATATGAACGAGCGCGTGAATTCGTTGATGTCGTCACCTCCCTCTGGGATAGCTGGGAAGATGGCGCCATTGTGGCTGACAAGGAGAACGGCCTATTCGCTGATCCAAGCAAAGTGCATGAGCTGAATCACCGCGGCGAATTTTTCGCCGTACGTGGCCCTTTGAACTTGCCTCGCTCACCGCAAGGCAGACCGGTTGTGATTCAAGCGGGGGCATCGGAAACAGGGAAACACCTTGCCGCCCAGACGGCAGAAGTCGTCTTCACGGCTTGGCAAACGCTGGAGGAAGCGCAGCTATTTTACCGCAGCGTCAAGGACCTGGCTGTCACCTACGGCAGATCGCCGAATGACATCCTTATCATGCCGGGCATTTTCCCGGTCATTGGAGCAACCGAAGAAGAGGCGCGCGAGAAAGAAGCGCTTCTCCAGTCCCAAGTGCTGCCAGCCGTCGGATTATCCATGCTCTCCGCATCGTTGAATGTCGACTTGACCGGCTATCCGCTTGATGGCCCCCTCCCTGACCTTCCGGAGCTTCAGCAGGTGAATGGCGGCAAAAGCCGCTTCCAGCTCGTCTCCGATATGGCGCGCCGGGAAGGATTGACGATTCGCCAATTGATGTACCGGGTGACAGGCGCTCGTGGTCACCGCACCATTTATGGCACACCGGTCCAAATTGCCGATCAGCTTGAAGAATGGTTCAAGGGCGGCGCTTGCGATGGCTTCAATATCATGCCGCCTTATTTGCCAGGCGGTTTGGAAGAATTCGTGGATCTCGTCATTCCTGAGCTGCAACGCAGAGGGTTGTTTCGCACAGAGTATGAAGGAACCACCTTGCGCGATCATTTAGGACTGACTAGACCACAAAGCCGTTTTCAAAAGGCTGAAACTGTAAGTGGATATTAATTGATAAGTGAGCATTGAGAATTGGGGGGAATGTATCAATGGGAACTAACCATCAACAAAGACAGCTTCATCTCGGGGCTTTCATATTTGGCGTAGGCCATCATATTGCGGCTTGGCGCTATCCTTTGACGGATACAGGCGGACTTTTGAAGCTTGATTTCTACAAAAAATTTGCCCAAACAGCGGAACGCGGCAAGTTCGACCTCGTTTTTATCGAAGACATTCCCGTACTTCCGGAGCCGCTGAACAGAGCCGTCCAGTATACGCTCCCGGTCCGGGCGGAACCGTTGACCCTACTATCTGCGCTGGCCTCGGTCACCAAGAAGATCGGTCTAGTCGGAACCGTATCGACCACCTATAGCGAGCCCTTTCATGTGGCGCGTAAATTCGCTTCCCTCGATCATTTGAGCGGCGGGCGGGCAGGCTGGAATGCCGTCACAACCAGTATGGAAAATACAGCCAAAAACTTCGGCCGCGACCATCATTTAGATCACTCCCTCCGTTACGAGCGAGCCAAGGAATTCGTTGATGTCGTAACAGCTCTCTGGGACAGCTGGGAAGAAGGCGCGCTCATTATTGATAAAGCAACCGGCCAATTCGCTGATCCGGATAAAGTTCATGCGATCAATCATGTTGGCGAACACTTTTCCGTACGCGGTCCCTTGAATGTCCATCGTTCTGTTCAGGGACGTCCTGTTGTCGTGCAGGCGGGCTCTTCAACGACGGGTCAAGCCTTTGCTGCTCAGACGGCTGAGGTTGTTTTCACCGCTTGGCAGACATTGGAAGAAGCACAAAGCTTCTATGCATCCCTCAAAGGCCAGCTTCCCGCTTATGGACGTTCGCCGGATGAGCTGAAAATATTACCCGGAGTGCTGCCTTTCATCGGCGCGACAGAGGAAGAGGCCAAAGCGAAGGAAGCCGAATTCCAGAATCTTGTCCTCCCTGCCGTCGGGCTAGGGATGGTGCAGAACATCTTGAGAGTCGATCTTTCCGGCTATCCACTGGATGGACCGCTGCCTGAGTTGCCGGATGCTACCGACATTAATGGCGGCAAAAGCCGCTACCAGCTGCTGCTTGATATGGCTCGCAGAGAACATCTCACGATTCGCCAGCTCATCCACCGGGTTACCGGTGCCCGCGGACATCGAACCATCGCTGGAACGCCTGTCCAAATTGCGGACCAGTTGGAGGAATGGTTCGTGAATGAAGCCTGCGACGGCTTCAACATCATGCCGCCTTATTTGCCAGGCGGGCTGGATGAGTTCGTCGATCTCGTCATTCCGGAATTGCAGCGGCGCGGCTTATTCCGTTCTGAGTATTCGGGACGCACGCTGCGCGACCACCTTGGATTAGCTGAGCCTGCGAATCGCTTTGCTCAGCGTGCGGTGGCGGTGGCGGAGTCAGCAGCGGCATCGGGAGTAGGAGCGACAACTGCAGAAGCGGCATCATTTTCAAAGCCAGCAACAGAGTCGGAACCAACAACATCTCCAGCATCAGCAACATTTGCTCACTAAACATTAGCTTTACTAAGAGAGGGGTCATCAGTATGAAACAGAAATCATTTTATAATAAAAGCTTATCGTTCCTGGCCGTTATCACGTTAGTTCTGCTATCCGCATGCGGTGCCAAAACGGCTGGCGCTCCGACAAACGGCGGAACTACAGCTCAAAGCAGTGCCTCCACTACGCAAAGCAGCAATACAGCATCGACTCCCGCGGCTGCGGCGAAAGAGAAGGTCGTTGTGAACATCGGTATCCAAGGCAAAACGGGCGTCCTGAACTTCGCTCGTGAGAAGGGATACTTCGAGAAGGCATTTACGGCTGTTGGCGCTGAAATCAAATGGAATGAGTTTGCCAGCGGTCCTCCACATTTTGAGGCCATAGCGGCAGGAAGGCTCGATTTCGGTGCTACTGGCGGAACGCCTCTGATTTCTGGTCAAGTCGGCGGAGTTGATTTCAAAGGCATCGCTGTGACAAGTGACGGCAAAAAAGGCAACATGATTATCGTCCCGAAGAACAGTCCCATCAAGGATTTAAAAGATCTGAAAGGCAAAAAAGTCGCCGTAGCCAAAGGCAGCAGCGCCTATAACTTCCTGTATATGGCCATTGATAAGGCCGGATTAAAGGGCGACGACGTCAAAGTTATTCAGCTTCAGCCCGATGAAGCCAGACCTGCTCTCGACAGCGGCGCCATCGACGCTTGGTCCATTTGGGAGCCTTACGCGACTACAGCCGTTTACCAAACAGGAGCATCTATTTTAGTCACAGGTGAAAATCTGAATATCAACGCGCCATCCTTCCTGATAGCTCGAACCAAATTTACACAGGAGCATCCGGATCTTACTGTGCTTTTCCTCAAAACCTACGAAGAAGCACGTAAGTACTACGTCGATCATCAGGATGAAATCGCGGATGAACTGTCCAAATCGCAGAAGCTGGACAAAGCCATCATTGTTGATGTTTTGAAAAACACATTCCCGATTCTCTCCTCGATTACACCGGAATTCGCCAAAGCGCACCAGGAGCAAGCTGACTTCCTCCAATCTGTCGGCGCTATTACGAAAAAGCTGGACACGTCACAGGTTCTTGAGAGTAAATTCATTGATCAAGCGTTGAAGAAGTAAACGCTGGGGCTGCCTCGAAAGTAGATACGTCTACTTGCGGGTGGCTCTTTATTTTGTTTCTTTCACTTAACGCCGATTACTCCTGCTAATTCTCGCAAATGATCCACTTTTTCTCAAATAACTGGAATTTCTCCAGCTAATATCAGCAAATCTAGGTGATTTCGGCCAGCTACCGACGATTTAGATGGAGTTTCTGCCGTTATTTCGTTCTTTGCCACCGAGCAGCATAGATTAACGGGAGTTTCTCCAGCTATTTCAGCTGAGGAACCGTCTAATCAGATCGCCCCCTTGCAACCGGGCAGTTAAACAGATGGATTACTTGCACTTAACAGACGAAAAAGACTATCTCCTCCAGTCATCTCTGACCAAATAAGATAGCCTTCTACTATTGATGTTATGTCACTGCTGCCTTAGACGCAGCTTCCCGTGCCAGCTTCTCCCTGATCTGCGCCTTGCGTTCTTCGCGTTCACTCGGCTTTAGCCGTGGGCATGTATAACAATAACTGCCGCCTTCCGTGCAGTAAAACATGCAACAACCCGACTTCATCCGCAGCTGAGTATCCGGCTCACCGGGGGCGCCTGGGTAATCAAGGTAGATAAACTTGACGTTCAGAGGATTTTCCGCACGTCCGAAAACTTGGCCGTTCAGTTCTTTCGAAACAAACGTCCATTCTTCCTCGATGCGCTGCTGCTCCTGCTCGGAACCCGCTTGTTCTTTCAAACGGTCGAACATATAACGCATTCGAGTCGGAAACAACTTCCACAAATGTGTGATATCCATATCCGCAGCAGAGGAAGCTGCTTCTACAATCGGGCGAATGTGAGTCCCGTACCAGTGGCTTAAGCGCTCTTTGCGCCAAGCGCTGCGCTCTCCCTCCCGCGGTCCTTCCAGCTGCCGAATATCATGAAGCACATAGCGGAATTCAGCATATCCTTGCTTGTGCATGTAGATTTGCAGTGTCCAAAGTTCCGGAGCCAGATCGATCAACTCATCCTTCAACACCATGCCATGCATAGCCATGTTCAACATACCAAGTCTACTTATAAAATACACACAAGCCGCCGCAGGCTCAAGCGCCTTCATGAGCGGTGAATAAGCACTAATTAGCTCCCGCATACCAGCCTCTGTAGAGAGACGGCTGCCTGCTATTGCAAATAGCGGCTGTAGATGTAACTCCGTAGTAACCCCGAACTGCTCCGCGAGAACATGCTGTAAAGATGAACTCATTGTCTGGCCTCCTTCGTGTAGCGCCGATAACAGCTACCTGTTCGGATGATGTGATAACATCCATCCTATTCATAAAGACCATTGTATCATACATGATAATGATTATCATTACTGATTTTTTCCTAATTAAAAAAGCCTGCCCCATTATCTTTTTACAGATGTTTGGGACAGACTTTGGATATTACTTATTTTTTAAAAGATAGTGCCCTGAGTATAACAGTTGCTGCTTCTGCTCTTGTTGTATTTCCTTTCGGTCTTAACGTGCCATCCTCGTAACCATTCAATAATCCACTTGAATTGGCTGTAGAAATCGCTGTTTTCGCCCATTTAGAAATCTCCGAACTATCCGTATAGCTGGTGACTTCTGCCTTCAAACTGATTTGAGCGGCGCGAACAATTATCGTGGCCATTTGCTCGCGGCTAATGTAGTCATCAGGGCCAAAAGCCGTATCGCTATAACCATTAACAATACCCTGTGATGCGGCTGTAGCTATGAAATTTTTCGCCCAATGGCTACTTGTATCCGCGAACACCTTACCAACTTGCTCCTTGAGGTTAAAAGCTTTTACGATAATCGCAACGAATTCAGCTCTTGTAATGTTATTATCCGGTTTAAATGTACCATCTGAATATCCATTAATAGATCCCTTTTGAGCTAGCTCTATCATACTTTTTTCCGCCCAGTGTCCCTTCATGTCAGAGAATACAACACTGATAACAGGAATATCAGGGATAACAGGTTTAGCGGTAGCTAGAACCGCGAACTTCGTGAAATGATTAATTGAACCAGTTACTGTAGCATTCGTGCTATCCACCTGCGGATTTTCTAATGGAATCCATTTTTTAGTTTCTTCATTCAACCAATAAATACCAACTAATGATTGACTCATGTCAACTTTGTTTTTATC
Organism: Paenibacillus sp. J22R67; assembly: GCF_059692175.1. Classification (NCBI taxonomy): domain Bacteria; kingdom Bacillati; phylum Bacillota; class Bacilli; order Caryophanales; family Paenibacillaceae; genus Paenibacillus; species Paenibacillus sp. J22R67. The sequence goes on along the minus strand of NZ_JCAUAX010000003.1, from coordinate 275,326 downwards.
AAATGGCAAAGTGATTGATACCGGTTTGCTGAACTCACCAGCGAAATCTTTGCTAATATCAAAAACATCGCTAATGAGCTTCGACGATGCATCCATCGGTAAACTCAACGTATCCGTAACTTTATTTACAGTGACCTTGAAGTTACTGATGTTACTATTTACAGCCCCGGATGGTATGACAATTTTAGCCCCATTTTGGGTTACTGTACCGCCATTGGTCACATAAATGATATCTGTATTCGGTGTAAATCCAGCTCCGCTGTCTTCTCTAGAAGAAGTTGATGTCAACTTCACCAATTCTTTCGTGTTACGGACACGAATTCGGGTTCCCTCTGTATTCTTGCTTGCCAAGCCTACAGCCTCAAGGGTATCGCCGACCACCAGGCTCGGAACTGGCCCACTTTGGTTCACAATATATCCATCTGTAAAAACAAGAACCGGTCCAGTTCCATCATCGACAACATACGAATTATCATCAAATTTGGAAACCACTCTTCCACTTACTTTTACCAGCATTCCTTGATTTTGCTCAAGTGTAGCTGCGTTTGTCGTTACTTTCAGTGGTGTAACTGGGTTCGTATGGCCTGTTTTAATGACATCTATATTAAAAGCATTAAAATCTAGTTCTTTATTATTTTCAAAAGTCTTCATCTGCCCGTAAATTCTCACGGTATCGCCTTCAACCAATGAATTCTCCGGCAATTCTTTAAAGGCCATAATCCCGCCGGTAGCATCTTGTACATAGAAGGCATCGAAGAAAATGTTGGACCCTGTCACTACGGTACCCTCAACGACTGCAGGAGTTCCGTCAGGCATTGAACGGACGTTAGCAATGGAATCAATGCGAGTGTCACGGTGAGCCAACCAATTAATTGCATTTAAGCCCAGCTCATTATTGCCTTTGGCATTATACGACTCGTCCATTTGCTTGTCATTAAAAGCATTCATTCCCGAGACGATAATTCTTCCGTTTCCGACCTGTTCAGAAGCAATCGCTGGTATAGCGGAACCACCACTTCCGTCATCCGTCGTATCATAGACGAATCCGCCGCTGCTAATTTTGTCTTGAAACGTTGTCTCGTTTCCTTTAACTAGAATCGTCACCTTATCGGTATCTGTCAGTGCCTCATGACCGACTTTCTCCAGACTTGCCCCACTGTAATACTCTAGGGTCAGGGAACGATCCGTAATATAGTTCTTAACAATTCCAGGATGTAATCGAACAGTAAATGTATTGGTACCAATCGGCGGTGTCCAAAAATTTCCGTCTAAACTTGTATCGAAAATGCCATCATTGCTCACTTGGATCGTCGATCCCATCTGCTGGAGCAAGCTATTGCTAATGGTTGGATTGGTGCTGTTATTACTTTTCTCCGTTAATAAAAGCGATCCTCCAGCTTGCACGAATGCAGCTATCACTGCGCTTTCATCCGCAGTTACCGCCACGCTAGGATGAGTAAACATCAGTACTTTAACATCACTTAGCGATGTAGAAGTAAGTGGAGACGTATTCTCAACGACCGTGTAACCTTCCTGCTGCAGCTGATTCGTGAAACTTTTCAAATTATCTTTGTAAGTTCCAGCATCTTGTGTTGTATTCTCATTTTTGTGAGAAGCATCTATCATCACTTTAATCCCTAATGAAGCCTTAATCGTTACAGCTTGATTAAACTGGTTGTCGACAGGCGAATCCCCTGACGGAGTTTCAAGTACAGCAATTAACGTATGATCTCCCTGCAACGGATTCGTCCAAGTCGCTCTGGCTGTAGCCGTTCCTTTGGATGTGATCGAAGCTACTGTAGCATCACCAATCAAGTGTGTAGCATCAACCGTATCATAGTAAAAATGAACATTTAAGTTGGAAAGATCTTGCGATCCCAGGTTGGTAAGACCTGCTTCCAATACGGATGGGCTTCCTGCAACTAAACTATTCCCAACCACATTGATTCCGCTAATCTTTACGTCTGTTGTTACGATTTCGGACCAGATTGGAGCTGAATAAATACGTTCGCCATCCATTTGGGTTACTCTAACAACAAACCACTGTTGACCACCAGTGATATCCACAGTTGGATTCCATGTGAAATCCGTTGTCATTGGAGTCATGGATTTAATCACTTTATTGCCGTTCGTAATCAATTCTACTTTGGCAATGCGATCATCCGATTTGTAAGTGTTGCTGAGGTAGCTATACTCAGGCATTGTCTTAGCCTCTACCACAGCGTCTTTACCCGAAACAGTAAAGTTCAATGTACTGCCCTTGACAGTTGCACCCATGTAGCTGCCATTGGCAAGGAAATCCAAGCTAAAGTTCGGATCTTCACTCATGTAAACCCGCATGTTACGCATGGATTGAAGTAATGACTCCTGCGATAGATCATTAGCTACGATCACGGTTCTAGCGTTCGTTTGACCCCAAGTACCGTCATGATTATCTTCACCATATGTCGGAGCAACGTGCCAACCAAGATCCAACGCTTTAAAGAACTTCGCCTCGGCATTCGCATAAGCGTAATGACCAGAACCATTTCCAACTTCAAACATCGTAAACAATTTATCTACATTGCGATCGTATGGCATGAAATTATTGAACGCATTAGCCGACATATCCGGGTGATTGAACTGCGCGACCACATCGTCGTAAGTCAGAACCCATGCATAATATTTACTTAAATCTTGATATTGGCCAGCATTTTGTTTGCGGTCAATGAAGTTCTGCGTGCCAAAAACGTTCGAATGTCCCCAGGTCGTTGAAGTCATCTCAAAAGCGGGAAATACAACAAATTTATCATTTTTTGTATATTGGTTTGCTAAATTCTTGGTAAGCTGCCAATCAGCACCACCCGTACGCTCTGGTGATCCTTTATGGTCTACTGTATCTTGACCCACTAGCGCTGCATCAATGTCATGTGAATGGTCAGAAAAAGCAAAGAAATCATAATTATGCGCTTCGGCTGCTAATAAAGCATCTTCCGGCGTACCTGCTGCATCGTGAGAGATGTTGGTATGATTGTGCGTCGTACCCCGGTAATGCGTCCCACCAGTAAACACTGGAACTACACTGAAGCTCCACGTATACGTGCCTGCATTTCCTTTTGTATCCTTCACATTTACGGTAACGGTATGATCACCAATAGCCAGATCTGAATTGATTTGCAGCTGAATTTGCTCTGCTGTTGCCGTTGCTTGGACAGGTTGGTCATCCAGTGTTACAGCTATAGTTGCTAAGTCAAGGCCGCTTGGCTCAACATACTGAACAGAGATTAAGGGTTGTCTATCCTCTGTTTTGGTACCTTGAATCGGCGTTTCATCTAGAAACTGAGGCGCAAATGTATCCGCTACAACGGAAATGGAATAAGGCGCATTCGGAGAACCAGATTGTTTTGAAGTAGTGGCATCCTTAGCTTCAATATAATATTCAAAAGTGCTTCCAGCAGGCACCGATGCTGCCGGCATGGTTACGCTATACGAGGTTTGATCTGATGAAGTCATTGGTAGAGCTGAATAAGTAGTACCACCAGTTGCCCTGTAATAGAGCGTAACCGAACTTGCATTTTTGGCGTTAGCCACGAACTTAATGTCTGTATTGATATAGGCTTGAGTTACCGCTTGATGGGTTAGCCCTAGTTCCTTAATCTCCACAACATCAGTTAACGATCTTGGGAATACCTGATACCCGCTGTTATACGGAGTAGAGGAATCGTATTGACTAAAAATACCAGTGAAGGTATATGTCGCATCCTTTTGGATGTCTGATGTGGTATTAATTCCGCTTGCCGTCGTTACCCTGAGGGTAATCGTTTTACCTGCTGCATCAGCTACAGTAACATTATATCCGTTACCTGAGATAGCGGGGATATTGGTAATCTTGCCTGTAAATTTAACCAACGAGCCTTCCAGCGGTTCAGCCTTCGTATTGTCGATTAAATCAACAATCGTGGATTCTTGAGGAGCAGGAAGCGTATCTGTCCCCTTTTTAACTACTGTAGTAGGTGTAATTTCTGTTAGACCGTTATAGAATTGAACAGCCCCTGTCACAGCGACAACATCACCTTGGGCAACCGTAACACCTTGCGGAAGTGCCCCGAATACAGCGATGCCTCCCGTGCTATCTTGCATATAGAAGGTGTTAGCTGCTGCTACCTCGTTATTGCCAATAACAACGCCTTGGATGGTAAAGACTTGATTAATTTTATCCGACTTTCCAGCGCTGTCATTTGTCCGCAAGCTGCTGATCGGTGTTACGACCGTATTGTCAGCTTTGGTAATCTTCGTCGTTGGGCCTTCCAAGCTGGCACCATTCGCACTGGTAGTTAATTGAGAAACATAAACATCGTCTGTTCCAGCGTTGAATGTAAAGGTGAAGGAACCGTCAGCGCTTGCCACAACGTGGTCTTGTCCATCCGATGATGATAGAAAGCGATTGCCTCCTGAAGCAAGGTTATATACATAAACCTGTGAGTTTGCCGCCGCTGCTCCAGCAGCACCTACGACTCTACCAACCAAGCTAGCATCAACATAATAACTCAGCTTGACAGCGTTAAGTCCAGCACTAGCTGCAGCTAAATTAATCATAACAGAGCTGCTTTCTGATTTATTTGCATCTTTGGTTGTCAAATATACTTGTGAGTTGTTAGCCGTATTATCGAAAGCAAGGTTGAATTTACCATTGCTATCCGCATATACTGCTGCTGTAACAGCTACGCTTGTCGTATCTGGATTACTTACATACATAGAAACATAGGTGGATGCTGTGACAGAAGCTGCGTCCCCCACTACTCTGCCCACTGTTCCTTGATTAGTAAACTGAATTTGCTGTGAAATTGGCTGAGCGCTCTTAGTGACTACTACTGCCGGGGTCGCTGTGTTTCTCGGTGGAATAATTGGCCCAACTACGAAGTCTGATCCGTTATTATCGGTATCCCAACCAGCGCCTTTCCCGACTGCCGAGTTGCTGCCATCTTCCGATTTACGCTGCGCGCTTGTAGGATTGCTTAATACTGCCGTTGCAGCAGTTCCTTCAAATTCACTTGCTTTTCCAAACCCGACAAAATCAATCACAGCGGGATCCGCTTTCCCAGTAATTGCTGTTGATTTATTAGCTAACGCAACTTTACCATCAGAAGCGGACAAGGTAAGAGTTCCAATTGCATCCGGGGTTGGAAGATTTGGCATTGAACCGGATCCAGCAGCTTCTTGAATCAAATAAAAACTATGTGCTTTAATTGTTCCACCAAGCGTTGTAGCCGCCCAGCTTGTACCCGCAGCGGATGTATATTGAACAGAATATCCACTTAAATCTACTTCAGAATCCGTAGGATTATACAGTTCAATAAAATCGTTTTTGTAGGTAGCCCCTGAGTTGCCTCCCCCACCACTCACCTGGCTGATCACAATGTGATCACTAGCTGCGGAAGCCTTGGGTACCGACAATCCACTCATTGGAAGCAGCGAACCAACAAACAAACAAGAAGCTAACCCAACGCTTGTCCATTTCTTCAATTTAGTAAACGACGCGATCATTTATACAGTCCCTCTCTCTCTCATGTATACCTGAATTTCATGCACTTGGTTAAATTGCATCGTATAATTCTTTATTCCTGTCACTTCCTCTTTTCTTTCTCTACGATGATTGTCCCCTTCACTTATAATGAGCGCACGCCATTGATACTACACGTTTATCATGCGTGTATTATTAACCCGAGGTTTATTATTTGTAAACGCTTTTACTTGAAGTTTACATGAACGTAATACTGTGAAGAAGATTGTCGATTATTATTTAGTAACAAGTTACTTTACTTTCCAAAACTTCATGTATAACTTCGAGGAGGAGCTTTTTTTGTTAACCCAAACTTGTCATTTGATATCTAAACGTGCTATCCGTCTTTCTCTGAACTTGACTATAATCATTGCCTTCTTGTTGTATGCTTTCAGTTCCAATGCCTCTGCTCATGCACTGAGTGCTAGCTATACAACCATTAATTTTGAGCAAGATAAAACGAGCTTCACCTTTTCACTAGATGTGCTCTCGGTTATTGAAAGTATGGATGTAGATGCTAACAATAATGGTATCTTGGATGCTGATGAACTGGAAAAGAACAAACATCGATTAGAAGAGTGGATTGACGATAGTTTAGTCCTTGAGAAAGACGGGAGAGATCAAACGGCGGAACTTACTGATATGAAGCTCGGCAAAAAAGGGGACAAGGAAGTCCTCACATGGGAACTGACATACCCTGCATTTGAGCCAGGACAAACGATCAGCATCCTTGACGGACTGTATTCCGCGCCTTCGGCATCCGCCTATGTGAATTTGCTCACTTCACAGTATGGCAATCAAGTAAGTGAGGCCGTTTTGCAAGGAAAGAACCGTACGTGGACCACACTTCTTGTAGAAGAACAGCAGCAGCAACAACCTGCCCTTTCAACATCCGCAGGTACCGCCCAGCCCAATCAAACGGCGCAACCAACTCAGACTTCTCCACAGGAGAAATCTGACGTTCCGGCAAATTCAAATTCATCCTGGTTTTCCTTTTTTAAGCTAGGTATCAACCATATTCTTACTGGATACGATCATATGTTGTTTCTTTTAGCGCTGCTGCTCCGCAAGCAAAGCTTCAAACAATACGCGTCCATTATTACTGCCTTCACCCTTGCTCACAGCATTACATTAACACTCGCTGTACTTGGCTTTATCAGCCTTCCTTCACGTATTGTTGAGTCTGTAATCGCCTTAAGTATTTGTTATGTCGCGTTGGAAAATATCTTCCGCAAAGAATTGCGTAGTCGGTGGATTGTAACTTTCTTATTTGGTCTTATTCATGGAATAGGCTTCTCAGATATATTACGTGAAATGAATCTACCAAAAAGTCATTTAGCCGTGGATCTTATTAGCTTTAATGTGGGGATTGAATTTATTCAATTATGCCTTGTTCTTGTTCTGCTTCCTTTTCTTATCTTTGTACAGAAAAAATCATACTTTAAGTCAGCCATACAAATTGCTTCCTATTTGATCACAGGATTAGGTGGTATATGGCTAGTTGAGCGCATGTTTTTTTAAATAAGAAAAGACCCTTCCCCGTGCTCAGCGAGGAAAGGTCTTTTTCAATTTTTAGCGAGATTCGCCAACTGCCACCATGGCTCTAGCGAGTTCCGGCTCCTGCTGCGATTTCTCCGATTTCTCTGTACCTACTAGATCATATGGGATACAAAGCGGCACACCCGTGCGCGGATCCTTGACGATATCCGCCTCAATGCCGAAAACTTCGCGAAGCACCGGCTGCGTCACAACCTCCTCCGGCGTCCCTTCGCTTACTACCTTGCCCTGCACAATCGCGACCATATGATGCGCATAATGAGTCGCATGGTTCAGGTCATGAACGACCATAATGATGGTCCGTCCTTCTTCCTTATTCAGCTTCCTAAGCAGCTTCAATACCTCAAGCTGATGCGCCATATCAAGGAACGTCGTCGGCTCATCCAAGAAAAGGATGTCGGTCTGCTGCGCCAATGCCATCGCAATCCACGCCCGTTGACGCTGACCGCCAGACAGTTGATCCACCGGACGATCGGCAAATGGCATCATACCCGTAACCTCAATCGCCCAGCTGATTGTCTCCTTATCTTCCTTCGTCATAGAGCCGAAGCCTTTCTGATGCGGGAATCTTCCGTAGGAGACCAACTCGCTCACCGTCAAGCCTTCAGGCGCAGTCGGATTCTGCGGCAAAATCGCCAGCTCCCGCGCGACTTCCTTCGTCGTCCGTTGGTGGATAGATTTCCCGTCGAGGTACACCTGGCCGCCTTTTATTTTCATAATGCGCGCAAGTGATTTTAAAATGGTGGATTTGCCTGAGCCATTGGCGCCAACAAGTGCTGTAATTTTGGCATCAGGGATGGATAAATTTAAGTTGCTGACAATCAAACGATCGTCGTAAGCGATGTCTACTTGCTGTGTATACAAACGAGTCATAGGGATGTCTCCTCTCAAAATAAGCTTTCTTAAGCTTTGGATTTAGCAAGCAAAAATAAAAAATAGGGAGCGCCGATGACTGCTACGACAATTCCGGTTGGAATCTCACTCGGCTGCAGAATCCAGCGGGCAAGCGTATCTGCCACAATTAGCAGGAGACCTCCAGTTAACATCGAAGCCGGAAGCAAATATTGATGCTTCGGGCCAACCAATTGTTTGGCAAGATGAGGCCCAATTAAGCCTACAAAACCAATGCCACCGCCGACAGCAACACAAGCGCCTGCAAGTGCAACGGCTGCAGCAAGAAGACCAAGTCGTTCCCGTTCGACAGACGTCCCAAGCCCACTCGCGAGCTGATCTCCCAAATGTAACACGTTCAAAGTCTGAGCTTTATATAGAACATATGGGATCAAAATAATAAGCCATGGCAGCAGAGCCATTACAAACTTCCAGTTAGTTCCCCAAATGCTGCCTGCTAACCAGATGGCAACAAACTGATAGTTTTGAGGATCCATTTTGATTGTAAGTACAAGCATCGCTGCGCTGATTCCAGCCGCTACCGCAATACCTACCAGAACAAGTCTCGTTGGCGAAATGCCGATGCCTTTTTTATAGGCTAGAACATAAATCAGTGCTGCTGCAGCCCCAGCTCCAAGCATGGCGAGAAGTGGCATCATGTAAACGGGAGCCGCCTGTTTGACCGGGAAGAACGAAATAAACAGCACAACCGCAAGTCCTGCGCCCGCGTTGATGCCAAGAATCCCTGGATCTGCCAGCGCATTACGCGAGAGCCCCTGTAGTATAGCTCCTGACAAGGCGAGTCCTGCACCAACCAGCACTGAGATAATAATGCGAGGCAGTCGGAACTCAAATAGAATCAACCCTTGTTTAGCTGTTCCTTGACCGAACAACGTCCGGAGCACGTCCATCGGAGACAAGCGAATGAATCCTGTATTCATGCTGATGATAAAAACAAGCGCAATCGCCACAATCAAAATAGTTAACATCGTATATGCTTTGACTGATCGCTTACGCGTTGAAATTTCTACCAGAGAGGCCATTATAGTTCTCTCCTTTCCTTACGAGCCAAGTAGAGGAAAAACGGTACCCCGATGAGCGCGATTAAAGCCCCAATCGGCGTCTCAAATGGCGGGTTAATCATCCTCGCGCCAATATCGGCGGTAACCATGAGCAGCGCGCCAAGAATGCCTGAGCAGGGAATAATCCAGCGATAATCGACGCCGACTAAAGCCCTTGCCACATGCGGGATGACTAGCCCTACGAAGCCAATAGCACCAACTGCCGATACCGATGTACCTGCCAGCACAAGAGATAGCAGCATGCCAGCTATCTTCACCCAGCCTGTGCGCTGCCCTAGTCCTGCGGCAATTTCATCGCCGAGACTCAGCACCGTAATCGATCTGGATAAGGCAAGCGCACCGATGATGCCGCCGAGAATCCATGGCCAGACGATTTTGATTTGCAGCCATTTCGTTCCTGCTACACCTCCGGCATACCAAAACGCCAAATCCTGCGAAATGTGAAAATAAATCGCAATCCCCTCGCTAAGCGCTACAAGCAAGGCACTTACCGCCGCGCCCGCCAAGGCAAGCCGCACGGGTGATAATCCGCCTTTGGACATGGAACTTACGCCATACACAAGCCCAGTACCGATAGCAGCTCCTGCAAAGGAGAATAAAATCAAATAATGAAAGGGCAGCCCCGGGAAAAAAGCAAAACACAACGCAAGCACAAAGCCTGCGCCAGCATTAATTCCGAGCAAACCCGGATCAGCAAGCGGATTCCGTGTCATTCCTTGCATAATTGCGCCTGAAACAGCAAATCCAACGCCAACCAGCGCTCCAGCCAAAGCCCGCGGCAGTCTCAACTCCTGAATGATTTGATGCTGGGTCAATTTCGGGTTGAAATGAAACAGTGCTTCCCATACAGTAGACAGCTTAATATCAGCCGCTCCTACCGAAATGGAAACAGCGAGCCCAAGCAGTAAAGCAGCCAGCCCTCCGAAAATAATAAATGAAGCTACAAGCGGTCGACTTCGCAGCTTAGGATGTGGAGCATCGGTTGATGCTGCAGATAAACTCATGAACAAAATCTCCTTCCGATATGTACCCCAATCAAGACGAAATAAGCTCCATCTTACTCATGAAAAACATTATAACACAGATGATAATGATTATCATTATATATCAGATACGGATCATTTACTCCGACCTTTTCACATTCATCACATATCCCCCGTGCTCTTGAATATATTTAGTAACAAGCTTTTTTTCACATCTAAATCATTGCTTTGTGCATGCCATACGATAAGGGTAAGCTGCTACTTGCCTAGGAAGATCACCCCCAAGGAGGTGTCAACATGACAGAACCCCTATTTACCGTTTCCCGTGAGGATTGGTCATTGCACCGTAAAGGGTACCAAGATCAAACCCGACACCAAGAGAAGGTCAAAGAAGCCATTAAACAGAACCTCCCTGATTTGGTTACAGATGAAAGCATTGTAATGTCCAACGGGAAGCAGGTTGTGAAGGTACCTATTAAGAGTCTGGATGAATACCGCTTTCGGTACAACTTTAACAAAGGGAAACATGTCGGACAGGGAGACGGCGACTCGCAAGTGGGGGATGTGCTTGGAACCGACCCTCAGCCAGCTCAAGGACCAGGCAAAGGTGAGGGTGCAGGCGATCAGGCTGGCGAAGACTATTATGAGGCCGAAGTCAGCATGGAGGAGCTGCAAGCGATGCTCTTCTCTGAGCTGGAGCTGCCGAATTTGCAGAAAAAAGAGAAGCGCAACATGACGACTACAGAAGTGATTTTCAATGACATACGCAAAAAAGGCATCATGTCCAACATCGACAAGAAACGGACGATCCTCGAAAATATGCGTCGCAATTCCCGATCTACTTCACCTGGCATCCATCACATCAGCCCGGATGACCTTCGCTTCAAAACCTGGGAAGAAATCGAGAAGCCGCATTCGAATGCACTTATTATTGCGATGATGGACACGTCAGGAAGCATGGGATCCTTCGAAAAGTACATTGCGCGCAGCTTCTTCTTCTGGATGACACGCTTCCTGCGCACGAAGTACGAGAACGTAGAAATCGTGTTCATCGCGCATCATACCGAGGCTAAAGAGGTTACGGAAGAAGAGTTTTTCACAAAAGGGGAAAGCGGCGGCACGATCTGCTCCTCCGCGTACCAAACTGCCATCGATATTATTGATAAAAGGTACCCGCCCTCTCAGTTTAATATCTATCCGTTCCATTTCTCCGATGGAGATAACTTAACGTCGGATAATGAACGCTGTGTGAAGCTCATCACCCAATTGATGGAGCGCTGCAATATGTTTGGATATGGAGAGGTGAACCAATATAACCGCAGCTCCACGCTGATGTCCGCTTTTCGCCATATTCACGATCCTAAATTTCTGCATTATGTCATTCGCGAAAAAGGCGAAGTTTACAAAGCGTTGAAAACCTTTTTTACCAAGCAGGAGGGAGTGGCTGTTCCGTGAGTAAATCCGAAATTCAGCAGCTTGAATACGCCATTGATGAGATAACGGAGATTGCCAAAGGGTTTGGGCTCGACTTCTATCCGATGAGGTACGAAATTTGTCCCGCCGAAATTATTTATACATTTGGGGCTTATGGGATGCCAACCCGTTATAGCCATTGGAGCTTCGGGAAAAATTTTCACCGCATGAAGACGCAATACGACCTGGGGTTAAGCAAAATCTACGAGTTGGTCATCAACTCCGACCCCTGCTATGCTTTTTTACTGGATGGCAACTCACTCATTCAAAATAAGCTCATCGTCGCTCACGTGCTGGCGCACTGTGATTTTTTCAAAAACAATGTCCGCTTCTCCAAAACGAACCGCAACATGGTCGAAAGCATGTCCGCTACAGCCGAACGTATTCGCCAATATGAAATCGAGCACGGCATCGACGAAGTTGAGCAATTCATTGACGCGGTGCTCGCGATTCAGGAACATATTGATCCTGTGCTCACCCTTTCTTACAGGCAGACACGCAATCGCCAAGAGACCAACAAAGCCTCAACCCCTGCAGCGAAATCGGAAGCGACTTACGGTTATGAAGATTTATGGAGTCTAGATTCTAAAAGTAAACCCGTCCTTTCAGCCGAAGCCAAAGAGGAAGCCAAGCGCTTCCCGCCAAAACCAGAGAAGGATATCCTCCTCTTTATTGAAGAGAATGCCCCCTATATGGAGGAATGGCAGCGGGACATTTTGACCATGCTGCGCGATGAAATGCTATATTTCTGGCCGCAGCTCGAGACCAAAATCATGAATGAAGGCTGGGCTTCCTACTGGCACCAACGCATTTTGCGCGAGCTGGATTTAACCGAAGAGGAGACGATTGAGTACTCCAAACTCAACTCATCTGTCGTTGTTCCCTCCCGTCATACGCTGAACCCGTATTATTTGGGAGTAAAAATTTTCGAAGACATCGAGAAGCACTGGGATAATCCAACCGAAGAGGAAATCCGGAAGCAAGGCCGTAAGAAAGGCGAAGGACGGAACAAAATGTTCGAGGTGCGCGAGTACGAATCCGATACCTCCTTTATCCGGAACTATTTGAACAAACCATTAGTGGAGGAACTGGATTTATACGTTTTTGAGAAGAAGGGCCCTGAGTGGAAAATTACGGATAAAACGTGGGAGAATACGCGGGATCAGCTATTCGCGTCTCGTGTCAACGGGGGCTTCCCGTATATTGTCGTGGAGGATGGCGACTATCAGCGTAATGGCGAGCTGTATTTGAAGCATTGTTACGAAGGCGTCGAACTGGATCTTAAATACGTCGAGCGGACGCTTCCCTACATTTACAAGCTCTGGGGCAAGTCCATTCATATGCATACGGTTGTGGAAGAGAAGCCGGTTTTGTTCTCTTTTGACGGTAAGAAGCATCACCGCAGATTTCTGTAGTGCGCACAGGATAGCTTAGCAAACAAACCTCCAAGCCATGCGCTTTGGGGGTTTCTTTGCTGGAGGGTAATCATACAGATGATAATTCGCCGATTTCGCGCCGTTTCGGTCCACAGTACGATCAACTACAGTTCACCACGCTTTATAGCTTCAACCATTTCTTCAGTAGAATAAACTTCTTGCTTCAAGTCTTTTTCGGAAGCCTCAATCATTTGTCTAACTTCCAGATCGGAATCAAACTCATCAACAGGACTGTAGACCTCATATTCCATGCCTTCAATGCGGATGAACTCTTTATGGTTTTTCAAATAGGAATCAATGACTGTGCCGTCTGGAGCTTTAAGACTGAATTGCATGAGCTTCGCCTCCTTTATCTAAGAATTCTATCATATTAAGAACTGCAGCTACAGCTAGTTCAGTTGTGGCATGCAGTGGACTAGCTGTAATTGACTCTTTTTAAGTTAATATATTTTCTATTCTTAATTCTTCAAGTTTCAACAGAAACCATATTGACAGAACTAGAAAACCAACGTAACATTGTTTCCTAGAAACATATTGTTTCAGTGAAACAATAATACAAACAATTACATCTTAGAATTAACCTTAAAGGTCTCATACATTAAATTTCTTTCCGGAAAGGAAGCTTAATAATGACAAGTAATCTCTCTGATGGATTAAAAAATCAACAGAATATCGACGTTCTTATTGCTGGGGCAGGGCCAACCGGCTCCACACTGGCTGCAGACCTGCTCCGACGCGGCCATCGCGTTCGTATAGTTGACAAAGCATCACATTCTTTTAAGGGCTCCCGTGCCAAAGGCGTTCAACCACGAACACAGGAGGTCTTTGAGGACCTCGGTATACTGAGTGAGGCGCATAAGGAAGGCGACTCCTACCCCCTTTCAGGACTCCATTTCGGACCGATTACGGTACCTTGGAGGATGCAAAAGATGAGCAAACAGACACTTGACGTGCCCTATCCAAACATTCTGTTGCTATCTCAACATCACACCGACGCCATTCTACACCGCCTAATAAATCGCCAAGGGCTAAGCATTGAGTTTGATACCGCGGTAGAAAACTTCATACAGGATGCTGACGGGGTGACGGTTACTCTCTCTTCCGGGGAGCAGGTTCGTTGTAAATATCTGATCGGGGCAGATGGCGGTTCGAGTAATGTCCGCAAAGCTTCAGGTATTCGATTCGTCGGAGAAACCGATGACTCCGACCGTATGCTCATCATTGATGGTACAATTGATGGACTATCTCGTAATCGGTGGCATATGTGGCCACGAACAAGCGGTAAGTCGGTCGCTGCTTGCCCTCTGCCTCACTCCGACCAATTCCAAGTCATGATCAAGCTGACGCCAGACGAGACACTAGACCTCGACGAAGCTCTACTTTCTGCAAATTTTCATAAGCTCACCGGTTTCAACCTCTATGACATCACCTGGAAATCGGTTTTTCGCCCAAACATCCGACTCGCTGATCACTACCGTGCAGGAAAAGTATTCCTGGCTGGTGACGCTGCCCACGTCCACACTCCTGCTGGCGCACAAGGACTCAACACAGGCGTTCAGGATGCTTACAACCTCGGTTGGAAACTCAGCCAGGTTATCGCCGGCGCCCCTGACAGCCTCCTTGACAGCTACGAGGCCGAAAGACGGCCGATTGCCGCCCATGTTCTAGATAAATCCAACAAGCTTTATGCTGGGCTCAAGAAGTTCCGCTTCTCCAGCCTCAAACGTGGAAACGAGGAGCGACAGCTCGGAATCACGTACCACTGCGGTCCTCTTGCACCTGAGGTCTCACCTTTTACCAAGACGCTACATGTGGGCGACCGAGCACCGGACTCACCTTGTATGGGTCCTAACGGAGCACGACGACTCTTTGACATCTACAAGGGTGCCCACTTTACTCTGCTTGCCTTCGGAACTGCGGCCGCCAAAGCGCTTCCCAAGTTGACCTTACCGACCGCTGGTGCCGAAATCCGCTGCTATATTGTAGGCAATGAGAGTAAAAACGACGACAATTATATGAATGACACCACAGGCAATTTGACCCGAATCTATGGTATTACAGGCGACACGATGGTCTTAATCCGGCCTGACGGTTACATCGGAAGCATCATCACGGCCAACTGGCAGACAGCTTTCGAAAATGTGGTCAAAATGTTTACCCCCTAGCAGCTGAACGATAACCTTCCTGCAAGCCACCCCCGCTAAATCCGCTGAAAATCAGCATGACAAACTAAAATTTGCCTTGCTGGTTGCTTCTGGTTTTCAGACCTTCATTGCTCTTCGCGTCCAATCTCCCAATGACAAAAATAGTGGTTTTCCGACAACGATAATCGACGGACATCCTATTCGGGTAATGTTACGATTAGAACTCAGTTAATTGATAATAATTATCATGTCAGGAGATGAGTTGAAAGTGAGAATGAATATTTTATTTAACAAGAGACCAATTTCTGTGAACTTTATTGGCACGGACCACAAACTAATTCCCTCCCTGATCAACGCTCTTCGTTATAACAAATTTACTACGACGAACCTTGGTCATACTTTAGAACACGTTGACTTATTTAGCTCAGAAGCCATTTTATACGCAAAGGATGGAAATAAAGCGAGAATTCCAATTTTCTAATAGGATCTGTACATACAAGTAAAGCCTATTCGCTAGAGTGACTCATTCACTTTACGGATGGGCTTTTTTCGTGCGACTAAGCATAAATTTTTCTTGAGTTTCATAGACTTATAGAAAAGAAATGATTGAAGAGATAGGAGTTGCCTTATGAATACGATCCCTCTCGCCAAAAATAGAGCAGCCTCCCTACTTATCTATCTCCTGATTATGATAACTAGTTTCATATGGACCATCATCTGGGGGGTTAATGGACATGTCAAACCGCCGAATCTCCCCATTTCCGAATATCGCATCGATCAGGCAAGCAATGGCGTTATCCTCCATACCATCCGAACTCCACCGCAAAATATAGGGCTCAAGGCCATCACTGCGAATATAACGGACCTCAGCGACAATGGAATCAATGGTGGTTTCTTCTGGCAGGGTTATCTGCTGAGCATCGCCGTCATTAACGACCTCCCAGTCAAAGGACAACCAGGCGACTACGGCTCCGGCTGGTTCAATATCGACCGCAAACGGGGAACGTTGGTCTGGGATGAAAAGGCGAAAACCTTCACCGTACAAGTGGTCGAAAACGCCAATGAGCTGAAAGTCATGGATCGCAATCATTACTGGGCGCAGGGCGGAGTCAGCATGGGGCTGACGAATCCGGACGGATGGGCCGCCCAAGCGGTTTCGGAAGAGATGCCTGTCATTGACGAGAAGCGCATGCGCTCAGGTATCGTGTATGACAGGAACAATAATGTGTACATGGTCGTGGCGCCAACGCCGTGCACGGGTGAACAATTCCGTTCAGCCATCCTGGAGCAAGTGGGGAGCGGTCAGCTAGTGGACGGACTTTTCCTGGACGGCGACGGATCCTCGCAGCTCAAGGTTGCAGATTACCTGCTGCCTGGCGATCATCGCGAAGTGTACCAGATGATTACTCTGCTGAAGTAAGTGGAGGCGGAGGGAGTAAGTCGGCGGAACTTGAAACGTGGACAGGACATAACAGGACACGGACAAGTCCACCGAATGCATTAGCTGTGTGCTAACGGACTGAGATGACTCTATTTGCTAATTTTGCGATAGGATAAGCATCTAACGGACTAAGGGGCCGTTATAAGTCCAAAAAACACGTAAACAGCGACAAAATCCATAAATAACGTCACCTCAGTCCGATAGCACCCCAAACCCAGCCGGAATTGGCCGAATAACGACTTCTGAGTCCGTAACAGAGCAGTGGCTACAAGCGGAACTGACGAT
This sequence comes from Paenibacillus sp. J22R67, assembly GCF_059692175.1. NCBI lineage: Bacteria > Bacillati > Bacillota > Bacilli > Caryophanales > Paenibacillaceae > Paenibacillus > Paenibacillus sp. J22R67. The sequence continues at coordinate 258,495 of NZ_JCAUAX010000003.1, read as the reverse complement.
TCAGTTACCATTGGTGGGATTCAGAGGATTGACGGTTGAGCTGCTATTGGTAGTATGGGTAGCTAGTGGGTGAGTTGCTATTGGCGGGATGGGTGGCTGCGATTGGTGGGATTCATGGCACTTTATACTAGTTTGCTGCTATTGGCTGAGGAGAGAGACAAAAAAAAGAATTCCCGCCAACAACAGCGGAAATTCCTCTATCATTTAGAACGGCACGTTGTCCGGATCGGCCCCGATACGCTTGTTCTGGTTCAACGAATCCACGAGAGCCATATCCTCAGCGCTCAACTCAAAATCAAAAATATTCGCATTCTCGCGAATCCGATGCTCTGTCACCGATTTCGGAATCGTGACGACACCGTTCTGTATGTCCCAACGCAGTACAATTTGTGCCGCCGATTTCCCATGCTTCGCCGCGAGCTGCGACAGCACCGGATGATCAAGATTCCCTTGCATCAGCGGGCTCCAAGCTTCCAGCTGAATGTTATTCTCGCGAGTGAAGGCGAGAAGTTCTTTTTGCGCCAGCTGCGGATGGTACTCGACTTGGTTCACCGCGGGCACGACACCCGTATCCTCAATCACATGCTGCAAATGATGAATTTGAAAATTGCTAACGCCAATAGCGCGGACGTGTCCTTCTTTGTACAAATGAACTAACGCTTTCCAAGTTTCTCGATATGTCGCCGGTTTAGCCCAGTGAACTAAATACAGGTCGATCGTTTCGAGGCCGAGCCGTTTGCGGCTTGCTTCAAAAGCTTGCAAGGTGGACTCATAGCCCTGATCCGAGTTCCACACTTTGGTGGTGACGAAAATTTCGTCGCGCGCCACGCCGCTTTCACGCAGTCCCTGACCAACACCTTCTTCATTCTGATAGATCGCTGCCGTATCAATGCTGCGGTACCCCTGTTGAAGGGCCGTTTTCACAGCGTTTATGACTTCTTGGCCTTCTTTGCTTTTCCAAACACCTAATCCGAGCCATGGCATATGCACGCCATTATTGAGTTGAACGCCTTGAGTGAATGCTTGTGTCGACATTGGATAATACCTCCATCAGTAAATAGGGTATGACGGCTCTTGGAAGAGTACGCACAATCACTATCATACCACTCGGGATATCCAATCACATAATTGTATGCGCATGAATCAGGTTCATCTTCAGCTCCCAAAGCTCTGTGCTTAAGTTTACGCGATAACCTTCGGGATTGAGCTTGCGCAAATATTGCGGCCAAAACGTCCGAATTTGCTCCTGGTGATACGCCCGAATCTCATCCAACGTGGGCAGCTCATAGACAAGTTCGCCTCCCGTAAAAATCGCCTGAAGCAGCGGAACCGCTTCATAGTCCTCAATATACTTGTAGATATAGGTATGCGTGGGATCGAACAACTTAACTCGCTCGCCCCGCCGAATATCGACTTCGTGCTCCATGGCCAGGTAATCAGCTTCCGCTTTGCCGGTTTTTTTGTTGATAATCCGGTAGGCTTCCTTGAAGCCAGGATTGGACACCTTCTCGGGGTTGCCCGAAATCTTGATGACCGGCTCGAACTCGCCGTTCTTCTCCAGGGCAACAAGCTTGTAAACCCCGCCGAGCGAAGGCTGGTCGGCAGCAGTTATGAGCTGGGTGCCTACGCCCCAGACATCGATTTTGGCCCCTTGGGCTTTCAGCCCCTCGATGATATTCTCATCGAGATCGTTCGAGGCGACGATCGCCACCTCGGGAAAGCCCGCCTCATCCAGCATGTGCCTCGCCTGCTGGGATAAATACGCCAAATCGCCGCTGTCGAGGCGAATGGCGTTCATACGCTTGCCTTGCTGCTGCAGCATGCGCGCGATCTTAATAGCGTTCGGCACGCCGCTGCGCAGCGTGTCGTACGTATCAACGAGCAGCGTCACTTGCTCCGGCAGCGCCTCAGCATACACACGGAAGGCTTCCTCTTCCGTGTCGAATGCCTGCACCCATGCATGCGCGTGGGTGCCCTTGGTCGGGATGCCGAACAGCATCCCGGCTCGCAAGTTCGACGTCGCGTGGAATCCCGCGACGTAAGCGGCTCTTGCGCCCCAGATCGCGGCGTCAGCCTCTTGGGCGCGTCTGGTCCCGAACTCGAGCAGCACCTCATTCGGGGCGACCTGTTTGATCCGCGAAGCTTTCGTCGCGATGAGCGTCTGGTAGTTCACGAAGTTGAGAATCGCCGTCTCTACAAACTGGGCCTCAAAGATGCTAGCCACTACGCGTACGAGCGGCACATTCGGGAAGACTAGCGTACCTTCGGGTACGGATTGCAGATCCCCGCTGAACTTGAACGCGCGCAGCGCTTCAAGAAAGTCTTCGTGGTAATGCTCTTCCTGCTCCCGCAGGTAAGCAATTTCGTCATCCCCGAAATGCAGGTGCTGGATATAATGAACGAGGCGCTCCAAGCCAGCGAATACGGCGTATCCGCCATCGAAAGGCAGCTTGCGGAAATACACCTCAAAAACGGCTTTCTCTTGATAAGTGCCTTTCAGCCAATGCGCGTACATCATATTGATTTGATATTTATCCGTGTGAAGCGTCAAATTTTCGTAATTCATATAGACTCATCCTTTCCACCAAGTGTCGTAGCAGGTTACCGGTCCTTTGCGTTTATGCTCAGTAATCGTGTAACGTTCCTCAATTTTCTCAGCAATACCAGCAGGGAGGGGGCGGCCTTCCAAATAGTCATCCAATTGCACGTAGCTAACACCAAGTGCTTCTTCATCCGGAAGACCCGGTTTCAAATCTTCCAAGTCAGCCGTAGGCTTTTTCAAATACAAATGCTCTGGACACCCCAGTCGCTTCAGCAATTCCTTGCCTTGCCGCTTATCGAGCCCATAAATAGGGGCCACATCGCAAGCGCCATCCCCATGCTTCGTATAGAATCCCGTAATAGCCTCGGCGGCATGATCCGTCCCCAGCACGAGAAGTCCGTAATGCGCAGCCAAATCATACTGCACCTTCATACGCTCGCGAGCCTTGACGTTCCCTTTATGGAAATCACTTAACGTGTCGCCTGTCGCTTCTGCAAATTGCTTCACCGAGGCATCAACCGCAGGTTGGATATTGACAGTGACAACACGGTTTGCCGCAATAAACTGAATGGCAGCCTGCGCGTCTTCTTCATCTTTTTGGATACCATAGGGCAGTCTAACCGCCATAAACTGATACGCATCCTTACCGCTCTCTGCATTCAGTTCATCAATCGCCATTTGAGCAAGCTTGCCTGCCAATGTGGAGTCTTGGCCTCCGGACATGCCCAGCACGTAGCCTTTGGCTCCCGTATATCGCAGATAATCTTTAAGAAACTGTGTACGGCGCTTTATTTCGCTCTCCACGTTAATCTCGCTTTGTACGTGCAATATGGCTTGAATTTCAGCTTGTGTAGGTTGTGGCATAGGGGTCATCTCCTTAATCATATTGGATTATCCTAGCATTCCTGTTCATACTGCTATTTCATACTACCAACCACGAACAACTTTAGCCCCAAGTGTGCTTTCAAAATGCTGCAAAGCCCAGGCATGGCCTTGATCGTTAAAGCTGGCAACCGCGTCTTCGTGTACCACGATATCAAAGCCTTTATTGTAAGCATCAACGGCTGTATGCAGCACGCAAATATCTGTGCAGACGCCAATCAGATGAAGTTCCTGGATGCCTCGAGCCCTGAGCTTCAGCTCCAAATCCGTCCCGCAAAAGGCGCTATATCTCGTTTTATCCATCCAATAAATTTCGCGCTCATGCTGCTCATGCACGGTTTTCAACCGGCCGTATAAATCGCGTCCAGTCGTGCCCCTGATATTGTGCGGCGGGAATAACTTCGTCTCCGGGTGATAGGGGTCCTGTTCATCATGTAGATCCACTGCCATGACCACAAAGTCCTGCTGGGCAACGAATGCCTCTGTGATTTCACACATCCGCGTTTCTATGACAATGCCAGGCTCCCCGCAAGGAAGCTTCCCATCAACAAAATCGACCGTATAATCAATAATAATCAATGCTTTCATTCAAACCAACTCCTTGATTAAGTATGTTTGATACTATTAATAAGACAATATCAAAAATTAAAAGAGAGGCCTAGCTGTAAATAGACAGCTGAGGCACATAATCCGTGAAACGGTAGAGCTGGGCAGCACGTTGGGAATATCGGTTTGACATTTTTCCTTGCCCGTTGTGATCCAGCACCTCTTCGATAATCCCTTTGCGGCTCTGTGTAGACGTAATTTTACGGATAAAATTTCGTTCGTTGAACGTCGGGACGACCGTCTGAATCACTTGATACAATTCGCTGATCGTGAATTCCTCGGACAAGAACTCCTTGGCGATTGTCGTCGTGAGCATCTTCGTTTGAATCTGTTCAAGTGCATCGCGAATGATGATTTCGTGGTCAAAAGCCAGATCCATCGCGAGCGCTTCCTCCACAGGAAACAGCCGGACATCTGCGGCATCATCCGCTGCTTGGCGCTTCTCCAGAAAGCGCTCGTGCACTAACGCGAAGAACGCGTGAGAGATAATCCACCCCCGAGGATCGCGTTTTGGCGTGCTGTACACATTGAAATAGGCCAGGTGGACATCGGAAACTCCCGTTTCCTCCGTCAGTTCGCGCCGAGCGCTCTCATGAATCGTTTCGTGCTCGGACGAGAATCCGCCTGGAAGCGCCCATTGTCCTTCGAACGGCCACTGCTTTCTTTGAATGAGCAGCACTTGCAGTTCTCTGATCGGGAGCGACTTCTTCACGGAATCCTTTCCTTCGGCGGTAATGGTGAAGATCACGATATCGGCAGGCGCACCGTCTGGCGTACGATATTTGCTTACCTGGTAATTGCTTTCATTTTCTGTGTTCAAGGTGATCACCTGCTTGGATGCGAATAATTATATTGTCGTTTTGATAATTTCATTATGACATAATAAAATGATGTATGCAATAGTTTTTTTCCAAAGCTGCAAATCCTAATAGCCTATTTTTCAATGACAATTAAACAAGTGCTGTCCGGCAGCGCAACCACAGTTCCACTTTCATCCAACAGTTTTACTTTACCCTGCAGCGCTTCCGTGTATCCTTCTTGCAGGAAATGCCTGTTCTCAATAATTTTGGCCTCAGGTCCCAATGTACGATGGATAAAAGCTATGTAGTCACTCGGTGTAAAATAGCCGAATTGTTCCTGCACTTCATGGACATACGCTTCCTCACCCCATGTATATGTGTAGAGAAACTCCATCGCATCATTCACTGGCATGACCACTTTATCCGCCTCAATAACTTCATACTTAATCTCTCGTCCAGCAAAATCCTTCGCATACCGCTCGAGAAACGCCATTGTCCCCTCCTGCAAAAAGTGAATGGTTCGCATTTGTTCTGCGGGCTCAGTCATAATCCCATCACGAATCACGATTCTTCCGCCTGGAGAGAGAACATCATAAGCGCTGCGCAGTGCCGCCGCAATGGTCGCATGGTTGAATTTCCTCCCTTCATAAGGGATGTAGGAATAGAGTTCATGAAGGATCGAAGAAAAGATCACCGTGTCAATGGTTCCTTGCTCCACGTACTGCTTCAGATCAAGCGCGTCCCCTTTTAGAACAGTCCATTGGTGGCCCTCCAGCTGCTTCTTGCGTTCCAGCGCTTCGATCACATTCGAGGAAATATCGATGCCAATGGGGTGCTTGTCCGGCAAATACTGTTCAATAAGATCGAGCATAATGCCGCCGCCTGGCCCGATATCAACCACCCGCTTCCCAACGACGTAGTCCAGCATCAGCTTCTTATAATCCGCCGTTTGGTTCATCGTGGCCAGGTAGTCTTCCTCATTATGAAAGCGGTCGTAGGCATCTCTTCGCAATTCAAATAGATCGAATAGCAGCAGGACAGCCTTTTCATATAATGGGGACTTCTCGGCTTCTACGCAAAATTCAATTAACTTCTCAGCAGCAGGGGAGAATTGGCATGTAAAAAACACGGTATCTGCAAGCTGAGGCTTCCGCTCAATAATGTGCTTCAAGTGGCCATTGCTCCACGCTAACTTTCCTTGTGCGATTTCCTCCCAAGTCATCTCATCCACATATTTTTCAATCATCCGTTTCTTGTAAACGTTCACTTTCTTGCTGCCTTTGTAATCGTAATACAAGGTATTCATGAAGGGCTCAAAGCTAATATGGCGGACCGAATCCCCTTCACGGCTAGACGCTTGGATGACCAGAAACACTCTTACCATCTGCCTAAGCGTAAAATCCTGGAAAGCCGCTTCTACATACCACAAGGTTGATCTTTCCAAGAATGCCCCTAAACCATCTAATAGCTCTGGCGCTTCATCCAAAATCCTTTGATAGTCGCGCTCGAAATTCTCGCCTTTTCGAATAGAGTTGCCGCGCAATTTGGACAGCCTGTCTTTGAAAGAAATCTCAGGCTCCAATGCACCTAGTAAGATCTTCTCAATCAACAACTTCACCTGAGCGCTAACCGAATGCCAAAGCTCTTCAGAGACCGCCGCAATGATGCACTCATTCAGTGCCAGGAGTAAATCCCTTAACTCATCTGCAGAAAGCAGGCGATCGGCAATTAATTGGGTTAACGGAGTATGTTCCCGCAGAGGAACTTCTCCTCGAATCGTCTGCCCAATGAGCCCATGTGTATAGATTAACGTATGTATCACAGTCGATTTATCGCTTTGATTTCCGGCATGAAGCTTATACAGTTGTGCTGAGCCTTGATTATGTACATAGAGATGAATCCCTTGATCCTGCCACTTGAAGCGATCTCTCAAGGTACCGCCTTTGGCAACCTCGGACCAAATCAATACTTCTTCCAACACTTCCTTCTTCCAAAAAGAAAGCGGAAGCTCGTCCAATTTGAGCAAGGTGCGCTGGGCATAATCAAGAACAGGGTTCGCCTGAGCCAGCTCACGGATCGACTGAATTCGCTCGAAATTCACGATGCGCTCTTCTGCCGATACCATAAAGGCTAGCCATTTATGCTCAGCAGCTGCTGTGGTGTCCCCTGTTCGATGGTTGTGTATCAGTTCTAGTGAACGGAGCATATCTATGTGTTTCCTCCTATGGGAAGTTGGTACTTAGCTTAACATCAGTATAATCGATCATTGCTCGTCGGCATACAGATTCGCGTAATTGACGAGAATGGTCAAGAAACCAAGTACAACAAATAAGAAATAAGCCATCAACCCTACGTGGAACACATTCGGAAAGAGAATGAATAAGGCCCCAATCGTCAGGCACAGCCAATTCTGCCAGACCTGCTTCCCTGTTTTGCCCAGAGCCAGCAGAGATCCCACGAATTGCACGCTTCCAAGCAGCACACAAGCGAAAAAAGCATTCGTCTGATCTTCAAATCCAAACACCCAGGGGCTGACCAAAAACCAGAGTCCCATGCACGCCGACAATACATTTTTTAAATACATGGTCATCTTCCACCTCCTACAAGTTTTGGCACGTAAAAGATGAACTTTTACGAGATATAATAGTATACGCAAACGCTTTCAAATATGTGATATGGAAAAGCCCCCAACTCACCCATTTATTTGGGCGAACTAGAGGCTTCATGGTTAAGAGTTTATGAATAAATTACTGTTCAATGTGTAAAACGCCGGCATCGCCTGTTTTTACTTCAGCCTTCAGAATGTCTGAAACGAACTTGAGCGGTACATACAAGGTATCATTCTGAATGACCGGGGCTGCTCCCAGGGAGACAGGTGCCATTTTCGCATAAAAATAGCTGTCTTTGCCTACGGATACACGCGTCGATTGCGCTCCCTTGTGGAGTTCTGCCGCATACGTGGCTTGATTCCAAGTTACTTCATAACCAAGTCCTTCTGCTACCTTGCGGAATGGCACGAATGTTACGCCTTCTGCACTCGTTATGCTGTCACCTGCCGCCAAATCCAAGGCCACTTTGGGAGCCGGCTCCGTTTTAACAGGAATGTTCAAATCCGCAGCTAATGGAATCCGAAATTCCGGTGATCCCATCACGCCCGGTGCAATCGCATATTTCGGGAATACGACGACAGCATCTCCTTTTTCCACATAAAAGCCCTGTGACTCTCTAATGCCTTTAAATTCGTCTTTGAAATAGTTCTCCGGATGTTCGTCCATTGCCGCTCGGACTCCAGTATCCACGGTTTCCTTGTAAGTGTCACCGAGCACATCCTGCAAGGTCACGCGCTGTGCTTCTTCACGGTTTAACACATTGTAGGTGTCTACGCGCGGCATGCCCGTTCCCCCAGTGGCTCCGTATGTCGTAATTTGCAGGGAGACGAGCCCCGCCGGGAAATTCGTGCCATCCGACTTCAACTCATAAATAATGGTGAGTTCATAAGGACGATAAGTAAACCCTTTGGTTTTGGCATCAGCTGCAGCGTCATCCGCCTCTTTCTCCCAGTTCGTCAAATCTTCATTCGCATGGGACATAAGAATATAGTTCAACTGCTCCTGATATTTCGCATCCAACATCCCTGTAAGCTGAGGGACTTTGACATTGGTTTTCAAGTTTTCCGTCTTCGACGTAAGCACTTCCTCTTTGATTTGAACCGCTGTGGCTTGGACGGCAACCGGCGCGATTGGCACTGCCGTAACCGTATCCGCAGAAACGTGGTTTGCTAGTGGCAGGACAGCCCCGCTTATACCAACCAGCATCGCACATCCGAGCACACCCATTTTCAACATGTTAAAAGGATTCTTTCTCATTTCACGTCACTCCTCATTCGTAATGATATTGTCATCTATGGTTGTTCTAACCTTCTCGATAACAAGACGCACGAGCGAATGAAAAAGTCGGGCATTCATTTTAATTTTTCAGGAAATTCGGAAGGCCGTCACAACTTGGTGCAAATCTTGAGCAATGGTTGCCAGATTTCTCGCAGAGGATGTAATCTCCTCTGTGGAAGCCAACTGTTCTTCCGTAGCAGCTGCTACAGACTGTGCTGTCCCTGATGTTTGCTGTGCGACAGATCCGACATTGGCCACCGTTGCGGCAATCTGCTCTGTAGAAGCAGCCATCTGCTGTGTGGCTGCAGCGGTTTCTTGAATCTTGCTCGCTACTTCCTGTGAAGCTGCTACAATTTGACCGAAGGCCATCTCGGCGCTGCCTACTTCCTTCAAGCCTTCCTGAACGTCCATGAGTCCCGTGTTCATAACCCCTGCTGCGCGAACAGAATCTCTTTGAATGTTGGAGATGAGTTCAGAGATGTCACGCACGGAATCATCTGTCTGGGAAGCCAGCTTGCGAACCTCTCCGGCTACTACGGCAAATCCTTTACCGCTCTCTCCAGCACGTGCCGCCTCAATCGCCGCATTCAATGCGAGCAAATTGGTTTGGGAAGCAATATTTCCAATGAGCGTCGAGATTTGCCCAATGCTCTGGGAGTGTCTCTCCAGCTCTTGAATCACCTGATTCGCCGAATCAACCGAATGGCTGACTGCTTGCATTTTATGAACCACCCGCTCCATCGCGTGTGTGCCTTCCTCCGCGATTTGCGTAGCGGAAATGGATAGCTCTGAGACATCAGAGGTTGTTTCGGCGATCCTTTGAATGCCAACCGACATCTCTTCCATGGCTCTGCCGCATTCCATCGAGCTTTGTGCCTGGGTATCCGCACCGTTTGCAAAATCCTGTACAGCTGCTGCCACGTGCTGGGAAGCCGAGGTATTTTGCTCCGAGCTAGCAAACAGCTGCTGAGAGGATGCTGCCACGCTGCCCGCTGCTTGAAGCATGTGATGAACCGAATGGCGCAAGTGGTCGACCATTTGGTTCACAGAGCTCGCTAAGTCGCCGATTTCGTCTTTATTTTTCACGATAATCAGCTCCACCGTAAGATCGCCGTTTGCAATACGGTTTAAAGCCTGTGACGTTCTGCGAACAGGTGTGGAGATGTTCCTAACGAGCACATAACAAGCAGCTAGCATGAAGACAACCAATATCCCTAGTACAATTAGCGAGATCATAACACTTCTTTGATACAGGTTTTTATTCTCCTGATCAGCCAGCTTTCCGCCTTCCTGGTTAAAAGTAACCATCTCAGCCATCGTTTTTTGCGCTTTGCCAAATGCCGTTGCGAGCACCTGTAGGCTTTCCGCAGCTTCCTTCGCTTTCGCCGGATCAGCGGAAAGTTGTTTATTTATCAGGAAAGCAGCTTTGAACTCTTCCCAACTTTTGTTAAGTTCATTGAACTTGGCGGTATCTTCGTCCCCGGATAGACTTTCCTTATAGTTTTCTAACAATTTGTCGATTCCTGTCATCATTTGCGCAATACCTGTATCGAAAGGCTCATGCTTTTTCAAATCCGGCTCTAGTTTTTTCTGGTAGTAGAGGGTTAATATATGTTCTGAGTTAAAATGAATCTCATCAATAAGTTGTACACCCAGCATCCAATTCGTAGCCATCTCCGAACTATTGTCTTTCAGCACGCCCATTCGCGTCATATCGGTTAAACTTAACCCTCCGACCATGAGAAAAATAATTGTAAATACAGCCATCATTTTTGTTCTTACCGTAAAACGCATGAATGAAATCCCTCCAAGTAATGAATGAATGATCCAACAATGATGTATACTCAAATCATCCTGTTACCTACGATCATAAAGGGTATACGTTAAAGGAATTACGTAGTACCCTTATTAAAATTGTAAGTTTTCCTAACATTTTGACGATTTTTGGAGGCTTCTGATGTCACTTTCTTTACGTTTCAAGCTAGTTGCACTTCTTGTTCTAATTACTACCATTTCATTAACAGTTGTAGGCTTTACGAATTATAAGCTTTCGAAAGATAAATTAATTGGGCAAATAAAAGCGCAATCCATTACTTCCGTCTCTAATTCCGCGCAAAATTTATATGACTTCCTGTCCATTCGCCTAGCCGAAGTTGAGATGGTAAGCCGTGTTAGTGTCATGAAGAAGGGAACGGTTCAAGAACGGCTGAACTACCTAAGCCAGGAGCTGCAAACGGGCAACAATCGCTTTTTGGCAATGGGCGTCGTGGATACGGATGGGAATCTCCTTCTTACCACGGGTCAAAGGCTGAATATCAAAGGGGAGCGGAGGTTCGAAGAGGCTCTACTTGGCAAAACATACATTTCAGACCCTCATGTCGGCGAAATTTCAAACAAATATATCATTACGATTACTGCTCCTGTTTGGGATGAAAACAGAGAAGTAACAAGTATCGTGGATATTTCATTAGACGCAGAAGCTACCTTTCGCGATAATCTTCATCCCCCCCTTGAAGGAGTTCAGACCGTCATCGTTAACCATGATGGAACCATCTTGTACCATACGGATACCAGCAAAATTTTAAAACAGAATATTTTCACCAATAACCCTTCACTGACTTATGTTCTAGAAGAAGCCTTCCAGCAAGATGCTGGTTATTTGGACGAATATTTGGATAACGGCCGAAAAGCGCAATGGTTCTATGCCCGTGTGCCCAATTTAAACTGGCATCTCGGTTATTCCATGCCGGTTACTGTATTCCAAGAACCAGCCAGTTCACTTCTTTGGTGGACGGTCGTATTAATCGTTGGAACCGCCGCTATCTTGTTTCTGCTTATTTGCTTAACAGCGAACTCACTCATCATTTCACGAGTTCAACAAATTCTTCGTGTCACGGAATCTGTGGCTGCCGGCGATTTCTATATCAAGCCGTTGGTGTTCAAAAGCAAGGATGAGCTAGGCGCTCTTGCCCATTCCGTGAATGGCATGATTGAAAACCTGCGTGAGCTTTTCGAACCGTTTGAAGCTTTTATTCAGCATAATCAATATGCGATGATCGTCACGGACCCTCATTTTGCAATCAATCATCTGAATCGCCGGGCGACCGAGCTGCTGGGCTATACGTTCACAGATGTACACAAAAAAGCTACCCCACTAATATGGTTGGATCATGACCAGCTAATTGAAAGAGCTGCCAAATACACGATTGAACTCGGAGAATTCGTTCCTCCCGATTGCACAGCACTTGTCATCCGTACGCTTCGCCATCTGAAAGAAGATAGCGAGTGGATTTGGCATCACAGAGACGGAAGCCGACTTTTTGTCCAATTGAGTGTCAGCGCTATTACGCATCCGGGAGGCGATCTCAAAGGCTACGTCTTCATCGCCCGCGACATCAGCGACATTAAAGAGAGTAATGAAACGAAGATGCGGCTTCTTACGATTGTGGAAAGCGCGCAAGATGCCATCCTCTCTTTTGATCAGCAGGGCTACATTTTCTATATGAATCAAGCAGGTAAAAACTTAATTGGCCAAGCCAATGAACAAGCGACGAATTACCACTTCAGTGAGTACGTGGATATCCGAAGCGACGTCGATCTCGAAGAGGGGCTTCTTACCGCGATACGCGAGGGGTTCTGGGAATTCGAGGCTGAAGCGTTAACGAAAGAACAGCGCCGGATTTTCATCTCCGTTATGGTTGTGCCCCATACGCCGGCCGAAAAAGGAGAACGCTATTTCTCCGCCATTTCGCGGGATATTACAGATCAGTTGCAAGCGAAAGATGAGCTGATCCTGGCGAAGCAGGAAGCTGATGATGCCAATCTGACCAAGGGCATTTTCCTTGCGCGGATGAGTCATGAAATTCGAACACCGCTCAACGGCATCGTCGGGTTATCCTACTTGATGGAGCGAACCGCGATGACTCCGTTGCAGAAGGATTATATGGCCAAGATCACAAAGTCCTCGCTCTCCCTGTCGCAAATCATCAGCGACATTCTGGACTTCTCCAAGCTGGAGGTGGACAAGCTGGCCATTGAGCATCATGCCTTCCTGCTGGATGATACAATCGACCGTGTGTGCGAAACGCTTAGCGTGCTGCTCGGTCATAAGCCTGTCGATTTTATTTGCGATATCGAGGAGCAGGTGCCGCTTGGCCTTATTGGTGATTCTTTGCGGCTGTATCAGGTACTGCTCAATTTAACCAGCAATGCTATTAAATTCACAGAACAAGGAACCGTCACGCTTCGCGTGCATGTCCAGGACCTTCAAGAAGAAACAGTGTCTATTGGCTTCACGATCAGCGACACAGGAATTGGCATTAGTGATGAACAGCTCGCCAAGCTGTTCCAGCCCTTCGTTCAGGCTGATGAAGTCACCAGCCGGAAATTCGGGGGAACAGGGCTTGGACTTGTTATTTCCAAGAGCATCATCGATAATATGGGCGGCACAATTGAAGCTTCAAGCCAACATGGCGTAGGTAGTGTGTTCCACGTCAGCATCCCATTTGCTTTAACCTTGCAAACGACGAAGTCGCATACTCGCTTTCCGCTCCGTGCTTTTCTCGTGGAAGATCACCCCGAGCTGCACCGCGTGCTGCTGCAAACTCTGCAATCCATGTGTTCGGAAGCAGCGGGTGTTTATTCCTGGAAGGAAGCGAGGAAAGCTATCGATCTCATTCCACTGGATTTGGTTCTGCTCGACATGGAGGCTTTCGACATGTACGGGGAAGAAGTGTGGTTAGATATGCTGGAGATATGCAACCGGAACAACTTGAAAACAATCATTTATACGACCTTGCCTGGCCGGGATGCTTTGGAGCAGCTACCTCTAGAAGCCGCACCGCATGCGATCTTAGTCAAGCCGGTTTCCCGAAGTGTTCTGTACCAAACGCTGCAAAATATGACAGGCAGCTTTGCTTCGGATACTGCGGACCAGACTTCACATGACGGGAAGCATGAAAGCAACGAAGCTTGGTCATCCTTTCCACGCATTCTGCTTGTTGAGGATAATGACATCAATCAAACTGTGGCTCGATCCCTTTTGGAAAGTATGAATGGTGTCGTTCAAGTAGCATCTAATGGTTTTGAAGCCCTACAACAACTAGAAACCTCAGATTATCAATTAATCCTGATGGATATTCATATGCCAGATCTTGACGGAATTGAGACCGCTAAGCGTATTCGGCTTCAGCCCAAATGGCGGCACATCCCGATTATTGCCGTCACCGCAGACTCTACTTTAGAGAAGCGATTAGCTTGTATTCGCGCTGGCATGAATGAAGTGATCTCCAAACCGATCATTCCTGACCGCTTGTTCGCCGCCGTGAGTACCAGCCTAAGCTTGAGCGGAAAAATGGCTGCGCCTGGCCTGGATACGGAGAAAGCTCTGGGACGACTGCTTGGCAAAACCAATATTTATCACCAAATGCTGCGGAAATTTCATGCACAGTCTCGGGATGTGATTGATGAGCTAACTACAGCCATTCAACAAATCAAATATGAGGAAGCCTTGCATCTGCTGCATACACTGCGCGGGTCATCAAGCAACCTATCGGCCAATCGTGTGTATGCCGCGGCAACTGATCTCGAAGAAACATTGAAGCAGTCCACTCCTCTGGATGAATCCAAAAACATCCTGATCCAAAATCAGCTGCAATCCCTAGCGATTGCTTTGGAGGAGGTTTTCCATACGATCCAAAAATTGCTGCTTGATTGAAAAATGTGCGGTTTTATGTCACTATAGGCATAGGGCTCCCGCAGTAAGGAGCATGCATTTTATACGTATAGGTGGTTTAATATCATGACAGAACAAAGCGCTCCATACCGCATTTTGTTGTATTATAAATTCGTCACTGTGATAGATCATGAAGCATTAGCTCAAGAGCACTTGGCTTATTGCAAAAAGCTCGGCGTCAAAGGCCGCATCCTGATTGCCCCAGAAGGCATCAATGGTACGCTATCAGGGACCGTGGAACAAACCGATGCTTACATCGCTATGATGAACCAAATGCCTCTTTTTAAAGATATGGTCTACAAGATTGATGAGAGCGAAGGACATGCGTTCAAAAAGCTGTTCGTTCGTCCTAAAAAGGAGCTCGTCACCTTCCGTCTCGAAGAAGATGTGAATCCGAATGAGCTGACTGGCACGCATTTGAAGCCCAAGGATTTCTATGAAAAGCTTCAACAAGATGACGTTATCGTCCTCGATGGGCGCAACCATTACGAGTACGAAATTGGTCACTTCCGTGGCGCTATTCGCCCTGAGGTAGAAACGACTCGCGAATTCCCAGAATGGATTCGCAACAATCTCCATGAATTTAAGGACAAGCCGATTCTCACTTATTGCACTGGCGGAATCCGCTGTGAGAAGTTGTCAGGCTTTCTTATTCAGGAAGGATTCAAAGAGGTTTATCAACTCGATGGCGGCATTGTCTCCTACGGGAAAGATGAAGACGTACAGGGACGCCTTTTTGATGGCAAATGCTACGTGTTCGATGAGCGGATTTCGGTCCCTATCAACCGAACGGATGAGGATATCGTCGTGGGCAAATGCTACCACTGCGGCAAGCCTGAGGATCGCTACATCAACTGTGCGAACGATTTGTGCCATCTGAAGCATGTATGCTGCGAGGCTTGCGAAGAGGAGCACAACAGCTTCTGCTCCAAGGAATGCGAAGAGAAGACACTTAGCTCACTTGAGGCTTAAATCTCTTTCATGTGAAATATTCATTATAGAATCATGGTCGTGAAGCACAAGGACCGCTCTCTCCAAATTGGAGATGGGCGGTTTTTTCTTTAAATGTTATGAACAAATAGGGGGCATAGGTATGTTATTTGACGCTTGCTATGAGAATTTTTTGCAAATGCAGTTACGGACGAGGTCAGGTGATTCTCTAAAGCGACTTCAGGACGGTCATGGTCATGCTGAGAAGTTGTTCCTCAAGCAGGTTTGGTTTCCGGCTGTCGGTCGATTTGATTTTCTTCATGCCGAATATCAGATTTCGGACTTTAAGGACGGTGTTCGATATTTGGACTTCGCTTATACGCGTGGAATACATTTGGTCTGTATAGAAATTGATGGTTACAGTGCACATCATAAGGATATAAATCGTTGGCAGTTCGCTGATCAATTAACTCGTCAAAACCATCTCATTCTTGACGGGTGGAAAGTGCTACGCTTCGCCTATGATGAAATAAAAGAAAAACCGCGTAAATGCCAGCAATTGATCCTGCAAATGATGGGAAGTTGGTTTGGTGAGGAACATGCCGCTCCGTCGCTAACATTGGAAGAAAAAGAAATTCTGAGAATCGCTGGACAAACCAACGACCCCCTCTTACCAAAAATCATTTCACAGAGGCTTAGCATCAGTAGAAACCATGCTGGTAGTCTTCTGCGCAGGCTTGCTCGTGCGGGACTATTAATGCCTGTTTCCGGTACAACACGCATTCGCTCTTACAAGCTGTCTAACACACAACGAGTCTACTGCGAATAGTGGTTAATCCATCTATAAATAAATAAGCAAACAAATATTCCTTATCCTTATTATTCTCGAGGTAACTCATGAGATAAGACCACAGTATACGCTTATATGTCTGTACTACCTTACAAATTGGGCACATTAGCAAACAATAAACAAGCCTAGCTTGCTTATGAAAGCATAAGCTGGGCTATTCGGATAAATAAGCACCCTCGGTTGCCTTACTAGCTTAGTGAACTGCAAACATAAAAAAAGGGTCTATCTGCAAGTCATTTAACTTGAGAAAGACCCTTTTCTATGTACTTAAGATAATTGTTCCACAATGCGATCGGCAAGCGGATACACAAGTTCCTCCTCCAAGGTGAAATGCCTGAGAAGGATTAAGCAGGCCGTCATCAACTCCGACGCCATCACATGCAGGAACTCTTCATCTATCGGCACTTTCATCGCATTCACACCGTCTACGAAAGTTTGCACAACCCTTTTAGCCAAGTCATGATCCTGTTCTAGAACTGTAACAGAACGGGAAACCGATAGCGCAGTCGTCTGAGGCAAATACGATTGCAGGAGAGGAAACAGCTCGCTTTCCTCCCATTCCGAATGCTGCTCCAGCTCTTCCACCAGAGAAAGAATCAGATCTTGGAGTTCAATCAGCTTACACATGCCTATTGAGCAATCCCCCAGGGAGTACAAGGAAGCAGCCATGGTGCGGATTACGGCAAGCTGCCCGCGCATCTGCAAGTGTTCCTCCTTCAGACGTTCTACGAGTATGGGAAAATAGCCCGGATCCGCAATATACTCCCTATTCGTTTGAATGCTCAAACGGTCTTTCATTCTACATCCTCCTTTGAGTTCTCTTCCGAAAACTTTATTCGTGAGCAAACGCAAAAAAGCTGACCTTTCTGCATTATCATTCTATGCAGGTGGGGTCAGCTATCATGCGAAGGAATACGGATTGATTAGAACATTTATCGAATACGGCTTTCCGTTAATTGGAATTGGTTCATGAGCTGGAGCAGTGATTGCGTTATCGCCCCGACATCTCCCGTCGTTTGGCGCACGTGCAGCATATCCTGCAGCAGCTCTTGCACGGTTTGCTCCACCTCCGCGGAGATTTGGCGGTTCTCCTTGCTCACGCCCGCTACCTTTTCCATCAGCGCTACCACTTCCTCCACCACTTGTGTTTTCATCGTGTCATGGGCGCTCGCGCTGCTTAGAATTTCGGAGGCCGCCGCAACAATTTGCGTCCCCTCCAATACGACCTTGGTGCCTTCCTCCATCGAGATGAAGGCTTCATTCGCATGGCGTTCGATCTGTTCAATCGTCTCATTGATCTGCGTCGTCGACTTCTTCGTCAGCTCGGCCAATTTACGAATCTCGCCTGCAACGACGGCGAAACCTTTGCCGTGCTCGCCAACTCGCGCTGCTTCAATTGAAGCATTCAGGGAGAGAAGATTCGTCTGCGCTGAAATTTCCTCAATAACTTTCAAAAGCGTTGGTATTTCTTGCGTAGTAAGCAAGAACGTCTGAATGGTCTGATTCGTTTCGGCTACCTTAGCTGAAATCTGATCCATCTTGTCTCCGATACGGCCGACTTCATCCTGGGCTACCGCTATTTGATCCGATGCTTTTTCTTCCAACTCGCGCAGGGTGCCGCTCATATTTTGCGTAACATCCTTAGCCACGTCAATGTCCTTAAGTTGTCCGCGTAAAGAACGAATCATATTATGTATCTGGGTGCTCATACGGCCTGTCGATTGCTCTGTCGAGCCGGTCGATTCATTAAGCCGATCTTGACTGGTTTGAACCTCAGCCGCTGCTTGCTTCACTTGCAACATGACACCTTCGAGGGAATCGATCATATTATTGATCCATTTCGCCAGCTCCCGGGTTTCATCCCCAGCAAACTCCTGCACGCGCAAGCGTTGTGTCAAGTCCCCGCTGCCTTCCGCGTTTAAACGGATGAACTTATTAATCTGGGCAAGCTGTTTGACAACCGGCTTGCTGCCTTTGCGTCTGATCATACTGGAGCCGATCCAACCATATATAGCACTCGCAGCAGCTGTAATCGCCGTGCCCAGCCCGCTTGAGACATGGCCATTTAATAGCCAAAAGCCACCACCTGATAACAAAATAAATCCTACAATGAATCTAATTTGTAAGCTGAACATTTTCCAATCCATGCTGCGAATCCGGTATACCTCTTCCAGATCCCCTTCACACATCATCCCCCATATATCAGGGCAATGCGGCAGTTGGAACGTGACTCCTTTCCCTATAACCGATATGTGCCGGTAATCCGAATAGCCCGGAAATTCTACAAACAGGTTGTCTCCTTTGGCAATGGTCCCTGCAACACCCGGGTGCAGCTGTCCTGTTGCAGGATCTGTGAAGATCAGCTCCAGCTCCGTATGCTCCTTAACGCCGACTATACCGAAATCCGTGCGTACGCCGTCTTTTAAATTATCGCCATGCGTAAAAGTCAGATCCTCAAACCGACTTCGGGACAATGCCGTCCCTGGAGCAATCTGCTTGTTCAACACCGGCTTCGCCATGAACAAATAATTGTCGCCTGAGTCTGGATATACATGTCCGGATTCCCGTTGAATCAAATCCCCGAGCACATCGTTAGGCACACGACCGCAAATAGCCCCTTGCCACTCGCCATTCTTCACCAAAGGTAAGATAAAAGCCATCGTCATAGCATCATGAAACGGCGAAGTGCTTGGACCGATTTGCAAGGTTAGCGGGTCAGTAAAAGGCCCAAATAAACATTTCTCCCCTCTGCGTGTCTCCTCTAGCCCCTTCAGAAGTCCGCTTCCGGCTACATACGTCTTCCCAACATGAGCAGGGTAAGTAGAGAAAATCACACCAGCTCTTTCATTTAATATAAAAATTTCCGAAAAATCAGCCCCACTCTTCAGCGCAGCAGTGAGCATTTTCTGTATAACTGCTGAATCCTGAGAAATCTGCGAAGAAGCTGAACTTGAAGCCGACTCGGATAACATCGCATGCAATCTGTCCAGATGAGACCAATACGTTTCCACCCAACTTCGCAATATGTCTGTCCGCGTTTGAGCTATCCCTTCAAAAATATGTTCCACATCTTCCTTAAGGTGACGATTCAACCGATATGACCACCACAGCGGCAATCCTTTCCGAAAACCTAGCCAATCAAACATACCCCATCCCCCTATATTCACATAGTGTGTGAATTTTTTTAACATTTACCTTATTCGACATTTTATAGTTGTTTCTGTCGTAACGCAAGACAAAAATAGGAATTTTCGAAATTCTTTAATACTTTTGACCTATAAGGGATTAACGGTCATATTAATTTTAAGTCAGCTATATTGACATAATTTTCTGAAAAATTTACAATATAAGAAAATGTAGGCCTCGCCATCAATTTACGTTATATTCTCTAACACAATTTAAGAATGAAGATCAGAAAGGAGGCCTGGTTTCTGCTTCGGGCCTTTATCTCCATTTAGCTTCCGAATGCATAGTCAAGAAACCAGGAAGCTGCGATGTCAAAACCTGAGAATCTGGTCACCACACCTTATGATCCCGATCCCTTTTATGATGAAATGTTTATGAACGCCTATTCGGTCCGTTCCCATTATCAAACGGTGTTCCGGCAGTTCATGACGATGAAATCCGGCAATCTGAACAAGCGCCAAACAGCCACCATGAAACGGATGATGGAAGAAGGAATTACCTTCACTCTCTACAGTCCTGATCAGACCGAGGCGCTCGAACGCACGATTCCTTTCGATCCAATTCCACGTATTATCCCAAGGGATGAGTGGCTCAAGCTTGAAAAAGGGCTTAGTCAACGCGTGAAGGCGCTGAATTTATTTCTTAAGGATATCTACCATGACCAATGCATCCTCAAGGATGGCATCATTCCAAGAAAAATGGTTCTCTCGAACTGCTATTTCCGGCCTGAAATGATGCGTCTTTCCATTCCTAATGATGTGTACGTCACCGTTTCTGGCATCGACTTAATCCGCGACGAGCACGGCGAATACTTTGTTCTCGAAGACAATCTCCGGTCGCCGTCAGGATTTTCCTACTTATATAAGAGCCGTTCCATCATGACGCACTTATTCCCCGAGCTCGTGTTCAGCCATTCCATCCAAGATATTGAACAAAGTTTAAATGTGTTTCTATCCGCTTTGCGCAGACTTAGTCCCTCTGGGAAAAAAGATCCTGTCATCGGCCTGCTTACTCCAGGTTGTTATAATTCGGCTTACTTCGAACATACCTTCCTTGCTCAGCAAATGGGGATTGAACTTGTAGAAGGAAACGATCTTGTCGTCATCGATCACAAGGTGTACATTCGCAGCATCAAAGGACTTCGCCAAATCGATGTGCTTTATCGTAGAATTGACGATGATTTCCTTGATCCACTTGCTTTTGACCCAAGTTCACTACTGGGCGTTGCAGGCATCATGAATGCCTACCGTGCCGGCAACATCAACATAGTGAACGCTCCAGGTACTGGCGTAGCGGACGACAAAGCCATTTATGCCTACGTTCCGGATATGATTCGCTACTATTTGAACGAGGAACCCATTCTGAATAACGTACCTACGTACATTCTTTCCAGACCACAAGAACGTGAGCATGTGCTCCAACATCTCAGCACAATGGTCGTCAAAGAAACGTCCCTCTCGGGCGGATATGGCATGCTCATCGGACCAACGGCTTCGGACAGTGAACTGGCGGATTTCAGGCTGAAAATCATAGCGAACCCTGATCGATATATCGCGCAACCAACCATTCAGCTGTCGAGAGCACCCGTCATGATGGATAGCCAAATGGCTGCACGGCATATTGATCTCCGAGCCTTCGTTATCGCAGGTGAAACAATTCAGGTCATTCCCGGCGGACTTACGCGGGTAGCGCTTAAAGAAGGTTCACTCGTTGTGAACTCCTCCCAAGGCGGAGGCTGCAAAGACACATGGGTAACGAATTCGTAGAATCCACATTTAGATGGGAGGCCAGCGAAGCATGGTGATGATGGGACGAACAGCGGAAGCTTTATTCTGGATTGGTCGGTATACGGAAAGAACAGAGAATCACGCGAGGTTAATTGATGTGTATTATCATATCCGCGAAGAACGGGAGAGCAGCAGCGGTCAAATTTGGAGCCGGTTAATCGATACAATCGGCGATAGGGCTGTTTTTAACGAGCAATATAGCAGCTGCACGGAGCAGTACGTCCTTCAATACATTACACTTGATAAAAATAATGTGAACTCTTTGCTCGCCTGCACTAATCATGCGAGGACCAATCTTCGCAATATTCGCGAGAAGATGCCAGCAGAGCTGTGGGATATCATGAATGGGTTATATTTGTGGCTAAAAGAAAAAGATGTCCGCGATATCACGAGTGATTCACCGCATTTATTTTATCGATTTGTCCGTGACAATTTATCGATGTTTCACGGGGCCGCCACCTCTGTCATGCCGCGCCAAAATGAATGGCATTTCATAGAAGCAGGACGATATTTGGAGCGTGCAGAAAATTTGCTTCGCTTGCTGCAATCCTTATGCCAGGATTATGCCAAAGAGGAAATGTCCTCCTACCCGCTTATGCTCTCTGTTCTCAAATCAGTCAGCGGTTATGAATCGTTCCGTAGAGAGTATGCGGATACGGTTAACCTAACCAACATTATCAAATTCCTGATGCTGCACGAGGCTTTTCCAAGATCAATCAGCTACTCATTTCAAGCATTGGAACGTTCCTTAAAGAGCATCCAGCTCGAAGATCCCGAATTGAACATGACGGTACACAAACTAGCCAAGCTGGCAGGTAAAGTGAAAGCTAACCTGGCCTGCATGGATGAGGAAGATATTTTATCCGGTAAATTGGAAATGACCTTACAGGCTCTCCGTGAATCGTGCAACCTGATGGGCATGCGGATGTCCAAAGTCTTTTTTCCCTCCAGGGAGGAGGTCATCGCATGAAGAAGCTGGAGATTACGCATATCACACGTTATTCCTACAGAGATACGGCGCAGGACAGTGTCAATGAAATTCGTTTAACACCACTGACGGACAACCGGCAATCCTGCTATCAACACAGTATTACCACCGAACCTGTATCTGCCTTTTTTACGTATTCGGATTACTTCCATAACCGGGTGCATGCCTTCACCGTGAATAAAATCCATCGTGATCTCACCATCAAAATGAGATCTACCGTTGTGACGCACGATAACGATAACATCCCGAGTGCAGCACTCTCTCCTTATGAGGAGAAGGCGCTGCGGCTCAGTGATGATTTCCAAAATGAATATGCTGAATACTTACTGCCTACAAGTTATACAGGGCTCACAAACGAAATCAAGACCTATTCCGATGCCATTAACGATCAACACATTTCCTTATATGACTTGCTAAGTACCATCAATACAACGATTCATCGCGATTTCACGTATGATCCCTCTGCTACGTCCGTACAGACCACAGTAGGTGAAATGTTGAAGCTTAGGCGAGGCGTATGCCAGGACTATTCGCATTTGATGATCGCCGTTTGCCGGGATAAGGGCATACCAGCAAGATATGTGAGCGGCTATCACTTTGTCGGCGATTTGCAAGGAGGCAGCACTGAATTTACGCAAGCCTCCCATGCTTGGGTTGAATGCCTGATCCCAGGCAGCGGTTGGTTTGGGTATGACCCCACCAACGACTGCGAGGTCAATTGGCGCTATATCAAGTTAGGGCATGGTCGCGACTACAATGATATTGTTCCTGTCAAAGGGGTATATCGTGGGGGCGGCGGGCAAGACCTTGAAGTCATTGTAGACGTCAAACTGATTGAGTAAGTTTCTCTGAAATAGGAGATGAATAGATTTCCTTTGCCAGAAGATCGAACATTTTTCGCACTTCATCTCCGGCTAGCATCACGATCCCCGTTCCATGTGTATCGTTCTCGACCCAGAGGAGATCGTATTTGTAGTAAGCCTCCGTGAATGAGAAGTTCGATCCTCGGCATACACCGTGTACGTTGCCCAGCTCGTCCACACTGTGGCTGGTTAGACCCTGCCATGCCTGATGAACAGCAGCTATGTAGGGGTCTGACGCAAGCAGCCAACCGTGGCGCACCCCTTTTGCAAAGCCATATATGAACATGGCTGTACAAGAGGTCTCCTCGTAAGATTCAGCGTCGGTCAGCACTTGGTGCCATAAACCATTAGCTCCCTGCAAACGAAGGTAACCTTCGCATAGTTCTCGGTAGAAAACAAGCAGTGGTTCCCGATCTACATGATCAACTGGCAATGCTTCGAGCACCTCAGCAAGGGAGAACAACACCCACCCGTTTCCACGACCCCATGGCACATACGTCGGTGTCTCATGTTTGAAATCGTACACATGGGACATAATTTGAAGTTCCGGCATGTAGAGATACTTTTTGAACAAAAGGAATTGCTTAGCTGCATCGTCGATGTATGTGAGATCACTGGTAAGCTTGTAATAGCCCGCTAGGAAAGGCGTACTCATGTACAAATCATCCGCCCACATCGTATCATCCCCGCGATAAAATGCCCCGTCTTCTCTTCGCATTTGCTCATTTTCAATATAATCCGCAATGATTTTGAGCAGTGGCAAGTAGGCCCGGTCCTGCGTCTGGCTGTATAACTCCAGAATGGCAGCTCCAAAAGCACCGCAATCGTCCAAAGAATCCAACTCGACGAGCTGCTGGTTGAGGGATTGATACCCATACTTATCACGATCAAAAAGCGAGTATTCGTACATATTTACGCATTGATCGATATGCTTCGCGACATACTTCCGAATATCTTCACGTCCTAGCAGCTTGCTGGTGCGCAGCAATCCGTTTAAGGTAACGCCAAGATGATAGTTCCATCTTCCGAAAAGCTTATTTTCCAAGTAAGGCCTTACGCATAACCCCGCACTTTCGAGCTTCCAATACACTCCGCCTTCACGGTTGGCAAATAGTTTCTGCAGATCCGTTATCTCGCTTGGGGCGGTAAGTAAGGAATCTTCAAATGGACCAAGATACATCCATTTGCCGGAAGCCCCTTGCACAGGATACGGAAGGCTTAAGTCACAACGTGTTTCGCCCATAAGCGCCTCAAGCGTAAAGCCCCAATGGTGTTCGCCGGCCCATGACTCCACTACCAAATCATAAGAACCATAGGCTGCTTGCCATTCAATATGAATATCACCTTCTACAAGCTGGCTCAGCAGTTCACGATCATTGACCCAAATTCGAGTTCCACCGGCTGCCTTACCTCTAAGCGTGCAAACTGTTCCGCCAGTTTCACGTATAATCAGCTTGGTCCATGCGTAAGCTACCTTACCTGAATCACGCCCGAAAAGATGGGTACATCCATCATTATTAGGAAGAGCTGTATGCCCGTTATTTTGCGTAGGATACCAGTTAATTCCCGTGCTTTCCTCGGCTTGGAGAGGGGAGAGCTCGTTTCCTTCAGAGAGCACATCCACATCACTTAAATCCGAATAAATCCAACCCGCTTGACCTCGTCTCCCGGCAAAAGGAGACATGAAATGAAGTGGCGCCCATTTGCTGCTGGTCGATCCAAGCTTACATCCGAAGCCTGTCGGGGACTTTCTTATTTTGACAAGAAAGCTGTTCCAGCCTTGCAGCAAGGGGGTAACTAACGTAGTGCGGAGACCGCTGTCTCTTTCCTCCCCGATACTCGAACGATAGCTTTGCTTGCCATTGATATAAAGGCTTGTTGGCGACTCCACACGCATGGATAGATGACACTCTGCTTCTTCGTCGCTCCATAACATGGCATAGACATATCCGATTTGCCCAAGCTTAGCAGCAGGGAATTTGGCATTCAAATCCAGATCATACAAACCTTTCTTCGTTTGGATGAAACCGTTCTCATGAAAGGCTCTCATTTGAAAAGGATAAGCCGGATTATTCGCCATATACCGATTAGCAACCGTCTCGAGCGCTTCCGGGATGTTGTCATTCAATTTGTTAGCTAAGCTCGCTTCATAGGGGAAATAGGTAGGCATCCAGCTTGCTCCTCACTTATGATTTAGGCACCCAACACTGGGGCTCTGTCGTGATTGTTTCTCCGCTTGAAATAGCTTTCTCGATCATCATCCCGAGATAATGGTCCTGCGAAGCCTCTTCAAGGCTATAGAAGCTAGGCCCGCCAAAGGCGTACTCGGCCATTTTCTGCAGGCATGTCGCAATAGCAATTTCGTCATCGTATAACCTTGCTGGCGCGAACGGATTCTCGTAGACCCATTTATCACCACAGAGAATGCCTTTCAGGTAATATCCTTCTGCATTTTCCAGCTCACCTCTGTTCATGCGCTGCAGCTCCATGCGAAGCTCTGTACATGATTCCTGCTGGATCAGAACCCGATTATCGAAAATTTCCCCGCGTTCTCCTCTAACGGACAAATGATTGGAACGTGTCCATGAGCGGTGCTGGTCTTTCGTAAAATCATAAATGCCTAGACGATCGCCAAAATCCAGCCAAGCCAGATCTCTCTGTAAAGGAATGAGTTTATCTTCCGTTGGCGGACCGCTGCGATTTGGACCTTGAACCCATTCTGACTGAAAACGCATTGCCTTAATGCGAACATCTTCGAAGTTGACCCCTAGCATTTTCCGAATTAAGCTGACGGCATGGTACGTTTGTGAGATGGAAACCGTTGTTTCCGTAATCTTACCCAACTGCCCTGTACGAATAAGTTCCAATCGCGCTTGCTGAGCTGGATGAAAGTGGTACTGCTCCGCTACCTGAACACGAGCACCCTTAAGGGTTAATCGTTCATGCAGTAGCTGAAGTCCTCCCAAATCAGGGGCTGGTGGCGTTTCCAACAAAGCGGGGATCCCCCGCTCCGCCAACGTCAGAAGGTAGTCTAAGCTTTGTGAAGGAGAGACGGACACGACGACAAAATCTGGATGTTCGTTTTCTAAAAGCTGTTCAAGCGATCGATATGTCGCTGTCCCCCACTTCACTTCCATTTCCTTGCCTTTCTCTTCACTTCTGACAACCATGCCGCTAATTTCAAACCGCTCAGGAAGCGCCTGCGCAATTCGCAGAAAATATTGCGCGCGAAAGCCGGCACCACCGATCAAGCTGAATTTCACTGGTTTCATCATAACTACCTCCCCATTCTACGTTTATAGGATTTCGTTCGGATAGACCATGACCTTTAAACTTCCGCTTTTATTATGAATCGCTCGCTCCAACGCATCTTGCGTCTGCTCAAGCGGATAGCGGTCTGTAATGAGCGCCAACGCATCAATCCCATCTCCGGCAAGAAATTTAATGCCTGTCGGGTACGTATTGGCATACCGGAAAACACCATAAATATCAATCTCATTGTCAGCGATGAATGGGACGTTAAGGGCAATTTCATCCTGTGCCGGCAAGCCCACGATCACAAGCTTACCGCCGCGGCGCAAGGAATAGAGCGCAGATTGCAAAGCTCTCGGATTGCCCGCTGTCTCCCAAGCGGCATCCGCACCAAACCCATCCGTCAGCTCCTTAATTCGCTGCACAGCGTCGGTTTCCTTCACATTGATGACGTCCGTCGCGCCCATACGTTTGGCAGCATCCAAGCGCACCTGTTCCAAGTCAGTGACGATAATACGGCTCGCGCCGAACGATTTAGCTGCAGCAACGGCCATTAAGCCCACCGGCCCCATGCCCATGATGGCAACCGTAGAGCCAGGCTGAAGATTGCAGCGCTTAGCCGCATGAATGCCAACAGAGAAAGGTTCATTGAGCGCCGCTGCCTCGAAGGACAAATGTTCCGGAATGGCAAATACCATGTCCGCGCGGATTTTCATATATTGAACGAAGGCACCATCCACTGGCGGAGTCGCCAGGAATTGCACATCTGGACACAAATTATATCGGCCTTCCTTGCAAGCCTGGCAGTGCCCGCAAGTAACGCCTGGCTCGATGGCAACACGGTCGCCAAGGCTCACGTTAGTCACCGAAGCCCCTGCAGCCACAATAACGCCCGCACATTCGTGCCCAAGAATAATCGGCTTCTCGACCACATAGCGGCCAATTCTGCCATTTTCAAAATAATGAACATCCGAACCGCAAACACCAACAGCCATCACTTTGACCAATACTTCACTCGCGTCAACTTGCGGGACCGGACGCTCCTCGATCACGATTGTTCCTGGCTTCGTCATGACAGCCGCTTTCATTTTTGCAGGTAGTTGTCCAACCATTTCTTCTCTCTCCCTCGACCATTATTTAATCAGTTCTGTCGGATTCATGCCAGTAAATTTTTTGAAAAGTGTGCTGAAATAGGGCACGTTTTTGTAGCCCACACGCTCTGCCACTTCATAAACAAGCATATTCCTTTCGAGCAGCAGTTCCCTAGCTTTTTCAATACGCACGCGCGTTAAGTAGGTATTGAACGTTTCACCGGTCATATTTTTGAAAATGATCGACAAATGATTTCGCGAGATATACACCTTATCCGACAGATCAGCAAGCGTCATATCATCCGCGTAATGCTCATGAATATATTGTGTCATGAAATCAACAGCTTGTCTGTGTTTACTGTTACCTTTCCATTGCCTGCTGCTGAAAATAATGGATATTTTGGCAGTCAACCATTCCGCCAATTGCCCCGGTAAAGTCAATCCGACCATTTCTTTCACTATCTGATCATTCGGGAAAATATCGTCGAGCACCATGCCCACCTCGTAGAGACAATAAGCAAAAATGCCCCATAGCTCCCCCGCCAGCATTTGCACGTAATCCGGTGTTATCCCTTTTTGTTCCTTCAACTGCTGGATATACTGCGCCACAAGCTGCTGAGCCTGCGATTCCTGAGAAGCTTTCATAGCACCAGCTAATTCAAAATAAAATTTGGCCGGCCGCATCACAAGCGTACCCTGATCATTTCTCATTTCCTCGCTATAGACAAATAAATCATAGGCCGAATTCACGCGACGATCCCGCAAATCAATCGCTTGGAACGCTTCCTCCGTCGAATCCGGCATTTCTGTCCACTCTTCTTTGGTGCCACCGATGCCGACACGAATGACCAGCTTCAAATAACTTTTGACGCAATCGATGAGCCTGATCCCCAGCTTACTAAGCTTCTGCTCCAGTTCTTGCTGTGAACTGTCAGCTTTGGGATGCAGAATGAGTACCGCCCTAGTTCCATGAAGCTCCACATATTCAATTGCTGGAAAAGCCTCGCGCGCCACTTCACAGACGACATTGCTAATCGCAAAACGGAACAGGCTCCAATCTGGCAGCGACAGGTTCGATGAGCGAACGTCACGAATCAGGTCGATGCCAATGACCACATGTTTGCTCCCACACCAAAAGCGGTAAGGCTCCGGAAGCCGATCCTCATTCCGATAGGAGCTGTCCAGGGTTCCGGCAACCGCGGACTTCACCCATTCTTTTTCAATAAAAGGCTCGTATAGCATTAATTTCTGTTGAAGCTCGTCCTGCTTAATCCGCTTCTCTTCTTCTTCCATCAGCTCTCCGATGGCCTTTCCAAGAATCGTTTTTAACGTAGGTACGCTGATTGGCTTAGATAAATAATCACTAACATTGCACCTAAGCGCCTGCCTCGCATGCTCAAAATCTGAATATCCGCTCAAAATAATAATTTTCCCGCAAAAGCCTTCTTTTCTTAGCTGCTCAATCATATCAAGGCCATTCATGACCGGCATATAGATATCCGTAATGACAATATCCGGGGCAGCCGTTCGAATGAGCTCCAATCCATCCTGTCCGTTGAGCGCTTCCCCAACCCACTCTGCGTCAAGCTCATCCCAAGGTATAGCTCGTTTCATCCCTTGAAGAACCTGGCGTTCATCGTCAATGATAGCGATCTTCCACACAACGCCTGCCTCCTTAACTTCAACCTTTGTTCAATTTATAACCGCTATGTCATATAACATTGGCCCGGAACAGGCTTAAGTTCCAGGCTTAATTATTCCTATTTGATAACATACCTTTATACTATCAATCCAAGCCCAACTTTGAAATAAGAGGAAAGCACGATTTATTATAAAATACAACGAACTACTCCGCCTTCTCTAGCTGATCCTTCACGGGTGGCTGGATCAGATGGGGAAGCACAATGATAACGCGCGTTCCTCCTTCTGGCCGATCCTGCAGTGTAATGCCATACTCGCCACCGAAATATCCCGCTATCCGCTCCCTGACATTGCGAATACCATAACCGCCTGTATGGCGTTTATGTTTCTTTTCCACCACTTGCTGAAGCCCCACTCCATTGTCATCTATTATAATTTGAATACGATCCAGCGTGTCCAGCAGTCGAATATGAATGTACCCTTGACTGCGCGAGTTAAAGCCATGAACGATCGCATTTTCTACAAATGGCTGCAGTGTCAGCTTCGGGATGAACAGCTTGCGGATATCCGCAGACGCCTCGATGCCATACTCGAGTCCCGTTCTCCACCTGAGCTGCTGAATTTCCAAATAACACTCAATGTGCATAAGCTCCTCGCCGATCGTAATAAAGCTGTCCCCATTCGAAAGGCCAATCCGAAACATGCGCCCCATTAGCTCCAAAATACGGCTAATCTCATCCTGCCCCGCTTCGATGGCCATCCAATTCAACTGATCCAGTGTATTGTAGAGGAAATGCGGGTTAATATTCGCCTGAAGCGCCTCAATTTCCGCCTTGCGCTGCTGTTCGTATCTGCTCTGCAAGGAGAGATATAATTCCTCGATTCGTTCATTCTGTTTGCGGTATCCGGCGAACAAATAACCGAACTCATTTTGATAATCGACCGGAAGCTCCACATTATTGCCGCCAACGGAATAGACACCCATTGCACTCACGAGCTTTTTGATGGGCTTCGTGAACTGGCGACTCAAAAAGTGCGTTAAAATCAGCGTAAGCAGGACAGCCGCAATGCCAATGATGCCGATAACTTCGGCCAGCCTGAAACTGCCGGCGGTAATTTGCTTCCAAGGCGTGATTTCAACCAACGTCCAGGTAGAGTCGAGTAATTTCGAATAAACCAAGAGGGAATCGCCCGCTTCACTACTGCCCTTGGTACGTAAGAAGCCCGACTGCTTCTGTTTCGCATCGCTTTCCATCCATTTGGACAGCTCATTATGATCCGGTATCTGGCCGATCTTCAGAAACTGCTCTCCTCGTGAATCAATCATGATCCGATTCGTTTCCGAAGAATGGCCCGCCAGCAAGCTTCTAATCTGATCCGCTTTCACGTGGATGACCAACACACCTAAGTATTTGTCGTCATACACGATTTTTCTGGCAAAGCTCAGGACGGGTACATCGCCTTGAAAGCTCGGAATTAGATGCTCAATTGACCATGTAAAATCATTCCCTGTCAGCAGCTCCGCCCAAGACTGCTTATCCAAATCCGCCATATCCCGGAACTGTATATAGCTTTTGGCATCACCTTGGAGAGGTTTGTTCATATACAAATCAATCCCTTGGATGAGCGGGATCGAATACGTCAGGTTCGCGAGCGCCTTCTCAACGCTCATAGATCGCCGATAGCGGTCGAACTCGTCCTGCTTATTCACCAGGAAGGTGATGAGCTCGTTGTCGCGCGACGTAGATAGAGAGATTTGTTCAATAGTAACAAGCCTTGTCGTGATTTCGTTATTCAGCTCATCGAGCAGCTTTTGCTGATATTGAAACGTCGTTTGAGCAATCTCTCTGGATGAAATGCTGTAACTCGCCCATACGCTGCAAGCCAAAACAACAATAATAAATCCAGCAAAACTGCGGAAAAACAGGTGGTCGATTCTAAACTTTTTGAAAGGATTCGTCATGCTGTCTTCGCTCCCATTAAGTATCCGATTAGGCGAAAGAAACGGTAAAACAACGAAACTGCTTCGCCGCTTTACCGTTCTATGAATTCCTTATTTGTTTTTCATCTTATCCTTTAATGCCCGTCGTTGCAATCCCTTCGACAAAGTACTTCTGAAGGAACATAAAGACCAGTGTCGCTGGCACAATCGATACAAGCGACATTGCCAGCAGCTGTCCCCACTCCTGACCGGACTGGGAATCATTAATCATCCGAAGAGCCAGACCAACGGTGTACTTATCAACCGAGTTAATATAGAGCAGATGCCCCAAGAAATCATCCCAGTTCCAAAGGAAGCAGAAAATCATGACCGTAACAATCGCCGGTTTCGTAAGTGGCATCACAATTCGCCAATAAATACCGAACCAAGAGCAGCCGTCTATTTTCGCAGACTCATCCAGTTCTTTGGGAATACCGCGGACGAATTGGATGAGCAGGAAGACGAAGAACGTTCCACCCGCACCGCTAGCTAGCAAATGAGGCACAATAAACGGCAAATATGTGTTTACCCAGCCCAACTGATGGAACATTGCATACTGCGGAATAATGAGCACTTGCCCAGGTAGCATCAGCGTGACCATAAGGAGCGAGAACCAGAAGGTTTTTAGCGGGAAATTCAGCCTTCCGAAACCGAATGCGACAAGCGTGCTGGAGATCAAAGTTACAGCAAGAACGGCAATTTCTAGTCCGAACGTGTTGAGATAAAAGTCGGTGAACGAATGTCCTGGAACCGAATTCCAACCTTTTACAAAATTGCTCCATTGCGGTGAGGAAGGAAATAGGTTCGGCGAGCTCAATTCACTATTGGATTTGAGCGATGCGCCGATCCACCAAAGGACTGGATAAGCCATCAATATGCTGAAGGCAATCATGAATAGGTGACGGACAGCTTGATTCCATTTGATCGTCATTTGCTCTTTTTACCTCCTGTATCGGCTTCATAAAATACCCAATATTTAGAGGTACCTGCAATAATAGCCGCCACGATAACAATCATGATGAGCATAATCCAGGCCAGCGCAGAAGAGTACCCTAATTGGTAACGGCTGAAGGCCCTTTCGTATAAGTACATGGCATAGACGTATGTCGAGTTCATTGGACCGCCATTTGTAATGACGTAAGCCGAGGTGAACATTTGAAACGCGCTAATAACACCCATAATCAGGTTAAAATATAAAGTCGGTGAGAGCATCGGAAGCGTAATCTTAAAAAATTGCACAAGCCGGTTCGCTCCGTCCACGCCAGAAGCTTCGTATAGGTCATTCGGAATTTGCTTGAGTCCAGCTAAGAAAATAACCATCGAAGATCCGAATTGCCATACGGTTAATAAAATAAGTGTCCACAAGGCCGTACTCGGATTAGTAATCCAGCCAATTCCTTGAATCCCGAACTTCGCCAGGATTTCATTGAAAATACCATCGACGCCGAAAATGTTCCGCCACAGCAAGGATACCGCGATACTGCCCCCAATCAGCGATGGAAAATAGATCGCCGTACGATAAGCGGAGATCCCTCTCATCGCTTTGTTCAGCAGTAATGCGACTAGTAAAGCCGCCGCTAGCTTCAAAGGTACGGAGGCGAGCACGTAGAGGAACGTGATTTTTACGGATTGCAGAAACTTCGCGTCTGCCGTAAAGATTTTCTCATAGTTATGAAATCCGACCCAACTGATAGGTTCCATCAGCGTATAGTCAGTAAAGGAATAGTACAACGATAAGAACATGGGATACGCAGTAAGCCCAAAAAATCCTAGCAACCACGGTAAAATAAATAAATATCCCGCAATTGGCGCGTCCCAGCGACTTAGGAAAGAACGGCGTTTCTTCGTGCTCGCAGCGGCTTTCACGGCAACGGATATGGAACGATTCATGTAAGTTCACCTCTGCAGTTAGTCTGATTACTTGTATACCTCAAGTATAAAGGCTGCGCGTCAGGTTCTAAATGAGAGGAATCATCGAATTCTTTTAAAATATCCCGAAAAGAGGGGGGCTTCACGCTCATATCCTCCGAAATAAGAGCCTCCAACATCTCCTATATCACTCAAAAGTAGCTGTCTTCATGAAATAAGAGTCCCGAGGGACTCTTATTAGAAACAACTATGGTCGCTTCACGCTCATATGCTCGAAATAAGAGCCTCCAACGTCTCCTATTTCGCCCAAAAGTAGCTGTCTTCATGAAATAAGAATCCCGAGGGACTCTTATTGGCAACAACTATAACTGCTTCACGACATTGTGGATTCCGCTCTCAATAAATCTTTCTCCCCAACGCATCAGCAATGCCGCTTTTGCGCAAGAAATACGTGTTGATCATATCGCGCCATTCTTTCGCATGGGCAGCCTGCTCTGCAAGGCGATCCGCTACGTGCTTATGCACCAGTTCGCCAACGCTTCCTTCCAGGCTAGCCCACTTAGCCACCAGCTGCTCAGCCCGCTCCACACCTTCAAAGTGCGTGTTATAAATATGCTGAATCACGGTTTGGCCCGAGTGCAGTACATGCGTATACGGCACGTGATGGAAAAATAGCAGCAGCTCATCCGGGCAGTTTTCGACCGACTCGTACGTGTCGTAGTTCTTGCCTTTGTACTGCGCAGCATACCCTGTGCCTGTCGCCTTCGTTCGATCGACACCAATGCCATGACAATCCGCAAAGTGGTACGTCCCCCA
Source organism: Paenibacillus sp. J22R67 (assembly GCF_059692175.1). Classification (NCBI taxonomy): domain Bacteria; kingdom Bacillati; phylum Bacillota; class Bacilli; order Caryophanales; family Paenibacillaceae; genus Paenibacillus; species Paenibacillus sp. J22R67. The sequence continues at coordinate 224,790 of NZ_JCAUAX010000003.1, read as the reverse complement.
CTTCGAATACTCGTAGCCGTCTACGTTCGGACCGTAGTGATGGTCTGGATTCACCATCCAGCCTACACCAAGCGGCGACGTATACGCTTCATAAATGCTCCATGAGTCCATGAGCATGCCCAGAACCACACTGACCAGCTTCTTATCCCCGCCTAATGTCATGCGAATCCACTCCTCCGCAATCGCCTCAGAGGACAGCTCTGGATTCCACGCCAACCGGCCGTAGCCATACAGGTTCGCTTGCGCCAACAAATGACCCGTCCAATTGACATCGTTGCCGATATTGGAGACGGCAGCAAAACCGCTTAATCGATTGCCGTGCAAAGAGCCATCGACAATACGTTTAACGCTCGATCCTTCACCCCGTGCATACGTTTCAAAATCAAGTACTTCTTTCCACTGTGGAACAAGATAGCACAAATGGCGCTGCTGACCGGTATATTCCTGTGTAATCTGGAATTCGATCATTTGATTCGTCGTGTCCATGGCTCCAATCAGCGGAGAAACAGGCTCTCTCACTTGAAAATCCATCGGGCCATTCTTCACCTGCAGAATGACATTATCCATGAATCTTCCATCCAGCGGTTTAAAATGATCATACGCCGCCCGTGCCCGATCGGTCGCCCGGTCACGCCAATCCTGCTTGCAGTTGTATACGAAGCAGCGCCAAATCACAATGCCGCCATAAGGCTCAAGCGCCTCCGCCAGCATATTCGAGCCGTCCGCATGATCGCGGTCATACGTAAACGGACCTGGGCGATTCTCCGAATCCGCCTTCACCAGGAAGCCGCCGAAATCCGGAATCGCGGCGTACACTTCAGCTGCTTTAACACGCCACCATTCGCGTACAGCAGGATCAAGCGGATCGGCCGTCGATAGACCGCCAATTTCTAACGGACTGGCATAGTTGACGCTCAAGAACAGCTTGATGCCGTATGAACGGAATACACCTGCTACCCTAGCAACATCCGGCAGGTACTCTTCAGTCAAGAATTTTGTTTCCCACTGATGAACATTCACATTATTGATGGAAATCGCATTTAGTCCCGAAGAAGCCAGCAGTCTCGCATAATCGCGAACGCGTGTCAAATCCGCTGTAATGCGGTTGTTTTCAAAGAAAATCGACTTGCCTGCGTAGCCCCGCTCAATACTACCATCAATATTATCCCATTGATTGATCATGCGCAGCATGTTCACTGGATTTTCAACAACATTTAACTCTTTCACTGATTGATGAGTGCTGAAAAGTCGAAGTAAATGAAAGACGCCATACAGAACACCAGATGCCGATGAAGCACCGACTACTATATTTCCGCTCGCTTGATCCGTTTTGATCGCGAACCCTTCATGCACAACAGCTGATCGAGTCTCTTCGCCAAATGCGCGATCTACCAGCGCATTACCTCCGCCAAATGTGCCTAGCGCAATAACAGCTCTACCTTCGCCAATCTCCTTACCCAGCATCTTGCTGATGCCGCGGGATAGTTCCAGGACAGCCGACTGAATCACTTCATCCTTTTCCGTACAAACTATTCCGCTGTACACCGCATATTGCTCAACTAATTCGCCAGGTGTTATTGTATGATATTCAAGCCACGCCTGGTAGCCAGTTTGTTGTGTCGTTGTATCGCTCATGAGAAAAATCTTCCTCTCCCTGTAATGATTGTTTCCTATTATTAAAAGGATTGCATGTGTGCTCTGCGCCCATCAAATCGATCGAAAAACCTGTTCTTCCGATATGAAATGCACGGGCAGTCTAGGAAATAAAGCCCCCATCATCTCCGCCAAATACTGCATTCCCGGCTCTTCGCTTTCAGCATGTCCGAGTGCAATGAAAGCTTTGTTCCTGCCTTGGTGCACAGCGTCACGCACATATTCGGGCGTCTCCCATTCTGGGCCTTCCCCTGCGATGATCACGTCAACACCTTCCTGAAAAAGAGGAATGGCCACCCCTCCTCCGCCTCTGTACCCCGCAAGCAGCCCAATGCGCGTGCAAGTCATTGACTCATCTCCGGCAACTCGAACAAAAGAGATACCCAGCTTATTTTTCACATACAAGGCAAGCTCCTTCACCGTCATTGGCGGAACTGTCAGCAACGAAGCAGCAGGTCTATTCTCCGTTACAAAAGGCGTCCAATCCAAGGCTTGAATTAAGCCAGTCATGATACCATCCGGCCGATATCGATGCCAATAATCGTGGAACCGGAAGATCGCAATCCCAGATTCCTCGATCAACTTTTGCTTTGCTTGATAAACCGGATCATCCACAAGATGTGAAGTCTGGTCATGATGATGATAAAATGTGCCTTCATGTGTTATGAGCAAATTCACACCCCTATCGATAGCCTTTTGAATCACACGATGTGTTGCCATGAACGTGGTTGCAATACCCTTCACTTCCATCGACGGATCACCCGACTTCAGTGTGTCAACCGTCACATCTAGCCGTCCAACCAGCTCGATTAACTGATTCAGGATATCCTGAACACGAATCGCCATAACCATAAACCTCCTTCCTCTTCCGAGTTGCACAGTAAAACAGCAAGAGCCGGAACAGGCATGCTCCGGCCTCGTTTTGCCTTATTTTTCGTATGCTTGTGCAGCCACTTTCAATTGTTCAAAAGCTTTCTCTGGTGTCGATTTCCCAAAGCTAAGTTGATCGCGAACAAGCGGCCAATCCTTGTCGATGTAATTCGTCCAACCTTTGACGCCTGGATTCCAAGTTTGACCGTCTTTTTCGGTTGCATGCAGGAGCGCAGATCCGATTTTGTCAACATCGCTCATGCTGGACTCCAGTGAGGCAGCAATTTCTTTGTTAACTGGCAAACCACGTACGGTTGTCAAAATTTTGGACGCTTCCGGATCGTTGACGAACCAATCCACGAATTTTTTCGCCTCTTCCGCTTTCTTGGATGTTGCGGAAACACCCAAGTACAAGGATGGTTTCAACCAGCCGCCAGCTTCAACAGTACGAGGCATTGTAACAAGGGCATATGCACCTTTTTTCAAGCTATCCCATGATCCGTAGTTGCTGGAAAAGCCCATACGGAACAAAATTTTACCGCTAACCATCAAATCCATTTTCGGATCAAACTCTTTATCCGAGGAGTTCACATCCGCAGGCGGCACAATGCCATTTTTCCGCATCTCGTCAAAATTACGCGTCCACTCTAAGAAAGTAGCCTGATCAACATTGAATTTCCCCGTATCAGATACGACCATGCCCTTGCCTTTCGCGTATTGGAATGCGGAGTAAGCGAAATAGTCACCGGCATAATCCTTTGTGAAGTATTGACCTTCTGGCAGCTTCGTTTTCGCTTCCTTCGCGAGCGCGAAGAAATCATCCCATGACCAACCATTTTGCGGAGCTTTCAAACCAAGCTTGTCCATGGCAGCTTTATCGTAGATCATCCCGTAAGCTACTGAACCTAAAGGCATAGCATATTGCTTGCCAGCAGATTGACCACCGGACAATACTTTAGCATCAATTTTGCTCACATCAACACCTGTCAGCGGAGCCAATTGATTGCGGCCTGCCCAATCCGAAATCCAGCCTGGATCAAGTTGCATAATATCCGGCGCATTATTCGCTGCCGCTTGCGTAGACAGCTTGTCCAAATATCCATCAATACCAGAATATTCAGGCTCAAAAGTAACGTTCGGATGCTTTTCCGTGTACAATTTCAATGCGGCGAGTGTTGCCTCGTGACGAACTGTCGCTCCCCACCACATAATGCGCAGTTTCACCGGTTCATTCGATGCCGCAGCTGTTGTTGCTGCCGCTGTGCTTTGCGAATCTGCATTATTATTATTTGTATTGCCGCCGTTTGCACAGGCTACTAGAGACCCGGCCAACGCGGTCGCTAACACTACTCCTAGAGAACGCTTCCATTTAATCATCGTGTGTAATCCCCCTACTTCGTCAGTGATGTTTTGCTTACATTTATAGTACCAATAGTGGATTATGCTTTATATAAGAGAGATGCACGAATTATTTTAAATTTGCCCGATAATGATCATCATTATAGGCAACCTCAGATGCTTATGCAAAGTTTAACATATTACCTTCAAGTAAATAAAAGGAATTCAAGTTCAAATGTGGAATAATAGTAGTTATCAATTAATGAAACGATTAAACCCACAATGTCTAGGAGGCTGTTTAGCATGAGATCAACGGGGATTGTAAGGAAAGTTGACGAGTTAGGACGTATCGTTTTGCCAATTGAGCTTCGACGTACGCTGCACATTGATATTGGAGACGCGATTGAGGTCTATGTGGATCCAGAGCGAATCACACTCAAAAAGTATATGCCCGCATGCGTGTTCTGCGGTAATTTCGAGAATATGACCTACTTCAAGGGTAAAATGGTTTGCAGCTCCTGCGTTGATGAAATCAACTAAAAAAAGCCTCCGTCCGCTTAGCTGACTGTTATCAGCTGCTGCGGCACAGAGGCTTTTTTTATTTACTTCACTTCTACGCCCACTTGATTCGGGCGATAGACAGCCGACAATGCGCCTTCCTGATCTGTTGCGAACATGACTGTACGTTCCGTTTCAAGCTCAAAAGCATAGCTGCGGCCTGTCCCCGGATCTTTTACTTCGATCTCTGTATCTACGCTGTACTCCGACACGAAAATATACAATGAACCTTGGGCAAAGCTTAGCTTACGCCCGTAAACACCTGGCAGTTGCCCGCCTTTCACCCACGTCATTTCCTCTGATACGCCAGCTTCCGCCAAAGCATATTCGTACAACGCTTCAATGCTTTCACCGCGTTCATTTAGTTCAACCGGCAGCGGACACCAGATGAGCTGCCCTTTGCCAAGCGCATAACGCCGGACGGCTCCATGCCCAGCACTCCACCCTGCGTACTCCCCTTCACCTTCGGAGAGAGCGATCTCTTTGTTCGCATGTGAAATTCGTGCTCCGCCGAATGAGACTGGATACTGACTGCCGTCCAAGACCATCATTTCTTCGCGTAAAATGTTGCTCAGCACTGTCTCGCCAACTACGTCCGTCAGACGCGCTACCTGCATCCAGTATTCATTTAGTCCAAGCGGTCCTGTGAATAAAAGCGTTCCACCATGCATGCGCACATGCTGAGTCAGCTTTTCCAAAGCTTCATCGCTGAAGTTGTGAGCACTAGGTACTATCATTAGCTTGGGAGGATTCTGCTCCAAAGCGTCAAGCTGGTACTCACCCATACCGCGGAAAGGCACATTCATCGAATAAGCCAAGGTACGCGTAAGCTTGCTTGTCGCATCGCCAGCCAATCTTCTGGTTGAAAAATCATTGGAATAAGGGAATATGGCCACCACTTCCTCCAGCTTGCGGTCCACAAACAAATCGCGAATGCTGCCCATAAAAGCGCCGAAATCGTAAGAAACATCCGCTTCCGGTTTCTCTGTGCCATCTGCTCGCAGCGCACCAATGTGCGATTCATTAATATTGTTCATATAGAAGTTAATATTCCAAATCCACTGCACAGCGCCTGCCCCACCTGTCGAAAAAGCATAGGCATATTTGCGTTCCAGAATATTGCGCAGCTCATGTTCCGAGCGTTTTGCACGTCCGTCAGCCGTTTCTATATACATAATGCCGGTTTCTTGAATCAAGCTCGGTTTGTCCGGCGCTTTGGAGAAAATACCGTCCCACACTAACTGATCCATTAACCACCAGGTATGAACCGTCGTATAGTCCACGGCTTCTGCATAGAAGAATGGTGATGGACGCAGTGCACCTAGTCCTTCATCCTGACCAACCGTAGCCAAATGAGCAGGATTGATGCTGCGAATGGTCGCAATTAATTCCCGCGCCCAGCGGTTATGCATATCCATCGTAAAGTACGTATAATCCAGCCATGGTCCGCCTTTTTTCTCCAGCATCTCGGTCGTCTTCATATTCATTTCGGAAACATCGGGAAGTTTTGCACTCTGAAAATCAGGCAATTCCATTGGCGTCATATTCCAGCGCTCCTGCAGCTTGCGAATATCGCCATGCCGGTTTTCCAACCAAGCCGTGAAGGCATCCTTCTCAAATTTGTCATGCGCGGATTGCGGCCCGGAAAATGGCTTATTCGGGTTAAACATCGACGGCTCATTGATCAAATCCCAATGGACATTCGTTGTTTCTTTATGACGCGACACGATTGCGGAAATAAATCGCTTCTGAGCTTCCACACTGCGTGGATCCAGGTACGGATTGACGCCCTCCCACAGCTCTGGTGTAAAAGCGAAGAAATTAAACGTGACTTCAATGTTGTGTTTTTTACAAGTCAGAATGAAGGCATCAATAGCACGCATCACTTCTTCATAGGGATGGCCATCGACGAACATGATTTGACGCCAAGCCGACCAAATCCCTGTGCGCAGCAGGTTAATCCCTGCTTTGACCATTTGCGCGATATCCTTGTCCCAAACCGATACGTTAGGCAGAAAAAGAAATTTTCGAGCTACATCACTCGTCATATATGTCATGCCAACGATCGGCAGTGGACGCCCATCTTTGATGAAATAATCGCGATCGCAGGATAGCGGTGTTCCTTCGCGGAGCAGTTCGGCATCATATCCCCAAAACCCTTGCTGGTAGATACGAGTCTCGCCTGTATTGGCAACGGCTGTACAAACGGCCGTATAATAACCGGGCTCTAGATCGACCGGCACATTCATTTTTTTATATGATAGCTCGCGAGATGCCTCCATATGAACAGAAGTCGACCACAGCGGCTCCGAAGCGCCGTCTTTCTTCACCTGAACAGTGAATGTCCACGATGCATTCTCTGAGACAGCTTTTTCGCGATTGGCAAGCGTTTGCAATTGGATGGTCAATGCCGCTCGATCACCGGGATCATAGCACGCGTAATTTGGCTTGAACCAAATTTCGGTTACACCTCGCGCCGTAAAGGCTGCCAAATCCCCCAACACTTGCGCGCCCCCTTGGGTCCAGAAGGTATCATCCGTCACCAAGTTGGCGAAAATCCAGCGTCCGCCTGCAAAATCACCCTTCGTGTTCTCGAGCAGCACGATTGGCGCGGCAACTTCGCGTCCTTCTTGAGAAATCCCCTTCAGCAGCGGCAGAAGATGGGCATCCATAGGCCCGCTCGAGCCAATCTGACCCGGATGATCATCTGCGCGAGTGACGTGAAGCGCCAGACCGACCGTTGGCTGCACCTGAAATAGCGGCTCTTTGCCAGCAAGCAACGGCAGATCCGAATGAGCCGCATAACGGGCAATCGGTGCCGGATCGACAGGAAGTACTTCATGAATCTGCAAAAGCTGATGGTAGCCAGTTTGCTCCACTTCAGCCGTCCATCCTTCGTTACTTGGATAAACCGGGACTCGAAATGGCGCACTCCCGAGATGAAGAAGGCCTTTCCCTCTGCGAACATGCGACATGACCGCTCCCCAAGCAGCTTTCGGAAAATAACGACCATGGAGATGAAGGAAATTATCAGCCGTACCTTGCTGCAGAACTTCTGCCAACTCCTCGGCTCCCACAATGCGGCCATATCTTGCTAATACTTCTAAACTCCCGCTGTCTGGCCGAGTGCCTTCATAAGGAAACGCTGCATCATAAAAAATTATACAGTCACCCATTTTAAAACCTCCCATTGTGTTGAGCATTTATGGATTTGTTATTTCTGTTAGGCTAACGAATATTTCAACACACCTAATGTAATCATTTTCTGTCTTAAGGTCAATTCATTTTTATGTATACCCTTGAAGAACATTGACATTAGTTCTTTTTTAGTCAACAATGAAGTTTGTTAGTTTTGTTATGTAAAATGATATTTCAAAGTAAGAAGGTGTAATACTTGAGTAAAAAAGTATCGATGCAGCAAATTGCAGACCGACTAGGACTGTCTAAATATACGGTTTCCCAGGCGCTTTCCGGCAAATCAGGTGTAAGCGAGGAAAACCGGCTTCGTATTCAAGAAATGGCGAAAGCCATGGGATACCTCATCCAATCAGGCCCGCAAACCTCTGGAAGTCTCAAAGATGAATCTATGAAAACTAACGAACATACGCCTTACATTCTTGTTTGGATTCAGGCTATTTATCAGCAGGATAATCCATTCTGGGGGAAAGTTCTCGCGGGGATCGGGGCAGCAAGCAAGGAGCTGGGCTTCGAGCATCTGATCATCCCTGTTCCCGCTAATCATAACGATCACCTGCAGATTCCTTCGTATGTGAATCCCGACCACTGTGCTGGCCATCTTCTGGCAGGAACTTTTCCTACGTTATCGGTCATCTCACTCCAACAAACAGGGATTCCTCTTGTATTAATTGACCATTCCGAGCCTCTCGTAGATGTGGATTGCGTTCTCAATAATAATCTGGACTCGGGTAAAATGGCTTGTCAACGCCTGCTGGCAGCCGGCTTGAAACGGCTTGTTTTCGTTGGCGATGATCAATTTGCCGTCAGCTTCAAGGAGCGCTTCTGGGGCTGCCGAATGGCCATGGAAGATTACACCAAACCAGATGAGGACTACTCTTTGAAGAAATGGAGCATCCCTTATCAGAATCGACAAGTCATTCACTACCTTGAGCGCAAAGTCATGTCTCTTTCTCCCAAGAGCATGCCCCAAGGCATTATTTGTGCTAATGACCAAATTGCACTAGAGCTTATTCCAATTCTTAAACGCCAAGGTATCGATGTTCCGAGCCAAGTTAAGGTCATCGGTATTGATAACATTGAAGCTTCGGCCTATGCGCATCCGCCTCTTAGCACAATTGAGCTTGCGAAAGAATCGCTCGGCATTCGAGCGGTAGAAACTCTCCTGTATCGACTCAAGCACCCAGGAAGACAAGCTGAGAAAATCATCCTCTCGTCACGTTTCATCGCGCGAGATTCGGGTTAAATGAAAAAAGCGTATAGCTACTGGCTTCTAGAGCCGCTATACGCCTTTTTCTGTATTAAAAGAGCCTACAATCGAGAGAGTAAGACGGATACAAGCATACCGGCAATTGCGATCCAAAATAAATAGGAACGAAGCACACGCTTTAAGCTCTTATCCTGACGGTCCATGACTGCCTTCTTCCGGGCAGAACTAGATTTCGTCTCTGCATCTAACTCATCTGTCACTTGTGAGCGCCAATTCACGAATTGAAACCCGATTCCGCTGACCACAACGGAAATCATTAATAAAATCAAAGAACCCATAAATAGTTTGTCCGAAATGGACTGCATCATTATCTAACCTTTCTGTCTTCGCCTCATTTGCTTTTCTATTATACTGCAAATACAGCCCTGAATGCACACGAAAGCCCCAATCCGCGAATAACTAACGGATTGGGGCTTTCTCATTTAAAGATTATAGCGTTTTATCGCCTGGCTTCCAGTTCGCCGGACAAAGTCCTCCGGCTTGAAGCGCTTGAAGCACACGCAGCGTTTCGTCTACCGAACGTCCAACGTTCATGTCTGTAACGACTTGGTAGCGCAGCACACCTTCAGGATCGATAATGAACAAACCACGATGAGCCGCGCCTGTTTCGTCATCCAATACGCCATAAGCGCGTGCTGTATCTTTGGAGAAATCGCTAACTAGCGGGAATTTCACTGGGCCGATACCGTTTTGATCACGCGGCGTTTGTGTCCAGGCTCTATGCGTGTACACACTATCCACAGATGCTCCTACGATTTCGCAATCCAAATCCAGGAACTCCTCATAGTTGTCGCTGAAAGCTGTAATTTCCGTTGGACATACGTATGTGAAATCGAAAGGCCAGAAGAAGAAGACAAGCCATTTTCCTCTGTAATCCTCAAGTGAAATTTTTTCTTCTAAAGTTTCCATATTTTTCGTGGACAGCAGTGAAAAATCAGGTGCTGGCAGTCCTATTTTAGCAAAAGTTTGGGAAGGTTGTACGGTTAATTGTGTCATGGTTCTCTCTCCTCTATCTATCTCTATTTTTTATTCGTTAGACAGTTACTTCAGCCAAAGCTTTTTTGAGTTTGGTCACATTGAGACCCAAAATTTTGTGCTCGCCAATCACCGTTACCGGCAACGACATCATGCCCATATCATGAAGCTCTTGACCATATTGATCATTTAAATCAATATTTCTTTCTTCATAGGCAACTTGCTGATCGGTTAAGTATTTTTTTAACTGCTGGCAATAAGGGCAATTCGTGCTTGAATAAACAATAACGTTAGACATATGATTTCATCTCCTAGGGGTTAAGATTATTTATATTGCGGGATCAATTGAGCCCGTTTATTAATAAATTTATCAACGGCCATGGCCGCAATGGCCCCGTCCGCTGCCGCAACGACCGCTTGTTTAACAGGTGTGCGTCTAACTTCTCCTGCGCCGAAAACGCCTGGAACCGATGATTGCATCGAGCTATCGAGAATCATAAAGCCCTCTTCATCCAGCGGAACTTGGCCCTGCAGGAAGTCTGTCCCAGGCTTGCTGCCTGATAGGAAGACGAAAACGCCGTCCACCTCAAGAACTTGCTCCGTACCTACACCTGTGCGAATGCGCAGCCCCTCTACCTTATTGGTGCCAAGCACTTCAAGCGGTTTGGCTTTATAGAGGATGTCTGTTCCCGGGATCTCCGGGGTATGATGAACGCCTTGCAGCTCGGGGCGAGGTACCACGAAGTGGATTTTTTCCGCAAACTTGCTGAGTGCATGAGCCTCTTCCAGCGCTTCTTCCGAATCACCGATGACAGCGACCGTTTTCCCTTCAAAAAAAGCTCCGTCACACGTTGCACAAGTACTCACGCCACGCCCGAGCAAATTCTCTTCACCAGGAAGCATTCGGTTGCGCCCTTTGGACCCCGTTGCAATGATAATCGATTTGCCTTCATACATACCGTCCGCCGTAAAAACGACTTTCGTCTCATCTTCCACATCTACAGCCGTAATTGTCGTTTGAATAAATTCAGCGCCGAAGCCTTTTGCTTGCTCGCGCATCGTATCCAGCAGATCCTTGCCAGACAATTCCCCGGTCACACCTGGGTAATTTGCAATTTTGTGCGTGATGGCCAAAGCTCCCGTGTTCGGTGCCTTGTCAATCACCAGCGTCTTCAAGTTTCCTCTAGCTGTATATATGGCAGCTGAAGCTCCTGCCGGTCCTGCTCCAATAATTATGACATCATACATCGCCGCTGCACCCCTTTTATCCGCTCAACTGCTTGTCCACTGATAATCGATATCAGATAATAATTATTATAAATAAAATTAAATGAAAGTCAATACTTTTTGATAATTATTATAAATAAGAAATCGTCATTCATAACAACATCTTTAATAAAAAAAGAACAAGTCACCTAAACAGCACATGACTTGTTCTTACCAATAACATTTTCCATAATATTAAAATGTCTATTAAGGCCGATAATATCTATACCATTATCATTCAACAAATTGCATCAAGAGGCGGTTAAAATAATCGCGTTCGTCCAGGAATGGAACATGGCCGCTGTATTGGAACGGAACGAGGACTGAATTGCGAATGAGTTTATTGGTTTCCTGAGCATTGGCAAACGGAACGACTTTATCATGGACGCCGTGAATAATTAAAGTAGGCACGTGTATTTGTCCAAGATCGCTCCTAACGTTCTCGTCTCTTAATGTAACCATAACCGCTGCAGTCGACCAACCTGCTCCTTGCAATCCAATTTGAAAGAACCATTCGGCAAAGGGATCAGTAATATGTTTGAAAAAAAATGAATCGGGCAATCCGGCAAGCATTTTGGGGCGGTCGGTTAACGTTCCTGAAATGAACATATTAGCATCTTGTTGCGGTACAGAGCTGGGGGACTGGGCGTCAATAAGAACAAGTTTGGATACACCATAACTTTGATGTCTCGCCATGTATCGAATTGCTAACGCGCCGCCTGCGGAATGCCCCGCAAGCGTTATGTCTTTCAATTTCAACGTTTCGATAATGACACGAATGTCATCCGCCAATCTATCCAAACTGTATCCAACGAATGGCTTATCCGAATTACCGAATCCTCGCCAGTCCATGCCGATACACCGAATGTTCATGGACGGGAGAATATTAAATTGATATTCGTATTGTTTATGGCTTAAAGGCCAGCCGTGAATAAACAAGATCGTCTTTTTCCCCATTGGATTTAAATCCTGCACAAATACCCGTACTCCAGGTTCTACTGTGATAAAGTATTCCAAGTTGTCTCCTCCTTAGATGAAAGTAGGGCACCTTAGAAGTATATTTGAACATTCATATCTATATACCTGTTCTCCCACCTTACCAAAGCATCAAGCTCTTGATGAGTGAGATGAGGCTCTGATAATTTTATCAAAACTTAATATTACAAAGGCTGTCCTATCAAGAGATACATCTCATGATAAGACAGCCTTATATTCACGATCAGTTTATAAGTATTGAAACTTTAAGTAATTGGTACAACACCTTGGCGGCCGCTTCTCGCGTCGTTGCCTCAACAGGATGAAAGGCGTAGGTGCCTTGGTCTGCGACTCCATCCATCAGACCGGCGTCAGTGACAGCTTGAATGTCTCCTTTCGCATAAGCGCCGAATGTCTCAGCATCTATATAGACGATGTCGCTTCTTGTTAAAGGTTTCGCATCAAGAAATTTTAGCGCGCGATTCAGCATGACAGCCAGGTCTTGGCGGCTGATATTCGCGTTCGGCATAAAGCTTCCGTCATAACCTGTCACTAAGCCTACCGCATGGGCGGAGGCAACCTCGTCGGCGAACCAATCACTCTTGCTCACGTCCTTGAACGGAGCTTCCTTGTCTGTCGATGGCAGACCGAGCGCTCTAACCAACATCGATGTGAATTGAGCTCGAGTGACGCTGCTCATCGGGGCGAACGTGTCGGTTGTTACGCCATTCATCATGAATTTGTCGGCGAGCTTCTGGATATACTCCTTCGCCCATGAATCTTCGATATCCGTAAACGCGATGTCTCGTTCGGCTGCCGCAAGTGTCGAGAAGCCAGGCCGCGTAATGGATATGATTGTCCCGCCGTCTTTACCTGCCTTAAAGATTGCAGGCGCCGGATGGACTACGCCGCCTACCTCATACAAAGCACCAGCTGTCGTTGCATTGACGTCTCCACCGACCAGGAAGGCGCGTGCCACCCTTTCACTTGTGGAAAGTGGAATCGGAGTTTCGCGGTTGCCCATGACGACGTTCGCTTCGAAGGCGATCGGCGTGCCGACAACCTCAGCTTCCGGATATGAGGCTTCAAAGCGCTTGGCGCTCGCCCCTTCCTCCCTAATGCGAATTATGAGACCCGCTCCCTCCGGAACACCGCTTAGCGTTGAAGTCTGGAGAGCGATGGACGCGTCGTTCCAGGAGAACACAACCGAACTGCCCACAGGCACAGCTTCCAAGCTTTGCACTTGAGCAGACGTAAATCTCAACTCTGCCCTATTGGTTTCTGTCGCAGATACGCCAGTGATGATTGCGATCGGTCCTGTCAAGCCTTCGAGCGCTTTGCTAAGGTCATCATCGTTAACGGTTGCAGTTAGAACTCCGTCGGCTTTGCTTGCCTTCGCGTCCAGCCAAGTCGACGTTTGCGATTCCTTTACGACCGACGCCGTTACCTGAGCGTTGAATTTACTTGGCGCCGGAGTTGGGATATACGTAGTCCCAGAACTTCCCGGGGGATGATCCTCGCCATCCGGATCACTAACCGGTGGTTTCTCGCCTCCCGGCTGCTCGCCGTTACCTTTATAATCGTTGTCTACATTGATCGTTATATTGGAGGTAAGAATTTGTGTCGGACTTCCGAAGACGACAGACGCTGTAATTGCTATTAAGACATATTGACCATCAGGCAAAGTGGAAAGTTTAAAGATGCCGGATTCACCATTTTCCTGTTCGCTCATTAGGCTGTAGCTGCCATTGAAGTCTTCAATGACGTAGTCGCCTTTCTGAAGATATGTTGGAAGGCCATTCTTCACGCTATTAAAATCCGCAATCCGCCCATAATATTCGCCATCGTTTCCGTAGATATCGAGCAAGAGTTTATTAAATCCCTCTCCCCTATGATTCAAGGTAATATCGATCGGTGCATGAGGCGAAACGATCCGATTTGAGACGCTAATGCTAACTGCATTCTCGTTCTGGATCGACTGCTTCCCGACATGAAACACGAATGGCAGGTGCAAGGCAGGGACTCCTGCGCTTTCCAAGATTACGCCCCCTTCGTAAACCCCTTGCTTGGCGTCCGGATTCACTTCGACGGACAATGTGAAGGTTCGAATTTCTCCTGCGTTGACAGAAACCTTGCCATCTGCGTCAATACCAGTTAGCTTGACAGAGACGCCGTCCCAATTCGGATTCGAAGTCGTACCAGGCTTATTTGTAAACACATCATGCAATCCTACCCTGGCCGTATACGTCACAGGCTTATCGGTAACGCTTTTAAGTTGAAGAGGACTTGATGCAGTGGCACGGACAGTCGGATCAATGATTCCAAACGAGACACTACTAGCTTCGCTCGGTAGAATGATAGGTTTCATTTCCTTATCATATATTTTAATTTCATTAAGCGCCTTCAATAAAGCAGAGGTGTGAAGTGCGTTCGATATATCTGGGCGTCCCGCACCTTGCGAGTAGGTGTCATATAGGGTGCCGTCCTCGTCAGACAACAGATCGGACGTATTTGCCAAAGCCGCCCGAACATCTGAGGGCATCCAATTCGGAAATTTGTCCTTCAACAGCAAGGCAAGGCCGGAGATATGCGGCGCAGCCATACTAGTTCCACTTTCGCGGTCGTAAGCGTCAGCGTAATCGGCATCTGGATTAATAATCCCGTAAGCGGGAATAGACGACCGAATACGATGTCCGGGCGCAACAACATCCGGCTTGATCCCGAATCTGCCGTCGTTGTTCGGCCCGCGCGAGCTGAATTCCGTTATCGCATCTCCTGTCAGCGAGACTTTCTCAAAGGACTTGGCGAAGGTTAGCGTTACTGGTACATCAGGTTGCTTCATCATCGCTCGAACCAATGCTCTGCCTTCTTTGCCCGCTATATCGAAGGTGGGAATGGAATCGGAGTACTCGCCCTGGAAACCCATGTACCCGATAAAGCCGTCTCTGCCCGGAATCGAATCCGACAAATTAACGATTCTATCTCCAAAAAAATCCGTTCTATCATTGGTAGTGCCGTTGAATATGACGATCGCCTTGGCTCCATGTTCTTTAGCGTTCATAATTTGTTGGCCGAATGGAAGATTTTGGCCGACATGTGTCCTCGTCACTATGACGATTTTGCCCTCAACGTCTTTCCCTTCATAATCCACATACATGCCGCCCCCATCATCGCCAAAGCCGAGATAGACGGCTTCGATTGGATCCGTTCCGAGGATCTTGGTGAAATCCGTGTTTCCGGGCTCCCACGCCATCGCGCGAAGGGTATAATCTTGGCCCGACAAGGAGCTTGTAGCAACAGTCTCGTAGGTGTTGATCCGGCTGGTTGCTGCACCAACCGTGATGCCTAATTCTGCCGTCGAAGGGGCGCCAAGAGAATAATAGTACGGCGCGTCCATGGCGGCATTACCCGCCGCAAGGACTGGAATTACGCCGGCTAGCGCAGCATTGTTGACGGCTATCGCCTCTGCAGTGTAAGGATCTCTCGACCCGTCGTCACCAAGCGATAGGTTAATCACGTCCATGCCGTCTTTTACGGCGTGCTCGATGCCGTCAACGATCATGGCAGAGGTGCCATAGCCTTGTGGACCGCCCAACACTTTATAAACGTATAAGTCCGATTCGTATGCGACGCCTTTTTGCAGAAAGCTACCTTTGTCATTCGTGGCGCGTCCCGCGATCGTGCCGGACACATGTGTACCATGCATCGTGCCGCCTGATTCAGGGAGATCTTCATAGGGATCGTCATCGTTATAATAGGAATCGTATCCACCTTTAAAAGCGTCTTTTAGATCGGGGTGTAAATAATCGATTCCCGTATCAATAACGCCGATCTTCAGCCCTTTGCCGGTATAGCCTTCCGCCCAAGCGGATTCGACGCCTAACTGTTGCAAAGGAACCATATCGATCCGGGGGTCGCCTTTCTCCACATCGGATGTTTGAATCGGCTTCGACGTGTAGGTCAGGTTCGGATAAATCGCCTTCACGCCAGAGAGCTTCGCCAGTTTGGAGATACGACTGCCCGGCAACGTAACAGCCATTCCGTTCAGCACTTGGTTATACTGAAATTCTACGTCCAGCGACAATCCGTCGGTTTTAGCGGCTTTCAGGAATACGGCTTGCTCATTCTGAACCGCTTTCGTAGTAGCTTCAGCGGCCAACGCGGTATATCCCTTGCTCGCAGCGAATTTCCCGACTGCAGCAGGCTGTCCACTCAATTGGATGATGACGCTGACAGGTTCTGTAGAGGATGTGTCAATGTCAGGTGAAATAAATATGTTTGCCGGGTCCTCGGAGAATTGAGTTAGACTTCTCTTCCAATCGTAGTTGAATTCTTGAAACGAATTCAAATCAGGATCCGCCGCAGAGCCGACCACAGGAAGTGGACCATTTAGGGAAGAGTTAGCTGCCACGGGATTGGCTGAATGAAAAAGACTGCTCGCCAACATTGCTGAGGCGATGATTATGGATGACATCTTGCGGAAGCGCTTATAGGTGTTCTTCAAGTCCGGTTTCCCCATTCCCTAGAGATTGTCGTTTTTGCATTGAATCATCAGTCAATTTCGAATGCATCGATCGAGATGGCAGTACCAGTGGAGTCGATATGCTTCTCGCTTTTGTTCACGACACGGATCGTATGTTTCCCTTCGGAAAGCGGTTCCGATTGGAAGATAACGGCCTCATATTGCCGAGTTTTCCGGTAGAAGTCCACCGATTCAACAAATTGTCCGTCGATATAGATATCCGCGATGCCACTGTTGCCGCCAACCCGCGCGAGGAGGCGGACTTTCGTTCCGACGAATGTTATTTCGCTGTAGCTGTCTTTCGCATAGGAAGTTTGGATGGAATGACCCGAGTATAATGAACTAAAGCTCCTTGCCCACGTGCCGTCGAAGAACACCTGAGAGATATCGGAATCTTGAATGAGATGTTTGACGACGAAAGCGTCGACGTTCACGAATGCGGGAGCGTTCTTCCGAGCCTTCGGATCGGTCTTGCCCGTCCATTCGATCTTGATCGTATGCTTGTCGTACAAGACATCTTTCTTGAAGAGAACTTGCTGTTTCAATTCAGTTTCGCTGTACAAGGATACAGGGGTAGCGAGTTTGCCATCGAGATAGACGTTGGCGATCCCTTGTTCGACGTTCTTGGTCCCGACCCACTCCACATAGCTGCCTTCAAAGGTGAATTCGACATAACCCTGAGCATCAAGACGCTTCGAACTTCCACCCGACAATTTCGAATCTATTACAGATCCCCATTCTCCAACGAGAGTCACAGCGTTTGAATTCTCTTCGTAGGTGCCAGACGTATTCCCGTGCTGTAGACGCAGCTTGTAGCTGCCCGATCCTGCGAACGCATAGACATTCAAATAATAAGTGCCTGTTTTCTTAACCAAATAAGAAAGTTCTTCGTTAGATGTTCCTGGATGTTCGGACGCGGCGACAATACCGGCTTTGCCGTTGACGCTAGTGGTGGAGGGATCAAAGAGGTATAAATCAAAGTCTGTCCCTTCCTCCCCGGTCAACGTTGCCTGAATTGTTTCACCCGCATTCAGTTCTATCGCATACACGCGGTCTGGATCGACTGCTTCATCGAGGCGTTCGCTCACTTCTGGAACCTGAAGCGGAGTTCCTGGAATATCCTTGTCAGACAACGCGCGATAAGCATCAAGCATCTTGCCAGAGATGTTTTTATTAAGCAGGGAACTGACTTTCTTCCCGCTATTCATTAATCGTTGAATAACCATCTTTGCATCGTACTTAGGGTTTGCGCCGAGCACTAAGGCTGCAACTCCGGCAGCGTGCGCGATTGCCGCAGAGCTAAAAAAGGAGTGATTATCATAGTCCGGTTTGTTGAGCAACAGGTTGGTCCGGGCGAATGAATCCCTTGCTGCGATCACGTCGCCATTATAGATTTCCGGCATTGGAGTTGATTGACCGTCATAAATGGTTCCTAACCCGCCAAGCAATTCGTAAAATCCGACAAACGATCCAGATAGGTAGTCCAAGTGAAGCATGTCAGTAACGAAAGAGGACGTTTCGTTCCCGAAGAGCGCATTCCTGCCAGTTAGGAGAAGCCTGCCGCCTGCATTCAGGTAGTCCGTTAAGTTCGCCTTGTCGAACTCGGTCAGCATTGAGAGATCATTAGGTTCTGGACTTATTTGAGGATCAGCATCGCCGGTAAACCACACTACAATATCGTACGGTTTCATGGACGAGAGAGAGGGGCCGCTCTCGTTCTTAGGAACACTAACGATTTGGATGTTATTAGCCTCATAACCAGCAGACAGTAGAAAACTCATGTACTGTTCCAGATGACTCTGCTCCCATTCTTTGCCGCCTACCGAATTGTCGTCCTGGACGAGCAATACGGACGGTTTATCGAAGCCCTCGGCTAAGTAATCAAGCGCAATGCGGGCTGAATCCATTTGAAAAGGAGGACTAAAATTTTCGAAGCCTATCCCGTTAAAAATCGCCTTGTACACACCAGTATCGATTTGCGCGGCATATGCAGGGTTATCTGAAGGCACGGTAGTTATCACCTGGAAAGCTGCAGGTGCAGCGATATTTACGCTTTTTTTGCCGTAACTAGTAATTACGGAGCCACTTCGAAGCATGCCCATGACCGTAAGCAGATTAGGTAGGTTGTAGGATGCCGGATAGACTGGATATATGTCCATGTCATTACCTTGATTGTCGGATGGCGCGACGAATAATATATTGGATGCTTTAAGAGTGTCCAGGATCAAATCACTGTGTTCATAATAAAAGAAATCCAGGACAACAATGTCGGCACCCATCCGCTCGGCGTAAGCTATACCTTCGGCGATTTGGTTGGCGTATCCACTTTTAGTCGTCCAAGAAAGCGACTTGACCGGTAATATTTTCACATTCGGGGCGATCCCAGCGATACCGATAGCGTTGTTCATGGAAGCGGCTATGGTTCCTGCAACCGCCGTTCCGTTATTGGGTGGATCTATCAAGTCGTTAGTGTTGTTGTCATCGTTAAAGAAGTCCCAACCGTGGACGTCGTCGACAAAGCCGTTACCATCGTCGTCGATGCCGTTGCCTGCGATCTCCTTGGGATTCGCCCAGATGTTTTCCACTAAATCCGGATGATTAATATCAACACCGTCGCTGATCACCGCCACGACTAATTCTTTGCTGTCTTTTTTCATAATCGACCAGGCCTCAGGCGCGTTGATGTCAATATCCTCTAAACCTTCTGGATCTTCATTGCTACTGCCCGTATTGTGCAGCCCCCACTGTTCTGGAAACAACGGGTCGTTCGGAATGAAGTTCTCCAACTTAGCCCCCTGCGAGGTGAGGTATGGCGAAACGAATGGAGAGCTGTAATAAACATCAAATGTGACGGGGTGTGACGAAGCAAATGGAGGGCTAGAATAGACATCCGTTGTGACAGGATGTGGCGAATAGAACGGAGGACTGAAATAGACATTCGTTGTGACACCTTCGCCAGATGTCGCCGGATCGGATGTGAAGACCAGGCCGTTCGGCTCCGCGTACAGAACGCTTGGATCGGACTTAAGCCTTAAGAGGATGGAGTCGATATCCGTACCTTCTGGTAGTTTAATCAGCTCGGCACCAAGTGCCGGCAGTGTATGTACCGATGCTAAATCATAAGTTGCAGCGAGAGAAATCGGTTTCATTCCATCTTTGTATTTCACGACAATGCTGTCGGCTTTAGACATCTTACGAGGGCTGATAGGGACCGGTTTTGTTTCCACGGGAAGTACTTCCGGGACTTCTATAATCGGCTCAGCTAGATTCCCGTTGTGCGCCCACTTCGTCTTGCGAAGTTTTTCGGGAGTATCGGTTCCCTGTGCAAGGACAAGCCCTTGGTTCGGAACAACAGCACCAGAAACTAAAATAAAAGATAACAACAACGTAGTGAACAGCTTGCTCTTCGAGTGGCTCTTCAAGTGTGCTTCTCCTCCTACCAGATTAATAGATTCTGAACTGGATTGCATTTGAAAATGGGTACTCTGCTCTAATTCGCCCCCTTTCGCATATTTAATGTCATAAAAACTAACATAAAATTAATAATACTCGCTATACAGCAAATATAAGTAGATTATGTTGATGAAATTATATATTCTTCCAATTAAACACGTCAACTAATATAACATACAAATCTATTGATATAATTGTGTTATTTTTGTTAACATCATATCTAATTAAAATTAAGATCTAAGAGTTAGAGAAGGAGATTCAGGATTTTCTTCTCGTGAACAGATAAGAGCTTGTCATATCCCTTCTGGATGCAAAAAAGCTAATGACTGCCCCTCTGATTGAGGGACGATTCCATTAGCTTTTTTGTAATATTTTGGGCAAAGGCATCACAACAAGATTTTTGAAGCAGCCGCAGCATCGAGAATAATCGTCGCACTCGCATGCAGCTGTAAGAAAGACGCCGGTACGCTAGTTGTTATTGGCCCAGCAAAAGCTTTTGCCACCATGTCGGCTTTATTGTCGCCTGTAGCAACCAGAACGATGTTCCGCGCTTTCATAACGGCCTCCAAACCAATCGTTATCGATTGCTTGGGAACCTCTTCCTCGTAACCAAAATGCGGCGATTGAGAAGGTCTGTTCTCTTCAAACAATTGCGAAATATAGGTTTTCGCCGGTATATGATCACTTGGTTCGATAAAAGCAATATGCCCGTTTAAGCCTAGCCCCATAAGCTGCCAATCAACGTAACCTAGATCGGCCAACAATTGATCAAATCTAAGGCATTCCGCCATCAGATCCGTTGAACTGCCATCGGGAATTTGCGGCTCGTATCGAAGCGTCTGAAGTTGACCAAACAAATGCTCTTGCATGTAGGTTCGATAACTTTCCGGATGATTAGCCGGAATGCCGACCAACTCATCAGGGTTAACGAATCTTGCTTCATGAAAGGAAAACTCTCCTGCTCGCTCCCGACGAATCCACTCTTGATAGATCCCATATTTTAAAGGTGACGAGCCAGTGGTCATGCCAAGCACCGATTTCGGATTACGCTTGATCTGTTCTGATAGCAGGTCCGCAACTCTAGTTTTAATTGCTTCCGCCGGTAATACTTCAATTTTCAATCGAATTCTCCTCTCCTTCATTTATGTAATTAGCAAACTGAATTTTGCCATTTCAAATTGTAACGGCTTGATTTTCATACTTCCATAACAATGCAGCGCCAACTGCCCCCGCATCTACTCCGAGAGATGAGCGAGTCATTTGTACATCTTTCACCATATCTTCGATTCCAAGTTTTTGAATCGTGTTCCACATTGGCTCGAAAAGCACATCCCCGCTTAGTGACACACCTCCACCGAAAATGATGATTTCCGGATTGAACAGATGAATAATGGTCACCATCGCCGCCCCAAGCGCTTCCCCTGCCTCTTTCATCAAAGAGACGGAATAAGGGTCACCGCTTGAAGCGGCCTCCGCCACAAGCTTCGCAGTAACCCTTTTCGGATCATGTCCGGCCATGGCGGCCAGCGGCGCGGTTTGCAGCTTGTCGGCAAGGATATCTTCAGCGGCTAGACGGGCTATTGAATTGCCGGAGGCATACATTTCTACACAACCTCTATTCCCGCACTTGCATGTTGGCCCTTTCCGATCAATGCTGATATGGCCGATCTCCGCTGCATTGTTCGAAGCACCCAGCAGCATGTGGCCACCACTTATGACACCGCCTCCTATCCCGGTGGACACGGTTACATACAAACAGTCTTCTGTTCCTTTGCCTGCACCAACGAGCCATTCCCCTAGTGCCGCTGCACTAGCGTCATTGATTAAGCGAACCGGAATGCCGAATTTCCGTTCCAATATTAGCCCTAAGGCAACATTCCTCCAGCCTAAATTTGTCGAGAGAACGATTGTTCCCGTATCCATATCAAGTATACCTGCAGTAGCGATACCTAGACTTAAAATACTGCGAGCATCAAGATTGGGTACAGAGGACAGCAGCGACTCAATCATATGAATCAGTCTTCTAATGACTTCATGCTCCCCTTCAACCGCCAAGGTAGGCTGTTGATCTTTGATTAGTACGTGCCCCTGGGCGTCCACCAAGGCAGCCAACATTTTAGTTCCACCAATGTCTATCCCTAAAAAGTACCCGTCAATTGTCATAGTTGCTCCTTCATCCATCTGTCTTGGTAGACTTGTACCTATGTTCTTTAATCTGTTGGATTCGAACAGGATCGATTGGGCCAAGCGGATCGCCATTTTTTCGTACACCTTTTCCGAAATGCACCTCTTGAACGCCTGTTTCGGCTACAAATGCAGGCAAAGAGGCAATCGTTAGGCCGCTTCCCGCTAAAATCTGTATGGACGTATTTTGACTCCAGGCAACCAGTTGCTTCATCTCTTGGACGGAATCTAGAACATTGGACTTGCCGCCCGAGGTAAGTATACGATCGAATTGCTTGAACTTATCTAGCTCATCTAGCGCTTCTTGAACATCCCGGACTTCGTCGAACGCACGATGGAAGGTAACGGAAAGCCCCTCTGCTTCTTCCAACAATCTCGCCACCACTTCCAAATCCAGACACTTGTCTTCAGTCAGCGCGCCAAACACTACGCCAGCGGCCCCAAGTTGTTTGACCATGCGGATGTCCGTAATCATGGCGGCAACATCTAGACGATCATAGCAGAAAGAATAGCAGTGAGGTCGGATCATAACCTGAACGGGAAGCTTGGTAGCCTGAACCGCTGCTTCGATAAGCCCATAACTTGGGGTAAGTCCGCCTTCCAGCATACCGGTAATTAGTTCGATCCGATCGGCACCACTCCGTTCGGCTGCAATGACGTCCCTCACACTCGTAGCAATAACTTCGAGCAGCATATGTTTCACCTAACCTTTCACAGCACCTTGTGTTAAACCAGCAACGATATATTTTTGCACGATGGCAAACATAATAACGACAGGAATGAGTGATATGATGCCTGCCGCACTCATTTGCCCCCAGTTGATATCGAATTTTTGAACAAAACTGCTTAAACCGACAGGGACCGTCTTAGCAGATTCGCTGTTTGTGAACATAACGCCGAAGAACAAATCGTTCCAAGAGCCAATAAAAGCAAACACAAATGTCGCCACGATACCCGGCTGCATCATCGGCAAAACAACCTTAGACATCGTCTGGAATTTGTTGCACCCATCAATCATGGCCGCTTCTTCCAAAGAAACCGGAATACGCTGAAAGAAACTGGACATCGTAATCAAGCAAAACGGTATATTCATCGCCGTGTACGTAATAATCAAT
Organism: Paenibacillus sp. J22R67; assembly: GCF_059692175.1. Lineage (NCBI taxonomy): Bacteria > Bacillati > Bacillota > Bacilli > Caryophanales > Paenibacillaceae > Paenibacillus > Paenibacillus sp. J22R67. The sequence continues at coordinate 201,416 of NZ_JCAUAX010000003.1, read as the reverse complement.
GCGGGCAGCTTATTCAATAAATGGATTTGGCTAAAGGTAATAAACAAAGGCACTAGAATGACCATAACCGGTACCATTTGCGTAGCCAAAAAGGAGACGAGCACAAATTTTTTACCCTTAAACTGATATCTGGCCAAACTGTATCCTCCCAAAATGGAAGCAAGCAGAACCAGAATTGAACTACTCATACTGACTGTAAAGCTGTTCAATAAATACCGTGGGAAATTTGTATTTTGCAGAGTATCAACATAGTTTGCCAACGTAAGCGCTTTGGGCCACAAAGTCAATTGGCCGCTATATATTTCTTGTCTTGTTTTTAAAGAAGTCACAAGGATCCAATAAAAGGGAAGCAATGTACCTAATGCAAAAAGCAACAATACAACAAATCTAACTAATTCAGGAGCCGCTTTTCGTCCGAAGGAAGTCATTTTAAAAATCACCTGCATCGTCATATTTGGTTGCACGAAGGAAAATTAACGTATATACAATTAGGATAATCAACATGAGTACGCCAAGCGCGGATGCTTGCCCGAAGTCCGTCGTATATGAAATCTGATTGAATATGTAGGATGACAGATTATGCGAAGTGTTAGCTGGCCCCCCATTTGTCATGATATAAATAAGATCCGCTGAGTTGAACACCCAAATAACTCGAAGTAAAACAGTAAGGATAATCGTCGACTTAATGAATGGAATGGTCACATAAAATAACTTTGTCCATCTGCCAGCACCATCGATATCTGCGGATTCGTAAATATCCTTGGGCACTGATTGCAAAGCGGCCAGCAGCATGATTCCAAAGAACGGTACGCCGTACCAAACCATCGCGATAATAATGGGGAAAATCGAAATGCCAGGAAGCGCCAAAAACGAAATGCCTTTCTCCACGATTCCCATCTTCATTAACAGATAGTTAATCAATCCGTTTTGCTCACTGAACATCCACTTGAAAATCATCCCGATCAAAAAAGCAGAGACCGCCCATGGAAGAAATACAACCGATTGGTAGATGTTTTTTCCTTTAAACTTCGTATTCAAAGCCTGTGCCAGAATAAACCCGAGAACGAATTGCAGACCAACCGTCAAAACGACCCACAGTAAAGAATTCCACAAAATTCGAACGATATTGTTGTCTGTAAGTATGGCTTTAAAGTTCTCCAAACCAGAAAAACGAACGTCGTTCGGTTCAAACAAAATATAATGCATAAAGGCGAGCTTAAAGCCTTGGAGCAGCGGATATGCAAAAAAAGCTAACAGGATCAGGATGGCAGGAGCAATAAGCAAGTAAGGCTCCCATAGTTTCAATCTCAATTTCAAAGCCGCTTCACCTCCCTTTCGGATAAGGAAAAGACAACCGGGACAGAACTCCGCCTCGGTTGTCTGCTTCTAGATGTTCTTATTTATTATTTTTCAAATATTCTTGTTGCTCTTTCGTTAGGAAATCAGCCAAATGCTTAATTGTATCCTCGAAGGATTGCGTTTTACTCAAATATTTTTGAGTTTCTTGTACAGCGAATGTACCTGAGAATTGCCCCAGCTTGGTCAGATGGCTCGGCGGTCCGGCAAATACAATGTTCGAGTCCGCCATAGCACCTGCATATCCGGCAATTGGACCTTTGCTGAAAAACGGATCCTTCAGATTGTCCTTATAAATCGGAATGCTCGAGTTTTTAATGCTATATTGTAAATTGATCTCAGGGGAGCTTAAAAACTGAATAAACTTCCAAGCCGCATCTTTGTGCTCGGAGTTGGCTGCCATCGCGTATGCAGCTGTATAACCCCAGAAAATATAACGTTTGCCGTCATCAGATTTTGGCATCGGAACGACGTTCCATGAGCCTTCCTTCATGTTCTTTTGAGCCGTAATAATGACTTCAGGGGTTTGATTCAGGATGGCCGTCTGCCCGTTTAAGAAGCCCTGCACCATTTCATTAAAGCCCCAGTTGATCGACTCCTTAGGAGAATTACCATTTAAATAGATGTCATAAAACTTCTTGAATGCCGCTTGCGCTTCCGGTTTGTAAAGAATCGATTTGCCGTCTTTATCGAACCAACCCTCACTATGCGTCGCCGCCATAACGTATTCCATGGCCCGAAGAACACCGTTCGCGCCGCCTCGGAATGAAATACCATATCTTCCTTTGGAAGCATCCGTTAGCTGCTGGGAAAGCTTGAAGTAATCGTCCCATGTATCGATTTTCTCCGGCAAGTTACTTTCTTTGAACCAGTCGCTACGAATAAATAGACCTTGCAGCAAAAATCCATCGGGAATTGAATATACCTTGTCCTGATACTTGTTTCTTGCCTGCTTGAACGCCTCGGTCAGGTTGCCTACTTGATCCCATTTATCGTAATAAGGCTGTAGATTTTCGATATAACCGGCGGCAGACATAGCTACGAGAGATGTATCGTCGATGCTGATGACATCAGGGAGCTGTTTGGCAGCACCGAGAGCCATCCATTTCTTATTCGCATCATCCCAAGGAACGGAAGTGTATTCGACTTCAATGTTCGGGTTTTTGGTTTGGAATTGTTTGATGAAATCTTGCATGAGTGCTGTTCGCTCTGGGCTTGGAAGCGGATCTAAATACGTGATTTTTTCTTTTTTGCCTGAACTTTGAGCCGCATTACTTGAACTTCCTGCAGGTTCGCTGGAGCAGCCGACAAGTCCGACCGTCAGCACAAGAACCATGCTCATCACCATTGTTGACATTCTTTTTTTCAAAATAACCCCTCCCGATTGATCCTCGAAATTATATATGTAACTTGTCGGAGCGCTATTTGTGCTTGTCCGACAATGCTCATATCACTTATGAGTGAATTTGAAGTGCGAATACAGCTGTGTTGCGACCGATAATTTTCTTGTTATCATTCTTGATTTCTATGGGGGCGAGTTCATACATGCTCTGAATCGTGTTGATATTGTCATAATGGATTTGCTCCAAAATCGATGCGACGATTAACGGCCATTCATCCTCGGAACCGTCCAGCACTTTCAAGGCGAAGGCAAGTTTTTCTTTTTTTAGCCCGAAGCAATAGACGCCTTTGGCCCCACCCTTCGCGACAATGTTCGTATCCATAAGCAGAGCTGAACAAATGCGGTCAGAACCAGCAACCATCTCATAGTGCTCATTCATAAGACCAACCATCTTCTGAACAGCCGTACGAATCGCTGCATCCTCAATAAGTTCTGGGCAGGCCAACTTGAGAAAGGCTGTTGCCAAATTCCTCAAAGGAATGGCAAATACGGGGAAACCGCAGCCATCTGTGCCAAGCCCAATCTGGTCAATCGCGCATTCCGACAAGTACGAGAGCGTTTCCAATATCTCTAACTGCGCCGGGTGCTGAGGCTCATAATAGGTCTCCAAGGGATATCCCATCATTTTGCACAAGGCTAAAATCCCCAGATGCTTGCCGGAGCAATTATGATAAATCGAACGCTTAGGCGCTTGATTGCGAAGCAAGTCCTCCGTCGCGTAAACGCTAAGCGGGTAAGTCGGGTGGCATACAAGCCCGTCTTCCGCCACGCCAATCTTCTTGAGCATCGACTCGAGCGCATCAACATGAAATGGCTCGGCACGATGTGAACCCATCATGATTGCCGTTTCCTTACCGGTTAGCCCAAAGTGCACATCAGCACCATGGCGCAGCACAGGAATTGCTTGAAACGGCTTGCCAGCAGATCTCAGGAACGTGACTGCGTTCGTATCACCGACAACATACTTCACTTCCCCCGTATAAGAAACTCCACAAATGTGCCCCCGATGCACGCATTCTAAAGTTTCTCCGCGATACTCTTCGAGCAATACTTGGTCCATATGACTTCCTCCTAGGTTACATTTCATGATCCAATCGTTGCTGCAACACGAGGGTTGCCGCTCCGATAATAACTGCATTACTTTGCAGTTTGGAACTTACCAGCTTATACGTTCCGTTAAATGGCCCCCATATAAACTGATTTACTTTTTGCTTCACAGTTTCAAGCATTTCCACATGCTGCTCGATCAAATGTCCACCAAGAATGATCGTGTCCGGGTTGTACATGCACACAACATTGCTGACGGTAATCGCGATATATGTACAGGCACGATCAATAATTTGCACGGCCCATGTCTCATTATTGTGTGCACTGTCAAATATTTCTTTAATACTTGTTATAGGTTTAACTTTATTGGCTTCCTGAATGATGGTGAAATCAGCAATATAAGTTTGAAGACAACCGCGTTTCCCACACTCGCACAGCATGCCATTCGGGTCAACGGTTGAATGACCAATCTCACCCGCGATATTCGATTCTCCCCGGTAAACCGTACCATCAATGACGAGCGCGGAACCGACTCCGCTACCAAAACCAAGCAATACCGCTCTTTTGGAATCCTTGACGAAGCCGTAGTACGTTTCGCCCAGCGCCTTGACCTTCAGGTCATTATCGATAACAGTCGGAATATGGAGATGTGACTCTACCAAAGCAGCGAAATTGACATTTTCCCATCCTAATTGTGAAGAAAATACAATCGTTCCCTTATCCATATCGATGATTCCCGGAACGCCAATTCCGATTCCGATGATTTTAGAAATAACAATCTCATTGTGATCAATAAGCTCTTGAATGTATTCGGAAAGCTCACGAGCCACCTTAACCGGTTCATCCAAGTGATAAAGTTTCGTGATTCTATTCTCAGCAATCATGTGACCATCAAAGTCGACGATCCCTACTCTGATTAATCCTTTATCCATTTCGACACCGATCGTGAGCACGGAACCGGCATCAATATCTAGCATCGTCGCTTTCCTTCCTACACCTGAAGAGTATTGCTCCGTCTCCTTGACGAGACCGATTTGACAAAGATCGTTGACAATGCGACCTACAGAAGTGGCGCTCATCGAGGTGAGCTTAGCAATCTTCGCTCTGGATATCGGGCGACTGCTCTTAATGAGGTCGAGTACCATATTCTTATTTTTTTTCTTTATAAACTCCTGATCGTGCTTGCTAATATCCATTTCTTTACCACCTTTTATTAATCCATTGGTGTTATTAATTAGACAAATAAAATAAAATAATTGAATTAATTTATATAAAACTAGCGAAAATTATTAGGATTAAGACAATAATTAATCACATCATGTTAATAATAAGATAATATCAAGAGATCTATGTTCTGTCAAGAAATTTTGATTTTTATGTCATGTAATATAACATAAAATCATTAGTTTCATATAATTTTTTTAATGAACCCGATATCAAGCCTTGAATATTGTCATTTTATATGACATGGTTAATGCTCTTTCAGTTTTGCGTCTTCTAATCCAGCCCCTCTACGGCTCAGTTTTTAAGCACTTCTCAAGAAATGGAGAAAAACCGAGGATTCCCCTGAGAGAATATCCTCGGTTATAGCGGTCGAATTAAATCCCAGGATAACCTGGTGGATATGGATAGTAAGGATTAGGCGGATAAGGGTATGGATAACCGTAAGGAGGATATCCATAGTAGGGATCAGCCGCACCGTATACAATAGGAGCTACTAGCCATGGAAGTGCATTGTTGAAACCACCGCCAGGGTAGAAGCCGCCATGGAATCCAGGGCCGCCGAAGCCGGGTCCAATGTGACCAATCGGTCCATGGCCAAATCCAGGGCCAAAGCCACCGTGCCCAGGACCGCCAATGCCACCAATGCCACCGATGCCACCGATGCCACCGATGCCACCAGGGCCACCTATACCACCAATACCGCCTATACCGCCATGCCCAGGGCCACCTGGTCCACCGATTCCACCGTGTCCGATGCCTCCACCGCCATGTAAACCGCCACCAACCGGCGGACGAAATTCTTGTTCTTCAGGATTCGTCATTAAAGGATCACTCACATTCTTGTATAGTTGAAATGCCTAATACACTGTATGTGTGTGAATGCCTAGTTGGTGAATAGATCGCTGAAATTGGGCGAAAAATAAAACCCGAAGTACATTGTTCCTTTACAAATTTTTCTTTAATACTTACCATTCAACCTATTTCTTTCTAACACTCATAAGATCGCAAAGCCCAATAAAAAAGACAATAATCGTCGTCATGACAATAAATCGAAAATCCCATGCATTGGGGAATTCATTCACTTTGGTTCCCGTTATACGCAAAATGATTACAAAGAGGAGGAGAAGCAAGTCAAAAAACATACAATACGCCATACGCGCTGAAAGCTTGTGAAGGGGAAGTTTGTCCATCATCCTGCCAAATCCGAAAAGATCTGATGATTTATTCGGTTCATTGGATTTTTTCTGGGGGGAATTGTCCTTTGGAGGTTCAGTGTTCGGATTTTGTTCGTTTGTCATCCTTTTTTACAGATCGTTGAATAGCCTCGTTGACTTCCAGCACATCCAACCACATGAGCATTGCTGCGCCGAAACAAAATCCGATTATGCATATCCCCCCAAAGTTTGATAATATATTCATTTGCCAAGTCATGAGCACAGCCATTAAGCTTATAAAAAACAAGAAAACAATCCCCGTTTTTTTCATGAAGTTCACTTTCATTGTCTGTTACACCTCCCTTACTAGAAGTTAAAATAGTATATGATAGATTGCTAGATTCCGTGTTCCTATTTACTTAATAAATGCGAGTGTGCCCAACTTGCCCAGCACCATGAGCACATAGAGGCCCCAGCCTAATATGCATGCATGAATGTTCACAGGAGATGTTGGCGGGCGAGTTCCATCGAGACGATCCATGAAGGCGCCTCAGCTGAGTTAGATGGAAAAACTACCATTAATCTACACGGCTCAGTGGCAGCGAATGAAATAGCGGTAGGAACTCCATCTATTTTGTAAAAATTTGGATGAATCTGGTAAATTCATCTGAATTAACGGTAGAAAATCCAGTTAAATAGGAAAAAGCGGCTAATATGCGGTAAATAGCAGGAGGAATCGGCGTTAATTCCAAACAGCCCATCCCATTCTGTTGCCCCGCCCCCTGCCTGCCCTACCCAAAAAAAAAAAGCCCAAAGCGCCGCCAGCGCCTCAGGCTTAAAACTCTTGTTTATCTGTTCAGCAAGCTTCCCACATAACGCAGCAACTCATTGGCGCAAACGGGGCAATATCCATGCTCATCGATTAACTGCTTCGTAACATCGTTGATCTTCTTCAGCTGCTTCTCATCCGGTGTTTTCGACGATGTCGTAATCTTCACGATATCCTTCAGATCAGCAAACAGCTTCTTCTCAATAGCTTCACGCAGACGTTCGTGACTGCTGTAATCGAATTTCCGGCCCTTGCGGGAATAGGAGGAAATACGGATCAGAATTTCTTCACGGAACGCTTTTTTGGCATTTTCAGAAATGCCGATTTGTTCCTCGATGGACCGCATTAGACGCTCATCTGGATCCATCTCCTCACCGGTGAGCGGATCCTTGATTTTGCCCCAGTTGCAGTAGGCCTCAATATTATCGAGGTAGTTGTCGAAAATGGTTTTGGCTGACTCTTCGAAGGAATAGACGAAGGCCTTCTGCACTTCTTTTTTGGCAATATCATCGTACTCTTTACGCGCGACGGAGATGAAGTTCAGATACCGCTCACGCTCATCCTTCGTAATCGACGGATGCTGATCCAGGCCATCTTTCAGGGCACGAAGTACATCCAGCGCATTAATGCACTGAAGATCCTGCCTAATTAGAGCGCTCGAAATCCGGTTGATAACATACCGTGGATCAATACCGCTCATGCCTTCTTCTTGGAATTCATTTTGCATTTCTTTCAGATCGGCCTCTTTGTAGCCTTCGACGACTTCGCCGTCGTACATCCGCATCTTTTTGACCAAATCCATCCCTTGCTTCTTCGTTTCCTTCAAGCGGGTCAGGATGGAGAAGATCGCAGCCACACGTAACGAGTGCGGGGCTGTGTGAATGTGCGACATATCGCTCTGTCCAATGAGCTTGTAGTAAATTTTCTCTTCATCGGTTACTCGAAGGTTATACGGAATCGGCATGACAATCATCCTGGATTGCAACGCTTCATTCTTTTTATTCGCAATAAAGGATTTGTACTCGGTTTCGTTGGTATGAGCAACGATTAATTCATCGGCACTAATGAGCGCGAAGCGTCCCGCCTTGAAATTCCCCTCCTGCGTAAGTGAAAGCAGGTTCCAGAGGAACTTCTCATCGCACTTCAGCATTTCCTGGAACTCCATGATCCCGCGATTGGCTTTGTTGAGCTCCCCATCGAACCGGTAAGCACGCGGATCGGATTCGGAACCGAACTCCGTAATCGTCGAGAAATCGATACTTCCCGTCAGATCGGCGATATCTTGTGATTTCGGATCTGAAGGGCTAAATGTCCCAATACCGACACGACCTTCCTCTGATACAAACACACGCTCCACCATCACGTCTTCAATGCAGCCATTGTATTCGGTTTTCAAACGCATTTGGCAGGAAGGACATAAGCTGCCTTCAATTTTCACATTTAGCTCTCGCTCGATCTCGGGACGCAGTTCCATCGGAATCAGATGAAGCGGTTCCTCGTGCATCGGGCAACCTTTAATCGCATAGACGGCCCCCAAATCTGTCTTGGAAAACTGCTCTAATCCACGTTTTAGCATAGTCACAATTGTGGACTTACCACCGCTTACAGGACCCATTAGCAGCAAAATACGTTTACGAACATCCAATCGACGGGCAGCGGAGTGGAAATATTCTTCTACCAGCTTCTCAATCGCTCGATCCAGACCAAAAATCTCTTGGTTGAAAAACTTGTAAGACTTGTGCCCGGATTGATCATTAATCCCTTGCGAAGCAATCATATCATAGACTCTGGAATGTGCAGTTCTTGCGAGTCCAGGATTGTTGCGAAGCAATTCTATGTACTCCGCGAACGTACCGGTCCAGCCCAATGCATCCTTCTCCGTACGATGCTCCGAAATTCTTTTGAATATGTCCATGGGTACCTCCTTTCACTGCTGCCTTTTCAAAATATAGGTCAGCTCGTGATGGTGAATTGTGTACTACAATCCTATGCACCCACAGAAGAGAACTTGCCCGAAATTTTTATGAGAATTAGTTTTCACAAGAAACACCTACTCCAGCTTTCTCGGCAAAGCCGGCATGGCCATGATCATCTTGGTGCCCTGCTCAAGCTTGCTTTCAATTCGCAGTCCATACTGCTCGCCATAGACCATCTGAATCCTGCGGTGAACGTTCAAAACGCCGATGCCGCCCTTTTTACCCGCTTCATCCACTTCGCCATCAGCCAGTCTATTGGTATTCAACTTCTCTTGGAGCTGCATAAGTTTCGCTTCTGACATCCCAGAGCCGTTATCCTCCACACTGATCCAAAAGATGCCATCACTAACCCCTCCATCGATCCGGACAACATGATAATCCTCCAGGCCGTCAGGGAATGCATGTTGAAACACATTTTCAACTAGCGGCTGCAGTGTCAAACGAACCATAACGTGAAGCAAATATTCAGGCTTAATCGCCACATCAATCTCGAACTCCCGACCTATGCGATGCCTTAATACGACCAAATAATACATAACGTGTTTCAACTCATTAGCTACCGTAATTTCCTCCAGATTAGTCTGAACGGAGTAGCGCAGCATGTAAGCCAAAGCCTTCACAATTTCAGATATCTCCTCGGAGTCCTGAATAGTCGCGTAACAAACAATAGTCTCCAGCGTGTTGTACATAAAATGCGGATTAATCTGCAGCTGAAGCGATTGAAATTCGGCCTTCTGGCGCTCCATACGAATTTCGGAATTGCTTAATTCCACTTGTACGACCCGGTCTACGGCTTCGGAAAGCCGCTTGACCATCAAATTATAGCGGACCATCAGCTCAACAATCTCATCCCGGTGAGGAGGGAGAGGAATCGTGGCCCAATTCCCTTTCTCCGTCTCCCGCATGCCAGATTTGAGCGTTTGAACGGGTTTGGCAATGGATTTGCCGAATCTGTAAGCAAGCAGCATCGCCAAAATCAAAGTGAATAGACCAACGACCAGCGTTGTCGAGCGGATGTTGGAGAGCGGCTTGCGCAGCTCACGAAGCGGCATGGACACAACGAGCTGCCAATCGGAAGACTCCGATTTGCGGCTTACATACATGCGCTCATCGCCTTCATAGGCGTCGACAAAGGAATGCGAACCGGCTTGATTCAGCTTTTCAGAAAAAGCTTTCGGAACGGTCTTGCCGACTTTTAACCCATCCGGGTGATAGATGTAACGCCCTTTATCATCGATGATAAACAGGTACCCATACTTCCCTAAATCGATACCTTTCCACAGAGCTGATAGATCGGCAGACCGCATCTCAATCGCAAGTAAACCGGACAATTCCGGTGACGTGTAGCCGCGAATACGGCGGACGATTGTTAGCATTTGATTCTCTTGCCCTTCGATGATCGTGTGATTCAAGATGCTTAATTGTCCGTCAGCCGTCGTATTCGCGAGAAAATAATCGCGCTGCTTTTGGATGTCCTCGGCATTGAAGGATTGCTCATTCACATTATTATAATAGTAAACCGCGTTCTTCTTATCGCTGATCAGATAGACAGAAGCGAGTTTGGGATTACGTATAAACAAAGGATCAACGCTAAATTCGCGGATTGTTTTACGATACAAATAATAGTCATATTCTTCCCTTGTGGCAGGCAGATCAATGAACTCCATAATCTGTCTATTCGTTAACAACGAGACAATCGAGCGTTCGTAGTCCTGGAGATACAGATCTGTATGGTGAACGGCGTTGCCGGCAATTTGATTCATTTGATTTTCTACCATTTCTTCCAGTTCTCCAGAAGTAATGATATAGGAAAAGATACCTACACAGCTAAGTGAAAGGATAATAACAATGAGGAAATAAGCAAATATTTTCTTCGTAAAACCCCTTATTTTCATTTGATACCTAAACTGGCGCGGTATTCCGTCGGGGAAACGCCGACAATTTTCTTAAAGGTTTTGGTAAAATGGGGGTAATCGTCATACCCTACATCCGCTGCAACATCAACGATTCGAACATGCGGTGCGGAGAGCATTTCTTTCGCCTTCGCCATTCGTTTGTTAATCCGGTATTGGACAAAGGTCTCTTGCGTGATCTTTTTGAAAAGCGAGCTGAAATACGTCGGCGTTAATCCAACCATAGCAGCGACTTGATCCAAAGAAATATCCTCTGACAACCGGCTGTCGATATACGCCTTGGCTTCTTCCATCGGATCTTTGAAATGACCGCTGCGGACGGATTGCAGCCCGCTGATCATCTTCAAAAGCCCCTTCTCAAACGCGTCTAGCGCTTCTTTCACGCTATCCGCCTGCAGATGAGCCGGAACGGAAGCAGGCGAGTAATGGCGAGCTTGAAAGCGTTTCACAAGAAGCGCATTGCAATCATCCAGCAGCTCTTTCAGCTGGGCTAGCGAGATATTCGCAGACAGGCAATATTCGCGCCAGCCTATGATGAGATTCCTGAATTCCTCCATTTGTAACGCCCATATTTGCTGTTCCATCTGATCGATCCACTCGATATAACGCGAAGGGGATAAATAACCGTGTTTCGGTTTTTTGATCAGCTGATCCAGCATGTCATGAACATCGCTTTTGGTCGCGGGTTTCAATAAATAGTGTCTGACACCGTAATTCATGCTTTTTTGTGCATATTCAAAGTCATTGTAACCGGATATGACAACGGTTTTAATATGAGGAAATTCCTCATGAATAATTTTGCATAATTCAAGTCCGTCCATTTTGGGCATGCGAACATCCGTTAACACCAGATCAGGCTCTGACACCCGAATTTGCTCCAAAGCAGCCTCGCCGTTCTCGGCCGTCTGAATTTTGGAGAAAGCAGGGGTGTACAGTTCCGCCATTTTTACCATCCCTCTGCGAATAACAGGTTCATCATCTACGATCAATACATGCATGTCCAGACCTCCTCATGCTCTCTGCGCTGCTAATCCAATTATGATAACCTACTACTGCTTGTTCATCAACAAACGTGTTTGCGCGAAACGCCAAGTGACGGTCTGATAGGATGACGATTCATCATTTTCTCCAATCCAAGCACCGGTGTATTGACCATTGTGATCTACCGTGACAGACAAGTTAAACCAACTGCACTTACCTTGCTCGTAATCAAAGGTTTCGCCATCATCGTCATAAAGCCTAGCTGTGCCAGGGTCGGTACCAAAATGCACCAACTCAATCTCCATAGGCGTCCCAGGTGCCGGAACATGCGGAAGTGCAGCTGTCGTTGGAATAATGGAGCCGCTTCTCACAAAAACAGGGATCTGCTCAAGGCCCGCCTGCACCCGGATCACACAACCGCCGATATACCGCTCTCCAGTCTCTAATCCATACCAAATGCCTGCTGGCAGAAGCACCTCACGCTCTGTTTCCCCCTCGACCAGAGGAGCTACGAGCAGCGCATCACCGACCATGTACTGGTCGTCCCATTCTCTTGCCTTCTTCTTGCCGTACGCGGCATCCGTCGTATTCAACAGCTGCTGCTCATCTGTCGCTAATTTGGCTTCAGCTACGGCAATCTCAGCTGGCGTCATAACAAACGGCATCGCCTGAAATGGCGGAATTCCCTGCTCGCGATAAACGGCAAAAGCGGTATACAAATACGGCAGAAGCTTCATCCGCAGTTTGATATAATGCCGCACGGTTCCTTCTACTTCGGGGTATGACCACGGCTTCGTCCCGTCTCCCCATGCGTTCAGCATCGCCATCGGCGAGAAACAGACGGTTTGCATCCGCCGAACCCAATCTTCGGCATTTCTCGCCCTGCGAACCTCCGGTGTCCACAGCAGTCCGCTGAAGGAAGAGCTGCATATGCCCCGAATAAACTGCTTATGATCATATAAATCCGAGTACAGGACATAAGGCATCGTCGAGGCGGCGCCATTCGAGGCTCTGACCAGTCCGTACGTTCGGCGGTTTTGGCTTCGGAACAGATCCGCCGTCATTTTTTGAAACATTAACCCATACATCTGTCTCATCTGTTCGCCGTCCAAGCCAGATGGGAACCGAGCATGTGCCGGGAACATCCAGGAATTGTTCGTCAATTCACTGCCATCGCATTCATCCAGCTTGTACCCGGAGACTCCGATATGGATGTGCTGTTCCTCATGCTGCTTCTTGTAGAGCTCAGCCGCATCTGGCAAAGAGTAATCCGGCGCAAGCCCGCCCCACACCGTATGAGTCCCCGAAAGCGGCTGCAGATCTGCATACATTTCGCTCTGAGGCGAAACGTAAGGATGCTCCCAGAGGTTCACGCGGAAGCCCTTTTGTGCCAGTTCATCTACAAAGCTAGCGGGCTCAGGGAACCGGCTTTTTTCCCATTCATAACTGACAGGATAGCTGTGGCTGTGCCAGCCAGGTTCCAGTCCGATGACATCACAAGGGATATCGTGAAGACGGAACTGCTCGGCTTCTTCAAGCACTTGCTGATCGCTGTATAGCGTCGGAACGCGGTGCCAGAAACCTAGTCCCCATTTCGGAGGCAAGACGCCTCCCCCGCACATTAAATTGTATCTAGCTACCACTTCTGAGAGGGTAGGCCCGCCAAACAAATAGATAACTGCGCCTTCGGCAGGAATCTGGATTTCCACTCGAGAAGCCACCGGCGTTGCCTTCCATCCCTTATCCGTATTGCGATCACGAATCTCTTCATGCTGCGTATCCTCTTGCTTCAAAGATGAGCCGAGATGCATCGTTACAATACGTGATGTATCCACCCAGACACCATACCCCTGATCGCTCACATAAAAAGGGACGGGCGCATGTGTTTCACCCGTATCCTGCTTAGGATCGCTGTTTACACGCAAATAACGGGTTCTTCCCCGTTGATTCATGCGCAGCAGCTGAAGGCCTGTCCCATACAGCTTCTCGGTCCGATTCAGCGGAAAGGACAGAATGAAGTTCCGTCCTGCTTCCTCAAGCTGAATACGATCCCAGGCAATGGGCGGTTCTACCTGCGGCATTTGCTGCAAAACCTCATCCTTAGGCGAAACCCCCATCCAGGTTAGCGGGGTGATCCCCTCGGGCTCTTTGATTGTCAAACGCCATATCCCTGGCGCTGTTTGCTCCCAATTATTGATCAGCATGCTCGAATCCCCATTCATCTATAGTGTTGGAACCTCTATGGCGTAAGTCCGACCAGAACTGCTGGCCAGCTTGGCATAATGGACAAGTGCCTGCGTTTTCAAATAATCCCTGCCGCTTGTCTCTGGCTCCCGCCCTTCTCGCAGTGAAGCCAGGAACTCAGCCAGCGTATCCGTTGCATCAATGCCGCTGTAATCTTCAATCAGCTGAACCTCTCCATCCCGAATGACGCGAATCTCCTTATCGACATATTCAATTGCACCCTCCGTGCCCTCCAAGCGCCAATTCCCGCTCCACGGCGTTTCAGTTCCTCTAGCTGAAATAGAGGCGTTATAGGAAGCCGTAATACCGTTATCCATTTCTAGGAACGCATAAGCATTAATAATGGCGCCGTCCTGCTCCCACGCATTGATCGGATTATACAGCTTCGCCTGCACCGTTTTCCCTTCTCTTCCGCTAAAATAACGAAGCAAATCAAAATGGTGAACACCAATGTCATCCAGAATACTGACCGTGTATCTTCTTTGTACGTTGTGATATCTGTAAAACTGTACATCCATAGAGGACAGGCTGCCGATAACACCCTCGTCCAGAAGCTGTTTCATTTTGCGTATATGCGGCATCCTACGGTAATTTTCGGCGATCATGAAAGGCAGCTTTTCTCGCTCCGCGCGAGCCACAACTTCAATGGATTCCTCATAATCAAAAGAAATCGGCTTTTCGCATAAAACTGCTAATTTACGATCAAATGCTGCATGATTCACCACGGTGTGCACCATCGGAGAAGTTACATTGACAAGAAAATCCGCCTGTTCCTGCTGTAAAGCTTCCTCTAACGATGTGTAAAAGGGAAAGGGATCATGCTGCATTTTCTCTTTCATCGCCGCATCTACTTCCACAACGGCTGCCAATAAACCTTGATCTCGCAGGCGCTTATACCAACTAAATCCTGCCGAACCTAAACCAACCAATATCGCTTTCACGTGCAGGTCACCTCTCCATCGTTTCGTTGAAAAAATATCCTGCAGCAGATGGCTCTGCTGAAGGATACTTTTCTCGTAACAACGCTTATTTGATATCAATCATAATTGCGCCTTGCTTCTTGTTCCAGCGATCGGTTGCCTCTTTAATAATTTCGTTACCGCCTTTGGCTTTATACTCTTCGATGACTTTTGGCCAATCGGTGATTGGTTCTTTGCCGTAAATCATTTTGATCATATGATCAACGATAATTTTGGGACCTACATCCGGTTGCGGCGCCGCAAGATCTGGGAATTTCGAGAATGTGCTCAAATCCGGATAGAAGCCAATGCCAGGCAGACCTTCCTTCGTTAACACTTCATCAAATGCTTTCAAAGTCGCTTTGCCATCCTCGTTGAGCAGCAATCTTGGTTTGTTGTAAGTGGAGTCATGCACCGCCCACATTGTTCCGCTGCGGAAACCTTCTTCATCTGTTTCTTCCTTGGTCGTCGGGAACTTATAGTTGATATTGCCGCTGCTGTCCTTAGTGTAAGTATCCCCTTCAATTCCGAAAGTGAAGAAAGTTTCGGCTTCTGGCGTCATCATCCAATCGAAGAATTTAATGATGTTTATGGCTGTTTCTTGCTTCACATTTTTGTTAATGAAGAAGGTTCGAATGACTGGCGCATAATAGAAGTATCCGCCTTTTCCTTCCGGCCCTTTTGGTGAACCTACAATTTCAACCTTGGACCCTGGAATTGCTTGTTGAATTTTCGTGCTGTAACCCGGTAAGCCCGAGGCATTTTGCGACCAAATGCCGGCTTTGCCTGACTCAATATTTTTGGAGAAATCCGTAGAGGAGATCGTAGCGAATTCCTTTGGAATCAAGCCCTCATCATACATCGTTTTATAAGTCGTAAGCGCTTTTTGCACATTTTCTACATCGAAAAATTTCGGAACCACCTGACCGTTCACCAGTTCAAATTGATCCTTGTAAGGCAGCACGTCGAACGCACCCAAAATAACGTCCGCATACTTGAAATTCTCCCTCATTTGATACGGATTCTCGACGCCGAGCTTCTTGAACGCCCGCAGCACATTCAGGAATTCATCGACTGTTTTCGGCGCTTGAAGCCCTGCCTTTTCCAGTAGATCCGTACGAATATAGGTCGAACGACGGGACGGATTACTCAAAAACTCAGGCACACCATAAATTTTGCCCTCATACGAAACGCTATCCCAAGCTGCTTTCGGAATCGATTTCATCAAATTCGGAGCGTACTGTTTCAGTAGATCATCCAGCGGCATGAATACGCCATTCTCTACGGAACCGGACATCGATTTACTGCCTGGACCGCCAATGCTGCCAACGACATCCGGGATATCGTTACTTGCGAACATGACACCGAATTTGGCATCCTCCATTACTTTGACGTCCAGATCCGTGTTGGTGAGCTGCTCAAGCTTCAATACCCATTTGTCCTTGTTCAAATCCGGCACACGCGTATGATAGCCAGTACTTACGGTTGTCGGGAAAAGGATAGAGAATTTCGCCGGTGCTTTCTTCGCATCTGTAGACGGCTGAGACGACGCTTTTTCCGCTACTTTGCCATCTGTTGAACAAGCGGTGAGCGCGGATGCTGCCATGATGACAGCGAGAGTGAGACTGATCGTTTTTTTCATATAACCCCTACTTTCCAACTTTTTTGCAAGCGGTTTCACTGCTCAGTGTTATCATAACGACTGCCTATCATTTTCTGAATGTATAAATTTAAGGAGCTATGTCATTTTATACGATTGCAAATCGGTCATCCTAATTTCTTTCCAAGGAACAGAACACCCTTTTTATTTTGATAACGCTCAGTTGCTTCTTTGATGATTTCATTGCCGCCTTTGGATTTATACTCTTCAATCACCTTCGGCCAGTCCGCAATCGACTCTTTGCCGTAAATC
This sequence comes from Paenibacillus sp. J22R67, assembly GCF_059692175.1. Lineage (NCBI taxonomy): Bacteria > Bacillati > Bacillota > Bacilli > Caryophanales > Paenibacillaceae > Paenibacillus > Paenibacillus sp. J22R67. The sequence continues at coordinate 184,419 of NZ_JCAUAX010000003.1, read as the reverse complement.
ATTTTGATCATATGATCCATAATGATTTTCGGAGCTGCATCCGAACCCGGCGAAGCAGCGTCGGGGTATTTGCTATTCGCCTCCAAATCCGGAGCAAAGCCAATGCCAGACAACCCCTCTTGAGCAAGGATGTTATCAAAAGCATTCAAAATGTACGGACCATTCGGATCTGTTTCCATTTTCAGACGGTTAACCGTGCTTTCATGGGCGGAGTGCAAGGTACCTCTATGGTCCTGCTCTTCCTGCTCTTCTTTGTTAGTCGGTTCTTTATACTTGATTTTACCATCGACCACCGTATACGTATCGCCTTCGATGCCGAAGGTGAAGAACTTATAGGCTTCGTCTGATGACATCCAATCGAAGTATTTCACGATGTCCGCTGCCGTCTCAGGCTTTACATTTTTGTTAATATAATGTGCACTTGTAACCGGCAAATACATGAGATAACCACTTTTGCCATCTGGACCCTTTGGTGAAGAGATGACATCGATTTTCGCGCCCTTCACAGCGTTCGGAATATTCGTCCGGAAATCATTTAAGCTGACCAAGTTGGAAGACCATATCCCTACCTCGCCGGCACGAATATTTTTCAACCAATCCGTAGATGACGTTGTGGCGAATTCCTTAGCCATCAGCCCTTCATCATACATCGTCTTATATACGGTTAACGCTTTCGTCATATTTTCCACATCGAAAAACTTCGGTACAACTTGACCATTTACGAGTTCAAACTGTTCTTTATAAGGAAGCACATCAAATGCGCCGAGGATGGTATCGGCATATTTTAATGTTTCACGCCCCCCGTATGGGTACTTAACGCCCATCTCTTTGAATTTGCGGAGTACATTCACAAATTCTTCAACCGTCTTCGGCGCCGGCAATCCCGCCTTCTCCAACAGATCGGTCCGAATAAAGGTGGCGCGCCTGGAGGGATTGTTCAACCAGTTGGGAATGCCATAAATCTTGCCATTATAGGAGACAGCTTCCCAAGCTTCCTTCGGTACCACTTTCATCAAATTGGGAGCATTCTGTTTCAACAAGTCATCCAGGGGCATGAACATGCCGGCTTCTACGGAGCCTGACATCGCTTTGTCCGTCGCTGTCCCCAAACTTCCCACGACATCGGGCACGTCATTGCTTGCGAACATAAGGCCCATTTTGCTTACTTCCGTTATTTTCAAGGTGAGGTCGGTATTCGTCAGTTCTTCTAATTTTTTTACCCATTTGTCATTGTTAATATCAGTGCGGGTATGGTAGCCGGTGTTGGTCGTCGTCGGATAAGAAATGGAAAATTTCGTCGGCTGCTTCTTCGCCTCCGGCGTCGCCGTAGACGTAGCGGTTTGCTGCGGCTCGGTAGTTCCCGTGGAACATCCGACCATCGTACCTGCAGACAGTACTGCGGCGAGCGCCACAACTGCTACTTTTTTCAATGGAATCCCTTCTTTCTAATCGAAATTAGATACGTTTCCATACGGTTAAGACTTGACTGAGCCTACCATCATACCTTGAATAAAGTGCTTTTGCAGGAACGGATAGACGACAAGAATGGGTATCGTTGCGACAACAATAACGGCCATTTTGATCCCTTCGGGTGAGAGAAAAAGCATTAATTCGGACGATACATCCGATTGACCGAACTGGTCTGTGAATACAATCTCCCTCAAGCGAACCTGCAGCGGAATCCAATTTCGGTGATCGATGTAAAAGACAGCCTCAGCATAACGATTCCAGTGTCCAACTGCGTACATGATACCCATGGTCGCCATAGCGGGCTTGGAAAGCGGCAGTACAATGTTCCACAAGATCCGGAACTCGCCGCATCCGTCCATTCTGCCTGAATCCAGCAATTCAACCGGTAGGTTCAGAAAAAATGATCGCATAACAAATAGATTAAAAGCGCTAATCGCCATTGGGAGCATCAAAGCCCAGAGTGTATTTAGCAAACCTAACTGCTTCACCAGCAAATAATTCGGAATTAGTGGCGCACTGAAAATTAGTGTGAAAAGCACCATGATTAGAATTGATTTACGGAACAAATATTCAGGTCTGGATAACGGATAAGCTAGCGTTGTTGTCATAAACAAGTTAATGAATGTACCGAATACGGTAATAATGACGCTGTTCCGAAACCCTAACCAAATGGTCGGATCTTGCAAAATGAGCTTATAGCTGCCCAGTGTAAAACCAACCGGCCACAGCGAGACCTGACCAGCGTTAATCGCGACGTTATTGCTTAAGGATTGAGCAATAATATGGATGAGGGGAAGCACCATACTTAGTCCGAGAGCTCCCAACAGAATAAGATTAAAGAAATTAAAAATTTTATGGCCTCTTGTCATAATCATAGCAAGTTACCTCCTTTCGTATCTGTGTCATCAATACAAGCCTTCGCCCGTTACTTTTTTGCTGAATGTATTACTAAACATAATTAAAGCTAAGCCGACAACCGATTTGAACAACCCGATAGCCGTTGTGTAGCTGTACTGACGATCGACAAGTCCTGCACGGTATACAAACGTATCAATAATTTCGCCATTTTCGTTGTTGAGCGGGTTAAGGAAAACAAAGACGCGTTCAAAGCCAAAGTCGAGAAAGTTTCCGATTTGAAGCAAGAATAGAATTACAATGGTTGGTAAAATCGTCGGTATCGTAATAGAGAACACTTGTCGGAACCGGCTTGCACCATCGATTTGGGCGGCTTCGTATAGATCAGGGTTAATACCCGCAATTGCAGCCAAGTAGATAATCGTCCCCCAACCGCTGTCTTTCCAAATCCCTGAGGAGATGAGGATCGTACGGATATATTCATTTTCCCCTAAAAAGTAAATGGGATCGACGCCGAATAGGCCGAGAAGATGGTTGACGATGCCCGTAGATGGGGATAGTACGCCTACGACAACCCCGCCTACGATGACCCACGAAAGGAAATGCGGCATATAGACTACGGTTTGAACAATTCTTTTATAAGCCATGATCCGTAATTCATTGATCAACAAGGCGAGTATAATGGGCACCGGAAAAGCGAAAAGCAAATCGTAAACCCCAATGAGAATCGTATTTTTCAAAATCTGCAGAAACTCTGTATATTGGAACATTCGCTGGAAATTTTCCAGACCGACCCACGGACTCCCTTTAATGCCTTTGAATATGTTGTAGTTTTGGAAAGCAATGACTGAACCGAATAAGGGGACATATTTAAAAAGCAAGAAATAAATAATACCCGGTAATGAAATCACATAAATCGGCCAATGTTTTCGCATGAAAGCCCACTTCTGACTCTGCGATGAGAAATTATAAATTGTTCGATCGGATGGCTGAATTTTACTGGCCATGTTCTCCTCCCCTTCATGCCTACAGCATTTAATGTACTTCTTTATCTTACAAGGGTTGGCAGTAGCTAGCGATGGCGAAACTTATAGCGCTTTGTGTTTTTTTACGATTGATAAAATCACATCAAGACTCAATGCCGTACCGCTTCGCCGCACTTCGATACAGCCAATCTTCTGCAATCTGAATCGCCGTCGTCTGGTCAATCCAGCCGGCTTCGATTTGGTGCCAGAGGAACTCGCTCACCAGGCGCTTGATCACGATAATTTTGCCATAGCTCCACTCCATGCAGCGTGCATCGGACACGATCAGCGAGCTTTTGATCGCAGGAAGAGCTTCCAGCCTGTACTGCATGCTGTCACGGTATGTGCTCGCCCGGAAGTTAAACCACCAATGCCCGCCGACGTGCACATTGGGGAAATTCCATGCTGCTTGCACGATATCCAGGTTATTCAGCTCCGAGGCTACGACGAGCTCAAACGGACAGGCATACGCTTCAAATAATGCAGTCAGCTTCAAGATACGCGCTGGATCATTCACGGGCACGGCTGTTCCGCACCAGGAGCGTTCCACGCCGAGAAATAGCTGAATAAGCAGCCCTCTCTGCTCAGCTGCAGCTCCAATTTCGTGCATGAGCATCATCAGGATCTCATCTTTGGTGCTGTCTTGCCCGATGGCGACCTTATGATTGGCGCTGGCATTATAGCTCGGCAGCGTTGTCATGATCCCCTTGACGCCATCCTCTTTGTACGCATCCAACAATTGCCCGAGCTTCTCACGTGTTTCCGCAAATGCCGCAGCTCGGTCACTCGACGCTTCGATTTCCTTGACCCATGCCCCCAATTTCCCATCAATCCGTGGGATGAGAATGGCATTGTGTTCCATGCCTTGAAACTCGGCATGCTCCGGGATATTCACGACGAACCGCCCGGCTTGCATACGATTAGCTACTTCTTGCGCCCATTCAGCTCTTTGGGCAGATTGCTTGATGGCACTGTCAGCTTCCAGTATCGAAGCTTTATCGCTGAGGGTTATCCCATAAAGGTCTTTTAGAATGTGCGTAAATGCTATGTTCATCAAGGTATTTCTGGTTGCCTGGTACGCATCCAAGAACGCTGGGATTCGCAAATCCTCCGGGAGCTCCATGGCATTTGCCGGATAACCTGCTGCCTGCATTTCGCGAAACAGCCAGAAGTAATGGGCAACCTCCCAAAAATCTCTAGCAGCGAGACGATCCCCCACTAGGTGGGTGTGAGTATCCAAAACCGGTTGCTGCAGCATATGCTTCGTGAACGCTTCCTTACTGAGTTGTATCCCCATGCTCATTACTAATTCCTCCTCCTGCTACTACGATATTTTGATGAATCACCCTGCAAGAATTTGATCAATTAAAGCCAATTCGTCCTCTGTAAAATGAAGCTGGTTCAAAGCTGCGACATTATCGTCCAATTGCTTCAATTTACTTGCCCCAATCAAAGCGGAAGTCACGTGCCCCTTGCGAAGAACCCACGCCAAGGCCATTTGGGCCAGACTTTGTCCTCGCTCCTGCGCCAAGACATGCAATAGCCGTGATTTTGCAATTTTCTCCTCGGTTATGTCTTCAGGTCGCAGAAATACACTGCCCCCAGCTGCACGCGAGTCTGCCGGAATGTTCTCCAAATAACGATCGGTGAGCAGCCCCCTGGCTAACGGACTGTAAGCGATCGAACCAATGCCCTCTTGCACCAGCACATCCTGCAAGCCTTGTTCTAATCTTCTTTCGAACATTGAATAGTGCACTTGGTGGATCACGAACGGAGTTCCTAGGCTTTTCAAAATACCCGCTGCCCTCTCCGTCTGCTCTGCATTATAGTTGGACACGCCAACATACAGCGCTTTCCCTTGCCGTACAGCTTGATCCAAAGCGCCCATCGTTTCTTCAAGCGGCGATTCAATATCATAGCGGTGCGAATAATAGATATCGACATAATCCAAGCCTAACCGTTTTAGGCTCTGATCAAGACTAGCCAGCATGCTTTTGCGGGAGCCACGATCTCCATAAGGGCCATCCCACATGCGATGCCCTGCCTTCGTAGCGATAATGAGCTCATCGCGGTAGGGGAGCAGATCCTTTTTCATAATCTGACCAAAAGTTAATTCCGCAGAACCTGCCGGCGGTCCGTAATTATTCGCAAGGTCAAAATGGGTAATACCCAAATCAAATGCGTGTCGCGCCAATGCCCTGCTGCTCTCGAAGGTATCTACACCGCCAAAGTTATGCCATAAACCGAGCGAGATTGGCGGCAATTTAAGACCACTTAATCCCGTGCGATGGTAGGTCATTTTTGAATATCGTTGTTCGTCAGCCAAATAGTTCATATAAAAGAACCCTCCTAATAAGTACCAGCTTTATAGAATGACTATGCAAGGTAGAGAGTTGCCGTTCCGGAAGCTGGAATCGCTAGCTTATGAATACCTGCCGTAAACTGGGCGGACATTTCTTCCACAATCTCACCGGTGCACGATGTAATGACTACTTTAGCTGCCTGAGCAGCTTCCAACACCTCAAGGTAAAGTCCATCCTGCCTTCTGCCATTCACCACAATCCACTTCACAACTGATCTTCCCACCGGAATAGGCACAATGCTGTCATGGTAAGTGACAACAATCCCTTTGTCCCCTTTAACAGAACGTACAAGCGGGTATAACAGCTCTGGATTCATCGGCTCAATTCTGCCGTCTAGCAGCAGATCACGGTTCTCTTTCCAAAAAGCAAGCCAATAACCTAACATCGCCTTATGGTCGGACGGCACTTTATCCAGCAGCACAGAAACTTGAGGTACGGAGAACAAGCCGTTAATCAGCTGGAGTGCGGCGCTTTCCACCGGCTCCTCGGGATGCCACATGATCATATCCGCATGAGCTGCTGTATGTCCGCAAATCAGTCGAATATCAAGCGTTCGTACCCGATTCTGAATGCTATCATTCGGACAATCCGACGCACGGAACATATTGCCGTACTTACGCATTGCCGGTCCAATGTACATTTGGCGGAACTCGATCATGATATCGGGTTTCAGCTCTCTCAGCCTGCCGATCGAATCCGTTAAAAGACGGTCCACGGCCGCCGGGATCGACTCATAGTCCTTCCCTTCAACCGTCGAGGGGAGCTGCAGTTCCGGCGAATAAAACGTATCGATGAAGTCGAGCTTGAAGCCGTCGAGGCCCCATTCCTTCACCGCTTCTTCATACTTATGAATGATATACTCCCGGACATCCGGATATCTCGGATCAAGCACGGCTGCGCCATGATTCTCATTAAACCGGAGAATTTTATTTTTAAATTGATTCCACACATGACTGTATTTACCGATAAAAGGCACAGAGTACCATAGAATAAATTTCATGCCCAGACGATGAACCGCATCCACATGCCGCTTCATATCGGGGAATTTCCCAGCGTAAGTCTCCCAATCCCCACAGTAGGCATACCCTCTGCGGTTATCCTCCGTCTGCCAGCCATCATCAACGATGACGGCCTCCATCCCGAGCTTCTTAGCGATCTGACACTGCTGTTCAATCTGTTCATCCGTTACATTCTGGTGCATGCTGTACCAAGTGGAGTACATCGGCTCCTTGGCTGCGGCTGGGACGAAGGCCGGGCGATATTCCGGCATTGCGCTCCACCACTCCTGCACACCTTGCAAGCTTTCATAGTAAGGAATATCTCTCGTATCCACGAGGAGTTTGGCTTCATAGGAACGAAAGGGTGCGGTCGTCTCGGCAAACAATTGTATCTTGCAATGGAAGTCAGCCTTTTCCTCGCTGATGCCTCCTGAGTAATGAACCGTATTCAGCGCATCCGAATAAGCGAACGTAAGTCGATTGTGACCAAGGCTGTTAAACAACGCATAGACGGGAGCCGAGGCGGCAGCGTTGGATCGCAGCGTGCGCATCCAGTCAGCCTTAAAACTCTTATTGCGGTCTTGCGCAGGATGCCAGCTGGCCTGGATATCACACGCAGGATGCGACCAATTCAGCGTCAAAACAGGGGGGACTGAAGCTTCCTCAGCATCCAGACGCAGCGTGATTAAGTCCAGACCCTCCTGCAGCTTTTCCGCTAAAAGTAACACCGTGAACGGATGACTCTCTCCAGTTAACGTAAAGGTATGGGAGGCAGTCGTGATTTGCTGGTTCATACAGAATCCTCCTGCTGTTGATTCTTATGGCGATTCAAGCCTGCATGGCACCATACAGTCACAATGGGATCGTCCTCACTCGAGTTAAGGTGATGATCTTCGCCTGGCTCAACGATCACGATATCTCCCGTTGTAACCGGCGTATGCTCCCCGTTAATCTCCATGGTGCCGCTCCCCTGCAAAATGATAAACGCCTCACAATCCGCATGGATATGATAGTCTCTGCCATCAGGTCCATCATTTGTGTGACTGCGTTCTGCTCGTTTGGCAAAGGAAAGACCGCCTGAAGATAAGTAATCACCCGGCAAAATATCCTGCAAAATATGTCCGTTCTTCGTATCCCGCAGCTCGCTCAAACGCAGCTTTTTCATCGTTACCCCTCCATAGTTAAACGGTAAAGACGACTTCGGTAATCGCCTTTCCAGATTGGTAAATTCAAACCAATATGCATCAAATCGTCACCGCCGAAGATCAGTTCCTCGGTCTCCTCAGGAGCATCCGCATCATACACAAGATAATTGCTTCCTGCTTCCAAACCCTTCAGACGCAGTTTCTTAAGCGGAGCATTAGGCTCAGCCAGCACTTGAAAATAAGCAACAAGCGCTTCTTTCTGATCGTCTGACACGAACATCCAAGCGGCATCAACACCTTCGAAAGGACTGCTCAACCGGTAAAATTCGCCGAATTGAATCAGCGGACGCAGCTGCTTATAGAGCGCAACCTGCCGCTTTACAGCCTCTTTTTCCGCCTCCGTAAAAGTGGTCAAATCCAGCTCATAGCCGAAATTGCCCGACATAGCGGCATGTCCCCGCATATCTAGAGGTGTCGTGCGATGCACTTGATGATTCGGGACCGCAGAAACATGTGCGCCCATAGCGCTAATTGGATACACAATGCTTGTTCCATATTGGATTTTTAGCCGCTCCACAGCATCCGTGTTATCACTCGTCCACGTCTGCGGCATGTAGTAGAGCATGCCTGGATCGAACCGCCCGCCTCCGCCGGAGCAGCTTTCGAACAACACGTTCGGGAATCTGGACGTGATCCGCTCCAGCACCTCATAGAGACCAAGCATATAGCGGTGAGCCGTCTCCCGTTGTCGCTCCGGAGGGAGCAGGGCCGAACCGATTTCCGTCATATTGCGGTTCATGTCCCATTTGACATAGGCGATTGGACAGTTGGCAAGAATATCGGTTATAACGGTTACGATGTAATCCCTCACATCTTGGCGTGAATAATCCAGAATCAGTTGCTGCCTCGCCTCTGTCCTGCGCCGACCAGGCACATGCAGGCACCAGTCGGGATGAGCACGATATAAGTCACTGTCCGGTGACACCATTTCCGGCTCAAACCATAGACCGAACGCTAGCTCCTGCCGATTCACACGGCTAACCAAATCCGGCATGCCCTTAGGCAGTTTACCCGGATCAACGAACCAATCTCCGAGCGAGCTTTTGTCATTGTCCCTTTTACCGAACCAACCATCGTCAAGGACTAGAAGCTCTAATCCGAGCTCTTTGCCAACCATCGCAAGCTCTTCGATTTTATCCGCATTGAAATTGAAATAAGTCGCTTCCCAATTGTTGATGAGAATCGGTCTGTGACGATCTCGAAACTCCCCTCGACATAGTCGCGTGCGGTACATCTTATGGTAAATACGCGACATTCCGCCAATTCCTTCTGCTGAAAATACAAGGACAGCCTCAGGCGATTGGAACGCTTGGCCCGGTTCTAACAGCCAGGAAAAGTCAAAGGCATTAATCCCCATGACAACACGGGTTGTTCCATAAGGATCTACCTCAGCTTGTGCAACAAAGCTTCCGCTATACACAAGACTAAAACCGTAGGCCTCTCCTTGATCTTCGTCCGCTTGCTTCGAGAGCAGAGCCATAAACGGGTTAAGCGAATGGCTGCTGCTCCCCCTGCGGCTCTCAATCACAGACCCGCCCGTTGCCAGCGGGCGTCTTTCGATATGGCGCTCGCGCGCCCATGTTCCAGACAAATGGAGCATATCGAACTCGGAATGGCGTATATCAAGGCCAAAGCTTAAGGCTCTAAGCAGCTTCATCGAACGATTTCCCGTGTTCATGTAACGAACTGACCTGGTAATTGCATCATGATCACAGAAGACCGTATAGGTGAGAACAGCTTGCAAGCCGATCGCTGCATCCGCCAAAACGATATCGAGGCTCTCCGCTTCACTGTCCTCTTCCACATAAGTAGCTGGCAAGCCCTCCAGCTGTGGTTTACCCGCATAGATCCGATGAGACTCATAAATAAGCTCACTGACGGTCGTTCCGTCTTCCATTTGCACCTGATAAGCGGGTACACGAAAATCACTGCCTCCATACGCCGGAAATTCCTGCGGCAGTGTGTCGAGCGACAGTGTCAAATCGTTCGGATCCGTAGATGGCGAAAATGAGCAGCGACGCCGTATAGCGAGCAAGCCGCCGAGATTACTTCCGCGAACCTTGCGTCCGAAGTGGACGTGAGCAAGGTATTTGGATTTAACCAACTGCATGATATAACTAGTCGACTTCCCTTGAAGATGGAAGGTTTGCGAATTCGGATCATACACAATCCCCATATCCCTCAGCTCCTTTCTATGGCATTAAATCTTCACATGTTTCCAAACCATCCGTTTAAACCTGAAATAAATGAGATTAGACCGCAGGAATTGGTCGCAAGCAACCGCACTCCATAAGCCGAACATCCCCCATGAAAAGATATAAACAAATAAATAACTGAGCATGACCCGCACGCCCCAGACACCAATTAAAGTCGAGTATAAAGGAAATCGTGTATCCCCAGCTCCCCGCAAAGCTCCGCCAAGAATGAACTGTGAGATTTGGGAAATTTGGATAAATCCTACGATCCGAAGAGCCCATGCCCCTTCTCGAATGATGGTGGCGTCACTTGTATATAGCCTAAAAATATAGGGAGCAAACAAAATAAATACCGCTCCCATTACACCGGCTAAGATCATGCCGTACTTGCGAATTTGCCAAACATACTGCTCAGCAAGGTCGGGTTTGCCTACGCCAAGCGTTTGGCCGACCAAGGTTGAAGCCGCTATGGCAAAAGCAGCACCAGGCATAAACGAGATGCCGATTATACTCGTAACAATTTGTGATGCCGCAACAGCGACCGTCCCAAGTCCTGCGCATATTTTGACAAACGTCATAATACCCAGACGCATAATGAGCTGTTCAAGGCTCGATGGGATGCCGATTTTCAACATGCGGTGAATCATGCTTTTATCCAAACGGCTTATCTCCGCCCACCCAATCCGGACCGCAAATTTCCCACTGAACAGAACCGTTATAAAGGCGATCATCGCCATGCCCTGAACTGCCAAAGTGGCGATAGCCGCTCCAGCAACTCCCATTTCTGGCAGGCCTAGATGACCGTAAATCAATACAAACCCTAGGGATATAGACAAGCACCCTGATAACACATTAATTTTCATCGGAGTCCGAGTATCTCCAGCCCCGCGTAGAATAGCGGACAAAGCGGACGAGATGGAGGAAAATCCAATAGACAGAAACATTAGCCGTGCATAGTTCATCCCATAATGAACAACCTCAGCGCTAGCCCCCATCATTTGGAGCATCGCCTCCGAAAATAGAACGCCAAGTGCAACGACAAGGATGGAGAGCACCGAGCCGAGCATGAGCGACTGTCCGGCGGCCCGATTCGCATCGCCCCTATTACCCGCTCCTGTGGAACGAGCAACAATGACCGTTGTACCTGTGTTTAGCGCTGCAAAAAGGACGGTCATTAACATATAAGGCTGGCTCGTTAATCCAACTGCTGCAACAGCAACCGCTCCTAAATGACCCACCAGAATCATCATCGCCATCTGTGTCATGTTAATGAGCAGCATCTCCGCCAAAGAGGGTCCGGCAAGCTTAAAAATAATGCGGCGCACCGCCTTGTTATCTTGCGGATCAACCGTGACGGAAGCACTGTAGCCCTGATCTTCTTTCATGATCGAGCCGCCATTAGATGTTCCATCCTGGCAAATACGATTTCGTATTTTGCAGCATCTGATCGAACAGCATCTCCGCCTGGTTCACATCGATATTCACAAGCGGGTCGTTCACGAAAGCATTGAACGCTAACGCTTTATCCTTTTGTAGCGCAGCCTTCAAAATAAGTTCTTGATTCACTGTGTGCTGCAGCACCAGGTTATTAACAGCGAGCGGAAGCTCGCCTGCATAAACAGGACGCAGACTGTTCGCTGAGAACACGGCGTTCGTCTCGACAACGGCTCCCAGTGGTATCCCCTTCATTTGTCCCACATTCGGAACATTGATATTGGTAACAAAAGGTTGAAGGCCGATTAATCCTTTGAGTTGTCTAACTTCTTCCTCCCCCGATGCCTTCAGCGGCAGCTTCTCCTCTCCACTAATCAGCTTGCTGTAATAAAGCTCCGTCGCAGCGTGCTTCTCCACACGACTTTGGACCGTCGTTAAGCCAAATTTCCAGTAGCGAACCGTTTCCGCATCCTTCATATACCATGGAGGCATAAACTCTGCGAGATGGCGATCACCTGCCGCTGCAATAATGCCGTAACGTCGGAACAAATCAAATTTCACTCGGTTAGCTGCCGTGTACGTGTTTGTCATCCAAGCATCTTTGTTATGCTCAAAGCCCGACTCATAGTACTTATCTACAAACTTCCGATACATCGGGAGTAAATCTATATGCTGATAAGTGGCTTGATCGATCCATGTAAAATGATTAATCCCTAGCACATTCACCTTCACATCATCCCGATGCACACCCTCTATACCTTCCATATCACGCAGCATGCGTATCAATAATCCTTGTGTACCAAAGATTTCGTGGCAGCAGCCAAGCGCCTTGATTCCCGGAAACACTTCGTATAGCGTCCGCGTGCAAAGCGTCATCGGATTCGTATAATTAAACACCCAAGCATTCGGTGAAAAGCGCTCTATAGCCTGGGCAATCTCCACATACATGGGAATCGTCCGCAGTGCCCTAACCAACCCCCCGGGTCCGGTTGTATCGCCTACCGCTTGGTAAATGCCATATTTCTCCGGTTCATGCACATCGGATGCCATCTCGCGGAACGTTCCGGGAAGAATCGAAATGAACACAAAATCACAACCGCTTAACGCCTCCTTCAGAGTCGGGTAAGCCTTGTAGGTCCATTTGGACTTCGTTTCGGCATAATCAGAAACGGAGTTACCTAATCTCTCGTTATTTTTGGCTTTGTCATAATCAAGGTCATACAATCGAATCGTACCCGACAATTGTTCGTCCAGCGCAAGATCCGCAATGAGATTTTTGGCCCAATACATGGAGCCTCCACCAATATAAGCAATTTGTATCTCGTTTACTTTCCCGTTATTGAATTTCATTTTGCTCCTCCTCACCATCGTGCAGTCATGCATACGCTACAAGTATAGAAAACAATCTGAATTAAAGGGATGGCAAAAATTTAGCGGGGTTGTGATTTTTTACACTTTTGCTAGGGAGCCATATATAAAAAGACGCCCTAGGGTGCATGCTCCCTAGGGCGTCCAGTCCGTCTATACAGTCCATACATGCATAGAAAACTTTAGTCGTTATAAATTCTATACATCAGAACGGCAACTTCTGCTCGTGTAGTTTTATTCAGTGGTTGCAGCAAATTACCGTTACCTTGAATCAGGCCTTTATTAACTAATAAAGCGGCACTTTCTTCAGCGTAGTCCGCAACATCTTTATAATCTGCGAATGTGCTTAGACTTGTTGTACTGACCGCCGTATTCAGCTTGCCTGCCTGTTTCAAGGCTCTTGCTGTCATCGTCATCATATCTTGGCGGGTAAGCTCTTCATTGGGTGCAAACAAGTTCCCATCTTTCCCTTCCACAATCCCAAGCGCCTTCGCCATCATGACTTCCTGATAGAAGTAATCAGATGGTTTCACATCATCAAATACAGCCTCAGATGTAGCTGATATACCTAACGTCTTCATGAGCAGCGTAATATACTCCGCTCGTGTTATTGGCGTTCCCGGCGCAAATTCTACGTCGGACTTTCCGTTAATGATACCTTTGGACGCCAACACTTCAATAGACTTCCTAGCCCACTCGACATTCGTAAGATCGTCGAAGCTTTTCACAACGAATCCTACCGCATACTTGCTAAAATGTGTGGTCCTAAACGTGACCGTTCCGCTGCCAGCCTCATACTTCCCGCTCGGAACTGGCGTTAGAGCGCCACTATCATCCACATACCAAACGACAATGTGTTCCGGATTGGTTAACTCTTCGGTTGTCGGTTGATAAGGCACGGTTAATTCAACAGAAGCGGAAGGATTATTAAATTCCACTTTCTTGCCGTCTACCCATAGGGTTAAATCAACAATCGGTCTATCTCCAATCAACTGCTGAAGCGTTCCCGGAAGAGTCGACTTATCTGTCAAAGTAAGCTTCAATTCAACCGTTTTGTTGTCTCCTAGCGCGCTGGAGCTGAACATATTCCCTGGCAAATACACATTCCCGATTTCCGACCTGACTTCCGTCTTACTTGTCAGGGACCCACTACTTAGGGATGCGGCCGGAATCGTAGCTAAATAAGCGTTCTCCCCTTGCAATCGGACAGCCGTTATCACTCCGGTACTGTTCGTAGTATCGGGGTTCCCAGGAGTCGAAGGATTCGATGTCTTCGGTCCAGAAGCAGAACCTGTGCCACCAGAGTCTTCTGAATCTGAATCCGAATCCGAGTCCGAATCTATAGGTGGAATCGTGATCGGCCCTAACGTAGTTAACTGAAGCGGCAGCCCGCCCAGTGTCTCGTACACGGAGCCATAGACAGACTGACTAACAGCCTTAACCCTGAATGTATACGCTGAACTTGGCATCAGGCCGACTGCACTATAGTTGTAGACATCGGCTGTCACACTTGTTAATTTGGTATTTCCTTGGTAGATGTCATACGCGGATACCGGTATGGTGGTTGTGGCGCCAGACCAGCTTAACGCAGCACTGCGATCCGTTATTTCCGTCGCCTTTAGGGCAGAATTGCCCGTAAAAGATATCGGTCCAAAAGCTTTAACCTCATTGACATTAATATCGCCATCGACTTCATCGACTGTAAATTTAATAAATCTTGCCTCAACTGGCGCAGGAAGCGATATTTTCTCATCTATATTCGTAATACTCGGATTGCCGTATTTCCCTTGGCTAACACGGTCATCAGTCAATAACTTTATCCATTTATCACTGTTTGGATTCGTGAACGCTTCACTGTCCGTGGCATAATAAAACGAAACCTTTTTCAACTTGTTTTGAAAGCTATTGTATGCAAGGCTGTTTACCGGCGTTGGTTCCCCCATATCCACCATCATCCATGAAGAAGTCGAGCCTTTTAGCGCAACCCACCTGGAACCTGTATCATTGTCCAGAGCTTTGCCAGCACTATAACTGCTTGTATCATCGTTCCAAACTCGCGGATACTGGACTTCCTTATTGAACAAAAGATTGTCGGAGGCGTTCTTGATGCCTGTAGTCGTTACTTCACCTTCTGCGCCAGTAGCTGACAAAGTACCTCTTCGAATCGCGTAAACCTTCACTTTATAAGTCGTACCGGGAGAAAGATCTTTGATCGTATAGGAGGTATCCTGAACCTCCGTTGCCACGATCCTTTCCGTATCACCGCTAACTAGTGCCACCCTGTAATTCTGGGCATCTGCTACAGCATCCCAAACAACTTGGATGGATTTATCAGATAACGCTGTCGCTGTAACGGATGAAGGCGGATTAGGAATAATCGGGTCTCCATCGGTGTGCAGCGTCTTCACTTCACTTATCGCTGAAAGCATCGGTTTGAACGAATACGGATCCGTATAAACCGTCCTCACAGAAAGATTATATAAAGCGCCAGGATCTAAATTCGTCAGGTTAACCCTATTAGCGTCCACCTCATCAACAAGTACTTTCCCGTTATCGTAAATGATGAAATGATCAGCAGGAACCTCATTCCAGGAAATAGTCGCTTGAGAACCTCCAGCGTATTCAATCACCACATTCGATGGCGTTTGAGGCGCATTGTACATTTCAAGCTCCGTGATCCGAGGCGGTCCTGTCATAACAAATGTAGGAAGTCCATTAAGTGGAGTGCCCGTACCATTAGAACCTGTACCATTTACAAAATAAAACTTTACATATCGGGAAGTTAACGTCTTCCCTAGGTCAATCACATACTCCTTATCTGCCGCATCATCTCCGCCGCTATTAGGACCATTATAAGTAAAGGATGTATCTGTTTTAAAAATAATATTACCTAAATCCGCTTCGGAATGATCTGTCTCGTCATCTGAAACTGCTATATTCACCGTCTGCAATCTTAAAGATTTGGCGAATAGCTTCACTTGACTAAACGGCATTTTTTTCCCTAAATCGATGACTACGCTGCCCTTTTTGGAGCTTTCAGTACCGATCCAACTCAAATCTCCTAACGCAGATGTATTGTTCTGAGGCACCTGTGTCAAGCTCGTATACTTGACTGGGTCTGTTTGAACCCCATCCAAGAGTCTCTCCGGCTTAGCATTCGCGACCTGGAACGCATTGCCGGATGCGGGACCATAATTATAAGCCTTTTTACCGTAGGCCAGGTTAACCGGTGAAGCATCTATTGCAGACTTATACAGCGTCATGTCTGCAAGGTATATTTTGGCATCCTTCACATTGGGATTTGATTTATCCGCTTTTCGGTAAATCCCCCATTTCGGACGGTTGATCATATCGTCCACCGCAGGGTACGGCCCTTCGAAGGTCGACCCATTATACTTGATCTCAGGACGTCTCCAAATATCAAGAACTCGGTTAGGATCGTTGTACGCCATCAATACTTTGCCTGTCTCGACGTCTTTCATGATCATTGTGACCCAACCATATTCCGAGTTTAAAATTTTAACCGTAATATCCACCCATTTGTCTTTCACGTCATTCAGCGGAATACTGGCAAGCGTTTCTTGCCCGGCATCCGTACCGATATTGGCATAACGGAACTCCAAATTCTGCGTGGCAGATGAGGAAACCGTAAACGTAAGTATCGGATTACCGTCTTCAGCGCTAGAGAAACTCGGATAATTAGCAGCGTCATGAAGCGGCAATTTGTTTCCAACCAGTCCATAGGAGTTGTACGCTTTGTATTGGAAGATATGGAAAAAACCATCAGGCTTGGTCAGATCTTTATCAATCTTCAGCTTCCAGTTGTATGCGGTAATGTCATTCTCCAAACCAATCCGGTCAGGGCTCTCAGCTGGCGGTCTGATTTCAATTCGCTGTCTGTCGTCATTCCCTCCGATGAATTGTCCGGTTGTACTGTCATATGTTGTATTATGCAAATAACAGGAAAAGCAATCGTTGCCATTCACTTCAACTTTGAAAACATCTTTTCCTAATGCCTGATCGTAATAATTGGCCACATGTCTTTCGGCCTCTTCTCCGAGAATATCTCTTGCTGTTTTGGTGGCACCTTCGACAGGATTATCTGTTCCAAAAGCTTCACCAAAAACGTCGTAAGGCGATCTAGATGGGTCTGCATGTATGGAAACTGAATTACCACCGTGGCTGTTAATGAACTCCGAATCGAGCACATCAACTGTGGAAGCTTCGGCAGCACTAGCGACATTCGTCATTGACAATAGGGAAAACTGGCCTATACCAAGATTACAAATAAGGAATACGGCCAATGACAAGGCTACTCTTCTTCTAAAATGCTTCAATGATTTCATTCGGGGGCTAACCCCTTTCATAGTGATAGATTGGCGAACTGGATGTTGCTCATGAAGTTGGCTCATGCTGCTTGGTAAGATTCCTCCTTTCTCCATAGAATCTGGTCTGCATCAAGGAAACCTTGGTGTACACGCTTTCAAACCTTGAATGCTTCTATCATAATCCCCGATCAGGAAAAACTAGATGCAGTTTTTTACGATGCTTTTGTCTTTTTTTATCATTCGGTGAGTTCGAGCTATGCGGCAAAAAAGCAAAAAGACAAAAAGGCAAAAAACTCCTGAGCCTTTACCTCAGGAGTTTTTATGTAACGGACACACGGGTCGCTATTAGGGTTCCCAGCTGTATTTGTGAGAGCTAACGGACTGTATAGCCTTTATCTGGTTATTCAAGACAGGTTTGGGGGTGTTTCAAGGCAGATAGCGGCGCTTGAGTCCGTTAGGATCTATTTTCGAGCTGGAAATGGGAATTAGCAGCATCTCGGTCCGTTAGTTTCTACTTGCAACTGTCCAGCAGTCGCAGTAAACGCAAAACCGTAAACCGGTTGCGCACAAACAGCGCATCCCGCAGTGACGCCTCCACCAGCTCCGGCTCTACGCCAAGCTGCTCAGGCGCCACCGGTCCCTGCACAGCCCCGAGCCAAGCCGTCAGCTGCTCGGGTGCAGGGACCGCGCGGGCGATGGCTTGCACATCGCCCCACCTCGAAGCGATGCGCGCTTTCAGCGCCTCGCTATCAACAACGCCGCCATCCGCCGGGAAATTCTCGGCGATGACCTGCTCCGCCATGGCCCCATAGGCCTTGCGTATGCGCTCCGCATCCGTTTGCCGGCTTGGGGCCTGGCTTTGCGCTAGGCGCGAAGCGGCCTCGCCCGCCGTGATGTCCCGCAGCGACGCATAGCGCTGCGCCATCATCACGGTCGCGACGCCGACCTTCGCGCCGTGCAGCAGCGCCCGGCGGCGCTGCTGCAGAAGCACCATCTCCCAGTAATGGGAGAGATGGTGCTCTGCTCCGGAGGCCGGCCGCGAGTGGCCGACCAGGAGCATGGAAAGGCCGGACAGCAGCAGGCCTTCCATCAGCTTTAACAAGCCGAGATCCGTGCGCTGCGCGATCTCGTCCAAGTGAGCCGTGCAGAGCTCCACGGCTTCCAGCGTCAACTGCGCGCTCAGCTCGCAGTAGTGCTCGTCAAGCAGCACGCGGCCAAGCGACCAGTCGGCAAGCGAGGTGTGCTTGCCGAGCATGTCGCCGAGGCCTGCTGCGATCATCGCTTGCGGCGCTTCCGCGAGCAGCGCGAGATCAGCAAAAATGGCTTCCGGTGAACTCGCCGGGATCGTGGTCTTGAAGCCGCGCACGATGAGCGGCGCGCCGACCGAAGCGAAGCCGTCGACGGATGGCGCTGTCGGCACAGACAAGAAAGGCCGCTTCGTGCGGTGGCCGACGAAGCGCACGATGTCGTGCAGGGTTCCCGCCCCCACGGCAAGCAGAACCTCCGACGATAATGGCGTGTCCAGCATCAGCTGGACGATCGCTTCCTCGTCGGCGGCAACTTCCCCCATCGCGTTCTCACGAATCACGCTGATGCTGACCTTGACTTGCGCGGCTTCGAGCAGCCCGCGCAGCTTCACGCCCGCCGCTTGATACGTCTTCTCGTCCGCGACAAGCGTGACTTCACGATATCCGGCTTCTTTCACATAACCGGCCACCTGCCCCAAAGCGTCTCGCTCAATAACGATACGACGAATCGGAATTTCATGCCTCTGCCCACATGCACAATCAATCGTACGACCAAGCCATGTATTCAAAACCTCACTCATTCCCAACATCCCCTCTCCATCTCCAAAACCAAATTTCAGCTTCCTCGAATCCCTGTTCCATCACTCGAACTTCGACTTCCTCGAACTCCTACTCCATCACTCAAACTTCATTCCCCGCACGCTACCTCACCAAGATGTACGTACAAGTTCTTCTTCCCCTATTTTAACAAAACCTATGCTATAATGATACACATTGCCTTCATCGCAAGTAGGAGGAGAATAATCATCATGCCTATTCAAACCGAAACGGAGCTGTACGCTCCGGTGAAACAATATTTCGAAGAGCGCGGCTATGCCGTTCGCGGAGAAGTGAAACACTGTGACTTAGTTGCCATTCGCGGGGATGAACCCCCTATCGTCGTAGAGCTCAAGAAAAGCTTTAACATCCCGCTCCTTGTGCAAGGCATCGATCGCCTGCGCCTAACCGAGCAAGTGTATGTTGCTTTCGAACTGCCTAATAAAGGGAAAGCTCCACATCGCTTGCAGTGGGAAGATATCCGGCGGCTATGCCGTATGCTGGGGCTAGGCGTCTTGACGGTTCAATTCTACAAACGCAAAAAACCCGCAGTCGATCTCGTCTGCGAGCCTACGCCTTATACGCTGCGCCACAATAAAAGAGCAGCTTTACGGGTCGTCAATGAGTTTCATGAACGAAGCGGTGACTACAACGTAGGCGGCAGCTCCCAGCAAAAGCTGATGACCGCTTACCGTGAGAAATCGCTGCATTGCGCTTATTTGATGCGTGAGCATGGACCTCTTAGTCCACGGAAGCTGCGTGACCTGACGAATAACAAAGCCGTCAGCTCCCTGCTGCAAAAAAACTACTACCGCTGGTTCGTTCGCCAAAGCCGCGGCATCTATCACATTACCCCGCTTGGTGAGAAAGCTTTAGCGGATTACGTTCACGTCACCACCGCTTTCGCTCTCGCGACCGCAGAGAAACCCTAGGAATTCTTTAAGAGCGAACGACCACTTTATTGGCGTTTGCTTCTTCTTTTAACATAAGCAGCACTTTGTTCATCCATATCGCAGCTTGTGCACCTTCACCCATCGCAATCGTCACCTGCTCCGCATGGACGCCAACATCGCCGGCGGCCCAGAGGAACGGCACGCTTGTCATTTTGGAACGTGCATCTGTCATGATATGCCGATTTTCCAATCGTTCCGCGCCTAGCTGACGGGCTAGATCCGATTTCACTTCATTCCCTCCGAAAGCAATGAAGCCGCGCTCCGCTTCCAGCCGGTTCCCATTAACCGTCACCAGCCCTCCAAAAAGGCCATTCTCGCTCGCGTTTACCTCTTGAATATCATCCGCTATGTAGGTGATCCCTTTTTTCTTGAGTTCTTCCAAATGGCTGCCTTTCACGGCGCACAGTCCATGGTTAACGTAAGTCAGCTTATCCGTCCGAAGGCTCAGCTTCAGTGCCATCGCAGCTCCGACATCACCCGAACCCATCACAATGGTCGTTTTATTTCTTATTTCATAGCCATCACAATCCGGACATACATAAATCGTTAATCCCAGACACGGCTTTAACCCGGGAATATCGGGGATGCGATCCATTAATCCTGTCGCTAGCAGCAGCGTAGGTGCTTCGTACCCTTTACCGGACTTCCCCCATAACTCAAAGCCATCTCCTGGCTTCCCCTTATTTACTGCCTGTACAACTTCATCATGGGCAAAAGCCACCCCAAGCTTCTCGGCCTGTTGCCTTCCCAGCCTGCGAAGTTCTTCACCCGAAACGCCATCCGGCCAACCTAGAAGGTTGTGATAGCTTTTGCATAAGGTCGACCTGCCATAGCCGGCATCAATGACGAGAACACGATGCTCATATCTCCCAAGCTGAATGGCCGCCTGAAGTCCGGCAATGCCTCCACCAACAATTATACTGTCATACTGTTCCATAACCTGAAGTCCCTCTTCTCCTATCAGCTATCCCTAGGATAACCTTGAAAGGGCGCTTTCATGCTCGCTCTAACGATTCTTAATGGACCAGACCAAGGCAAATTGTGTGAGAGAGGCGATCATGAGAATCCATGGAATCATCCCGCCTTCCAAATCACTTCCAAATGTAATGAAGCAAAAAATGGAAATCACACGACCTACATTTAGAAAAAGCTCGCGAACGACAACACTTTCAACTTTCAGTTCTCCTTTAAGCGGCAATTTGGCGATAAGACCGTAATAGTAACCTGTCATTGTATTGCCTTGCAGGGGTGAAAAGACCGAATACAGAATCATAAAGCCTACGACAGACCAAATCGTGATGCTTCCTAATAAAAGCGATACACCTACCAGATAGCCTATCGTGGATATCGCCAAGTACATCCGAGATTTGCTGCCCTGAGCATATTTAGAAATAAACATGCCCATGGCTATGCTGAGGCTGGAGTAAAGCACGCCTAAATAGCCCACAATATCTTCCCGCGGCATAACTTGAAACAAGAGAATATTCGGAAGGAATAACATGGTACCTTGAAGCAAGCCCATCCCAAAAAAACCAAGCAACGCTTTTAGCCAATCTCGGTTTTTTTTCATAATGAGCCCGGTCCACTTTAAATAGTAGACTCTATGGTGTCCACTGGAAGCTTTTATTTTCAAAGAGATCAAGGCTGCCAGAAGAAACATACAAAATGCTATAGAAAAAACGATGGTATATCCGCTAAGTCCTTCTTTCAAACGGATAATAAACCCGGCAAGCGCTGGTCCTGCTAATGAAGCCATCGTGAAAAAAATCATATTATACGCGAGGTATCGAATGCGATTCTGCTCCGTTGACACATCGTACATGAGGGTTAAATACCCTACCCAATAAAAAGCGGCGGCTAGCCCGTTGAAAATAGCAAACGCAACGTAATATTTCACGAGCGCATCTTGCGCGATAATCACACTCAAGTAAAATAAACCGATCAGCATGATGCCTAAGCGGTACGAGACCATTCTGTCTTTCTTTTTGATCATCCAGCCGCCAATTGCGAAGCCAATCGGTGTCAATATGTACACGATAATACTGTAAGTTCCATTTACGGCTACGCTGTGTGTTAAACGCCAAAGATATAAGTTCAGAAACACACCCGACATCGAAGCGCCGAATTGAAAGGTAGAATGAATAATGAGCGAAATAATCGCTTCACGAGTTAATCTTTTCTCTTGCGGTAGTAGGTTCCCCCTGCTTTGTAACCAAGTCTTGATTCCTAAATACATCGTAGCCCCCCGCTTCCCAGTCCTCCTTATTGTAACAGCCCCTAATCCTTCTGTTAAACGGCAAAAAGCCCCAGCTTTTGGCGCTGAGGCTCTGTTTCCAACCATTATCGTATTACTTCTTCAGGCTATCCCATGTTTTCTGGAATTCATCAAGCATTTGATCCTTCGTATACTTCTTCGCGACATAACCTTGCATAATATCGCCGAATTTTTTACTGGATGCTTCGCCGCCAGGGAATTTGAACCAGTTCCAGCTCAGTGTTTTACCAGCTTTGCTGTATGCAATAATGTCTGCAGCTAATGGTCCAAGTACTTTTTCGTCAGCAGGAATGGATTTGAAAGCCGGGATGAACTTGAACTCGTCAGTGATATATTTTTTACCCACATCGGATGTAACCATCCAGTTCAAGAATTTCTTCGCTTCGTCTTTCACAGCGGAGTTTTTGTTGATTACCCAGTTGTTCGGAACACCAACAAACAATTTGTCGTTCGATGCCGCGTCATCGCTGATCGGCATTGGCAAGAAGCCAACTTTGATATCCGGGTTTGTTTTGGAAATTTGGACTTGTGTCCAGTTACCTTGTTGTGTCATAGCTGCTTTGCCAGTTGCAAAATCAGTTACTTGTGTGTTGTAGTCTGTTTGCAGCGGGTTTTTGTTACCATATTTCAATTGAAGATCGAATAATTTAACCCATTGATTAAATTGTTCGTTACCTGGAATTTTCGCTGTTCCTTTATTCAAGCCATCAATAAATGCATTCGGATCCTTTTGGTAAGCAAAAGGAAGGTTTACGAAGTGATTGCCTAGTACCCACCATTCGCCATATCCGGTTTCAAAAGGTGTAATCCCTTGTGCTTGCAGCTTTTTGGCAGCATCCTCAAGTTGTGTAAGTGTTTTTGGCAGCTCAGTAATGCCAGCTTTCGTGAACAGATCTTTATTGTATTGGAAGCCGTAACCTTCAAGGTTAAGCGGTTGTCCGTATAGTTTACCATTTTTGGTCATTGGCTCTTTCGCCACATCTACAAGGTCACTCACCCAAGGCTGATCGGAGAGGTCTTCCAAGTTTTCGATCCATTTATCAAGATCTGAGAAGCCACCGTTGTTGAAAATGTCCGGTTTGTCGCCGGAGTTGAACTTCGCCAGCAAAGCTGCGCCGTAATCCGCGCCGCCGCCAACTGTATCAATTTGAATTTTCACGTTTGGATTCAGCTTTTGATATTCAGCCACCAATTTACCCAATTGATCAGCAATTTCTACTTTGAATTGGAACATTTTAATCGTTACAGGTTTACCAGCCGCAGCAGGCGTTGCTGATGCTGCTGCCCCAGCTGATGCCGCAGGTGCAGGTGTCTCTTCTTTTTTACCGCAGCCAGCTGCAACCACAGAAAGTGTGAGTAAAGCAGCCATACTGATCATTGTTAATTTTTTCATTGAGGTAATGCCTCCCTTTTTTTGTTTACTCAGCTTACCCTGATGATGACGGGCCATTCATTCCCTCGTCATCAGCTTACATGGTTTATTGTAAACACTTTCTTGAACCCTTAACACAGAGGATATTGAACATAAAGGTGGAAGATTTTGAACTTCCTAACAGATATGTCACCCTTTTACGGAGCCAGCTGTAATTCCTTCAACAATATGCTTCTGCATGGCAAGGAAGAAAATAACGATCGGTAGAACACCTAGTGTTAGACCAGCCAAAGCCAAATCCCATTGTTTCGTGTATTGTCCAAAGAAAGAGAACGTCGCTAAAGGTATTGTTCGCAGTTCAGGACTGTTTAACACGAGAGAAGGCAGCAAATAATCGTTCCAAATCCATAAACTGTTCAAAATAACGACCGTCGTAGACATCGGTTTTAGCAACGGGAATACAATACGCCAGAACACGCCATAAGGCGAGCAACCATCCACCGTAGCAGATTCTTCGATTTCGAGTGGAATGGATTTAATAAAACCGTGGAACAAGAAAACGTTAAGAGATACACCAAAGCCAAAGTAACAAATAATCAAGCCGAGCTTGCTGTCCATCAGTCCTACTTGGCTCGCTACACGAACAAGCGGAATCATGATGGATTGAAACGGAATGACCATCGCCGCAACGAAAGCCAAGAAGACAAGATTATTGAATTTGCTTGGCTTCCGCACCATGCGGTAAGCGGCCATAGAACTGATAACGACTAGCCCAATATTACTGAATACCGTAATGATCAACGAGTTCATGAAAGCACTAGGGAATTTCATGATCGTCCATACTTTTTTGTAATTATCCAAATATAAAGTTTGCGGAAGCTTTGCTGTACTAGCAGCGAGCTCCGGGAAGGTTTTGAGTGAGTTGACAATAACAAAGTAGAACGGAATTAGAAATAGCAGAGCGATCAGGATACCCAGCACTTCAAGCGTGAATAGCCGTCCGGAATATTTTTTGACTGTTTCCATTACACTTCAACCTCCTTACGTTTCGTATACATGACTTGGATGGTCGAAATAATGGCCACTACGATGAAGAACACTAATGCTTTCGCTGTTCCTAAGCCATAGTTGTTATTGCGGAACGCTTCTTGATAAATATTGATCGACACGGATTCTGTGGAGTTGAACGGTCCACCTTTGGTTAAGGAGAAGTTCAGGTCAAACATTTTGAAATTCCACGAAATCGTCAGGAATAGACAAACCGTGACCGCTGGCATAATGAGCGGAATAATAATGCTTTTGAGCACTTGAAAACGGGTTGCTCCATCGATATAAGCTGCTTCGATCATATCTTTGGGCACATTGGAAAGCGCCGCAATATAGATGATCATTAAGTAGCCTGCACCCTGCCAAATACTCACGATCGCAATCGCCCAGAAGGCAGTAGGAGCGTCGCCAAGCCACGGCAGTTGGAAAAAGCCCCAATTCGTCAACTCGCCCAGTGTCCCGAAACCTTTGACGAAAATGAACTGCCAGATGAACCCAAGCAGCAGTCCACCGATGACGTTCGGCATGAAGAAAATAGTACGCAGCACATTTCTGGTTTTCAGCGCTTGTGTTAGCAAGAGCGCCAGAAGGAAACCGACGAGGTTCGTAAGAATGACATCTGTTACGGTAATCCGCGTTGTGAACCAGAAAGCGTTGCGGTAATCCTTGTCATCAAATAGAAGGTGCTTGAAATTGTCCAAGCCGTTAAACTTCACGGTTGTCGTCACACCGTTCCACTCTGTAAATGAATAATAAATGCTCATGAGAAAAGGAATCACGACAATGAGCGCGAAAAATAGGAACGCAGGTCCGATAAACACCCATTGCTGTAATAGTCCTGATAACCCCTTGCTCTGTTTCATGGGAATTTCCCCCTTACGATTAGGTAACTATAACCTATAGTATAAATACCTTTATCCTTCTGAAACACAGATAATCGTGATGCATTAGGTGGAATTTGTTGACCTCTACTGCTACAATATAGGGTGAAAAGTCCACGAAGAAACCGAGTTGATTCGACATGTTTCGTCATAGCATACGCAACAAGCTGATCCTTTTTTTACTGATCGCCACACTCGTTCCGTTCATTACCTCCATTGTAGTCTCCTATATATTCACCAAGGAAAAAGTCACCGAAGACACCGTCACCAACAATTCGGCCCTCATCTCCCAAGCGAAATTGAATATATTAAACTATTTAAATGGAGTTGTTCAAGCGTCAACGACGATCTATACAGGTCAGCATTTGTCAGAGCTCGGACAATTATACGAAATTCTGGAGCGTAAGCAGGATATCGACTACATGAGTGATAAAGTGATCAAAAGCGGGTTGCAGGTCATGTCGCATGCCATTAAGGAGTTCAAACAGGTTTACTTGTATGCTTCAGTAAGTGACCGGTCCTTTTTGTCAATTAACGATTTCACAGGAAGCACCACTGGTAAATACGCTTCTTTACGTCCTTTTCCGGAAGACAAAACCGTTTATTTTGAAACCACTCATTTGAGCCACAGTTACAATATTGCAATTAACGTGTATTCTGCACCAACACCTGTCCTGTCTATGCATCGCAAGCTGCTGTACTCACCCAATAACACCTCTATTGGAGAACTTGTCATTGATCTTCATTTAGACCTTATATCGGAAATTTCGCAGAGCTTGTACACACATGACACTGAGGAACTGTACATACTGGATAATGAAGGCTGCATTGTTTTCGGTCCGGATCCTTCCAAATGGGGGCAATTACTTGAAGATAGCTGGGGAAATGAAGCCATTCACAGCAATTTGGATAGGGGCTCCTATGAATGGAGCAAAGGACCTTACGCCGGCATTAATGTTTATGAAAAAATGAAAACGGACTATGTCGACTGGACAATAGTCAAGCGTCTTCCTTATGATCAATTAACCAAAAATGCCAAGCAATTAACATTAATTAACTCCCTAGTTCTGACTTTCTTCATGCTAATCGTCATCGGTGGAACGATCTATATCTCTATTCGATTTACGGAACCGATAAAGCAATTGATACGATATATTACACGCATTCAAGCTGGTCAGGTTCAATTAGGCCAGGTGCATAAAGATATTGAACTGACGCGAACAGATGAAATGGGTATTCTAGCCAATCGCTTCCATGGCCTTATGCAGGATTTGAATCAAATGGTCATGCGTGAATATCGTTTGGAGCTTGCTAACAAGTCCAATCAGCTTATGGCGCTGCAAGCCCAGATCAACCCGCATTTTCTGAATAATGCGCTGCAATCTATCGGTACGCTAGCTCTGCAGCATGATGCGCCCAAAGTATATGCCTTAATCGCTTCTCTTGCCAAAATGATGCATTACAGCATGAATACGAATGAATCTGTCGTCCCTCTAGGCAAAGAGCTTGAACATATTAAAGCTTATCTGGAGCTGCAAAAGCAGCGCTTTGAGCATCAATTCCAGATCGTCTATGAGATCGAAGAAGACACCAAAGCCATCTCCGTGCCCAAGATGATCATTCAACCGCTTGTCGAAAACTATTTCAAACATGGCTTTAGCCCAAGTGCAGCCGAGGACGGGCTCTTGCGCATTCAATCATCTAAGCATACAGAAGATGAATATGAATATTTACAACTGGTTGTTGAGGATAATGGAATTGGTGTTACCGAGGAGCGTTTACGCGAAATTAGAAACAGACTAAATGCCCCTTCCACGGGCGATGAAGCTTGTATCGGGCTAAGCAATGTGTTGACTAGGGTGAAATTGTATTTCACTGATGATGCTGCTCTTGACATTGAACATGCGCAACCCCGGGGTTTACGAATCGTCATCCATATCCCGATGAAAAAGGGAGCTAACTAATGAAAGTCTTACTTGTCGATGATGAGAAACATGTACGTGACGCCATCCGACTGCTTGTGAACTGGCAGCAGCACGGTATTGATACCATACTCGAAGCGCCGGATGGCGAATCTGCTACCGCGCTCATTGCACAGCACCATCCCGAAATTATTATGACAGACATGATGATGCCCATCATGAATGGCGTGAAGCTGCTGGAGTGGCTGCAAGCAAATGCCCCAGACGCCAAAACAATCGTCATCAGCGGTCATGACGATTTCTCATTACTGCGCCATACCTTGAAGTATGGAGGAACCGACTACATTCTGAAGCCCATTGATCCAGGTCAGCTGAATGAAGCGCTCGATAAAGCGATCCAGGCTTGGACCAAGGATGAAGAGCTTCGTAAAACCAATCGCGAGCTGAATATTGAAATGAATACGATTAAGCCGATGTATTGGGACAAGTTACTATCTGGCATCATCGCTGAGCCCTCCACTTATGAGAGTGCCGCAGAGCAGCTCGATAAGGAACTTCATTTGACCCGGAGCAATAACGAATGTCGGGTTGCCATTTTATCACTAGATACCATGGAACGCAGCGTGAAAAATAAATTCAGCCAGAACATGGATCTATTATTATTCTCGCTCATCAACATTTGTAATGAATTTCTCACGACCGATGGACGCGGCTACGCTTTCCGCCACTGGCACAGTGAAACGGAAATTGTATTGCTATTATGGAAGGATCTGCTCGGCGCCGAGGCTTTTCTTGAAAAGATTAATGAAGGTATGCGTACAGCCTTGCATACACGTGTTGATTTTGGGATAGGTCGTTTACATGCATTCCCTGCTGATGTGACCTTATCTTATCAAGAAGCACGTGATGCGCTTCGCAAACGCAACCTCAAGGCTAGGGATACCTGGATTCATAGCATGTTGAACCCTGCCAAATCTCCTCAAGCTGCGCTTACTTTCACCCAGTACGAGGAGAAAATCAATTTGGCTATCCGCAGCGGCAGCATCGAGCAAATTGAGGAAGTTATCGGGCAGTGGATGGACACCGTCAAGCAAAGCGAGATCATTACACTAGAGCAGCTTGATCTTTGGTGGCGTGAATACACCGTCATGAAACGTCGCTGGGTACAGCAGTTCTTCTCCGGCATTAGCGAGGATAAAGTCAAGGAGATGCTCTCGGATGATCCAACCAGCGTCATAGTACCGCTTGACGAGCAGGGGATTCTTTCCCTTTCACAGTGGCAGCAGGAGCTTACTCGGAGTATCGTACACATGTCCAAGATGCTGCTTGAGAATCAACACAAGGACAAAAATGTTATTTTTGAAATCTCTGAGTACCTTCAGAATCATTATCACGAAGATGTGACCTTGCAGGAGATCGCGAGCCGTTTTTATCTAAGCCGCGAATATATCTCCCGCAAATTCAAACAGGAATTCGAGGTTAACCTCTCGGATTATTTGGGCCAGATCCGTATGAGCAAAGCGAAGGTTCTGCTGCGCAATCCGCATCTTCGGATTTCTCAAGTTGCTGAAATGGTCGGTTATCAGGATGAGAAATATTTCAGCAAAGTTTTCAAAAAGTTAGAGGGGATTACTCCTAATGAATATCGAAAAACATCGAATTCTATCTAAATTTCTGTATAAATAAGGGAATATGCTATACTAGGAGACAGAGGTGATTATCATGAGCATGCAAATCGAGACAACGACGGCGAATTCCTTCCCTCGGGCTGCAAAAGCCACAAAAGCTGGAAGAAAAACGTACGTTTACTTGTTTCTAGGTTGGGTCATGCTGATCGCAATCGGAGTGGCAGCAGCCATGCTGTATACAGAGCATTTAAGACAACAAATAACAACCGATATCGCACAGCAAACCCAGCAGCAATTGCAAGTCGTGCAAGAAGATTATCAGAAGCAAGTTACCCAATTGAAAGACAGCGTCTCAACAGACATGAAAGCTTTACAAACCAAGGTAGACTCCCTGAATGAACTGCTCGCCTTCACGAAGGACAGCGCCAACAGCAAGACCGATAACAGCAACCAGCTCTACACTCAGCTTGCTGATGTGAAGAAGAAGCTGGATGAGCTGCAGAAGAACTTGGATGTGTTAAAATAATGACTACGATTCAAGGTGTTAATCGCGTCTTTCTCCTTGCCTGCGCCCCGTTTGTGGGCATGTTAATATGGCTGCTATTCGTTACCGCGAGTATCCCCATTCATCCATGGTCAACAACAGCGCCGACCCCCGTCTCCTTTCAACAAGAAAAGAGTACCCTAGACAGCCTGCTGACCAAAGCAACGAATGATGCAGCGCAAACCAAGACCATTATTCAGCAATATTTTGAGCTGTATGAGAAGAGCACGGCAGAAGTAACGGCGGCACTTCAGAGTGCCACAGCCCAGGTAGCTAAGCCCGGCATCATCTATGATGCGCGGATTACGGCAAAGCTCGGCAGCCCTATTCGACAAGCCTCATCTGGAAATATCGACTTGAAACTGTTTGCTTTGAATGAAAATAACTACAAAGGTTATGCTCTTAAAGTAAACCTCAAGAGTGATAAAGCCATTAAGCTTGTCTTGGGCAAGGATAAAATGGGCTCGAGCGAGACCACCTTGGAAGCTGCATCACGCTACGGCGCTATTGCCGGCGTGAATGCTGGAGGCTTTGCCGATGACAGCAAAGGCAAGCGCTACCCGCTCGACACGACGGTGATGAACGGCAAGTACTTGAACGGCTTCTTCCCGAGCAAAAACGATACGACCTTCATCGGTTTGAATAAAGACCGCCAGCTTATTGGCGGCAAGTTCAGCTCCCAAGCTGATCTGGACAAGCTTAATCCGCTGATGGGTTCGACCTTCGTTCCGACGCTCCTCAAGAACGGAGCCAAAACGACCATCCCTTATCAGTGGCAGAGCTCGCCGGCTCGTGCAGCCAGGACCGTGATGGCCGATTACAAAAACGACCAGCTGTTGTTTATCGTAACCGATGGATATGATGAAAGCGGCAACTCAGGAGCAACGCTCGCTGAGCTGCAGGATAAGATGCTGCAGTTAGGCATTGTTGACGCCTATAACCTTGATGGAGGCGGTTCAACTACGCTAGTCATGGGGGGAAGTGTCATTAACCGCCCGTCCGATGGAAAGCTAAGACCGCTGGCTACGAACTTTTTATTTTTCAAATAACCGAAATTATTCACACTTTATTCGTTTCTTTTTTTAGGATGGTTGGGTATAATAAGCCTTAACTATATGCTTTTACGTTCTTTAACCTATAGGGGGTGCAGCAATGTTTGGCTTATCAGCAACATTTTGGCTCGTTAATTCCGTTTTTGTACTATTTCTCGTCGCTATGATGACGGCTTCCTATAACGAGGACAAAACTAAGGGCCTGTAAGTTTCCTAAGACTATCGGAATGTTTCATTCTGGTGGTCTTTTTACATTTGGCTGCTTTGGAGCGTCCCACAGTTCCCCTAAAACAAGCGCAAACAAAAAAAAGCACCTCTTTCCACGAAGGAAAGACGATGCTTTTTCGTATTATGCTCTTACTTTAAGTGCATTCATTTCGGTTACACAAATGCCGCATATGTAACGTTCTTTGAATTCACTTACGCTCTCCATACTGCCGCAAAATACACATTTCGGGCGGTATCTTTCCAAAATGATATGATCACCCTGTACCAAAATCTCGACAGGATCTCCTTCATTCATTTGATATCGTTTACGTAACGATTTAGGCAGAACAATACGTCCCAATTGATCGACTTTACGAACGACTCCGGCTGGTTTCATCATAGGACTTCACCTCTCTTCCGCTCTCATTTTCTATGCTTAGCGTCTAGGCTTAGCACATCTATACGGACTGATAGGGAATACTATTCGCCATTGGTCAAGAAACTCCTTCTAATTAAAAGCTGAAATTTCTTTTATTGTCAATTTTGTCGACACAGACCTAAATAATCTCGTCATTCTACTTTCTAGTCAAGGCCTTCGAAGCCTGTCTGCCGCAATCCCTCATAGAGCATAATAGCTGCTGAATTGGATAAGTTGAGCGATCGGACGTTATCTGACATCGGAAGTCGAAGCAGCGTCTCTGGATGCTGACGCAGAAGTTCTTCCGGGAGACCTTTCGTCTCTTTACCAAATACAAAAAAGTCGCCATCCTGAAATGTAAATTCTGTGTAACGCTTCTTCGCCTTCGTCGTTGCAAAAAAGAAGCGATGCTCTTTATACATTTCCAGCACCTCGTCAAACGAATCGTGATACTCGAGTTTAACGGAGTGCCAATAGTCCAAGCCTGCACGCTTCAGCGTTTTGTCATCCGTCTGGAAGCCCAGCGGTCTAACCAAATGGAGATGCGTGCCTGTTGCAGCGCATGTCCTTGATATGTTTCCTGTATTTGCAGGAATTTCGGGTTCTACTAGTACAATATGAAAAGCCATCTCTGTCAAATTCACCTCATCTTCTATCCTATTATATGCGCCTAAGGATTGCAATTTTACACAGCGTTAACTTTATCTTAATATGTCGATGATAGAGCTCCCGCATAATAGAGTTATCCTTCTCGATAAAAGGAGTCAACCTAATGCTAAAGAAAAAGATCCTCGTTGTCGATGACGAACCTTCAATCTCAATGCTTATAGAGTTCAACCTGAAGCTTGTGGGCTTCGAAGTATATTGCGTATTCGATGGTGAAGCTGTATTTGATGCAATTCAAACTTTTCGACCTGACCTCATTGTTCTAGACCTTATGCTGCCGAAAATGGACGGCTTTCAAGTATGCCGCAAGCTTAGAAATCAGAATAACCTCGTTCCGATTATTATGCTTACAGCCATGCAAGACCTTACGGATAAAATCGCGGGGCTGGATAACGGTGCTGACGATTATATGACGAAGCCGTTTTCGCCGCAAGAACTCATTTCCCGTATTCATGCTATTCATCGTCGTATTCAAACTTTACCGTCCGCGACGGAAAACACGCCTATTACAATTGGCCAGATCTCGATTAAAGCTGACCAACGGGAAGTTACGATGAACGGCGCACCGATCGAACTTACTCCGAAAGAATTTGAACTGCTGCTATTCTTATGCAAACACCGTGGCAAAGTCCTAAGCAGACAACAACTGCTTCATGGTGTCTGGGATTACCACTTCCTTGGTGATACTCGAATCGTCGATGTGCACATTTCTCATCTACGCGATAAAATCGAACAAAATGCTCGCAATCCGGAATATATCATGACGATTCGCAATGTTGGTTACAAGCTGACAGAACCTGTCGTCAAAGAATCATTGGCTTAATGAATAACAAAATCGCCGCCCACTCTAGGAAGCAGGGGCGGCGATTGCTTTTTTTATTTACCATTCATCAATTCTCTAGCACTTTCTAGCTCCAAACTGTGAAGTTTGCCAACACGTCTGCGGAAATGTTCTTCTGTACTGAATTCTGCCTGTAAAAACGAGCGGACTAAATCCTCCGCAAGCCAAGGACCAATGATCTGTGCGCCCAAGCACATGATATTCACATCATCATGCTCCACACACTGATGAGCCGAATGAATATCATGGCATACCGAAGCCCGGATGCCAGGAATCTTGTTGGCTGCAATTGCGGCGCCTACGCCTGTACCGCAAACCATGATCCCCCGCTGAAACTCCCCTTCACGCACCGCGTTACAAACGGTTCTGGCCACATCCGGAAAATCGACCGGCTCTACCGAATGACAGCCGAAATCTGTAACCTCTACGCCAAGTTTAGCAAATAACGGCTTCAGAGCCACTTTCAATTCAAAACCGCAATGATCGCTTCCGAGTGCAATCTTCAATTGTTGTCCCTCCCACAATCCTTCATAGCTTCGATCAGCATGCGGAACAATTGCAAGTCCTCTTTGGCATCCTCCGGCGTTGTTTTCGGCGTCAAATCGTTAACGACCACATCGTAAAAATATTCAAATTGGCACGTGTAAGCATCCTTAAAGGTAGGACGAATCGCTGTTTCATTATACGCTTCTTCGTTTGTTTCATTCACCTGCAGCGTTGTAGGAAGATGGCGCATGTACGGTGTATTGTATTGGACTTTCAGCGATTTGTTGTTCCCGTAAACCTCAATGTGCGCATCAAACCGTCGTATATTGTCTATCCCCGTTTCATAAGTAACATGAAATCCGTCATATTCCAAAATCGCGCTCATAAATCGGCCGTTATTCCATTGCCGAGCGGAAACAACCCTTTTGGGGAATCCGATCACTTCCCTCATAGCTGATAAATCATGGCTGCCAAGCCCGCAAAGCAAACGATAAGCTGAGCGCAAATCCGCAGGGGCTTCGCCGATGGCATCCTTCACCAATTTAGCCGCACGATCGGCACGGTCTGTTTTGGCGTGTTCACTGGTATCATCGAAACGGTGGACCTTGCTGGATTGGTCGATAAATAAGTGATTTCCCCCAATAATATCGCGGACCCTCACGTAGTTGATTTTATCCAGCTTCTTCACTTCTTCAACCATTTGCACAAATGCCGGGGCGTACCTTCTCATATACCCTACCATGACCTTCACGCCCATTTCATCCCGGACACGGATGATGTCGTCAGCTTCCTGCAAGGTTAAGCACATCGGTTTTTCAATTAACACATGCTTTTTGTTTCTGAGAGCGGCAATCACACAGTCAGCATGATATTCATCACTATTGCAAATGAGAACGGCATCTAGCTCTGGAAGGCTCGTCATTTCAGCTGCGTCTACATAACGGTTTGGCACGTGATACCTGTTCCCGATTACCTCCAAGAGCTTAGGTGAAATGTCGCAGATTGCAGTAATTTCATACCTCTCGGACAAGGCTTCCAATACGGGAAAATGGATAATTTGGGCAACCTCGCCAAGACCAATAATGCCTATTTTTAATCTGGACACGGAAATCTTTCCCCCTTTAAACGGCCAGCATGGATTCCGTAAATGTATTGATTTTTTGGAGTCTTGCGTGAAAAGCTTGGTACAAGCCATCTGCTTGCTCCTGAATCGTTTTTTGATTAGTTGTGTACTTATTCAAGCTTGTCGCGTAATCCACCTGCTTAATCAGCTCCGCGGGGATTGATGTCGAACCTTTCAGCGCGCCAGCCAGTCCGCCAGCGATTGCAGCTACGGCCCCTGTATCTCTTCCCATATTTACGCCGGCAAGGATGGCTTCATACGCGTTTCCATTTACCAATCTTAGAATGCAAATCGCTTTCGTTAATGCTTCGTTCGCAAAGCTGTTGCAGTACGGAACTCCGCAGCCGTAATAAATTTTGTCAAATGCCTCTCTCAAATCACGGAAGTCTTTGCAGTGTGCGGTGCGTTTCAAGCCAGAGTCCAGTTCTTGAATGACATTATCGCGAAGGTAGCCGTACTTGTTGCCGTCAATTTTAAGCGCAAGATCGCTATAGTCGCAATATCTGAAAATGTCGCCAATAACGCTATCCACGGTTGCACCTGGCCTAGTAGCCGAAGCAATCGCTGCCGCGGAAACACCTGCCCAACGCACTGCGTAGCTTTTGGAGGTCTGATACAGCTGTCCAATTTCAAAAGCATCGGCAACCGCATTGCGAACATCACCGGCGTTAATTAAGCCGATCGGCTGACAGGAGCCCGACGCACTGCTCATTCCCGCGTAATCGCAATATTTGCCGATATCTCGGGCAGGGATACCGCTTTTGGCAACCGCCAGCAGCGTATTTTCAAACGGTTCTAAGAGGGTTCCGCTTGCTTCCGATTTCATGTCTCTCACCCAGATGGAGCGAATATCTTCCGCATTCACACGATCTTGCTTGGCAAGGATCGCCGTCGTCATCAGCTTTTGTCTTTCCACGCCGTCTTCCGTAGTACCAGCCTCACGTGTCCAACCGCTGTTATTGCGCTCATATGGCAAAAATGTATCCAAAACGCCGTATTTCGCTTCAATCTCTTGATGACTCAACCCCTCGACAGGCGCGCCCATGGCAGCACCCACCTGAGTTCCGGCAATACAACCATAAAATTTATCCTTTAGACTAACATTTTCGCTCATTGAATGAACTCTCCTCACATAGTTAGATTATGCTCTATAGTTAAACCGCAGACATTTGTTCCGAATACGCTTTCAGTTTCAGCAGTCTTGAATGATAAGCCTGATACAAACCCTCCGAGTGTTCTTTCATCGTTCTGTGCGAATTACTTACAACATGCAGCGAAGTTGCGTAATCAACTTGCTTGATCCATTCCTCAGGAATGGATTTCGTTCCGCTAAGCGCGCCAGAAATTCCTGCAGCAACCGCTGTAACACAGTCCGTATCCCGGCCCATATTAATCGCAGTGATCAAAGCATCTTTGACATTGGCATTGACCATTCTAAATATGCATATCGCCTTGGTTACAACTTCATTCGCATAGCTTACCTCGTAAGGAATGCCTCTAATACTGTACGACTCATACAAGACTTTGCGCAGCTCGCGAATATCCGTAATGCCTTGCGTGCGTTTAAGTTCACGGTCAATTTCCTTTACGACCACATCCGGATCGCAGTAGTTGTAGATCGCTCCAATTACACTGTCAACCGTTGCATTCGCTTTCGTAGCCGTTGCAATTGCCGTTGCCGTTACGGCTGCCCATTTTAACCCGCGTCCATTGGATGTCTGATACAGTTGTCCGACTTCATTCACATCGTTAATCGCATTTTCCACATCACCAGCGTTAATAAGTCCAATCGGATGGCAAGAACGGGAGAAGCTGTTCAGTCCGGCATAATCACAATATTTACCTATGTCTCTGGCGGGAATACCGCTTTTTGCCATCGCTAACAATACGGCTTCGAATGGCTCCGAGATCATGCCCGCTGACTCCGGCTTAATTTTGGCGATCCACTGTCTGCGGACTTCCTCTGCCGTCACTCGATCCTGCTTCTCAATAATGGCGGAAATCATCAACTTCTGTCTCTCGACACCGTCCTCGGTCGTACCAGCCTCGCGCACCCAGCCATTATTGAAATGCTCGTAAGATACCAATTTATCCAAGATGCCATACGTTTCTTCTGTACGTTCAAAATCCCAGCCCTCTACAGGTGCTCCCATCGCAGAACCAATATGAACACCAGCAATACATCCGTAAAATTTGTCCTTTAAGCTCACTTTTTCGCTCATAGATTGTTCTCTCCTCAATTTGTTCTATGGATTATTTGTTATTAACTAGGTCCTAATGAAGTTTTTCTTGCACGATACAAAACAGATAGCTAGAAACATCACCCCTTTCAAGATACCCATGACATGAAATCACCAAATGGTATCGTTGCCATTTTTAAAAGCACAGAGGATTTAAAGGACATATTCCTTGCCGCAAGCGAACACGTTAACTCCTGTCATATCACCGTAGAGCACTTTGATTTCCACTTCGTATTCCCCGGCCTGATTCATCCGTTGAGCATACGTCCCCCATGCCTTGCCGGTGCTCCAAAATGAGGTGAACCGGTCTTGATGGATCACAGGTGTAAACGCCATTCTGGCCTGAACCATGTCGTATTTGAACCCGCTTAATGCAATGAGCAGACCCCAACTGGCCATGGAACGGGCATAATGATGACCGCATTCCACTTCGTTCCACGGATTGCGCCGTATCCCGTCGTGCCGATCACGAACCGTTTTGACAAGCTTCAAGCCTTCTTCCAGAAAGCCTTCGTAAATCAGATGTGTAGCTACCTGGTATTCAATTCCGGTCCACACTTCATCTGAATATACAAATGGCAGCCTCGGACGGCCGCCCTGCGGCCAAGAGCAAAGCAGCAACCCTTGTTCATCGTTAAGCGCATAAACACGTTGGCAGTTGGCATGCTTGTTAAAGTTATCTCTAAAATTATGCCTATACACTGCACTCAGTGCGCTCTTCACTTTGTCTGGCGGTAGTAGATATCCAAGGCCGTACAAATGGGCAAATTGCTGGCCCAGTATCTGATCGGAGAGGCACCCTAAACCAAGCTGGTGCTCGTGCTGATCTACATCCTCAACCTTTTGTACATAGTACTCACCGTTCCACATTAATTGGTCAAGCCGGATTACGCTTTTTTCATAGATGTCCCGATATGTCCTCGCTTTGTCGGCTTCTCCGAGATATGCCGCTAGTTCCTCTGCTGCCCGCAAAGCGCCTAGGAATAACGTTCCAGTCAACGGGTTCGGGCCATGGAAATCAATATCGTACGTATTATGCTGCTGCCCGTCAAATACATAATCACCATCTGTATCCCAGTGTTTCATGCCGTATTGTAAGGCTTTCTGAACGGAAGGCCACAGCTCCTTAACGAATTCATCGTCCCCGCTAAGCTTCCATTCTCTGAACACCCGCATAATAGCGCCCATCTGGCCATCCGCAGCACCCGGCGCTACGATGTTGCCTGGCCAAACGAATTCCGACTCGAACACTTTCGTAGCACGGTAATTCATTTTGCCATCCTCGTGCACTTCCTGCAAAAACTCAGTTCGTCTCATATTGCGTTCTAACGATGGAAACAAAAAAGCCGCTGTCTGCGCGTAGTTCCATACGTGCGTACAAGTTCCTTCACAGCTGCCCAAGTGATCCAAGCTGCCTTCAAAACCAAAGAAATTGCCGTTTTTTAGCCAGAAGCAGGTTGTACTCCGAAGGACGGTCATGTTGGCGGACATCGCGTC
Organism: Paenibacillus sp. J22R67; assembly: GCF_059692175.1. Classification (NCBI taxonomy): domain Bacteria; kingdom Bacillati; phylum Bacillota; class Bacilli; order Caryophanales; family Paenibacillaceae; genus Paenibacillus; species Paenibacillus sp. J22R67. The sequence goes on along the minus strand of NZ_JCAUAX010000003.1, from coordinate 146,182 downwards.
AAGCACGTAATCAGGCAATGTACTGTTGAATAAAACGTCTCGGAACAGATACGTTTCCCTTTCTAATCGCTCAAAATGCTGGACGATGTAAGCTGCTGCCGACCATGAGCTGTCAAAGCGGTTGGCGTAATAGTTTTGAGTGATTTCTCTACCTTCTGCTCTGACACGGAACTGCTCGCTCCAGCCATTCATACGATTCGGGAAATACCAGCTCATAATAAACTGGAACTGCTTCGTCTCACCCGGAGCCAACGTTTCATAGATACCCAAAGAACCAGTATCCGTTTTGCGCTCATCGGAAGGTAGGTCATAACCAAGATCGTTCAGTCGGCCGTCTTCTGCGAAATCGTCCCAAAACTCCTGAAGATAATCAAAATGGGCGCCTCGCAACCATACCCGCTTACTCGTAATATTTGGGTTCGCTGTTACCAATGACATATTTCCAAAAAGCAAATCCGTGCTTGAGCTAGCATGCTTATGCGAATGAAAAAAAAGGCCGCTAATTCCATCTTTTTGCGCAAATTCATTTACATTCCGACCTGTGTATGGCAGATCCATGCTGCCGAAAGCATTAAAGCTAATCCCGCCTACAGGGTTAATTAGCGAACCCGCGACTGTCACATCTACAGGACGATCCGTTACATTTGTAACCCAATAGGTCATTATTGTCCCAGGGATACCAGAATCATCGGCATTCAAGGGAATGAATGGTGTATAGGCCTCCAATTCCACTTCCACCGGCAATTCAGAATCCTCGAACGCGATTCGGCAGATCGGATACTCACCTGACAGGCGGGATGCTTCCATTCTCGGAAGCCCTCCTCCTGCATACGGGGAGTATCCGTGCGGCTTGCTGTGCGGTGGTTTGAATTGCGATTGCAGTACCTTTGCAATGGAAGGCTCTCCCTCTTCCTTAGCCCATATTGCAAAATAAGAATTAGGAAAATGAAGTCCTTTATCGGGGTGATTGAAGAGCTCCCAATCTCTGAACTCTCCCCGGCTGCCAAGGGATACGTTGCCAGTACCAATTCCCCCTAAAAGGAATGCTGCCTCCGTCGCTTCACCGGTGAATGATCTGGCTGACCGGACATGTGATACTTTCTTCTGGGATAACACCATGTTTTCTGCTCCTTTGATGATTAGCCATGCTATTTTTTCGCTTTTTTCTCTTGATAAATTTTGTTAACTTCATCTGACCACTCTTTACCGCCTCTTTTGTTGAATTCATCCACGTATTTGTCGAACTCGGACAAAGGTGTTTTTCCGGTAATGAACCGAGCGTAGTAGTCCGCTGTCAATCCGCGCAAGTCGGCTTGGTATTTCAGTTCTGCCTGTGAATTCATCATATCGGCCGCATTAGTAATAACTTTCCAGTTGAAAGCATCGCGACGGGATTGAACCGCGTAAGTTTCCACCTTTAACAAGGGATCCTCGTTTTCGAATAAGGAATACCATTGAATCCACTTACTGTCTTTATTCCACTGCTCTGTCGTGTAGATTTTGCCGTCCTTCTTCTCCCACTGCACGCCTTCAAGACCGGTATACGTCGTAAAACCGCCTTCTTCGGTATTAAAATAGTTCATAAACTTGGCTGCAGCGGAAGGATGCTTCGTATCCTTTAATACGACCACGCCACGGGCAACCATCCCTGCACCTCGTAAACCAGACTCACCACGAGGTCCTGTAGGTGGAGCAATGCGAAGCAGTTCAACATTCGGATCGGTTTTCTTCATGGTGTTTTCCATATTCGATTCCCAAGTCCACCAGTTGGCTGATACGCCATAACGATTTTTAACAAATTTCTCGTCTCTCACAGCGGAACTATGCGTAAACATCTCTGGATCAATAAGTCCTTCTTTATACCAATTAGCTAGAACCTGCAAAGCTTCCTTGGCTTCAGGACGCGTCGTTTGGGGAATTAGCTTACCGTCCTTTTCAACGAAATAGACGCTTGCTTTCGCTGTGCTCACCCACGGTGCATCGCCAGCAATAACGCCAAACGCTCCGAATATGCCGTCGAGTGAATCAAGCCCCAAGCCGCTGATACCATAAGTATCCTTCGCGCCGTTGCCGTCAGGATCTTTCTCCACAAAAGCAACCAGCACATTGTGCAGCTCATCAAGTGTTTTGGGTACAGGCATATGAACCTTTTTTAACCAATCGCCCCGAATAACGAAGTTGTAGCGCTGCGGATGAAGCCAAAGCGGAATTGCCCACAATTTGCCGTCTACCGTAAAGTAATCCAACGCTTCCTTCGGAATATTCTTCTGAATATCCGGCATCAAGCTCATATATGGCTTCAAATCCAGCAGCGCACCCTGCTTCGCATAGTCAAAGACCGCTTGACTCGTTGGCATCATAGCAACGTCCGGTTTGTCTTTTGAAGCCATAATAACGGGTACCTGATCTGCAAAGTTAGCTGAAGGCGGGGAAATTTGTTCAAATTTCACGCCAGTGGCTTTTTCAATCGTATCTTTGATGGGATTGTTATCTGGTGCCTTTTCAAAACCTCCCTTTGTATACAATAACTTGATAGGGCCTGCATCAGAGTTTGAAACCTCTGCCGGTGGTGATACATCATTTTTGGTACAAGCGGTAACCAGTGATAGAAGTAATGCGGCGGATAGACCTAAGCTGACTTTCTGCTTTCCGTTCATTTTCCATAACCTCCCATTGATTTGTTGTATTACAAACCTGCCGATTGGCGGGGCTTGCCGCTGTTTGGGAAACTGTTACCAATTGCTTATCCCTTAATGGAGCCGACCATCATGCCCTGTACAAAATAGCGCTGCAAGAACGGATAGACACACATGATCGGCAGCACCGCCACTACGATAGTGGAGTTGATAAGCACTGATGCAGGCGGTCTGTTGTCAGACAGCGAGCCACCGAGTGCAAGACCGCCGATATCATTCGCAACTAAGATCTCGCGCAATAGCAGCTGCAGCGGCCATAAATGCCGGTCGGTAATATACAAGACAGCATCGAAAAATGAGTTCCAATGAGCCACTGCATAAAACAAGCTTATAGTAGCCAGGGAGGGCAGTGTTACCGGTAAAATAACCTTCAACAGAGTTGTCATCTCGGACGCGCCGTCGATAATCGCCGACTCCTCCAATTCAACCGGAATCGTTTGGAAAAATGTTCGCATGATGATCAAATTGTATACGCTTAACGCACTCGGAATAATCATCGCCCAAAACGTATTTGTCAAATACAGGCTGTTAACGACCAGAAAGGTTGGAATCATTCCACCGGAGAACAACATCGTGAAAAAGAAGATCCCCATAATGCCACCGCGCCCCGGCAGAAACTTCTTTGAAAGCGGATATGCTGTCAAGATAGTGATTACAAGACTGACCGTTGTACCCACCAGCGTTCTTAGAATAGTAATCGTATACGCATCGATAATCTTGGAACTGCCTCGAAATAACCAGGCATAGTACTCAAACGTGAGACTGGTCGGTATAACGATAAACGTGTTGGGTTGATTAATAACATCACTCATCGGTGTTACTGAGCTTAGAAGAACGGTAATTACCGGAAGCAGTGTCGCCAAAGTTATCATTGAAAGAATCAGCAGGTTCATCACATTGAAAGCGCTATCAGCATTGCGTCCAAAAACACGGCGACGTGGCCCGGCGTTGTGCGTATGTGTCGGTTTCATCACTTATCCTCCACTTTTTCCAGGAAATAATAGGTGGTAACGACCATGATGCAGGCAATAACGGATTTGAACATACCCGCAGCTGCAGAAATATGAAATTTATTTTCCAGAACACCAATTCGGTATACATACGTGTCAATGATATCACCGACACCGTAAAGCATCGGGTTATACAAGTTAAATACTTGCTCGAACCCCACATTAAGGACACTTCCCATTCTCAGCAGCAGCATGATCATAATGATAGGCATAATACTAGGGAGCGAAATTTTTATCATACACTGAAACCGTGTAGCTCCATCCATCTTGGCCGCCTCATACAGCTCCTGGGATACAGCGGTCAGCGCTGCCAGGTAAATAATGGCGTTCCAGCCCATCTCTTTCCAAATATCAGATATGACCAAAATGCTTCGGAAGTAAACCTCATCGCTGAAAAAGTATATCGCCTTTTCACCTGTCATCTTAATTAGTTTATTGATCGGTCCTTGATCGGATAGGAAGTTAAACATCAAGCCTGACATGACAATCCATGATAAAAAGTGAGGAAGGTAGAGAATTGTCTGGATACTGCGCTTAAAGATCAAAACGCGAACTTCATTAATCAGTAGTGCTAGCAGAATCGGAACGGGAAAACCTAAGATAACTTTATACGCACTAATAATAAACGTATTTTTCATAGCTGTAATAAACTGAGGAGCTTGAAATAAGTACATGAAATTGTCGAAGCCTACAAATTTACTGCCCCATACCCCATTAAAAATTTGATAATCCTGAAAGGCAATGACCAGCCCAAACATCGGCGCATAATGAAAGATGGCTATGTACAGAAGTCCGGGGATTAACATCATATAGAAGTACTTATAACGGACGAGATTTTTCAGAAACCTGGCCAGAGCCAACGGTCGATGTGCGGATCTCACGAGCCTTACAGGCTGCGAACCTGATTTGCCACTCATACGAACACCTCGCAATCTATGTACAGTAATTTGATACCTTTATCATAGCCCCCTCCTTATCATGTAGTAAATACACAGTTAGCTTCTCAGATTGTGCAATTATGAAACAAATGTACATTTATAAAAATCGGCTCTGTTAGATAATTGAATATTCCAGACATTCATCTATTTCCACTATAATACAACTTATCATTTCAAAATCATGTTAACGATTGGAAGGGTGGCACAAATGACTAATTCCACATGGCCCAAGCTGGATGACAGCACGATGCTGCAAAGGCTTACATTTCCTGAAGGCCGAGTTCGAATGGTGTTGGATACCGATACATTCAACGAAGTTGACGATCAATTCGCTTTAGCCTACGCGCTGCTTTCCCCAGAAAAGATCGATCTGCTAGCTGTAACTGCTGCACCGTTCTTCAATTGGAACTCGGTCAGCCCGGCGGATGGCATGGAGAAGAGCTATAAAGAAATCCTTAATATTATGCAGTTGATGGAAGTGAAGAATGCGCCTCCGGTCTATAAGGGCTCAGCGCAATACATGACCAGTCAAGCTGAGCCTGTGGCGAGCGAAGCAGCGGATAAAATGATTGATCTGGCTCTTTCATCCTCCGAACCGCTGTACGTGGTTGCCATCGGCGCTATAACAAATGTAGCGTCGGCTATCGCAAAATGTCCTGAAATCATCCACAATATGGTCGTCGTGTGGCTTGGTCCTAATGCCTATTGGTGGCCTACTCAGAAAATCTTTAACGTGTCGCAAGACTATCACGCGTCCTCGCTTATTTTTGACAGCGGCGTACCTTTAGTTGTGCTCCCGTGTCACGGCGTAGCGTCCCATTTGCTGACTACGACTTATGAGATTGATGCCTGTTTGCGTGGGAAAAATAAGCTCGGCACCTACTTCAGCGATATGTTCCACGGTCGGTTTACCCGGTTCGGTCAGGATAGAATGGGATGGTCTAAGGTGCTTTGGGACGTTGCGGCTATCGCCTGGGTCCTTAACGAGCAATGGGTACCTTCCATGGTACGGCGGACTCCGATCCTGAATCCCGGCTTTACTTATTCCTTTGATGACTCACGTCATTTTTATAAGGAAGCGATAGATATTGATCGCAGTCTAGTATATATGGACTTGTTTGCTAAACTTCGAGAGCTGCCCAAATAAATTGTTTTCGATGTCTGATATCGTTACTAGGTTTAGGAGGGAAGCACAATCAAAAAGCCAACCATTCTTGACGTTGCTGAAAAAGCAAACGTAACCCCCTCCACCGTATCCAGAGTTATGAACGCTTCTAGCCTCGTTAAGCCTTGCACAAGGCAACGGGTGCTGGAAGCGGCCAAGAGCCTCTGCTACATTCCAAACAAAACGGCTCGCGTGTTCAAATCTGGCAAAAGCCATATCCTCGGACTAGTGATTAGTACGCAGCATATTAGCGAACTCGTCTTAAATGCCGGATTCCAGGCGAGGTTTAAAGCACTGACAGTGAAAGCGCACAACGAAGGATATAATATGCTAATTATCACTTCAACCGATGCTGAATCCCATTCCTACTTTGAAGTGATCAAAAACCAGGTAGCCGATGGTTTTATCATATTAAGCCCATCTATCAATGAATCCTTGACCTCCCTCCTTGAGGAAGCTGGCATTCCCTATGTGTTCAACATGAAATATTCCAACAACCCCGAGGACAGTTACTACATATCCTCGGATGATGTTGAGGGTGGGTATATGGCGGCCAAATACTTACTAGATTTGAACCATACAGATATTCGTTTTATCCTTGGAATTGTAAAAGGGACGATCATGCCTTTTAATGAAGATCGAGTTCATGGTTTCAAAAAGGCACTCGACGAATACGGCATAGCGTTCAAACAGGAAATGATCGTCACCATTCCTGGTCAAATGGAAGAGAGTTATAATCTTATTCACGAATTGTTCCAAAAGCAAAAACCCACAGCCCTGATGATATCCAACGAAACAACGACGGTGGCTGCCTTAAACTATTTTTACGATTATGGTTACAGCGTCCCGCAGGATGTGTCTGTGATCGGCTTCGGTCCCTCGGAATTTTTCCGGCATCGTCGCCCGAATTTAACCAATGTCAGCTATGACATCACATGGTCCAGCGACAAGCTGGTCGACCTTCTACTACAGCGGATCGAAGGCCTGCCGGTAACCCTTGAAAGGCCAAAAAAACCCGAGCTAATCATTCGGGGTAGTACGGCACGATATGTTCAACCAACCGTCTCGGTCGCTAAGAAAAACTGATTGAAAACTCCGTATGGGTAAGCGCTGGTCTCCTAAACCAGTCGCTCCATACGGAGTTTTTCATCTGGCGTTCCTTGCATGTTCAGCTACCTGTCGCGAATCCGTTCACGACCTGCTCGTATCTCGGCTAAAAACTCCGGCCACCATTGCTTTTGATCCGATCGTTCGTCCAACTTGGCCCTTTCTTCCACGATTCTGGGCAATAACTCCTCCGCTTTCTTCTTCAGTTCTTCCAAGCCTCCGATTTCCGGCACAAGCCATTTTCTGCCGATTTGTGTGTGAAGCACCTCGTCGGCCCAATCATAATCCTGAAATGTTTGAGCAAGCTCATTGTCGGACGATTTGGCAATGACCCACTCTAGCCGTTTCCCAGTCTTTTTGGGCATTTGCCTTTGTTCGAAATACCACAGAATCATGTGCGCTTCCAACGGCTCGAACTTCGTGTTCAACGTTAAGCTTGTTCTAAAGTCGATCGGGTATTTATAAAACTCAACGCCGTCTTGATACAAGCCAACCTCACCAAGCATAGAATGACGGGCTTCATCCCACAGCTGCCTGCTCATGTCCACATAATAGTCCCATGGTTTTCCCTGTGTCTTGTAAATGATTGGCCCCATCCATTCCGGCACCGTCATTTCCTTCAACCGTTTATAAATCAAGGCATACGTTCTCTCGTCTGATGGACGCGTCTCTTCAAGATAGTAATCATCTATTTTCCCAGCAAAGTTATACTTATCAACAAATCGGGCATCCCGGCGAGGTTCATCTTTCATTTCATAAGGCTTGCCATCCACGTTACGTGGAGTAATAGGCGACCAGTTCGCTGACTTTTCCAAATCTCCTGAGAAGCCTCCTGCCGCTTGCAGACAGCATTGCAAATGCTCCTGCCATTGTTGTGCGGCTATCCGGTCCTCCTCTGTTATCATCAATGCCTGTATCGCCTTTTCTCCCCAAACCTGCATCTCTTCTTCTTCCATTAGCATGAATTTGAGTATTCGACACGTAGGATGATCCACTAACGGATTGGTTTCTGCCAAATGCTTGTTCAGAGATCGGATAAGTTCCTTCTTGGCTACGCCATAAATACCAATCATCAACTCTAGGGTCGTCTGCGATCGAATCAGCTCCTGGAAAAACAGTTCAATCACAGCATCTGGCGTTTTGTCCAAATAATGCGGAGGTTCGCGCATCTCCGTAATCCGCTTACGGAGCATGGCACTGTGTTCGGCATCCAGCCACATATGCAATCCTGAGGCACACTTCACTTCCCATTCGGGCACATGGGCAATATGTGCGGCATAAATGTTCGTCAGTTGAGTTTCCACGTACACATACCGTTTCAATAAACTCACAGAACGGTCAATATCATAACCGACAGAGCAGGCCCTTTCATAGCTGCAAATACCGGCTAAAGGAGTTAAACCCAAATTGTTATTTTTGACTCTTTCCATAGTTGCCCCCTTATCGAAATTAAAATGGTACCGTTGCCATTTTTACATACAGAGGATTCCTTTACTCTACAAACATTGCGTATTCTGTTAGTCAAGTTCCATGGCGTTATAGACAAGCAAATCGCGATATTGCCCGGGTGTAATGCCCTCGCTCCGTTTAAAGGCACGGATAAAGCTATGCACATTGTTGTAGCCAACTTCATTACTAATTTGACAAACCGTCCAATCATTCAAGGAAAGCATTTGCTTAGAGCTTACGATGCGTCTTGCGGTCAGTAAGTTATAAAAAGTGCTTCCCGTGTACTGCTTCAGTAAGCGGTTAATATACGTAGAAGAGCATTTCACCAGCTCAGACACATGCTCTAATCCAAAATCCTGGTTAAAGTGTTCATCTATGTAGGACCTAATCTCCCATACAATACGTTGATTTTTGTCAACACGTAAAGCAAGCATATGTTTACAAATATGCAGGCAAATCCCTTCCATATACCGGTGAATTTCTTGCTTTGTTGCAAACTTCTCCATGTTAGCACAAGGATCAATATCACAATCCATCATGTCTCGGAGGGTAAAACCTGCTTTATATACCGTTCGAATAATGGCATGCGTCAAGTGCAGATACACACGCCTGGCCGTGTTCGTATCATCTGGCTGAATGGCATCCATACACAGTTCAATGTAGTCTAGCGTACTTTGCAACTTTTTGATTGTACTTCGCATAATCGTACTGCAGAGTCTTTCTTCCAACTCAAAAAGTGTTGCGTATTCATAACTTTTATGTTTATTCCGATCATCAAAAGTAAGACTCCCCCCATTCCTCTGAGTCGTTACTGGCATATGTGATACGTAATTCAAATTGTAGAAGGTAGTTCCATTATCTGAAAAATGATATGTACGCGTCTGCTTCCCGAAAATTTGCAACGAACTGTGCAAGGTCATACCCCTCTCTTTAATGAAATTCACACAAGAAATGGTACCGTTGCCATTTTGTTTTACAAAGATGTGAAAGCACTTACACATTCATATTAGCCCTGCATTTAAACGATGTCAACCTGATTTTAAACAATTGTTCATGAATAATTTACTGTAAATATTTTGTATAAAGTGCTATAATGGCATCGTTATCATTATTATCATTCAAGTTTTCCAAAGGGGAGAGTCCCAATCAAAAAGCCTACTATCCGTGACGTCGCCCTTAAAGCGAATGTCACTGCTTCCACGGTCTCTAGAGTATTAAATGATTCCGATCTCGTGAAACCCCGTACAAGGCAAAAGGTACTAGAGGTCATTGAAAGTCTCGGCTATATCCCGAACAAGACTGCCCGGATCTTCAAGTCCGGTAAAAGCTATATTCTTGGACTTGTGATTAGCCAGGCTCATATTAGCGAGATTATGTCTAATGCCGGATTTCAGGCACAGTTTAAAGGCTTGACCGAGAAGGCCCACAAAGAAGGATATAATATTTTAATCATCACTTCTGCTGAAGGGGATGCTTATTCCTATTTTGAGGTGATCAAAAATCAACTGGCGGATGGCTTTATTATTTTCAGCCCCTCTCAAAATGACACGTTAACTTCCTTGCTTGAAGAGGCTGAAGTCCCCTACGTCTTCAACATGAAATACTCTGACAACCCCCAGGACCGTTACTACGTATCCTCGGACGACTTCGAAGGCGGGTACCTTGCAGCTAAATATCTGCTCGATTTGAACCATACGGACATTCGTATGTTGGTGGGCAGTGTCAAAGGCAGCATGTTGTCTTTCAATGTCGAAAGAATTAATGGCTTTAAGAAAGCCTTGGCACAATACGGAGTACCGTTCAAGGAAGAAATGATCGTCCCTATTATTGGGCAAATGGATCAAAGCTATAACGCTATCTATCAGTTGTTTCAGACACAGAAACCTTCAGCTCTTCTGATTTCGAACGAAATCACCACGGTTGCAGCCTTGAACTACTTCGCTGATTATGGCTACAGGGTACCACAGGATGTATCCATCATTGGCTTCGGGCCTTCCGAGTTTTTTCGCACGCTGCGTCCCAATTTAACGAACGTCAGCTATGATATCTCTTGGACTAGCTCCAAGCTTGTAGATCTTCTTCTGCAGCGCATTGAAGGTAAGTCGCCGTCTTTTGAGATGCCCAAAAAACCGGAATTAGTCATCCGCGACAGTACCGCCCGATATATGCCAGAGCCATCTCCGATTCTCGAAATGCAGCAAGAATGATCATCATCTTGCTGCATTAGAGCCACTGCTCAGGCGGCGCCCCCTACCCCAAACCAATAAAAAAAGGCGCCTAAGGGCACCTTTTATCAACATATTAAAATACAAAATCATCGTCTGTCAAAGCTTCAACGTGAATCGTACGCACATACCCATTCCCTTTTTTAGAGAAAAAGTCATGCTGCTTCGTCTTCGTGCTGAGTCCGTTCAGAACAATCGGATTGATTTCCTCTTCGGGGAACAACGGCTCTACCCCTAAGTTCATGAACGCTTTGTTCGCGTTGTAACGCAGGAATGCTTTCACATCTTCCGCCAGCCCCAGTGGCCCATACAGGCTTTCTGTGTAGCCTTCCTCATTGGCATGAAGCTCTTTCAGCAGCGCAGACAATGTCTCGTAAGCCTCATCTTGTTCAGCAGGGCTAAGCTCTGCATAAACTTCCTGAGCCAATACACCAATGTACAGACCATGAATACTCTCGTCACGTAAAATCAAATCAATGATTTCCCCGCTGCTTGTCATTTTACCCTGTCCGGCCAAATAAAGCGGGTAATAGAAGCCGCTGTAGAACAAGTAACTCTCCAGCAGAACCGACGCTGCCATCGCTAAGTACAGCTCTTTCGTCGTCGTAATATTTTCGTAATAATGGGAAATCTTATTCGCTTTGAACTGCAGATGAGGATTGCGCTCTACCCATGCGAATAACTCATTGATCTCTTCTGTCGTAGACAGTGTCGTAAAAATAGAGCTGTACGACTTCGCATGAATTTGCTCCATCATGCCCATGAAGCTAAGCACAGCTTTGCGCTGCAGCCCGTCAACATGCTCAAGAATCTTCGGCATGCCAACGCCGCCTTGCATCGTATCAAGCAGCGTAAGGCCGCCAAGCACCTTCATGTAGAGCTCACGCTCAGCCCCGCTCAGCGTGATCCATGACATTTTATCATCAGACAGCGGAATTTCCTCGTCCGTCCAGAACTGCATAATGTTCTGGTTCCAGAATGTAATCGTGAAATCATCATCTGGCCGGTTCCAGTTCACCGCTTTTTTGACGATTGGCTGATTAATGGTAGTTGCAATACTCATCTATGTTCAATCCCCTTCCCAATTACACCGAACAGCTTACACATTCCTCGACGGATAGCTGGTTTGTTCGCGTGTAGTAGAGCGATTTAAGTCCTTTGTGTGCCGCATATAGATACAATCTAGCAAGTTGTCTCGTAGACACATCACTATTCACGTGCAAAATAGTCGAAATGCCTTGATCCACATGCGTTTGAATTTCGGCAATCAGATCGAGAATTTTGAATTGATCCATTTGATACGCGGATTTATAGTAAAAATAATTGTCGCGTGCCATGAATGGCATCGGATAGTAAGTCGTTGAGTTCGCATATGTACGAGTCTCGATGGGCTCAACAATCGGCATAACGCTCGAAGTCGAGTTTTGGATATACGAAATACTTTGTGTTGGAGCAACAGCTAGACGGTAAGCATGATACAAACCGTGCTTCTGGACTTCTTCCTGCAGCTTGCTCCAATCGTCCCGTGATGGGATCTCCATACCTGCAAACAGTTCTTTCACTTTATCCGTAACCGGACGATAATCTGTCTCTGTGTAACGGTTAAAATAAGCGCCATTCGCGTATTCTGACAGCTCAAAGCCTGCAAAAACCTGCTCTTTCGCTTTGGCAATCTCCATGCTTTTCTCGATCGAATAATAGTTCATCGCCATAAAGAATGTGCGGACGAAATCCTTCGCTTCATCACTCTCATAGCTAATTTTGTTCTTGGATAAATATCCGTGCAGATTCATGACTCCCAGTCCAACCGAATGCAGTTCACGATTTGCTTTTGCCACACCTGGTGCATTGCTGATCGTCGTCATATCACTAACTGCTGTCAGAGCCGTCATGCCTTCATGAACGGTTTCACGGAGTTTCTTGTGACCCATCACATTTGCAATGTTCATGGAAGCCAAGTTACAGCTGATATCTCGCAGAATCACATCATCTTGACCGTAATCATTGATTTCCGATGTTTCTTGCAATTGGAAGATCTCAGTGCAGAGATTAGACATTTTGATCGTTCCGATCCCTTTCAGGGCATGATCCTTGTTGGCATTCGTACGATTCATCATATATGGATAACCGGATTCCAGTTGGGTTGTCGCAATTTTGATCAGCATGTCACGCGCGCTCATCACTACTTTTTTCTTAACTTTCGGGTTCGCCAGAAGCTCATCATACATATCATCAATATCAAGATCATCCAAATGCTTGCCATAGGCTTGTAAAACCGTATAAGGCGCAAAAACATGAAGAGGTTTGTTCTCTTCTGCCAACTTGTAGAACTTATTCGGTACGATAAGACCGATGGAAAGAGTTTTCAGACGTGATTTCTCATCTGCATTAATTTTCTTGCTGTCCAGGAATTCCATAAGATCCCAGCCGAAAATGTTGTAATAAGCCGCTCCAGAGCCTTTGCGCTGTCCCATTTGATCTGCATAGGAGAACGCATCCTCCATCAGCTTAAGAACAGGCATAATCCCTTTGGCTGCGCGTTCTACACCTTTGATGGACTCACCGCGCCCGCGTAGTTTGGACAAGTTAACGGCTACACCGCCGCCAATTTTGGAAAGCTGCATGCATGTCGCCAGCACGTAGTTAATAGAGTTGAGAGAATCATCCATCTCCAGAAGGAAACAGGAGACCATCTCGCCACGACGGCTTTTCCCTGCGTTAAGGAATGTCGGCGTTGCCGGCTGCAAGCGCTGCTCCATCATCGATACAGCAAGCGTAGAAGCAGTTTCTACGTTACCACGCCCCAAGTAAAGAGCTACAATCGCAACGCGATCCGGGAAATGCTCTAGATACAAGGATTTATCGTCACTGCGCAAAGCATAGTCTGTATAAAATTTCGAAGCTGCCATATACGAGGCGAACTCGAATTGATTGTCGTGAGCCACTTGATAAACTTGATTTACTTCCTCTAACGTGTAGTACTCATATACGTTCTCATAATAGTTGTTATCAATCATATAACGAACTTTTGCCGTCGTATCGGGGAAAGTGAGGCTTTTACTATGAACATCCTGCATAAAAACTTCAACGGCTTCTTTATCCTTCTCTAGTTGAAAAAAGCCATCCGCTCCGCGTTGCATTAATAAATTATTCAGCTCAATGTGCCGCAATTGCATGTACCCCCTGAACAAATCGTATTACATCATTTTTGGTGCCGGATAACTCGAACTTCGTTAACACAGGCACATCATACAGCTGTGAGATGGTGTCTGCGCTTTTCGCAAACCCGTCTCCCCAGTTACGGTTACCGCTTGCTGCTACTCCGATCATATTCGAGGCGTTCGATTCCAGGAAGGAACTTACCTTCTCAGGAACTTGGCCAAATCCGGTTGTGTAGGTAACGAGCACGAAAGGCTCGTCCACTTTCATCGCTTCCTCGATTTGGATCGCCGGCATTTGAAGTTTGTTAATAAATCGGCGAACATTCCCCGTTTTCGAATCGTAAGCAATCAGCATGGGCTCCGTCTCCTAACATCTCAATCATGGTTTCAAGCATTCTCGCGTCTAGTGTCTAACTTATGTAGATAACCTATATGTAGTTAGTAATATAAATCTTACCGTCCATCCATATCTAGTATTGTCCTTTGTCCTCTCGACAAAATAGCTGAATTTCCGCAGGTAGGAAAAGGGCTGAAATTGGCGGTAAATCGGGCTTTCCCCCGGTATTACGCGGTATTTCCGCTGCGAATTCAGGATATGTCCAATTCGCTTTTTCCCACGACATCTAGTTGATAGATTCAAATTTATATCAATATATTGTGTTTGTCAACGTGTATTATGACACATTTCCAGGTCCAAAATAGCCAAACCCAGACAGGACGTGGCTCCAGAGGATTTGAAAAAATATTTTCATTTTAGACTTGAAATTTTCACAAATGTCGAAAGGAACATCGCTCGGAATCTCCTCTTTTACCCTACTAGATCTAGTTCCGCACCCCTCTCAAAAAAAGCCCCTCAAACCGTCTCAGAGGCCATCTTAAGACATTGTAAACGATGAACTGACCATTCCATGCCGAGACAAAAAAAAGCCATTCACGCGCACACGAGGGTGCCATGAATAGCTCATGTATGTCTTCGTCCGTTACTAACCGTTGCGTTTTTGGAAATCAATCATGAAATCTGCGAGCGCTTTGCAAGAAGAATAAGGAACTGCATTGTAAGTAGATGCTCTCAGGCCGCCTACACTGCGATGCCCTTTCAACCCGACAAACCCGTTCTGCTCGGTTTCCTTGATGAATTTCTTCTCCAGCTCTTCATCCTGCACACGGAAAGTGATATTCATTGCTGAACGGCTGCCCTTATCGACAGGACCACGGTAGAAACCACCGCTTTGATCAATTGCGCTGTAGATCAAACCTGACTTCTCCAGGTTGTTTTTCTCGATAACAGCTAGTCCGCCTTGTTCCTGAATCCATTTCAGCACGAGGTTTACCATGTAGATGGAGTACACCGGCGGCGTGTTGTATAGGGAATTGTTTTTGCCGTGAATTTCGTAACGCAGCATGGTCGGGATTGTTTTCGGCAGGTCTTGCAGAAGATCTTCTTTGACGATGACAACAGTCACGCCTGATGGACCTAGATTTTTTTGGGCACCAGCATAAATCATGCCGAACTTCGATACATCAACTGGACGGCTCAAGATATCGCTGGACATATCCCCGATAAGCGGCACATTGCCTGTTTCCGGATAGCTTTGGAACTGAGCGCCTTCGATCGTTTCATTGGATGTCAAGTGCAGGTAAGCGGAATCCGGGTGAATGTTGATTTCACTGAGATCCGGAATTTTCATAAATTTGTTCTCCTTGGAGCTAGCTGCAATAGCTACTTCTCCGAAAAGACTTGCTTCCTGTACCGCTTTCTCAGCCCAAGCGCCTGTCAGCACATAGCTGCCCACTTTGCCTGGCTTCAAGAAATTCATAGGAATCATAGCGAATTGAGTACTCGCTCCGCCTTGCAGGAACTGTACTTGATAGCCATCCGGAATAGCAAAAATTTGCTTCAATAATTGCTGCGTTTCAGTATGTACTTGCTCGTATTCCGCGCTGCGATGCGAAATTTCCATGATCGACATGCCGATACCCTTGAATTCGACAAGTTCCTCTTGCGCTTTCTGCAAAACTTCGAGCGGTAATGCCGCAGGCCCTGCGTTAAAGTTATAGGCCCGATTTCCCATGAATGACCACACCTTTGCTTTTTGTATTATGGCTATGATAGCAATATTCTCCTCATGCATCAAGTAAAACCTTAGTTGGCAATGCTAGTTGAAGCAGGAAATCCGGACCAGGGTACGCGTCATAAAAAGCTGAAAAGGAGCCTAAACTCGCATGCATCCTTCTGCTCATTCGACAAAAGCGCTTTCAACACCGTCCGACAAATACCGGCTTTTTGTCGGCATCGGTCTCCCGCAGGAGTCCCAGCGGGAGCTGTCTCTCCTGGCAGCCTCCCTCAAGGAGCGGCTGCCCTTCCATAAGTGGACGCATCCACAGGACGTCCACGTCACTTTAAGCTTCCTCGGCGACACATCCGCCGAGACAGCCGACACGCTGGCGAACGAACTTCGCCAGATCGCAGCAGCTGCGCTGCCGCTGAATCTGCACGCCGAGGGGCTCGGCGTGTTCGGACCTCCGGCAGCGCCGTCGGTGCTTTGGGCGGGCATCGCCGGCGAACTGGACGCGCTGGCTGCGCTGCAGCGCGAGGTCGCGGGCGCCTGTGCCCGCCATGGCTTTCCGGCCGAGGCGCGCGCCTACCGGCCGCATCTCACGCTAGCCCGCCGCTACCAGCAAGCGGCGGAACCGTTCTCGCGCGCCGCCCTGGCAGGCGCGCCTTCGCTGCCCGCGTGGCGGGCAGCGGACATCGTCCTCTACCGCAGCCACTTGGGCCGGCAGCCTTCCTATGAGAGGCTGGGCGTTTTCGCTCTGGGCCCCCTTTGACCCTTACATAAAATGTATGGTTTTGAATAATTTTCTGACACTCTACAAACAATG
Source organism: Paenibacillus sp. J22R67 (assembly GCF_059692175.1). Taxonomy (NCBI): domain Bacteria; kingdom Bacillati; phylum Bacillota; class Bacilli; order Caryophanales; family Paenibacillaceae; genus Paenibacillus; species Paenibacillus sp. J22R67. The sequence continues at coordinate 129,548 of NZ_JCAUAX010000003.1, read as the reverse complement.
AAATACAATTGACTTTGCTCATTTCTCTTTGTGAAATAGCTATTCAACAAGTAGGAGGTTCCAACGTGCAGGATTGGCTTGAAATTGTATTAAGGACATTGTTAGCCGTTATCGTACTTTTCCTGATGACAAAGATGTTAGGGAAAAGACAAGTCTCGCAGCTTTCTTTTTTCGAATACATAACCGGTATTACCATTGGCAGCCTTGCGGCCTATATCTCACTTGATCTGGAGGCGAATTGGTACCTTGGTTTGGTATCTTTGGCTGTTTGGATCGCTTGTTCTTTAGGCATTGAATATTTGCAGCTTAAAAGCAAAAAAATGCGGGATTTTATTGACAGCAAGGGGACCGTTCTCATTCGAGACGGCAAAGTGCTGGAAGATAACTTGAAAAAGGAGCGGCTGACCACAGACGAGCTCATGGAGCAGCTGCGGAAGCGGTCTGCTTTCATGGTGGCAGATGTTGAATTTGCAATCATGGAGCCGAACGGGGAAATCAATGTCCTGTTAAAGCGCGAAAATCAGCCCTTAACACCCAAACATTTGGGCATCAAAGTGGCACCTGAGAAGGAACCTCAAGCGGTTATCATGGATGGCGAAATACTGGACGAATCACTGGCTACTCTCGGTTTCAGCCGAGGTTGGCTCAAAACGGAACTAGACAAAATAGGAATAACCATTGAAAATGTATTTCTCGGGGAAGTCGATTCGTACGGCCAATTGTATGTAGATTTGTTTGATGATAAAATCAATATCCCTGTACCGCAGGAAAAAGCTACTCTCTTCGCTAGCTTAAAACAGTGTGAAGCAGATCTCATGCTATACGGACTGACCACCAACAATAAACAAGCAAAGGCGATGTACGAGCAATGCTCCAAGCAAATGGAGGGTATCCTCGATCAACTTAAGCCTATATTGACGCGATAAATCAAAATGCTCCCCGCCGTGGCTATACGACTGGGAGCATTCTTGTTTTTAATCCAGCAGCACCTGCGATGCTGGGCCGTTAGCAAGCTCAAACATCCGTTTTACTTGCTCTACCGTATTCCGCTCTATCGACAGAGGCGGCAGCTCATTTTCGCCAAAAAAGCCAACTTCGGTCGTTTCCAAACTGACCTCAAGCGCCTCTCCGCCGATTAACTCGCACAAGATAAATATCTTGTATACATAGTTGGGAGCAGGAGGGTGTGCATGGCACTTCTTATCCAGAACCGCCAGCAAACGCACAGGCTTGACCTCATAACCCGCTTCCTCGCGTGTCTCTTTGACAGCGACCTCGCTTGGTGTGTAGCCGATATCCGCCCAACCGCCTGGCAAAGCCCATGCGCCGTCGGTTCTTTCCTTTACAAGCAGCATCTTGTGCTCCTGCAGAACAACCGCCCGAATATCAACCTTCGGCGTCTGGTACCCCGTGTCACTGGCGAATAATTCCGTCACTTTGTCAATCGGGGTGTCCGTGAAGTGACTCATCATCTCCACGCTGATCTTGCGCAGCGCCTCGTAACGCTCCAAATCATAGCCGTTCTCGCCATAAGTAAGCCCAGCTTGACTAATCGCTTGAATTTCTTTCGCCCAATGCAGCCATGGAATATTCATCCATTACCCAACTCCATCCCGATAAAATTCTTAATTCCGCTATAGATAGCGACCATCTCCTCGAGCTTCATCCGAACCAGCCCGCTGGAGGAGGGACATACGTACTCTACTACACCTGGTACGATAGGCTCTGGCTGGCTGCCCCATGCCATGCCTCTACGGCCGCTATATTGTTCGTAAACTCCTTTGCCTACAAAACACACAACCCTTGGTCGCATGTTTTGGATCTTCTCCCTGAGAATTACGCGGCCTTCCCTGTATTCCTCAGGCGTTATTTCAGCAGCCGTCAGTGAGGGCCTCGCCACAATATTCGTAAATCCATAACCAAGTTCAAGTAGATCTTGATCTTCTTGAGGCTTATACAGCCGAGGCGTTAATCCAGCTTGAACTAATATGCGGTAGAACCGATTGTTCGGATTCGCATAGTGATGGCCGGTTTCACCCGATCGAATACTTGGGTTATATCCCACGAAAAGGATGTTTAATTGCTCCTTCAAATGATCCGAGATCGGTTTTATTTCCACCGTACTTAACCCACCTTCCATGCGTCCATCAAAATCTAGAAATCTTCACTCTATCAAATAGATTACCACTATCCCTATATAAACTTCAACGATTCATAGGTCTTCCCAAGAACAGCTGAAGCGTCACCTTTTAACCAACTATCCACCAGAGTGCTGTACACGGAGCGGAAATCAACCTCATATTTCAAATCCCCGTTATCCAAATTACTTAGACTCGGGTAAGCGCCATAGAGACCGCCTTTCACTTTCCCGCCAATCACAAACATCGGTGCTGCCGTGCCGTGATCCGTGCCACCGCTCCCATTTTCTTTCACACGACGCCCAAATTCGGAAAACACCATGATGGCAACCCGATCCTGCAGACCCTGCACTTCCAAATCTTTATAAAAGGCCGTCAGCCCCTGATCAACCTGTGTCAAAACTCTTGCATGCTGCTCCTTTTCATCGGCATGATCATCGAATCCGCCAATTTGGACATTACATACTCGCGTTCCCGACTTCCCCGTGAGCAGCTTGGCAACGAGTTGAAGATCACTGGCAAAATTCGTTTTCGGGTACTCTACCTTAGTGACATAAGCTGCTGTTAACGATTGAATAGCTTCAACACTTTTATACGCCTCATATCCGCGCCCCGCAACGACTCGCAGCTGTTCCATCTGGTTCTGATCACCATACATGTCCAAAAAAGCTTTGCTTATCCGATTTTTGTCCATCATCGCCGTTTTCGGATCGATCATATGATATGATTCCAGCGATTGAATAACAGGAAAGCTCATCTTTTCCGAGGCAAAAGCTTTGCTGCCCGCCGCACCAACCTGAACCGCTTTGAGCGGATTCGTGTTATCGCGCAGCGAAGACTCTACATAGCGGGCTAACCAGCCGCTTCGGCTAATTATCGCTGGCTCAGCGGTCTGCCAAATTTCCATAGACCGGAAATGGGAATGATCCGGCTCCGGGTAACCGACACCTTGAATGACCGCCATGTTCCCACTCTTGTAAAGGGCTGCGAGCCCGGCCAGGCTAGGATGCAAGCCCACTTGATTATCAAGAGCAAGCACGTCCTTTTGCTGATAAGCCAGCGTTGGTCTTGAATCATAATAAACGCCTTGCCCATAAGGAATAAGCGTATTAATACCATCATTGCCTCCGCTAAGCTGCACAACAACGAGCACTGGCTCGTCGACATCGTCCTCGGCTCCCCCTGCGAATATCGATTTGCCGGTTTCCGTAAACAAAATGCCGCCAAGGCTTAAAGTAGCAAACATCGCCGTACCCTTCAGCAGAAATTCCCTTCTTGTTAATTTCAATGCCTTCACCTCCGCTATTTCATTTGTGCTTCCGGACTGATTAAGATTAGTTGCAACAAGCCCTGTAAACCGGCGTTTTTCTGCTTCGTATGTAAGATGGTATCTGCCACATAAGCGCTTAAACCCTTCAACGTCTTATCCGATAATTGCGTGATCCCGAGATGCTGACTCCACAGCTTCACCCATTCCTCTGGCAGTTCCGCTTGCTTCGGCGTGGTATCATCCGGCATCCATTTCTTGTTGTTCATTTGCATAGCAATGGACTCAGCGAATCGATACCTCGCGAGCAGCAAGTTGGTATTCAGCCATGATGAGCCGCCTCTCCAACCTGCAACATCAGGCGGGGAAAAGAGTTCCTGGCCCATTTTCTTCATCGCTTGCGCATGTCCATTGGCTACAGGCAGCCGCAGCGTTTTGAGAATACTAGCTACGTAATCAGCCGGGGTTTTAATGAGAGATAACCGTAAATTGGGATTATAGAAATCGTCCGACAAGAACAGCTCGTGAAGCACTTCTCCGATTGTCGCCTTTTCTACAATGTGCTTCGCCACTTGCTGTATCCAGCTGTCTGGCGGATTATCTGTAGCAAAATATTTGAGCAATTTCAAAGCTAGAAACGAAGATAACGACTTTTGATGAAAAATAATATCAATTGCCTTATCGCCGTCCAGATCTCCCGTTTCGCCGAGCAGCGTTTTCGGATCATTGTCATGTTGTTTGGGATTAAAAGCTACTTTATTTTCCTTCTCGCTGTACGTCCAGCCCGTGAAAGCTCTCGCCGCTTCCTTCACATCCGTTTCGGTATATTGACCAATGCCAAGTGTAAAAAGCTCCATCACTTCACGTGCATAGTTCTCATTCGGCTTGTTTTTCTTATTGCGATTCACATCCAGCCAAATCATCATAGCCGGATCTTTGCCGATAGCGAGTACGAGCTCCTTATAATTACCTAACGCATACTTGCGGAACAGCGCATTTTGCTGAACCATCAGTGTGACATCCTTGACCTTGTAATTTGCAGTTGCGAAATGTCCGTGCCAAAACAACGTCATTTTCTCAATCAACGGTGCGCTGGAATTCACCATCCGGTATAACCAGTACATTTGCTGATCGCCAAACTGCAATGGATCCAGAGCTTTCTTACCTTCTGCGTTAAGTTGATCAAAAGGTGTCAGCGCAGCCGTTTCGGTCAATGCTTCACCTGCGATAAGCCGTCGCACCGTCTCCTCGCGACCCAGAGCCACACAAGTCTTAACCTCGTCCTCTGCCCCTCCAAATCCGGCACGAAGCAATAAATGAACAACTTCCGTGTTCGTCCAAGTTACTCCCATGATTTCCCTCCACGCCCAATTTTCCATACTTTAGCACATAAATGTGTCAAAACTATGTATAAAACAAAAAAGATAGAGACTTCAGAACCTGTCTGAGTCACTATCTTTTTGAGGAACACTCGCTTGCATCATCAAAAGCTCATAGGTAGCTGCAACGCCTCCTAATACGCTAAACCTCGATGCATACACCTTGTACATGCTGGCGAACAAACGCCGTGTGCTGATGCCTGGCACAACCGCTGCCTCCGAAGTGCTAGCTCCCATTGCTTTAACTGTATGCAGAAAATCCCTAGGCGTCGGGTACGTTTCCACCTGGAGCAAGCCATCTTCTTGGATGTGCGAGAAGCCACTGTCCACAAGCATTTCTCTCCACTCAGCGCTGGATTGAAAAGTTAGCCCATGCCGCTGCGGCTGACGCCCAACCTCACGATACGCCTCCATGAATGACTCATGCAGCTCATCAAATGTTGCCGGCCCGAATGTCGTGAATACCAACATACCGCCCGGGCGAAGAAGACGCCGAAGATGCTGAAGTGTCATCTTCGGTTGTTTTAACCACTGAAAGCAGGCGCCGGAGACGATCAAATCGAATGAAGCCGACGGTGCAGCTGCCGACCACTTTTCCACATCGGCGTGAATAAAGTGTATGTCTCTGTCAGCAGGCTGACTGCACCTTATACGCTGCTCAGCCGCCCGAAGCATGCCAGGTGCAATGTCCAAAGCAGTAATCACCGCTGTTGGCCATGTGTCAACTAACCCGCTCGTCACAACTCCTGTACCGCAGCCAATCTCAAGAATCCTACATATTGGCGCACTATCGCGCGCGCTATCCAGCACTTTAAGCGCCGCAGCAAGCTGGTCCGCCATCATCCTCTGTACATTAGCGTGTTGATCGTAGGAACCTGCCGAACTCCGATTAAATTGACGTTCAATTTCCGTGCTGTTGTTCAACCCACCACCGCCTTATTTCTGCTGCAATTTCCTCTTCCCTTCCTAGAAATGGTACATGACCGCAATCAGGTATGGCATGTAACTTTGCGTGAGACAGTCCAGCAGCAAGCTCTTCTGCCCCTTTGTAAGGGCATATCCGGTCCTCCCTGCCATGGAACAGTAGCACTGGGCACGCAATTTCTGAGCGTACAGCGCTAACTTCCACCTTCCGCAAAATCTGAAGGCCTGACGTCAGAGCCGGTACTGTCCAGCTGCCTATTGGAGGAAGTTTGTCACCTATTCCTGCCTCTCGCTCTGTTTCTGTCCACAGGATTTGACGAAAATTGGCTTCTACAGCAAGCGCATCTTGCGCGGCAGCTTTGATCATCTGCCTGATATAAGCGTCCGGCTGGCCTAGATGGGCTTCGCTCTTCGAGCGAACGAATTGAGCCGTAGCCGCAAATAGGAGGAGGCCATCCACCAAACCTTGAGCTGCTAATCTAAGCGCCAACAATCCGCCAAGCGACCATCCTCCAATGAATAGAGGTCTATGGACTGCCGAAGATTGCCATTCTGCTGCCACATCTTCGGTGATCGACAGCATGTCTTCAGGCGTTTCAGAATCGCTAATATTGACATGCACGTGATGATAATCAGGCAGTGCGTTACAAAGCCGGTCAAAAACCTCGGACGGCATACTCCACCCAGGGAACCATACGATCGTCGCTTTCTTTCCTGGTGTCATCATCTCAAAACTCCAAGCTGTAATCCTACCTCACGAATGCACGCGGCTGCATACCGCAGTTCTTTATCTGAGTGGGCTGAGGACAAAGAGAAGCGTATGCGCGCAGTCCCCTCTGGAACCGTCGGCGGTCTGATTGCAACCGCTGCGATGCCGTTCTCTTCCAGCGTTGCGCTGAAGCGCAAAGCAGTCTCATTATCACCGATGATGATCGGGACGATAGGAGAGTCGCCTATTCCGAGCAGGAAGCCTGACTTTTGCAACAAAGATCGGAAGGAACGAATGTTTGTGTGCAGCCGTTCACGCCGCCAGTGCTCCTGCTGCACCAGCACCAATGCTTGAGCAATACCTGCGAGCAGCGCAGGTGGCATTGCTGTTGAATAGATAAGCGTGCGCGCCTTGTTCACGAGGTAATCGATGAGCGTGCGGCTGCCGCAAACATAAGCGCCATAGGTACCGAAGGCTTTGCTGAACGTTCCCATATGAATGTCCACCTCGTCTTTAACCCCGAGAACATGGCATAACCCCTCGCCGCGTCTCCCATAAACTCCTCCACTGTGCGCTTCGTCCACCATCAGTATCGCTCCATACTCATGTTTGAGGAGGATGAGATCTCGCAGGAGAGCCTGATCTCCATCCATGGAGAAGACAGTATCTGTAACGATCAGTTTTCGTTTCCTGTCGCGGTGCTTATGCAGCAGCGCCCCTAAGTGCTCTATATCGTTATGCCTGTAACGTGCCATCTCCGCCCGGCTCATCAAAATGCCATCCACAATACTGGCATGATTCAGTTGATCGCTGAACACCACATCCCCCCTGCCGACTACAGCACGGATAACTCCTGTATTTGCCATATAACCATTGGCAAATATAAGCGCAGCTTCGCAGCTCTGCCATTCAGCTATAGCTTCTTCAAGTTCCGTATAAGCCAGCCGATTGCCGGTGACTAGCCTGGAAGACCCGGCGCCAACGCCATCCTTGAGCAGCACTTCCCGCATCACTTCGATTATCGCAGGATGCTGGGACAGTCCAAGATAGTCGTTGCCAGACAAGTTGAGCATGTTATGCATGTTGTGCAAGTTGTGCGGTCCTGTGCCGCGGTACAAGTGCCCTGGAGACGCTGGAACTGCTAAACTTGCCCGTAGGGATCGTTTCAATGAGGCTTCTTCCAGAGAGGCAAGCTCCTGTTCCATCCATTTCAAAGATGATATCGGATTCATTGTCTGCCCCCTTACAAAGCGTTAAGTTCAATCTCAAAGCCCAAATCCTCGATCATTTGGTGATCCACGCCAATCGATTGGCCTGCCGTTGTTAAATAATCTCCGACAAAAAGCGAATTCGCCGCATACAGCGACATGGGCTGCAGTGTACGCAGATTCACCTCACGGCCTCCTGCTACACGAATTTCTTTGGATGGGCAGATGAAGCGGAATAAAGCGAGCACTTTCAAAGCCTTCATCGCCGGGGTCCTCCCTGCATGCTCCAAAGGTGTTCCAGGAATCGCATTGAGGAAATTAATCGGAATCGAATCACTGTCCAGTTCACGCAGCGCATAGGCCATTTCTACAATTTCTTGATTGGTTTCACCCATTCCGATTATGACACCGGAGCAGGGGGACATGCCGTATGTTTTTACTTTTTCCACCGTTTCAACACGCTGATCGTACGTATGGGTCGTCGTAATCGACGGATAGTTCGCTTTGCTCGTATTGAGATTATGGTTGTATCGATGTACGCCTGCTTCTGCTAGTCGCTGCGCTTGCTCGTCCTTCAAAATGCCTAAACAAGCGCAAATTTTGAGCGGCATCGTTTCACGGATTTCTTTTACAGCATCCACGACTTGCGCCAGTTCCTTGTCTGTCGGACCTTTGCCTGCTGCTACGATGCAGTATGTGCCGGCTTTACGCGCCATTGCTTCACGTGCGCCAGCAAGCAGCGTATCTTTATCAAGCAAGGTATATTTACTTACCGGCGCTGTTGACACAATCGATTGCGAGCAATAGCCGCAGTCCTCGGGGCAAAGCCCGCTTTTCGCATTTATAATCATGTTCAATTTAACTTTTTTACCGTAATAGTGCTTTCTTACTTGAAAAGCAGCTTGGAGCAGCGGCAGAACCTCATCATTGCCTGCTTCGAGCACACCCAGCCCTTCCTCTTCCGTCAAACACTCGCCGTTTAATGCTTTTTGGGCCAACAAAGGCCAATCCTTACAGGTTGAAATGTTGTTCATTGTCTCCTCCTTGGCGTTCATTATGGCAGAACTTTAACGCTTGTTTGATCGGTCCGAGTTGTATGGATTTCCTAGCCATATGTATTAAAAGATCGGTATCGACATCAGCGGGTAAAAAAGGAAAACGCCCGAGAACGGTAAGACCGCTGTACTGCTCAATAAGCTCCGCGTTCGTGGCAACACTCGGATCGTGCCCAATTTCTGGATCATCACCATCATTTAAAATGACACCTAAGATCGGGATTCCATAGTGCCATAGAAAAGCTGCCGTCAATATCGTATGGTTAATCGTCCCCAGACCGGAACGGGCAACAATCAGTGCAGGAATTCGAAGCTCTGCGATCAGATCCGCCATCAGAGCATCATCGTTCAGCGGAACGGCCACGCCTCCTGCGCCTTCAATAAGCAGGGCCTCGTATCGCTTAGTAAGCGGCTTGCCCGCGGCGATCAGCTCCAGCACCGTTAAGGTCACGCCAGCATGCCTAGCAGCAAGTATAGGAGCAAGTGGCATTTCAAACGTGTATGGCGCTACTGCTTCTGGCCGTTCATTGATTCCCGTTAGCTGCAGCAGTCGTTCCGCATCTGTTTCTCCACGGCCTAGGCGTGCCCCGGACTGTACGGGCTTCCACACGCCTACCTGGCAACCATCCGCACGAAGCGCCGCTGCTATCGCTGCCGTTACCATCGTTTTGCCGACTCCGGTATCCGTACCTGTGATGAACAAGCCCCGGATTGGCTCCGCGTTATCTTTATTCATGATCCGCCGCTTCCTTCCGTGACCTGAATAATGGATTCCGCCAAAATTGCTGTCATCTCTCCAAGCTCAGCCTCAGTGCTCGCTAAAGGCGGGATGAAGACAATCACATTACCAAGCGGCCGCGTCAGCATGCCAAGTTCTCTCGCTTTCTGACTCGTTCGTACGCCAATCCGCTCTTCCCATTCGTACGGTTCTCGCGAACCTTTATCACGAACAAGCTCGATTCCGATCATCAATCCTTTTTGCCGGATTTCACCGACATGCGGTCTTTCTATAAGTGCAGCTAGCTTATTCGCAGTAAATACAGCCTTAGAGCGGACTCCCTCCAACATCTTTCTCTCCTCAAAAAGCCTTAAGCTGGCCAAAGCTACAGCACAACCGAGCGGATTCCCCGTGTAAGAGTGTCCATGGAAAAAAGTTTTCTGCTCGTGATAATCCGCATAAAAAGCGCCATAAATCTCATCCGTCGCCAGCGTTGCCGCTACAGGCAAGTAGCCGCCTGTGAGTCCCTTTCCAACCACCATCAGATCCGGTGTTACGTTTTCCAGGTCACAAGCAAACATCTCACCCGTCCGGCCGAAGCCAGTTGCAACCTCGTCTGCAATTAATAACACGTCGTACTTACGGCAAAGCTCAGCCATCTCGCGCAGGCAGCCCTCGGGCATCACGACAATCCCACTGGCTCCTTGGACAATTGGCTCCACAATAAGTGCCGCAATCTCATCCGCCTGTTCTTCTAGCAAACTTCGCAAAGCATCTATAGTCGCTTCTTTGGCTCCCTCTGCCCCTCCTTCATGTCGATAAGCATAGGGGTAAGGGATGACGTGCGACTTGAACAACATGGGACGAAACACCTCATGATAAAGGGGAATCGCCCCAACACTCACCGCGCCAATCGTATCTCCGTGATACGCCTGACCCATTGTGATAAAAGACTTTTTATTACGTACCCCCTTGTTATGCCAGTACTGGAAAGCCATTTTAATTGCGATCTCCACCCCGGTTGCTCCAGAATCCGAATAAAACACTTTGTTTAATCCATGTGGTGTGATGTTCACCAGCTGCTCAGCCAATTCAATTGCAGGGATATTAGCCATTCCTAACAAAGTTGAATGAGCAACTAGCTCTAATTGGTTCGAAATGGCTTGGTTAAGCTCTGGTACATGATGTCCATGAACATTAAGCCAAACGGACGAAAATCCATCGTAATAAGCACGTCCTTGGACATCGTAGAGCCTAACGCCTTCTCCGCGCTCAATGATGAGAGGATCCTCGTTATTGTAGTCTTTCATTTGTGTAAAAGGATGCCAAACGTGCGACTTGTTTAGGGCCACAAGCCGTTCGTAGGATTTTGACACGACAATCCCCCCTAATCAGAATTAATTGTCAACCTGAATAACAATATTTAAGTTAACAATTGATAGTGGTCAGTTTAGCAGATCCAAACAGCCTTGTAAATACATTTTCATCTATTCGCTGGTTAACAATAAAAAAAGAGCAATGCAAAGCGTCTGAACGCTTAGCACTACTCTTATGAAATAAAATGTGAATTTAAATCATTTCTTGTCGAACAAACTATTGTCGAACATTCAATATAGTTGTCAAATCGAGGAATGAATTTACGACACGCCTAACGCGTTTATCGACATCTGGATGAATATCGGCATAAGCTACCCCTGCTTGAAAACTTTTCCGCTGATCACCGCCAATTGAAATCCACTCTGGGCAGTTAATGCCGTGAAGATTGCGAACGATCGTTTGCAGCTGCGTTAGCGAGCTAACGGCTACAGCACCGCCTGATGAGCTGACAGAAAGAACAGCTTTATTATTAAAATGATCTTGTCCGAGATGATCCAGTGCATTTTTTAGGACGCCAGAGATTCCGCTATGATATTCGGGCGTCGCGAGCACAATGCTATCCGCTTCGTGCATCGCACGCTTCAGAAATTCAAGTGCCTCGTGACCACCATGAGCATCATCCGGTGAATAAAAAGGTATTGGTGTTTTGTTCAGATCAATAAGTGTTGCTTGATGCCCATGTGATTGTACCAAGTGCTGAATATACTCCGTGAGTCTCGTACTTGTAGCTGCTTGGTGGTTGCTTCCTGCAATAAGGGTGATTCTCATAAAATATCTTCCTTCCCTGCGTTGGAATAATAATGAATATGAAATGATTGATGTTTTCATTATACCTTGTTTTCATTAAATTTCCAGTAATAAATTAGAATAATTATTAAAAAGTAATTGTTATCATTAAAAAAAGCTGCCTCCACCATGGAAGACCATGATAGAAGCAGCTCATCTTAATAAAATATATAAGGGCTAAGAAATTAGCAATCGAAGTACAGGTTGTACTCGTGCGGGTGAATGCGGATTGCAACTTGTTTCGCTTCGCCACGTTTCAATTCGATATAGTTATCGATGAAATCTTGTGTGAATACGCCGCCTTCAATCAAGAAGTCGGAATCAGCTGCAAGAGCATCAAGAGCTTCGTCTAATGTACCAGGAACGCTGCGGATTTCAGCTTTCTCAGCATCAGACATTTCATAGATGTTTGTATCGAAAGGACCGTATCCAAGTGCACGTGGATCGATTTTCTTTTTGATACCGTCAAGTCCAGCCATCAACATTGCTGCGAAAGCAAGGTATGGGTTAGCTGTGCTGTCTGGTGTACGGAATTCGATACGACAGCCTTTAGGTGTCACAGCCGCGATTGGAATACGAACTGCAGCGGAACGGTTTCCTTTGGAGAATACAAGGTTAACCGGTGCTTCGTAACCAGGAACTAGACGTTTAAAGGAGTTTGTACTTGGGTTCGTCAAAGCAATCAATGCTGGTGCATGGTAAAGGATACCACCGATATAGTTGATTGCCATTTCGCTTAAGTTTGCATATGCTCCTTTTTCATAGAACAAAGGCTCGCTTCCGTCGAAGATGGACATGTGAACGTGCATACCGCTACCATTGTCGCCAAACAGCGGCTTAGGCATGAATGTAGCAACTTTGCCATATTCTCTTGCAGTGTTAGCAACGATGTACTTGTATTTGAGCAGGTTATCTGCTGTTTTAGTCAAAGTGTCAAAACGGAAGTTGATTTCAGCTTGACCAGCTGTTGCCACTTCGTGATGGTGACGTTCGATGCGAAGACCTGCGTCAGCAAGCTTGTTACACATTTCGGAACGAATGTCTTGTTGGGAATCGATTGGAGCTACTGGAACGTAACCGCCTTTAACTGGAACTTTATAACCAAGGTTGCCGCCTTCTTCTTTGCGGCCAGTGTTCCAACCTGCTTCTTCGGAGTCAACCTCGAAGTAAGACTTGTTCATGCCATTTTCGAAACGAACATCATCAAAGATGAAGAATTCGGATTCTGGTGCGAAGAATGCAGTCGTACCAACACCAGTTGTTTGAAGATACTCTTCAGCTTTTTGTGCGATACTGCGCGGATCACGATCGTAACGCTCGCCTTCTGGCGTATGGATGTTGCTCATAATGATCAATGTTGGGTGAGCTGTGAAAGGATCTACATAAGCAGTTTCCGTATCTGGCATCATTACCATGTCAGATTGTTCAATACCACGGAATCCTGGGATGGAGGAACCGTCAAAAGCTACGCCGTTTACAAATGTTTCTTCATCTACTTCCGTAGCTGGCAAAGAGATATGCTGTGCTTTACCGGAAAGACCTACGAAACGAAAATCTACCCACTCAATATTTTTTTCCTTGATAAGGTTCAACACGTTTTGAACTGACATTTAAAAAACCCTCCCATTTCCGTACATTCAACGTACTTTACATGATTAATGTTCAACTTTTTGTTGTTATCTTGCACATATTATATAGCGATTAAGCTTTCACAGTCAATACTTATGTCAGGTATTTTTTATTGATGTGTAAGCTATGCTCACACTCTTTCACAGACTTTTCTTATATACAAAAAAAGGAAACGAGTTTCTTCCTAATAGAAGAAACTCGTTTCCTTGAACATAATATTATGCCAGAATAGCTTCTTTCTGCGTATCGAACTTTTTGCCAAGCAATGGCGCAAGCTTCTCTAAATCAACAAGCAAGTTTGCGAATTGGTCCGGGAACAGCGATTGTACGCCGTCGCCAGTCATGGAGTTGTCCGGATCTGTATGCATTTCGATGATTAAGCCGTCCGCGCCTGCAGCAACGGAAGCTTTGGTCATCGGAACGACAAGTTCTCTGCGACCCGTACCATGGCTTGGATCAGAAATGACAGGAAGATGGCTAAGTTGTTTAAGTACTGGAATAGCAGATAAATCCAATGTATTACGCGTGTATGTTTCGAATGTTCGGATTCCGCGCTCACAGAGCATCACGTTCGGGTTACCGCCGGCAAGAATGTATTCTGCAGCATTCAGGAATTCGTCATATGTGGAGCTAAATCCGCGTTTTAGCAGAACTGGCGTTTGAATCGTACCAAGCTTACGCAGCAGATCGAAGTTTTGCATATTGCGTGTGCCTACTTGCAGGATATCTGCATACTGAGCACACACATCCACGTACTCAGGAGTCATTACTTCTGTAATGGTTAGAAGTCCATGCTTCTTGCCCGCTTCAGCCATCATGATCAAACCTTCTACGCCAACGCCTTGGAAGCTGTATGGCCCTGTTCTTGGCTTGAACGCGCCGCCGCGCAACACTTGCCCCCCTGCCGCTTTCACCAAACGGGCGATTTCATCGATTTGCTCCGGTGTTTCTACGGCGCAAGGTCCGCCCATAACGACTAGTTGCTCGCCGCCAATTTCCACGCCTTTAATATTGATAACTGTATCTGCCGGATGGAAGTCACGGCTTGCTAGTTTGTATGATTTCGAAATTTTCACGACTTGTTCGACTCCTGACATTTGGCGCAGTTGTTCTGCTAATTTTGGATCTGCTTGACCGATAATACCGATAACTGTGCGGTCTTCGCCTTTGGAGACGTGAGCTTGCACACCTTGCTTCTCGATAAATTGGACAATTTCTTGAATACGCTCGTCAGACGTTTTGTTAGAAGTAATGGCGATCATGATATACACGCTCCTCATTTATATGGGTTGTTCCACTTAATCACTTCAACGCTTGTTCGCTTCTACGCTTTTAATCACTAAAGTAAATATACAACGCTTGACGAAGATTCGTCAAGCGTTAATTTATTTGCTATTCTTCTTGCTTAGAAGGTGTGAGCTGATCCTTGCGGATTCTGCGTTTTTCTTTGCGACGATTGGTATGGTATTTGAGAAAGAGCACAACAGGGAAATAAGCTATAAGACCGAGAATGGTTCCAACCACCATCCCACCTACAATCAAGTCCAACCCGCTTCTGATGATATTGGATAAGATATGTGGTAAATGATGAATCAGATAAACCTTAACATGCTTCGGTACCAACCAATCTCCAACCTGCTTATTGAGAATTGAGAACGGAAGATAAATGACTTTACCGAATACAAACCCAATTAATGCCGCAGGCAGATTAGCTCTTAACAAATATACCAAAGGAAAAATAAGAACGAATGCAAATCCTGCTGTAGGCAGGGTAAACATTTCTATAGCCAGACCAATTGAAAAGCCGCGCGCAACCTTAGATGGGCCGCCTTTGGCACGTAAGAGAAGTAAATATTTGTACCTAAACCAGCGTTTGCTGCTTTTCCAATCGTAGCGAGTTTTCATCATTTTCACCTTCTGAGTGCTCTGCATGCTGGTCACAATCCCGCCCTGTGGAATAAATACGAATTACTCACTGCTGGCTGCTTTGGACTTCATAGCCGGAATGAGCTTCTTCATATTAATAGTACGTGTAACTGCCCAAGTGGTTTCATCTTTCGGATCGTAACTTTCCAGGTAAGATATGACTTCTTTGGTAATCGGTGTCGGTGTTGAAGCCCCTGAAGTCACCCCAACTTTACGGACATGGGTTAACCATTCACGATTCAATTCTGTGATATCAGCTATTCTATACGCCCTGACTCCAGCAATTTCCTCTGAAACTTGCGCTAATCGGTTAGAGTTATTGCTTTTGGGATCTCCGACAACAATAACAAGATCAGATTCTTTGGCTTGTTCTGCCACGGCTTCTTGCCGCACCTGCGTTGCAAGGCAGATCTCGTTATGAATTTCCGCTTTGGGGAACAGCTCTAAGAGACGATTCATGATGTGCCTGATATCCCACTGGCTCATCGTTGTTTGATTCGTAATGATGATACGCTCTGACTTAATGTTCAGATGGTCTGCCTCTTCCAGCTTTTCAATAAGGTGCACAAGGCCAGGAGCAACCCCTACGGCGCCTTCCGGCTCAGGATGCCCCTTTTTACCAATATAGATAACTTCATAGTCGTCTGCTACTTTTTCGCGAATCAAATCGTGTGTTTTTGTCACATCTGGGCAAGTAGCGTCGACAACTGTCAAACCTTTGTCTCTAGCCCGTCTTCTAACCTCGGGAGAAACGCCGTGCGCCGTGAAAATGACAGTGCCTTTTTCAATTTGCTCCAAAATTTCAAGACGGTTCTCACCGTCCAGCGTGACGACACCTTCTTCTTTGAAGAAATCGGTGACGTGTGCATTGTGCACAATCATACCTAATATATAAATTGGTCTTGGAAGATTTAAATTTTTTGCTGTTTGCATAGCCAATGCCATCGCGTCTACGACACCATAACAGTAGCCTCTTGGAGAAATTCGTACGACTTCCATGCCTTCCACCTACCCACATCATCTGTTTTCCTTTTATTATAACGGATTACACAGGTAGAGGAAAGTTAGCCGGCAACCATATCATAAATGTACTGCCCTCATCCTTGCGCGTCGTCACTTCAACGGATCCTCCATGCTCATCTATAATCCATTTGGCGATCGATAAACCTAGCCCCGTACCCGTAGTTAGCCCTCTAGATAAGTCAGCACGATAGAATCTGTCGAAAATATGGGGAATATCTTCTTTATCCATCCCGATCCCCGTATCTGCAATTTGAATACCGATAAAATTATTCGTCCGCGACACATGAAGCGATACAGTCCCAACTGGCGTATACTTGAACGCATTCTCAATGAAAATAAACAACAGCTGCTGTAAATAATCGCGATTACCTTGTACGATGGCCTGCTCTAGATCCTCCAGATCACCCACCTGCCAGTCCGCGGTATGCTCCAATAATTGAGCCCTTCTCACGACCTCCTGAACGAGCGGCAGCATTTCGACAGGATTCTTCTCCATGACAACCCCTGCATCTGCTCTAGCAAGCGCGAGAAGATCATTCACGAGCCTGCTCATCCGCTGCGCTTCCCCGGCAATATCGTGCATCGCTTCCAGCGACATCTGCATCTGCTCCGGTGTGGCGAGTTCCGTCCCTGACGTTTTCTTCCACATTTTCTCCAAAAGATCCACATTCCCTCGAATCGTCGTCAGGGGTGTTCTGAGCTCGTGAGAAGCATCCGATACGAATCTCCGCTGCGCACGGTAAGCTTCATCCAGCTCCAGATAGGTAATCTGGATACGTGAGAGCATACCGTTAATCGTTTGGGTGAGCCGGCCGATTTCATCCAGCGGCCCTTGGTGCTCGATTCGTTTCTCTAAATCGTCCCCGCTCCCAATTTGATTCGCTGCATCAATCACGCGTTCGATCGGTTGAAGCGCCTTTCTCGATAAAAACCACCCAAGCGAAGCAGCAACGATGATCGTAAGCAATGCCCAGAACATCAGCGTATACTTAAGGGTAACGGCCGTTCTCTCATAGCTGCCAATAGGGACGGCCGCTTGGAGAATTCCAATCAGTTGACTGGTTTGATTATAGATCCCTTGATAATAGATGAGGAAATCCTGTCCAAGCACCTTGGTCTTTTGATAAAAACCATCATCGTCCACCTTTAATTTATCGATGCTAGAAGTATCCAGTGGCAAAGCAACATTATAAAATTGCAGGTTTGCCGAGCGATTAAAGCTTTTGAGGTTCACATTGTATAATTGCAGGAATGTATTCGTTGAATTGAAATCTCTGTTCTCTAGCTCTAATTCCACGACAAGCCCCTTTTGCGAAAGGGCGATGCTCTTCTGAATACGCAAGGAGCTTTGCTCCCCTTCTCGCTTCAAATCCTGACGGATCTGATCGTACAAAAAGTAATTCAAGAAAACATACAGCACAATCCCGAAAAGCAGCATCGTCAATGCCAAAACACCTGAATACCAAAGCGTCAGCCGCAAACGAAGCGACATATCAGAATTCTCCTCTCAATACGTACCCCGCTCCCCGGACGGTTTGAATCAATCGTTTATGGCCGAACTCTTCCGTTTTTTGACGAAGCAGCGCTATGTATACCTCGAGCACATTGGATTCGCCGCTGTAGTCGTAGCCCCATATTTTTTCCATAATAATATCGCGCGAAAGAACACGCTTCGGATTCTGCATGAACAGGTGCAGCAAATCAAATTCTTTGGTTGTCAATTCAATCAATTTATCGTCACGGAAAACCTCGCGCGTATCCAAATCAAGTATCGTATCCTCATAGTTCAAACGGTTCGTAGGCTGCTCAGTCCGCTCCGTTCTACGACGCAAAAGAACTCGCACCCTCGCGAGCAATTCCTCCAGCGCAAAGGGCTTGACCAAATAATCGTCAGCTCCAAGATCCAAGCCTTTCACACGATCGCTGATTTCATCTTTGGCTGTTAACATCAAGATCGGCACCTCGCTGCCGCTTTCGCGGATACGGCGCACAACCTCCCAGCCGTCAATATGCGGCATCATCACGTCCAAGATCAGTAAATTCGGCTCCGCTCTCAGCATTTGCTTGAGTCCCTCTGCACCATTGCTTGCCGTTTCAACGGAATAGCCTTCAAATGCCAGGCCACGTCTTAACATAGACGTAATTTTCTCATCATCATCGATAACCATAATATTTTCTCTCATCGGTCAGCCCCCCCATCTTTCTCTTCATTGTATCAAAATCAGCTTGGCATGCAAAAAAGAAGCAGAGCCTGCAAGCATGCAGCCCGCGGGTCTCCACTTCCTTTTTATCGTACGAACGAATCTCTGTTTATAGATGGGTTGCTTTCTATTATTCAGCAGGCGTTTCAGCCAACGTATTCTTGTCTCCTATTGTAAGCGGAACATCCATGCGTTTGCCGTCGCGAATAACACCCAACGTTACTTTATCGCCGACTTTTGTTGCTTGAACTTTCGTAATCAACTCCTGGGAGTTCTTGATCTTAGCGCCGTTAATATCAACAACTACATCATATTGGCGAAGACCAGCTTGGAAAGCAGGACTTTTACGTTGAACGCTGCCAACCAATGCCCCATCCGTATTTGAAAGTTTCAATTCGCTAACCCAGTCTTTACCAATATCCTGTAAACCTACACCCAAGTAAGGAACTGGTTCTTTAGGAATTTGAACGTTGTTTTTCAGGTTATCCAATACCGAAGAGATTGTGCTAGTCGGAATCGCGAATCCGATACCTTGGGCTTGCGAGCTTACCGCTGTGTTAATTCCGATAACCTCACCATTCAAGTTGAGCAGAGGTCCGCCGGAGTTACCAGGGTTAATGGAAGCATCCGTTTGAAGCAAATGCTTATACTCGCGTGTTCCTTTCGTATCTGGAATGCTGATCGGACGTTCCTTCGCACTCAGCACACCAACGGTTACCGTATGATCAAAGCCGTAAGGGTTACCGATGGCAACAACCCAATCTCCAACGTTCACATCTTCTGCTTTGCCAAGAGGGAGAATCGGGAAATCTTTGTCGCCTTCAATTTTGAGGACAGCCAAGTCTAGATCGTAGCTGTTTCCAAGCAGTTTGGCTTTGAACGGTTTATCGTAACCCTCAACCGTAATTTGAACCTCATCAGCTCCGTCTACCACGTGTTCATTCGTTAAAATATAGCCCGTTTTCTCGAAAATAAACCCTGTTCCCATGCCTGCTGGCTGAAGCTCGCCGCTGGCCGAACCTTCCGTACCGCTTTTCGGTGCGGTACCTCCGCCGTTATCTCCAAAGAATTGGCGGAAGAACGGATCATCGAAAAGCGAGTTGCCGCCGCGCGTCGACTGTTTCGGCTTCACCAAAGATTCGACCTTCACGATAGCTGGCCCAGCATTCTGGGCAATCGCGGAAATGTTGCCTGGGCGGACAACGTCAAGCCCTACGTTCTTCACTTCACCGTTATCGCTAGAGCTCTTCGTCGTAGCTGTGGCCGTACTGCCTGAAGCCAGCGGCTGATTGCCTGTGAACAAGTTCAATTTGTCAGCGCTGAACATGAGTGCGCCTACGACCAAGGCACCTGCCATGAAAGCAGCGAAAACGCTTTTTATAGAAGAACGTTTTCTAGCATGCGGATCCCAAGGGCCAGGTCCTTGTGTAGAACTTACATCTGGGCCGAAGCTGAATGGGCGCAAGTTCTTAGGCGGAGTAACCTCAACACTGGAAGTTCCCTCTGTACTTGATGCGGAAGTTGTAAGTGCTTCCTGTTCGTTATTCTCGTTAAAGGCTGACTTGTAAGGTCCATAAGAATAATAGTAGGAAGGTCTTTCTTTGTTCGGGTCATGCGGTTCTTCAGAGTTCATTTCTTTAGGGTTCGTTGTGTCATTCGAATCGTTATTGTTATTCTGCGACTTGAAGAAATCGCTGTAGTCTTTTTTGTTGTCTTCCATACTTCTTACCTCCATTTGTTTATATGAGTTATAAAGTGCATGTTCGTTAGTTGGTTTATGTCTTGCTGTCTATGGTACTATCATGCACTCACAACCTTAAACGAATATTAAAAAACAATAAAATGGAGGTAAAAAAAGGACGCTTCTATTGCAGCCAAGCTTGTTCAACCTTTTTGAGCAGACCCGCAGCTTCTTTTACCCACTTGTCGTCTACTTCAGCATCCGGATCGAGCGGCGCTTGAAACTGATCAATCATCGCTCCATAGGTTTCCGCTTCTGCCGCTTGATCAAGGCCCTCATTGTAGACATGTTTCAGCACGAATGGGGTTCCCACTTCTACGATGGCATCTGTCGCCTCCGTATCGCCATCGATTCTCCCCGTCACAACTTGAAAGGGAATTCGCAACCACACCTTATGAGCTTCATCTAAAAAGCGGTCAAAATAACCATGGTCATAATCCCAATTGCCGCCGAGTGCAAAGTCAAACTCATGCAGGTGGTCTCTAACACTGTCAAAAGATTCTTTGACCTGTTCTAATGATGATGATATTGTTTTCATTCCGACACTCCTTAAGCGCTCATATTAGTTTCCTTACGCATAGAGTGTTCCAAAATGTAGTTTTTATGTGTCAAATATGCCTATCTCATTAAACCCAGCCTTTACGGTGTGCAAAGATAGCCAACTGTGTACGATCATCCAATTCACACTTCATCAGCAGATTGCTGACATGCGTTTTAACCGTTTTTATACTAATAAAAAGTTCCTCAGAAATGTCTTTATTGCTTTTACCTTCTGCAATCAATAACAGCACTTCCTTCTCGCGTGAAGTAAGTCCTTCTTCCTCCGGCATTGCGTTGCGCTGCCTAACACCTCTCGTAAGTGCCAGCGAAACTTCCGAATTCATCACAGGCATGCCGCGGTATGCGCTCTGGATGGCGTGAATCAATTGATCTGAAGAGATGGTTTTCAGCATATAGCTGATAGCTCCCGACTCCACAGCCTCAAGGACTTTGGCTTCCTCCAGAAAGCTGGTTAGCATAATAATTCTGACTTGCGGAAATTTGCCGTAAATTAATTTCGTTGCTCCAATCCCGTCGAGCACGGGCATCGTAAGATCCATTAAGATAACATCTGGGAGCCCTTGGGACAGCTCGCCGTTTAGCTTATCGAACGCCTCCTGGCCATTGCTGGCTTCCCCCACAACCTCCAGCCCCGGTTCCATAGAAATATAAGTTCTTAATCCTACGCGAACCATATCGTGATCATCAACAATCATTACTTTAATGTTACTCATGCACTTCTCCCTCTCTTTCCTTTGTGACAATGCCAGTCTGTCCTGTAAAGCGCGGAATGCGTACTCTAACACGGGTGCCTGAACCTAATTTACTGTCGATCTCCACATCGCCGCCCAGCTTTTGCGCTCGTTCCCTCATGGTGGATAAACCATGGGAAGCTGAAGAGATATCCTTCCGCTCGAATCCCTGCCCATCGTCTTGCAGTTGAAGCACATATTGATGCTCTCTTTC
Source organism: Paenibacillus sp. J22R67 (assembly GCF_059692175.1). Taxonomy (NCBI): domain Bacteria; kingdom Bacillati; phylum Bacillota; class Bacilli; order Caryophanales; family Paenibacillaceae; genus Paenibacillus; species Paenibacillus sp. J22R67. The sequence continues at coordinate 107,961 of NZ_JCAUAX010000003.1, read as the reverse complement.
ATAAATGGCCAACCGCACTCCTTTGGCAGAAGCGTGCTTCACGACATTCGCAAGACCTTCTTGGATAATGAGGAAAAATTGATGCTCAATCGCTTCTGAAATCGTTTCACGCAAAGAAACATCAAGCTGGCCCTGCAGCTCATGGGTCCGGCAATATTCCGGAAACCACTTCTCCAGGGCTTCTTGAAGGCTCCTATCATTTAATTCAATTGGTCTAAGCTGTGAAATCAAACCTCGCATCTGCTTCTGGGCATGGTGCGACATTTGAATCAGTTGATCCATTACCGCCCGCGCAGCATCAGGGTTTCTTTCCAATATTTTGGGCAATGAGGAAGCAGACATATGAATCGCGAACAGCTCCTGGCTGACCGTGTCGTGCAAATCACGTGCAAGCCGGCGCCGTTCTTCCATTACGGCATTCTCTGTAAGCTCTTGATCGCGAATCGCTTCGGCCTCGCCAAGTTTCTGCAGCAGCTGAACACGATCTTCAATAGAAGCTGCCATTTTATTAAAAGCATCATATAAGTACATGAACGGTTCAACAGGCTCAAGCTCAACACGACTACTGAAATTGCCTTTAGATAGTTCAAGCATAGCCACATGAAGTTCATCAACCTTACGCTGCCATCTCCTGGTTGCTATATAACCTACTGTTAAACAGACCGCTAAAATGGCAATGAGAAACCACATCCGGAACTCCCACGATGCGAGCTCCTTGCTATAGTATTCCAGCACAATAAAAATACTTGAGACGGTGAGTAAGCTCGAAATCAGAAAGTAATTCAGCAGCTGCCACTTCATATTGAACATTCGCAATTTGTACATGCTCCATCCTTAACCTATCTTTTTGATTGTGATATCACCAATAAACATGCTTGTCGTGACGATAAGCTTCCGCTCAGCTTCTTCATAATGAGAGGTTTGTGTTCTCACGCTGCGCAAGAATCCACTCTCACGGCGATCAAGAACCTTCATATCCCCTATAAAAGAACTTGCCATCACCCGAACTTCTACATCCAGATCGTTAGGAATAAATATTTTCACGTCGCCGATAAAGGCCGTTACATGAATCGTTGTTTCTCCAAGTGGGATTGCAGCTCGGGTTAGGTCAATAACAGAATCTCCAATGAAGTGAGAGATTTGAATCGGTTTTAATTCCCAAGCTTCTTGCCCCAGATGCACATCCCCGATGAAGCCGTGACGATGAAGAACATCGCCTGAATCAAAGTTGCGCACGAAGTCATCGTATCGGTGGTGACCGTGGCCATGAAGATTTTGTGTTTTCGGCTGAGCATGCGATTCAGGTTGAACCGTAGGCCTCTTCGCGGCTGGATCTCCAGAGCCAAGCCATTCTTCCGCATGCTTTTGATGAAATTCGCCATGAATATCCTTGAGAACTTCTTTTTCCTCATCGCTTAATGTATGCTTCGTTTCATTTCCCGAGAAAGGGTCTCGCTCTACTTTTTCCTTATTAGGTGCCTTCGTCGCAGAATGATTCCAACCGGAGGAGTCCCACGGGCTACTATGTTTCTCGTGCTCCTTCCGCCTTGCCTCTCGTCTCTCTCTTCTTGCTTGCTCTTTCGCTTCTTTCATTGAAAGCCAGTCAGGCGATTCTCTACGACCAGGTCGAAAGATGACGTTCAGCCCGAATAAGATCAAGGCAACAGGGGCCAAAAATTTAAACATGTCTCCAAGCGAGCGATCGGTGAGATTCAGATTCTTAAGAAGGAAAATCGTTCCTACCCCGCAAACGAGCAAGCTCCAGATTGAACCTCCCCAATGATACTTGCGCTGCCATAGGAATCCGACGAGGCCATAAAAGATGAGAATGACAGGCCAATACGTGGAAAACATATAAGCAAGGTCAATATGAATGAACCCCAGTTGATTAAGTAAAAAAAGGATACCTGCCGTCACAAGGACAAGCCCCCAAATTATGCGTTGAAACATATGCGGATTCATACGTTCTTCCTCCATTTGTGTACATCGTTGTTAAGATACTTCTAGTCTATAAGATACAAGCACGATTGAAAAGAGACGAAGGATTGAAGGCTGCCTCGGTCTAGAGACTGAGTTTTCCGAACACAACCCACAAATAACTAACATGAGTTTGGAAGATACGAACAATGCGCCATGCATGTTATGTATTCTTACGTATTTCGTTGACATGTTTATCATGAGAACCGTATAATTGTTCCATCAGAACGCTTCGAATATAAGGGAGAGATTACAAATGGATCAAATCCAGCAGCTTTCCAGCGGTCTAGATACCATATGGGTGGTACTAACTGCTGCCATGATTTTATTGATGGAAGGGGGCTTCGCGTTACTGGAAGCAGGCTTTGTCAGACAGAAAAATGCCGTGAGCATCATCATGAAAGTGTTTGTTGATATCGCTTTCGGAGCACTTGTTTTTTATTTCATCGGTTTTGCACTCATGTATGGCAAAGATGCAAGCGGAATCATCGGAACGAGCGGCTTTTTCATGGGAGGAGATTTAACACACATCGTGCTTAACATCTCACATGAAACCTATTGGCTGTTCCAATGCGCTTTCGTAATTGCTGTTATCTCCATCGTATCAGGTGCTGTCGCAGAACGCATCAACTTCCGAGCTTACATCCTTTACACCATTGCCATGACAGGTTTAATTTATCCGATTGCCGGCCACTGGGTATGGGCTGTAGGTGGCTGGCTTGGAAAGCTAGGGATGGTTGATTTCGCTGGGTCGGCCGTTATCCACGCGCTTGGCGGATTCTCCGCACTCGCAGCTGCTATGATTATCGGCCCCCGGATCGGTAAATTTTCTGCCGACGGCTCAGCCAACATCGTGCCGCCCTCCAATTTACCGTTAGCTTCCGTAGGTGCCTTCATCCTATGGTTTGGCTGGTTCGGCTTCAACTCCGGCAGTACACTAAGCGCTACCAATACATCGATCGGCCATATCGCTGTAACGACCATGTTGGCTGCTGCTGCAGGCAGCGCAACCTGCATCCTGTTTACAATGATGCGCTATCGCAAGGCTGACCCGCCAATGGTCATCAACGGCGCACTTGCAGGACTCGTTGGCATCACTGCTGGTTGTGCATTTGTTAGTGATGCTGCCGCCATCTTCATTGGAGCTATTTGCGGAATCGCGATGGTCTACGCAACGGAAATGCTGGAAGCTAGGCAAATCGATGACCCTGTCGGAGCGTTTCCTGTGCACGGGATCAGCGGCAGCATCGGAACATTAGCTGTAGGCTTATTCGCTCAGCCTGATACCATACGCGAGGGAACAGCCGGTTTATTTTATGGCGGCGGATTCGGCCTGATAGGTGTTCAAGCATTAGGTCTCGTCACGATTTGTATTTGGGGCTTCGCCATTACTTGGGGCGTCATGAAGCTCATTAATCTTATCGTACCCATACGTGTGAGCAGTGATGAAGAGCTCGTAGGCTTGGATGTAGGAATCCACGGGGTTCCCGCTTATAGCCAAGAAGACGGTTTTCTGGATTTGGAACAGTTGAAAAAAGGATAAATATGACAGCAAAAAACCCTTCCATCCGGAAGGGTTTTAATCTCTATATTAGTTAAGCAGTTCTTCGAAATCATCGGGAATGGTAATGTCCTCGCCAGGTTTGGATTCGTTCATAATCTGTCTGGCACGTGCGATTTCGGCACGCAGTTTATTCACTTGCTCCATTGGCTTCTTCACATAATGGATATATTCAACGGCCAGATGATGGTCAGGTTTCTTCCCCGTAAACATGCGACGAAGTGAAGACATTGCTTGATAAGCTCGCTCTTCCTTCATTCTCTTCATTTCGTAACGCTCCACTACCTGCTCGATCTCTAAAGCTTGCTGTTCCTTGCGGGTAATGTAAGCTTCCAAGAAAGGAAATACCTCCGCGGCTTTCCTAGATGTCCTTTGAGAATTACCGTTTAATCGCATAGCATTCAGCATAGTCACTCACCTATCTCTCCATGTTAACATTCATCACAGTAATCTTATTTTACACTAAAACAATGGTTTTGAGAACCATTATTTCAATATTAAATCGATTCCTACAACACCAATAGGGACTCCCGTGTCACTTATTATTGCTTTTGATAAGGTAATACACGGCTTTTTCGTAATAGCTGACACGTATTCCTCCGAAACGAAAAGTTCACCAGCCATCGCCCGCTTCCACCACTGTCTCCCCTTTCCACTGACCAAGCCAGCTTCCGGCAATGAAAAAATGAAGGTGCCATCTGCTCGGTTCGACCAAATAGCCTCAATACCATCCGTTTTCTTCAAAACTGCGCTTAATAGAGCGGTGTGGCTCGTATCGACGAGGGAAGTGATGTCAGGTTTAAGCACAAGGGAGCTGAGCAGCTGCTTCATCTCTTGGATATTGACGTTTGTTGTTCCTTTCGTATTTTGCAAACCAACCGCTTGAATGGCTTGGATAAGCTCTGTCGAGGAGCGATCAAGATTATGGTTGATGTGCTGCAGCATCGAAACTTCCTGGCGCTGCTTTTTCATTTGCAAAAGCGTATTCTCGACACTGTCCATAGTTTCGTTCATGAGATCTACCACTTGACCGAGCGAGGACCTCGTGCCTGTTACTAGGGTGGACTGCGTCTTGGTTGAACTTGTTGTACTTGCGACGAGATTGTTCACATTCAGGATTAGAGAGAAAATCGTATCGATTTTTTCTTTCATCACCTTCATTTCGCTAATTCCTAAGGCAACTGACTTCTTCTCTTCTGCAACGGCTGTTACAACTTGCGCAACGCCACTCTCAATAGCGGTCAAAATTTCCGAGGATTTTGTCACCGCATCATGGCTTTGCGCAGCCAGCTTCTTGATCTCCTGCGCGACAACCGAAAACCCGCGCCCTTGCTCACCCGCCCTAGCGGCCTCAATGGAAGCATTAAGGGCAAGCAACGACGTTTGAGAGACCACTTCAGCAATGAACGTATTGATTTCTTCGATTTTGGAAGTATGACTGGTAAGATCCTGAATCTTGCGTTGCATCGTATCATTATTGATATGCAGATCGCTCATGACCTCGTCAGTCGCATTCAGGGAGCGGCACACATCAACAACTGTGTCTTTGGTCTGTTCACTCTCTTTATTCATATGTAGCGATGAATCTAAAATATGGTCAGCTGCTGCCGCCACCTGCTGAATCGCTGCGAACGCTTCCTGCAGCTGTCCAACCGCTTGATCGCTGCGAGCTTTCAAATCCTCTTCCCCTTGAATAGAAGCATCCGCAATGTGCAGCAGTTGACTGATAGAGCGATTCACTTCTTCCACCGCCGCTGCCAAGCGATCCGCAACTACCTGCGACTCCTGTATAAACGTCCGGAACTGCTCCTGCTGCGCCTTTTCACAATGGAGTGAAGCGCTTGATGCCTTACTCATAGCAATGGTCAATATCCCTAAAAATAAAAAAACAGCCAACCCTGCAGCCGTGAACCAAATAGATGTTGAGAATAAAGCGATTACACTTACTGCAATACCGATGAGAATAAAACCATACAACCAAGCTTTCAGTTTCGTCTCTGCCTGCATAAGCAATTGGCACTCCTCCCAGAAGGGCAAATGTTAGATTTTGCTACATTATATCGAAAATAGGCGAATATGAAAAGAAATAAAAAAGCAGAGACCCTTTCAGGCCCCTGCTTTTCTTTCATTGCTATGGTTATGGTTATTCGTTATTTGTTTTGGTTTTGTGTGTTCGTTTGTTGCTGCTTGTTAGGTACCGCAGTTTCCGTAGCGAACTCTACGTCTTGTGCTGCTTTCTTGTTTTTGTTCTTAGCCATGTTCAATCACCTCCTGTATGTTTATAGTTTCCCAAACAGGATTTTTTATGATGAAAAAATTTAGCCTGAACAACTTTTACAAAGATTTGGTAGGAGCTATGATCTCATCCTTCAATTGATTCCAAATGAGCTCAGTCACCTTGCCATTCCCCTGCTTGACGATAAATACTTTGACGGTTTTTTTGCCCCATTCCTTGTAGACCTGATCTTTCGTGTCAAAATACAAGTCAATTTTCTTCCCTTTAATCGCGCTTCCTGTGTCGGCAACTACCCCGTAACCATATCCCGGGATAAACAAAACCGTGCCGAGCGGAAAAACTTTCGTGTCTGCAGCGATGGTCGATAATGCTTTATCATCCCGCTTTACTTTGATCCCAGAGAAAGTAATCCCATACTCAGGATGACCCGGAGTTTTCCCCGTGGATTCTTTACCTGCATAATACCCGGTAGCCGTCACTTCAACCGCCTTAAGTTTGGACAAGTCCGAGTCCAGTTTAGGCACATAGCGATAATTGATTTGTTGCTTACGATCTTGTGTTACTGGCACAGAAACAGGTTCCGAATTGCTCGGGATATCCATTTGATGCGGCACTTGTATATGGCTTACGGTTTCTGCCGTGTTTCTTGTTTCTTGTCCGAAAAGCGCAATCAAAACATTCATGATCATCCATGTCCCAAGCCACTTGGGCTTAGTAAATAACGCAGTAAACATCGTTTTGATACCTCCCCTACTATTGCAGGTTGTCCAGTTCATTCCAGAATTAAACCTCCATATGCAGACTCACAGATTAAAATGCCCCCTTTGCGTTCCCTTATACATACCAAAATGCCTAATTTTGAAAACAAAAAAAGCAGAGAAGAATCACTCTTCTCTGCTTGCATGGTATGCGATTATAGTTTTTTGCTGATTTCTTCATTGATCATGCCGATAACTTGTTCAATCGGATGTGTACCCAAGTCCCCTTGACCACGTTTGCGGACAGATAGGCTTTCGTTCGTTACTTCATTTTCCCCGACAACGAGCATGAACGGAATTTTCTCCAGCTGCGCCTCACGAATCTTGTAACCCAGCTTTTCATTGCGGTTATCCGCTTCGACACGAATACCTGCAGCCAATAGACGCTCAGTCACTTTATTTGAGAATTCCTCAAATGCAGGCGATACAGGAATGACTTTGGCTTGCACCGGCATTAACCAAGTTGGCAGAGCACCTGCGAAATTTTCAAGCAAGAATGCTGTCATCCGTTCCATAGTCGAGATGATCCCTCTATGAATAACAACCGGACGATGCTTCTGGCCATCTTCACCAGTGTACTCGAGCTGGAAGCGCTCTGGCAGCAAGAAATCAATTTGGGCTGTGGAAAGAGTCTCCTCTTTCTTAAGCGCTGTTTTGATTTGAACGTCAAGCTTAGGCCCGTAGAAAGCCGCTTCCCCTTCAGCCTCATAGAACGGAAGTCCTAATTCTTCTACAACTTCACGCAACATGCGTTGGGAAGTTTCCCACATTTGATCATCTTGGAAATACTTCTCAGTGTCCTTAGGATCGCGGTAAGAAAGGCGGAAACGGTAGTCAGTAATGCCGAAGTCAGCATATACTTGACGGATCAAGGTAACTACACGTGAAAACTCTTCCTTAATTTGATCCAAACGACAGAAGATATGAGCGTCATTCAGTGTCATTGCGCGAACACGGTGTAAACCAGTTAATGCGCCTGACATTTCATAACGGTGCATAGTTCCAAGCTCTGCGATACGAACTGGCAGATCACGGTAGCTGCGCATATCACTTTTATAAACCATCATATGATGCGGGCAGTTCATCGGACGAAGGACAAGTTCTTCATTGTCCATGACCATTTTCGGGAACATATCTTCGCTATAGTGATCCCAGTGACCGGAAGTTTTGTACAGCTCAACATTGGCAAGAACCGGTGTGTACACGTGTTGGTAGCCTAAACGCTCTTCCAAGTCTACAATGTAACGCTCCATTGTGCGTCTCAATTTGGCACCGTTTGGCAGCCAAAGCGGTAAACCTTGACCCACCTCACGGGAGAACGCGAACATTTTAAGCTCTTTGCCTAGCTTGCGGTGGTCACGCTTTTTCGCTTCTTCGAGCAAATGCAAATGCTCATCCAGCTGCGCTTTTTTAGGAAACGCAGTTCCGTAGATGCGCTGCAGCATTTTGTTTTTCGCGTCTCCACGCCAGTAAGCACCTGCTACGCTTAACAGTTTGAAAGCTTTAATCTTGCCAGTGGATGGCAAATGCGGTCCGCGACATAAATCAAAGAATTCACCTTGATCATAAATAGTGAGCACGGAATCTTCCGGTAAATCGCGGATTAATTCAAGTTTGTACGGATCTTCCATCTCAGTGAAAATGCGAATGGCTTCCTCACGGGAAACCACGCGGCGAGTAATCGCCAGGTTCTCATTGGAGATGCGTTCCATTTCCTTCTCGATTTTCACCAAATCCTCTGGGTTCAGGGGAGTATCCAAATCGATATCGTAGTAGAATCCGTCTTCAATGACAGGTCCGATTCCTAATTTTACAGCCTTGTCACCGTAAATGCGTTTAATAGCTTGAGCCATTAAATGAGCAGTACTGTGACGATACATTTCCAATCCCGCTTCATTGTCGAGTGTCAAAATCTCAACGTCTGCATCATTTTCCAAAGCGAATGACAAATCAACTGATTTTCCGTTCACTTTACCGCCTACCGCGTTTTTCTTCAGTCCGGATGAAATGGATTCCGCCACTTGCTCAATGGTCGTTCCAACTGCGTACTCTCTCACTGCGCCATCTGGTAATTTCACTTGTACAACCATCTTCGTTCCTCCTGTATATGTGATTGAACGCAAAAAAGCACACTGCATCCCATAAGGGACGAGTGCGCTCAGCTCGTGGTTCCACCCTAGTTCGATTCGCTTCATGTCTACTCGAGCCATGGCGAATCCTCATCAGCATTCGGTAACGGGAATGATTCCGGTGTTGAATACTAACAGCCTGCCATTCAGGCCGAATTCCACAACACGGCTACAAAGGGGTAAACTAACTGTTTCACTGAAGGAGATTGCAGCCTAGTCTCCTCTCTCTGTGCAGTTCTTGCAGAAAGTTCTTGTCTTTGATTAACGCCTTCGAACACTATTATAATTGGCTCTTCGTTCAAGGTCAAGGGGATAGTTGATCTTGTTTTTTCGCTTCCCCTAAATAAATGTCACATGTTCGGCAGTATGAGCACACCGTAGTTCGATCCTCGAAGATTTGCCTAATCGTTTTAATGATCGTCATATCCGCATCTCTCGTGTGAATATAGATGTTTGCAGGAGATACCGTGATCAGCGTGCTTACGATCATATCTTCGAAATTAATGTCCTTCTCCAACATTTCCATCTTAAAAGAGGCATCAAATTCATTGGCATCAATAAGCTCCATGCGATCATTCAAAATAACAAACTCATGACCACCTTTATGGATGAGATGAACAACCGGGATTTTAGCCTCTTGAATATACACAAAATATTGCAAAAGAGAAATAAATTCCTGGTACTGGCGATCCATCATGAATTCATCTATCGCATATTCTGCTATTTCCCGCAGCTCGTCCGTGTAATCTTGCAAGCGGAAATGGAGGAAGCCGTCCAAGCTGAGCCTTGAAGTTTCTTCTAAAGCCAGCATAAGCTGGTCGACTAATACTTGTCTGCGTCGTTGAATACCAAAGCTGTTGGTGAGAACAGGGGAGTCTTCCATCCCTGTGTCTGTATATACGGATGGTTTGCAATAACCTTCGATAGCTTCCAGGTCTTCTTTGGTCTCATACTTAAATTCTTTGATAAGCAGGTTGCGTAAAATATTCGATTCCTTCTCTGCAATGATGTGATCTGCTAGTACACCAGCGAGATTCGGCCTCATCTGGCCTCGCACTGCCGAAATTTCCTTGTCAGTTAACTTCGATTCAAGGTGGATATATGCATGTGTTTCTGTCCATTCGTATGCAATTGTCCATCCACTTTCAACAATATGTAAAAGTTGCAGCTCACGTTCTATTTGAGCGCTTAGCGAACGCACGTATGACTCATCAACCTTCATGATCACGATAGTAAACAGCTCCATACCCTCACTCCTTCCATCAATACATCCTCCTCTTAAGAGTATATGGTCGATAGGTAGGAGATATACAACGAACAAATTGCCATTTCCTTTCAGTATTTTTTATCAAATCTTTAAGTAAAGGTATTCCAATCCCGCAAATTTTCATGCTATGATAGTCATCATAGTGCTTTAGTCTCATATTGGAGTGAGTATCCATGCAAATAGACGCATACCAGCTGCACAGACACGCTTGGAACCGCAAGTTACTGAACACCTACTGGTTCCTTGTCATGCTTCAGCTACCATTCGAACTTCTCTACTCTTTTACCACAAAAAGGGATGCTTCCAACACGTCAGGGCATCTCATTATTTCCGTCCTCACCATGATCCTTATCCTACTCGTACTAGAATCGACCAATAAATATTATAAAAAGCTGCTGGATTACCAAATCATTAGCGGCGGTGCGATCTTGTCCTTCACGATTATTTACTTCAATTACGAAATAAATCTCGTCATCCTTTACCTTTTACTCCCGGTTTTTGTTTCTATTTTTTACCTGCAATTCTCCAAAATTATTTATTCCGTAGCCTTATCACTAGTCTCCTTCTCTATTCTTTTTACTGTAAAATTGCGTTTACTCGCAGATTATACATTTGTTGATCTCCTAACCATATTGCCGGTGCTGAGCATTATTTCGATCGTTACTTTCGGAATTATCAAGCGCGGCGTTGAAATCCTGAACAATTTGCAAATCACAACAGAATTGAAACAGGAACTATTGATCAAAAATATTATCATGGACAAACTCTCCAAAACAGATGCGCTAACTGATTTGTATAACCATATTACCTTCCATGAATACTTGGATGAGCTCATTATGCAAAACGCTCTAGGTCACTTCTGCATTCATCTCGCCGTGCTCGACATTGACAATTTCAAGAAAGTTAATGATACTTACGGCCACAGAGCTGGGGATGCTGTCTTGAAAAACGTTAGTAGCGCCTTGAAAAATCATATAGGTCTCAATGACTTTGTGGCCAGATACGGCGGCGAAGAGTTCGCTATCATTTTCACAGAGAAGAACACCGATGTGGTGTTTGATTTACTGGAAAGAATCCGGTGGCAAATTTCCCAAATGAAACAGGAAGAGCTGAAAGGTCAAGCTGTCACCATCTCTATCGGGCTCAGTGAATACCAACCAGGGACCTCCAAAGAGCTGCTTTTCGCTGGCGCCGATCAATCCTTATACATAGCCAAGAAAACGGGTAAAAACAAAACGATCATCCACACGGCTCCCTTGCAGCAGGATGCGCGATAATTCATGCAAAAAAAGCCTCCAACCACGATACAAGTGGGATGGAGGCTTCTTTATTAATGCGTTAAAGATTAATTCTGCATGACAAAATCTTTATCAATCTTCACATTCACGTCGTCGAAAACACGCAAAATTTGGTATTTTGTGTTCCTCTGTGCAGGAATTTTGCCCGCTTGGCGAATGATGTCCAGCGTTGAAGTAACGTTGACTTTGTGCGTCGTACCCGCCGCGGATACCACGTTTTCTTCAATCATCGTAGAACCGAAGTCGTTGCAGCCGTAGCTCAGGGTCTGTTTACCCACTTCAGGTCCCATGGTTACCCAAGAGGATTGGAAGTTCGGAACATTGTCGAGCATAATCCGGCTAATTGCTAATGTTTTCAAATATTCCTCAGGCGTTACTTTCTCTGCCTTCATGTTCGTATTATCCGGTTGGAATGTCCACGGAATGAACGCAAGGAAACCTGGTGTATTAAGCTTCTGCATCAATACATCGTCCTGTGCATCTCGGATACGCAGCATGTGGAGCGCACGCTCCTCCATCGATTCACCGAAACCGATAACCATGGTGCCCGTTGTATGCATACCAATTTTGTGAGCGGTTTGCATCACATCCATCCAGTCGCGCCATGAGCCTTTGAGCTTACTAATTTTACGTCTAGTCCGGTCATCCAAAATTTCGGCGCCGCCGCCAGGCAAGGAATCCAGTCCAGCTTCATGCAGTTGGCGAACAACTTCTTCTAAGGATAAGCCGTCTGAAACGTCTTTCATTTTCATAATTTCAGCTGGTGAGAAAGAGTGCATCGTAATGTCAAAACGCTTCTTAATCTCACGCAAAATGTTCGTGTAATAGCTGAATGGCAAGTTCGGATTGGTTCCGCCTTGCATCAGAATTTCCGTACCATTCACATCCAGTGTCTCTTGAATCTTCTGGAAAATGGTTTCGTCCGGCAATACATACCCTTCAGCTGAACCTGGTGCACGATAAAACGCACAGAATCTGCAGTACACATCACAAATATTTGTATAGTTGATATTCCGTCCAATAACAAACGTAGTAATCGGGTCCGGATGCCATTTTTTCATAATTTGATTCGCAGTATCGCCAATTTTCTCTATTTGATCGGATTCGAACAGTGTAATGCACTCTTCTACATCAATTCGCCCGCCTGATTGTGCTTTATTTAAAATACGATCGATCGGTTTCACAGCTCTTCACTCCTTTAATTTCTGATGGCTCGTATCCATTCATCGTACCATATTCATGCCAAAAAAGCAGCAAATTGCTGCTTTTCATAAGTAGGAACCTTTTTCAAATATGACTATTGTGGGAATTCCGGATCATTTATCCGCGAAGCGCTTGCTCCAAATCTTCAATTATGTCTTCAATGTCTTCAAGACCAACCGAGTAGCGGACAAGACCGTCAGTAATGCCTCGCTGCAGGCGAACTTCCTTCGGCATCGCGGCATGAGACATCATAGCCGGATAGGACAAAATGCTCTCAACAGCGCCAAGGGAAACGGCTACAAGCGGTATGCGCACTTTGCTCAGCATCTTTTTCGCTTTCTCGCCGGATCCTACATCGAACGAAACTACAGCCCCATAGCCGAGGGACTGCTTTTCATGAACCTCTCTGCGAGGATGGTTCGGAAGTCCCGGGTAATACACAACCTCAATGTCAGGCTGCTCGGATAACCATTGCGCCAATCTTTGAGCGCTTTTCTCTGACACTTCCATACGAGCTTTCAAAGTTTTCATTCCGCGGATAAGCAGCCATGAATCTTGAATGCCAAGAACATTACCTAACCCGTTCTGGATCTGCTTCATTCTGCGGCCAAGGCTATCATTCGCAACTACAGCAAGTCCAGCAAGGACATCGCTGTGTCCGCCCAGGAATTTGGTTGCGCTGTGAAGCACAATATCAATTCCTAGCTCAATTGGACGTTGATGGTAAGGCGTCATGAATGTATTATCCAGCATCGTCAGTAGATCGTGCTCTTTGGCAAAAGCAGCTACTTCGGCAATGTCGGTGATTTTGAGTGTTGGATTGGAAGGTGTTTCAAGGAACACAGCTCTTGTGTTAGAACGCAGCGCTGCACGAACCTCAGCAATATCCGTCATATCGACGAACGTTGACTCTACCCCCATCCGATTCATTATTGTTGTAAGCAAGCGATATGTACCGCCGTACACGTCTTCCGTCACAATGACATGATCTCCTTGGGAAAGGAGCATGAAAGCCGAGGAAATCGCAGCCATGCCGGATGCAAAGGCGAAGCCGCGCGTTCCCCCCTCAAGGACTGTAATGTAGTCTTCCAGGGCTTGACGGGTAGGGTTACCGGAACGCGTATAATCATATTCTGGAGAAACCTCTAAATCGGCTTGATGGAAGGTTGACGCCTGATATAAGGGCACGCTGGAAGCGCCTGTCGCTTCATCAATCGCAGCGCCGAAATGTATAAGTTTTGTAGCGAATTTGCCGTGAGGCTTGCGTTTATCGTTCGGTGAATGGCTCATTACAGGGATTCTCCTTCTAATTCAGCTTGTGCTAGGCTGAGTGCATTCGCTAAATCTGCAATGAGATCATCTTGATGTTCTATCCCAACAGAGAAGCGCAGAAGGCGATCATCCACACCGATTTGCTGACGAATTTCAAGCGGAATATCCGCATGCGTTTGTACAGCCGGGTATGTCATCAACGATTCAACGCCACCTAAGCTCTCCGCGAAGGCAATAAGCTGGATGTGACGCAGAATCGGCTCAACCAGTCTGGCGTCTTTCACTTTAAAGGAGAAAATTCCTGTGTTTCCGCTGGATTGCTTGTTTTGAATGGCATGACCTGGATGAGACTCCAGTGCCGGATAATAAACATCGCTGATGAGCGGGTGCTCCAGCAAGAAGTTCGCAAGGGCTGTTGCATTCTGCTCGTGACGCTCCATACGAAGCGCCAGCGTCTTCATGCCTCTCATCAACAGCCAACTGTCTTGCGGACCAAGAACAGCTCCAATCGAATTGTGAAGGAACGCCATTTGTTCTGAAAGTTCTTTGCCCTTGGTCACAATCAGACCGGCAAGCACGTCGTTGTGTCCACCCAAATATTTAGTCGCGCTGTGAACGACGACGTCTGCACCCAGTTCTAGTGGACGCTGTAAATAGGGAGTTAAAAGCGTATTGTCGACGATGGACACAATACCCTTCCTACGGGCCCATGTACATACAAGTTCGATATCTGTGATCATCATGAGTGGATTCGTCGGCGTCTCAATGATCAGCCCTTTGGTATTCGAACGGTAAGCAGTCTCCAAACCATCCAAATCGTTCGTATCTACATACGTAGCCGTTACACCGAAGCGAGACATGATTTTCTCAAGCAGACGGTACGTACCGCCATATAGATCCAAGGAAACAATCAAGTGATCGCCTTGACTAAAGTAGGCAAACACCGTTTGCAGCGCGGCCATCCCGGATGAACATGCGAAACCGGCATCTCCGGATTCCAATTGAGCGATCGCATCCTCAAGCACTTTGCGAGTTGGGCTTTTGGTACGCGCGTAGTCAAAACCAGTGCTTTGACCGAGCTTCGGGTGACGGAAAGCAGTAGCTTGATAAACAGGGAAGCTGATAGCTCCAGTTACAGGTTCTTCGATGGAGCCAATTTGGGCGAGACGACTTTCGATTTTCAACAAAGGGAGTTCCTCCTCATGATTTGGGTTCGAATTACAGTTGCGCACTTGCCAGGCTTTCATTGATATTAGCGTTAAGCTCAAAAGGAGTTGCTTGGTACACATAATAGTTCAACCAATTAGAGAACAGCAGGTTAGCGTGCGCTCTCCAAGTGTTATAAGGCTGTCTGCTAGGATCATTGTTTGGGTAGTAATTTTTGGGGATTTCAATAGGAAGTCCCTTGCTCACATCCCGATCATACTCCCATTTCAATGAATTCGCATCATACTCGGAATGGCCCGTTACGAAAATATGCTTTCCGTCACGTGTAGCCGCGATATAGACACCGGATTCCTCCGATTCGGATAAAATCTCCAGGTCCGGACATCGCTCAATGTCTTCACGGCGAACATCGGTATGGCGGGATTGCGGCACATGGAATACTTCATCAAAACCGCGAAGAAGCTTCGTATTCGGCACCTCGACGGTGTGCGGGAATACACCGAATATTTTGTTGTCCAGCGCAAATTTACGAACCCCGAAATGATGATACAAGCCCGCTTGGGCTGCCCAGCAAATATGCAAGGTAGAAGTGACGTTTTCTTTGCTCCAATTCAGGATTTGCGTCAACTCCTCCCAGTAATTCACATCTTCAAACTCCATCTGCTCAACTGGGGCGCCTGTAATAATCATGCCATCCAGCTTTTCTTCTTTAATATCGTCAAAAGTTTTATAGAACAACTCCAGGTGTTCAACGGAAGTGTTCTTAGAAGTATGAGTTTTCGGATGCAGAAGGACGAATTCCACCTGCAGCGGGGTATTCCCGATCAAACGCAGCAATTGCGTCTCGGTCGTTTCTTTTGTAGGCATCAAATTCAGCAAAGCAATGCGAAGTGGACGTATATCCTGGTGATACGCGACAGATTCGTCCATGGTGAAGATGTTCTCTTGGTTTAAAATTTCTTTGGCAGGCAGGTTGTCAGGAATCTTGATCGGCATCCTGTTCACTCCTCTTCAATGGTTTATTTTGGGTGTATTTAAATGCAAAAATGACCTTCTCTGGAATCAGAGAAAGGCCATGGAAAGTACTGTCAATGTCCTTCTCTTATCTCCCAGATTCGCCTTCTAAAAGCGGTTCCGCAAGAATTAGCACCGTGCATCCCTTTGCTTGCAAAGGTTTGTCGGTTGCCGGGTGTCATAGGGCTAGTCCCTCCACCTACTCTTGATAAGAAAATGAAACGTATGCGATTAAAATCATCATACTATAAAATAAGGTAAAGTCAAGACATTAACCGATTCTGACAACCTGCAAAAACAAAGAAATTGCATAAGGCTGTCCAGCTATGATATTATTGATACGAAATGTATCGTTAATTGGTGTTTGAAATAGCTCATAACAGGGTTAAATAAATATCAAACTGATTACATTACCTAACCAATAAAGGGGGTCTATTATGTCCGCACCAACTTCGGATAACTTCTCTGCTTTCGCTTCATTACATCGATATTTCGCTCTAATTGAAACATCGAAGCCAACTATGCAGCAAGCTGAGGATGCCGCAGCCTTATTATGTCGAATCTACGGTGCAGAGAATGAGGAAGAGCTACTGCTCCGAGGTAATTCTGAATTGACTGACATTTATACAGAATTGAAAGCGAAGATCTTGAAAGCCGCCATGTAACTTCATGGCGCTTTTTTTTTGACACCGAACAAGCCCTGAATCCATAAAGTATCTAAAGCGCATTTCTACTTGTTTCGCCAAACTTTTTGGCTTGAAACGGGGTATATGAAGGGTTATACTAGACAAGTATTATTCGACACGGACGCAAAAGGGGGGCATACGTTTGGACGGGGAACCGAGGAGTAGCACCTGCAAGTTTTGTAAATTTTATAGTGTAGGAATGCAGTCGGTTATACCATCATTCGTAGTCTCACACACATGATGAACGTAACCGGCTGATTCCATGCAAAGGGGTGGATCAGATGAAAACACGGTGGGTTCAGAATGGCATTTTCACATTGGTCGATGACGTGTCTGTCGCACTAACACCTCCAGAAAAAGGCTTTTATTGGATTGATGCAGGGATCGAGGATTTAGAACTTCTTCAGCCTTTGTTCCATCTACATGATTTGGCCGTGGAGGACTGCTTGAGCGAAGAGGAACAGCGTCCTAAGATTGAATTTTATGATTCGCATTATTTTATCGTAATTAATAGCATTCGTTTTGATGATGAAGAGATTTTCCTTCGCGGACTTAATCTATTTCTTAGCAAGCATGTCATTATTACCGTTACTAGACAAAAAATTAATGAACTTCGCGCTTTAAAGCCCTTCCTCTGGGAAGAAGAGGTCAACAGCGCCGATCGTTTCCTATACCATCTAGTCGATCTTGTCGTCGATAATTACGTTGCGGTTGGTGACCGTATCGAGGCCAAGATTGAAAAGCTGGAAGAAGATATTTTGGTAGCGACCAAAAAATCGCATTTGAATGAGATTATCGGACTTCGTTCGGAAATTCTCTGGCTCAAAAAAGTGCTCGTTCCGCAGCGCGATGTCATCGGTACGCTCGGCAAGAAGGAACTCAGGCTGATCGACCATCAGCTCCAGAAATATTTTGGCGACATTTATGAGAATGCCGTGAAAATCGTGGATACGTTCGATACGCTCCGCGATCTCATGGGGAACTTACGAGAAGCTTATCAGTCCAGCCTGGCTAACCGTGCGAATGATATCATGCGTGTTTTTACCGCGCTGACGACCATTTTCATGCCGCTGACGTTCATTACAGGTGTGTTCGGGATGAACTTTGATAACATTCTAGGGCTCCATGTCGCTCACGGCGATGAGTTCGTCTTAGCGTTCATGGGTGTGCTAGGCATTGCGATGTATATCTTATTCCGTAAAAAAGAATGGCTTTAATGTAAGGAAGGGCTTCTTGAAGCAGCTGACACGGCTGATCAGGAAGCCCTTTTTTAGGCTAATCCCGTTTGATTTTCACGAATTTACGTTTTCCCACCTGAATAATATCGCCGTCCTGCGGGTTGAGTGACTCATGGATATTCATGATCTTCGTTTCATTGATTTTCACCGCGCCTTGCTCAATGCTGCGTCTTGCCTCGCCATTGGAAGCTTGCAGCCCCATAGAAACAAGCAGCTTAACGATGGAAATTTGGCCCGACTCCAGCAGTTCCCCGCTTATCCGCATTTCTTCGATATCATCCGGCAGCGCACGCTTCTGAAAGACCGTAATAAAATGCTGCTCAGCCTCTTGAGCTGCTTCCGCACCATGATACATACGAACATATTCCTTGGCCAGCTTCATCTTGGCATCTCTTGGATGGGTGGAACCAGACGCCAGTCCCTCTCTCAACGCCTGAAGAGCCTCACCTGAGATCGCAGTCGTTAACTCAACATATTTCAGCATAAGCGAGTCTGGAATCGACATCGTTTTCCCGAAAATTTCATTCGGAGCCTCATCGATACCGATGTAATTTTTCAAGCTTTTGCTCATCTTCTGCGTGCCATCCAGCCCTTCGAGCAGCGGCATCAGAATAGCCACTTGCCCGTCTTTCATCTCATAGGCGCTTTGCAATGTACGTCCCATCAAAATATTAAAAGTCTGATCCGTACCCCCAAGCTCAATATCGCTCTCAAGTGACACGGAATCGTAGCCCTGCATTAACGGGTAGAAAAATTCATGCACATGAATCGGCTGATTAGCCGCGTATCTTTTGGCGAAATCGTCCCGCTCCAGCATCCTTGCAACTGTTACCTTACCCGCAAGCTTGAGCACATCATCAAATTTCAGTTCACCAAGCCAACTAGAATTGTAGTAAAAGGTCGTTTTGGTGAAATCCAAAATTTTGGACAGCTGCGTCTGGTACGTCTGAGCATTATGCTGAACATCCTCTTCTGTCAGCTGTTTGCGCGTTTCCGACTTCCCCGTTGGATCACCGATTCGGCCCGTGAAATCTCCGATGATCAGCTGAACTTCATGGCCTAACTCTTGAAATTGGCGTAGCTTTTGCAAAACAACCGTGTGCCCAATGTGAATATCCGGTGCGGACGGATCTAGGCCCAGCTTCACTTTCAACGGTTTTCCTGTCACAATTGCCTGGGTAATTTTCTGTTTCAGGGCATCTTCCGGTATGATTTCTGCCGTGCCACGTTTAATAAGTTGCAGCTGGCGCTGAACTTCCTGCCTCTGTGCATCGGTTAACTCTTTTCCCGTCATCCTACAATCCCTCCTTGATCGCTCTAAAAAAAACAAAAAGACAACCAAATCGTCCACAAAGGGACGAGACGGTTGTCTCGCGGTACCACCCTAATTAAAGCGAAGGATCTGCGACTCTCATTTGCAGCCTTCTCTTTCACTTAGTAATTGTAACGGCATAGGATTGCCGGGTATAAGCTACTGATGCTCTCAAAGGAGCATGTTCCCTCAACCAACTCAGAACGGTAATTCGGAGCCATGCTTGCATCGGTTTGCACCTTCCACCGACTCTCTGCAGCAGCGGCAATACTCCTACTAAGGGCATAGCCCCAGTTCGTCATCGCTTTGATTGCTATTAAGATTATTGATCATTTAATCATATCTGCCTAAGCTCTGTCAATGCTAACTTGCAGCTTGAGCGCTCATGCTTTCCTTCTCCTTGCGGAAACGTAATCGCAGCAATCGAAGCCACTCATAAGCGCGGTCGAGTTCTTTGCCTTTCAGCTCCTCCGTGCCACCCATACGTTGAAGAACCGGCTTCAAATAGCGGTCGCCTTCAGATTCGAAAGCGTTCCAAGCTTTGATCTGTTCCTCCTCTGGGACTGAAGTCAACTCTGCTTCCACCAGCAGATCCATATCATAGCCATCCCGGTCCAATTCCTCTACCCACAGCAAGAGCTCTCTGCGCGGCATCGTCAGGTCAGCTTGAAGATCCGCCAAGCTGCCTCCGCGAGCAGCGATCTCCAGCAGCTTGCGTTTGCTGACCTCACGGTCAAGCTCCATGCGCAGCTTCTGCTCCTTCTGTGCGAGGAGCCATGACTCAAACTTGACGATATCGACGCTCCTAGCAACCCAATCCAGCGGAAAGCCATTCGTACGCGTATACTCTGCGGTTAACTTTAGTATATCCCCTGCATACATATTGGTTTTCTGCTCACCAAAACCGGGGATTTGCTGCAGTTCCTCCTTGCTCTGAGGCAAGAAGACAGAAATCATGCGCAGCACCCGATTCGTAGCGAGAATATACGGCGCTTTGCCTTCCCGCGCGGATTGTTCGCGTCTCCAAGCACGAAGAGCCTCATACACTTCTTCGCTTGGATGTTCTTCGCAGAAATACGTCAGCATCTGTGTCATCCTCGCTTTGCCAGACAGCACCTGAGCCGATTCCAGATCCGAGCTCACAATAGGGCGGAAGCCGCTGCGAAACTTCTCTCGCAAGCCATGACGGAAGATGCTTAGCATCTCATCCCAGCTCATCCCCTGATACCACTGAGCTTGCTGCGGCTTGCCTGCGCTGTCGGGTTCGTTCCAGAACACATTCCACACGCCTTGCTCCTCAGCAATCGACACCTGAGCTGATAAAATGTGATGATCCCCCGTTTCCTTCTCCAATGTGTTTAAAAAAACAATGTTCATACTTACCTCCTCCAAACGGTTACGAAATATAGGGTAAGAAAAACGAAAAAGCACCTCTTCAGCTAGGCTGAAAAGGTGCTTCCTTATCTTTCGTACTGTTCAATGTTTTGGATGGTTTAAAAAAGTATTGTAAAATCAGGACAATCACCCCTTCATAACTGTTCGATGTTTTGAAGATTTTAGTTATGTTTAGAATATTATGTGGTCGTTACGTGGTCATTGTGGTCATTGTGGTCATTGTGAGCTATGTTTTCGTGGTCAATGTGGTCACGTAAATGTGGTCAATCTTCCTATGTGCCTAATCGCTTTTTAATCTCGTTCTTCTGGCTGTTCAACAGGTTCTTTTGAAGCTCAGTTATGCCAGCTGTTTGAAGCATTTCATCTAAGTCAGAAATCATTTTGTTGTATCCGATCTTCAATGCTTCGCTTCTCAAAAAGTCTTGCTCCTGTGTTTGTTCCACTTGTTGTCCTTTTGCCATGTTAAAAACCTCCTATTTATACTCCAGTTCCAATACCAACAAGAATCTTCAATAATAATGGAGAAAGCTGAACTAAGATATAACCGATAGCCGCATTACGCAGCATATCCATCCCCTTATCCCTGGACCCTATCATGATGAACAAACAACCACCAGCAATCATGACACCAGCTATCGGGTAGGCAAGCGAAGTAATTAACTGTATTAGCGGATCAAACGCTTTAAGTATAAGTGCCGCTGTTCCTGCTCCTACTGTCGCTCCTGCAGGGATGGCAGCTGGTGCAGCAAAGACATGCGGACCAACGAATAAACCCGTTGTAACAGGCACAGTTAAACCCGTAGCGGTCTTAACCCAACGTTCGATACGCTCCTTGGTAATCCGATCTCTGACCCGATCCATGATAGTTTCGTTGTGTTTACCGGACATAAACTCCGTAATCGTGAATGTCTTTCTCATATTCATCACGTCCTTATTTTATTTCATCCCAAAGGTGAATGACGGTTTCAAGACCTACGCAAGCATCCATCAAATTCTTTCTACGAGCTTCGGAAGTACACACCCAAAAGATACGAGGGAAGTAACCATACTGCTTCTGAAATACACCTAAGTCTTTTAGCTTCTTGTATTTCTCGATCTTCTGGAAGTTCTTTGTCATGCTCTGCGTGTTGTCGATCTCTACCAGATAGCGAGTGGAATTACATTGCATGATGGCATCACACACGATAGTCAGGTCACTAACTTTAATCCTCTGCTCTGTCTTGAATGATTCCGGTCTTCGCTTAATGTAAAGGTCGTTCCTCATAAGGTAGTGATCAACCTCGGCTATCTTTTGCCGTACTGTATTTGATCCAATGTATTCACGACCTGCTTTATTAAGGTAGAAGACGTTCTCGATATCTCGGAAGCAACCCAGATAATCTTTCATGCTTTCAATGACTCGCCGCGTGTTACGTTCTCCTCCCAAATGGTGTAACGTTCCGATTTGTGAAGTTGTTAGGTAATCCAGCGTCTTCAATGACGAGAGAATCATCTCTGTCCGTTCTAGTTGTTTGCTCGGCATCTTGCACATCCTTTCTAGCTTTGATGACAATATGAGGCTTAATCTTTTCCTGTATAAAATCATTTGTAATGAATGGAGTTTGAACAGTAATCTTCCGATCCGTCTTGTAAATTCCACGACCTTTAATTCCAAGTGGAAGTGACTCTGCTCCTGCTTCATCAAGTACGACTCTTGATGCGGTTTCTGTGTCCAGTAAGAAGCACATTTTAGCCACCGCGTTTTGCTTAATCTGCCTCGGCAATATGTCACCCGTTGGATATTGCGTCGCGAACACTAACCTATAACCAAGACCGCCACCGATCCGTGCAATCTCTGATAGGATGCGCTCACATTCCTGCTTCTTCGCTTTTGCTTCCGATTTATCCGGTGCTAGCTCTGCAGCTTCATCCACAATAATGAAATCTCGATACCGCGCACCAGCTTCTGTAATGTCCTCATAGCCCTTTCTTTTATACTCCTGTTGTCTAGCTTTCATTTCCTTTTCTAAAGCCTCTAACATGGCTAGAGATTCGTCTACGTCCGAAGCCACTCCCACAACTTGCTTACAGTTTGCGAAGCGATTCATAGCCAAACCACCTTTTAAATCGATCAGGTGAAATCTGACATTATCACATTGATTATGAATTAAAGTGGTTATGATGTTTTTTAAGAAGACTGACTTACCATATCGAGTTGTTCCTGCAACGATCATCATTTGTAGCTTATCGAAGTCATGAAAGACCTTCCCTTCCCTGGCTTCGCCCATAGGTACGTTCCACCCTTTACACTCGCTGAGAAGGTCATCATTAAACTCGACAACTTCCTTCGTGGGTTCGTTGTAAACCTTAACCAAAAGCGTACCATCATAACTCAAAGAGATTTCTTTACGCCTATGCTTACCCTTTAACTTACTGATCTCTCGAGCAATGTCTTTCATCTCAATCTTTCCAGTGCGAAGGTTACTCCATATACCAAGTAAATCCCTAACCGAGAATTCCCAAAGTGACTTGCGGTTGTTAAGGCCATCTTCGAATACATTCTTCTTTGCTTCGTAATCCTTGAACGATCTGCCGAGAGGGATACGATAGCAATACTCAACACCCCATGTATATTTTTTCTTTCTGAGTAATTGGATTGTTTGTTTCTGTCCGTCTTCCATGAGGTTCAAACCTGCATTGTCATTGGATCTCTTCCTTTTATTCTTGTTTTTATTTTAACAATTAAACGCGAACAAAACAAGAACATTAGTTCGTATTTTATTAATAACTACTTTATACTATATCGTTCGTAATACAATGCCGAAATGCGGCCAAATAAACGAATAAGGTGAATCCATGGCTCTCCGAATTGGGAGATGCCTTCTACCGCGGATATTAAAGAAAGCTAAATTATCACAAGCCGAATTTGCTTATCGAGTCGGTATGTCTGAATCGACAATATCCCATTATGCGAACAACCGAAGAATTATGTCGTTAGAGAATGCCAAAATCATAGCAAATGCACTAGGATTAACTATTGATGATTTATACGAGTGGTGGAAGGCTGAGTGATTTTTCACTCCTCCCTCGTATCGTTCTTTACACTTGCGTAAACTGGAAGCCATAAATCATTTCACGCATTTCCCATAAAAATAAACATTTTCCATATAGGGTTATAGGAAACAATATACTCCAATAGTCAAGTATTTTCTACTGGAAATAAATAGGTCACCCCCGTAAAATACTGGCACCAATCGAAGGTATTGGAAAACCGTAAAGCGTTTCCAAGTCAATTTTATATGAATATGTTTGTATCGTCGCCATCCAATTACTCAAGATTTATACGATCCAATTATACACGTATTCAGGATGACGCATACTTTATTATAGTAAAGTACAATTGTTAGGAAATTGTTAGGAGGGTATATATTACATGAAAGGTTACTTTCGGCGGCGCGGCTGCACTTGTGGAAAAAAGAAATGTACATGCGGCGCGAAGTGGTCATTTACAATCGATATTGGTTCCGATCCTGCTACTGGTAAACGAAAACAGAAGACAGTTAGTGGATTTGATACGAAAGCAAAAGCAGAAGAAGCCGCGACAAATCTGCACTATCAGTTAACCCGGGGAACCTATATAGAAGAGAAGAATATTTTGTTTAAAGATTTCGCTGAAAAGTGGCTTGATCTTTACAAGTTATCAGGGAAAGTAAAGGTAACGACATTCACACTTAGAGAAAGTAAGCTCAGAAAGATATTGACTTACTTTTCACAAATTAAAATCAAAGACATCACTAAGCTGATGTACCAAGAGATGTTGAATGATTTGTCTAAGGAACTAGCCAGGAAGACAGTTGCAAGCATACACGAAACCGGCAGCCTCATATTTAAGAAAGCTTTAGAGCTGGAAGTTATCCAGTCAGATCCCACGGTATATGCTAAGGTCCCGACCATTCGTAAAACGGTTGAAGAGTTAGAGAATGAAACGGACATACCACGGTACCTTGAAAAAGAAGAGTTAGCTGTTTTTCTTAAAGTGGCAAAAGAAACATCAAGTCACTACACGTTGTTTTTACTAATGGCCTACACTGGCATGCGTATTGGTGAAGTGTGCGCTTTAAAGTGGAGAGACATTGATTTTGAAAACAAAACCGTCAACGTCAATAAAAATGTCTATAGCAAACGGATGGGGACTTATATCCTGCAAACTCCAAAAACAAAGAAGTCGAAACGGATCATCGATATTGATGATGTTGTTTTAGATGCCCTGGAGGACCATAGAAAAAAGCAAAATTCCAAACGAATGAAATATCGCAATATCTACCACGATGAAGGATTTGTTTTTGTTCACGACGAGCATCTACACTTTATGGGCTACCCAGATGATATCACTCGTGTGGGCAAATTCATGACGAAGGTTTTAAAGCACGCAGGACTCAATGAAACCCTCACCACGCATTCATTCAGGCACACCCATACTTCGCTATTGGCAGAGGCTGGCGTGAGCTTAGAAGCCATTATGGAGCGTCTAGGACATCAAAACGATAAGGTCACGCGAAATGTGTATCTTCATGTTACGAAATCACAGAAAAAAGAGGCATCTCAAAAGTTCGCTGAACTCATGAAAAGCCTCTAAATTTTAAATTCCAATGTGGTCATTTCGTGAACAAGATTATAGTTTTATTCTTGAAACCCTTTATTTATAAGGGTTTTTTCTTATTTATTGAAAAGGTGCTTCCCTTTTTCTAATATCCAAATCATACCATGTTTGTAAGATAGGCGCAACCTATGTTTTGTTGACAAGCCAATTTCGGTTATAATGAAAGACATACCAGAATGAAAAGAGGGCCCTTATGTCTGATTATGACTTTTTATACGACCATCAAGAAGAAACGACAACGCGTTTTGTATGCTTCGTCGGCAATGCGCTGCACCGTTTTGACCTTGCGATAATGACTACTACCCGCTATTACGGCAAAAAGCTTGTCATTGATTTACAATCAGGACGCAGCGCCGTAATTGGTCCCGATGATTTGGCAGAAGAGGGATACCTGGAGTACGCCTTCAAGCTCAATGAGGAACAAGCACTGGAACTCAATGAATTTTTACAGCAAATTATCGGTTCCATTCATTTCACGGATATTTAATGGATCAGCGGGGGACACTGGAAAAAGCATGCGCAACCCAGATGAGGAGGCATTTTCCATGAGTGTCGAAGAAACCGCGAAAGATAAGTATACCGAAACAAAAGGTTTCATACCTGAACAGCGAGATGTATACACCGATTTGGAGACGGTCGAGTCTCAGCGAAATGACCTGATTCCTGAGGAATTTCCCGAAGGTCCTTATGGCACAAGCCTAAACACGGAATCGCTCGGAAAAAGCACCCCTTGGCGAAAGGATCAGCGCCCGCCAAACCGATTTTCCTATGAAAATCATGAGCTGCATGAAGGTATCAAACGGGACTACCCAGGCGCAGATGATAACCGGAATGAACCTTCGAATCAAGAATAGGATTTGAAAAAGAGGCAATCTACAAGCAGATTAACTGCTTGTAGATTGCCTCTTTTGTGTTTTATTTGCCCAACAGCTCCAAATGTCTGCCGATGTGATGACGCAAACCTTCAGCGAATACGTCTTCCTGCTCTGCCATCGTCCGGAAGAACTCGTCAGCGAACTGCTTGCTGCCATCAGCATTTTTTGCCTGCAGCAACAGGCCGTATGTGATGTGCAGCAACTGGCGGGCATTATTCTCTTCCATGTAGTTTGGCAGATCTGCATCCGCGACTTCAGAAAGTGGAACGATGGCCTCAATATCCGTCGTCACGTGATAATAAGCTGTTGCTTCTGTAAAATGATCCAAAGCGAATTGGTGCATGCGGCGATACAGGGAAGGCTTCACTTTTGCTACAACACGTACCGCTTCGAGCCAATTTGTACCCGCTGTTTTGATGTGGAACAAACCGTTCGTGTATTGTCCAATCAGTGGGAACACACTGAATTTGTCGCTGCCAGAATGAATGCTCAGCTTGTATTCAAAATGTACAGCAATCGCCGCGTGGCTTGCTAGCTCACGCTCAAATTGCGCGATATCGCCAATATAGTCAATACCTTTTTGGAACTCCCCGCAGAAGCGTGGCGCCATACTGAAAATCGTAACCCCGCGGTCACGCAGCTCGTTCGCTACCAAATAGTGGGCTTCTGGCGATGTAGGTGTAGCCGTTTCATCAATAGATATTTCAAAATCAACAGCACGATCCAAAGGTGCGATATATTTGCGGAAAATCGCTTCCATGAAATTAATCGCTGCGTCGTAGATCAGCACATCCTTTTGGAGCGCTTCACGCGTGTAGTTAAGTGCTGCACCTGGAACGTTCGCAGGCGTTTCCAAATAGCGCTTCTCATAGTGTTCGCGCAAGCTGGTTGGCAGAGCCGCATACTTCACTGCGACTTCATCTGCAGACAACGTTTCGATCTTATTATCAATATTCTCGGAGCAATCCAGCGTCAACATGGTAAAGCCAAGTCGCAAAGCGTACTCGATATCTTCTTCCTTCTTCAAATGGTCGCCATCTGCGCCATAACCATCTTTGTAGCCTTCTTGGAATACGGCATAAGCCGCTGCATCCAAAACGTCCTCATACGTTCTGCCTGTAAGCGCAAGCTCACGAATACTTTGCTGTGCCAACACTGGACGAATATCTCTGCCACGAATTGTTTGAATATGTCCAGGGCTTGCAATACCAAGTCGATCACCCAGACCCATTGTAGCTACCTGTGTGCCAAATGCTTGCGGGGCTGTATAAGGCAAAAATTGATTTAGCGTCAAACGATTCTCGTGCGTTAAAGGAGCAATTTTAGCGCCATCAACAACTTCACCGTTTAATTGATCGTACAATTCACTCTCACCAACTGCAAGCAGCTGCTTTCCAGCCTCCGTACGTACCATAACAAGCGAAGTATTACCAATTTGTGTAAAAGATGCCGCATATACTTTAGAGCCTGGTGCTGATAGCGTCGATGTATTTCCTGATTTGATTGCGTCTATAAGCTCTTTCATTCTGTGTGTTCCTCCCTTATTTTGCAAACGTTTGCTATTTTCCTATAGCTTAATCATATCGCAAGTTAGGAGCGTTTTCTCTTCATCTATTCCTATTTTCAACGAAAACTATTCATATTTTTCACTGGGACTGTGATATACTTCCCTTACAACAATTCGAACTAAAGGAGTACCCTCATGCCCAGCACCGTCACCTTCGGCAATGAAGATGAAGGCCCATTTTATATTCAACATATTCATCGTAACGGATCGTTCGAGAGAACTCAGCACATGCATGATATGTATGAGCTCTATTATTTGTATGAAGGTGAGCGCATGTATTTCATCCGGGACCGCTCGTATCTCATCCTTCCAGGAGACTTGGTGCTCATTAATCGGCGTGAACTCCACGCCACTTCCGACTCCGATAAGCTTGGGCATGCGCGTGTTGTGATGAATTTCAGCGACAACTTCCTCGAGAGTATGAAGTCTGATGCTCCTTTCCTGCTCGATGCCTTCACGCATGCTGCGCCTGTGCTCAGGCTTGATCTCCCGACCCGGCGATTTGTCGAAGATATACTTGGCAAAATGATACATGAAGCGAAAGAATCTCAGCTCGGGCAAACCTTCGCTCTGCGTCATTTTCTGATCGAGCTGCTGTTGTTCACCGCACGTTTTGTTCGCCTGCATCCTGTCACTTCACCTGAGCATGTCTCTCCACTGCATAGAAAAATATCAACGATCGTGCGTTACATTAACATTCATTTTGCGGAACCTTTGCGATTGGAAGAACTTGCGGAAAGATTTGAAATCAGTCCGGCTTATTTAAGCCGTATGTTCAAGGAAATCACTGGATTTTCACTTATCGAATATATAAATCTCGTTCGTGTCCAGGAAGCACAGAGGCTGCTAACGGAGACCAAAATGAAAGTCATTGTCGTTGCTGAGCAGGTCGGCTTCGGCTCCTTAGTCCAGTTCGGCCGTGTCTTTCGGCAGATTACCAAAACAACACCACTTCGTTATCGACAGTCGGCAGCTACTTAACTCTATGTAACTAAGTGAATAAATTGTGCGTCATTGTCAGCCCTCCTCCCCCCTCTTATAATGGCAGTAAAGCAGTAGTATGAGAGAACGAGAGGATGAACAGGATGAGATATAGAAACGTTGGCAATAGCGGATTAAAAGTGAGTGAAATCGCACTCGGAAGTTGGCTTACCTACGGTACAGCCGCTGAGCAAAAAGCTGCCGATGCTTGTATTGAAAAAGCGTTTGAGAGCGGTATCAACTTTTTCGATACAGCCAATGCCTACAACCGAGGAGAAGGTGAGAAAGCGATGGGAGCGGCCCTTAAGCCATATCAGCGCTCATCTTATGTCCTTTCGACGAAAGTTTTCTTCCCGATGGGCGAAGGTCCTAATGATCGTGGGCTTTCACGCAAACATATTTTCGAACAATGCGAAGCTAGCTTAAAACGTTTAGGCGTCGACTATATCGACTTATATTTCTGCCACCGTTATGACGCTCAAACACCGCTTGAAGAAACACTTCGCGCCTTGGATGACCTGACGGCTCAAGGTAAGATTCTGTACTCCGCTGTCAGCGAGTGGACTGGTGCTCAAATTACCGAAGCAGCAGGCATTGCTGAACGCTTGAACTTGCGCCCACTGATCTCGAATCAGCCGATCTACAATATGTTTGAGCGCTATATTGAGCGGGAAGTGTTGCCTGTTTCGGCGAAAAAAGGTTTAGGACAAGTGGTGTTCTCTCCTCTTGCTCAAGGCATTCTTACCGGCAAATATAAGCCTGGCGCGCCGCTGCCAGCGGATAGCCGGGCTGCTAATAATTCCGTCAACAGCATCATTACCAGCTACTTGAACGAGCAAGTGCTCCTTGTTGTGCAGGAGTTAGAGCAAGTAGCCCGCAAACAAGATATCTCCTTGGCTCAGTTAGCTCTAGCGTGGGTACTCCGTCAACCGGGAGTCAGCACCGCTCTCATCGGAGCGACAAAGCCTGAACAGATCGAAGAGAATGTGAAAGCCGTTGACATTCAGCTTACGTCTGAGACGTTGGATCAAATTGATGAGATCCTGAAGCAAGTTGCCCATTTCTCGCCAAAACGATAAGGAATATCGAAAAGTTCGTATGAGTGGAAGGAACTTGAAAGCTGTAACGATGACAAACATCGTTACAGTCCGTCGCAGCACGGCGGTGGCTTCTCTAACGATGCAAAACATCGTTACAGGCTGCTAGCTGGGCGGCTGACTGGTTTTAGCTGTGCTGTAACGATGACAAACATCGTTACAGTGCGTCGCAGCACGGCAGTGGCTTCTCTAACGATGCAAAATATCGTTACAGGCTGCTCGCTGGGCGGCTGGCTGGTTTTTGCAGTGGCCGGCAAGCTGGCTTCGCTAGTACGTATACAAAAAAGGGAGGGCGCCACTAAATGGCTCCCTCCCTTCCCTATATCTTAACCGATTAGCTTAATTAATCCTTTGTAAGCAATTTCCTCGAACTTCGCGATCACTTTCTCCCGCTCCATCGCCCAACCGCAGTCCTCAAGCGCACAAGCAACAGGTACATCCAAACGTATCGTTGCCAAATCACGCGATAAATGCAGCATTTCGAGTTCTGCTTCGATTTTGGCTCGAACACCTTTCGGCAGCGCCGCCAGATTTTCCAAAATGCCCCCGATATCCTGATACTCGTTCAGCAGTTTGGTCGCTGTTTTCTCGCCGATGCCTTTGACGCCCGGATAGTTATCCGCCGTGTCGCCGGTCAGACCTTTCAGATCAATAATCTGCGCAGGCGTCAGACTTTTCTCTTCCATCAACGTTTCCAGCGTATAAACCATGTAGTTGGAGTGCCCTTTTTTCATAATAATGACTTCCGTGTTCTCATTCACAAGCTGGAGCATATCATGATCTCCGGTTAAAATTTGAACTTTCGTCAGTGGGCTGTATGTACGGGCCAGTGTTCCAATGCAATCGTCTGCTTCGTAACCGACAACACCGATATTCGGAATGTTAAAGCTGGCAGTTACCTCTTTAACCAAATCGAACTGCGGAATTAACTCCTCCGGGGCAGGTCCGCGATTCGCTTTGTATGCTTCAAATTTCTCCGTGCGGAACGTTTTACTCCCCATATCCCAGCAACACACCACGTGGGAAGGCTTAAAGGTTTGAATGGCATCAAGTAAATATTTCAGAAAGCCGTATACACCATTAATCGGCACGCCGGTTTCTGTTCTCATAATGTAACCGCTCGATGAAGTCGCGTAAAAACCGCGAAATAATAAGGCCATACCGTCAACAAGCAGCACGGAACCAGATGAATTCTCTGACAACATAATCGCTCCTATCCAAATAAATATATGTACAGTATAGCACGGGAGCTTACCCCCCGGCACAAAAAACCACCATCAGTAAAAGTTACCAATGGCGGTTAAAGCACTACGTTACCTAATTTATTTCAAAACATACTCAGCCAGTACGCTCTGCAGTTCGTAAATGTTTAA
Source organism: Paenibacillus sp. J22R67 (assembly GCF_059692175.1). Classification (NCBI taxonomy): domain Bacteria; kingdom Bacillati; phylum Bacillota; class Bacilli; order Caryophanales; family Paenibacillaceae; genus Paenibacillus; species Paenibacillus sp. J22R67. The sequence goes on along the minus strand of NZ_JCAUAX010000003.1, from coordinate 76,916 downwards.
GCTTTTGTTGAACTTTTTTTCAATCGGGGTAGGGGTGCTGCTGATCCATATCTTCATTTCTGCGTCCAGATCAAAAGTACCTGCTGTCTCAATGCTGAAATGGGTAATGCTTTTATAAGGAATCGAGTGAAGCTCCATTTTCTTGCCCGACAATCCCTGTTTATCTACTAATATTAGCCTTTTGTTGGTAAAAATAAAAAGATCGCGGATGAGTTTATACGCTTTTTCGATCGTTTCTGAATTTGCCAACACATGTGCAAATTCCTTATTCACATCCGCCAATTTAAGCTCCGAGGCGTTCCCCATTAAACCATCAAATAATCCCATTGCTTCTCCTCCTTGAATAACTATCTATAGAAACTAATCTGTCGGCACACAAAACCCGCCATCAGTAAATGAATACTAATGGCGGGTTACGTCATCTCTATTCCAATTTATCGACTGGTATGCCAGTTAATTTCTTGTATAAACTGCGATACAGACTCGTGTAACCGCGTTGAGATTTCATCATCTAGAATGGCTTGTCCCTGATCGCCCCAAGTCACCTGTTTATCGAGCACATACACACCTTGCAAGATATTCTGTGCACCCAATGCGGACAGCACCGGTTTAAGTGCATAATCGATAGCGAGCAAGTGAGAAAGCGTACCGCCTACAGCTAAAGGGAGCACAATTTTGCGTTCCAGCCCCTTTTGCGGGAGCAAATCAAGGAATGCTTTTAACACTCCGGTATAGGAGGCTTTGTAAATCGGCGTAGCTACGAAAACAGCATCTGCTGCAGCAACAAGCGCGTTCGCGCTCACAATGGCTTCGCTGTCAAACTTGGCATACAGTAAGTCTTCTGCAGGTATATCGCGTACTTTGATCCAGTCCACTGTAAGACCTGCTTGCACCAATTCGCTCTTCGCTACTTCAATAACCCCGTGTAATCGGGATGTAGGGGTTGGACTTCCTGAGATAATGACTACCTTCGCCATTTCATTCACACTCCATTATGATTTTTGATGAAAAAGAGACCCCGCTTCCATTGTTCGATACAAGGTCGGAGTCTCCATTTGTTGGTCGACTTTAATTCATAGTATTTTACTTGGAATTATCTTACCATCGCATGTCAGACACGTCAACCACTTTCCTTAAAAGAAATTCCAGCCCGGCAGCCACCTGAGGAAGAATGAATACTTAGATGGAATAATCATCCCTGAAAGAATCGGATAGAACAGAGCGAACAAGACAAACACACCTAATAAATAGCCGTAAACCCATCTTCTTTTATGAAGCGGACCTTCTTCCAAATAATCTTTGATATAGTAGGTCAGAATGAGCACCAGGAACGGCACCATGGCAAAATAGTGATAAATAAAAGTCAGTCTCGGCACTAGCATCCATGGCAAGTATTGGGAACAATAAGCGATTAGCAGCATGCGCAGCAGCTTATCCTTCCTCTTCACTGCCACATAGAACGAGCAGACCACTGCTACAAAACCAGGCCACCAAACAAGCGGATTTCCGAACGAGACGATGCTCGACAGCATGCCTTGCGGCATAAACTTAGCTTGATAATACCAGATCGGGCGCAGCATCATCGGCCACTCCCACCAAGGGGAAGAGAATGGATGAGTCGCTACCAAATCCTTATGATACTTGTACATGTGCACCTGATAAGTGACAACATCCTTCAACTGATGCCCAGGTCCCGGAACCATCATGAAAGGAATATACGATAACGTATAAATGCCTAACGGGATGATAACAAACATTAGCACGCACCACAGGAGAGTAAGGACAGTATTTCTCCCAAATAGCTTCTGCACAAGCATTAATCGGCTGCGCTCCGAATCTGACAGAGCCGGCTTCGTAACTACTTCCGCCTCATCCAAGGATGAGATGTGCTGCTCTGAATCATCTGTATCCGGCTGAACCTGAGGTGATTTGTGAGCATCCTCCTGAAGCAAGCGCCGAGCGAACCGATACTCGCTATAACGCTCCAATAAAGATAAGAGCAGCAGCAGCGCAAGGCCCGCACCGCCATAGATCACGATCCATTTGGAGGCGGCGCCTATTCCAAAAAAGAGGCCTGACAGCCCTAATGGGATCAATGTAGCCCACAGCTTTTCACGATAAAAGCTTAGCGTCGTATAACGGTACATGAAATAGAACATCAGCATGATAAAAAATACGCCGTAAACATCGATGGTCGCAATACGTGTCTGCGCAAAGTGCATAAAATCAAACGCTAAGAGGAATGCCGCGATAAAAGCATATTCAGATCGGCCAAACATCCGCTTCGCAAACACGTAAATAACGGGAATCATACCAACCCCAAACAGTGTTCCAATAATTCGCCACCCGAATGGGTTGAGTCCGAATATGTAAATGCCGATCGCCATGAGCACTTTACCTAGGGGCGGATGCGTGCTTTCATAAGGCTCTATTTTGTGAAGATGCTCATAGGCCGTCCTTGCGTGATAAATCTCATCAAAATAAGTCCCGTTCATGTAAGTAGGCGTGTACGGTACTACGCTGGACTCATCGAATAAATTCGCTGTTTTTCCTTCGTCCGCCGGGTTTATATCTTGTTCCTTCATGTCAGTAATCGGTAAAATGGCCGAATTACCATCCCCGAAAATACCGATTTCATGCAAATGCAGCGGTGCGCTTTCCTGCCCGTCAATCACCGTTTTAACGTAACGCGCATCTTTCATCGGTTCTACCGTGTTCCAGGTGAAGACTTTGGTATGATCGGATTTGACAGTGATCTGATCCTGCCACTGCTGGCCATCTTGTGAAAACCAGAAGGAATAGGAGCCTTCCCCAACACCCGCGAAGGTGTTAATTCTCGTAATTTTGTGCGAGCTGCCGAGGTCAGCAATGACAGTTTCTCCTGCCGTTGTCGGCTTCCAGAAAGTAGTCGGCGCTTTGTGTCCACCCAGATGGAATAACGCGATGATGGTGTAAACGACTACCAGTAATCCTAAGTACAGCGCATCCTTTTTAGTGAAAAAACGTCCCTTCGAGCTTCGTTCAATACCATCCGGACTCTCTTTGAAAATGGCATTCCAACGCTCGGTCCACTTGTCCGTGGTCGGGACTTTTGGAATCGGGACAGGGTCATCCTGATTTCTCTGTTCTTGTTGTGATTGCACGAAAAGCCTCCATCCCAAAATACACGCATAAACAAATAATATAACATTGATACCAGATACAGCCAGCATCAACGGATCATAGCGCGGAATGTGATAGTCTTGATGAAAACTTCGCAGCAGCACATCCGCGATATTGATGAAATTAGTCAAACTAAATCCAATAAACAGACCAAGAATACGGCGATCCTTGATATAAATAAAACTCGTAAGAGCTAGCAGCAGGCCATAGTGTAAGTAGCGTTCATGCATTTTGGTCATACACATAAAAACAGCTGTTATAAATAAAAAAGCTACATATAATACAGCACCCTTTTGACCTTTGCTGCGGATATATAAATAGCACGTGTACAAAATCGAAAGGACCATGAGCACTAAACCCAATTTTTCATAGGAAAGATGTAGGAAGCTCGTTTTCATATCGATAAAATTGCCGCCTAAAAGCGCCATGAGATTAAACGCATTCAAGGAAGCATACGGGTAGGAGGCTAGAGTGCCAGAGTAAAGTCCGATCAACCATCCATAACCTCTTCCAATGGCAAAAGGAAGCGCAACTATCGCTATCGTCGTCATGCCACTAAGCACACTCAGCAGGAATACCATCAGATTGCGCTTGCGTATAACATCAATGAGCAGAAAAATACCGAAAAGAAGCGCTTGCGGCTTGAGTAACAAGGCTAAAGCGATAAACACGGAAGCTTGAGGCAGCTTCCCACGCTGCTGCAGCAGTAGTGTCACCACAATAAACAGCATAAAAAACGAATCAACTTGCCCCCAAATGGCAGAGTTCGCCCAAATCGCAGGATCAAAGGCAAACAGTGCAGCTATCCCTATGGCTCGCAGCCAAGTTCGCCTCCCGTTGTTCCAGCTTGATGCAAGGCGAAACAACAAATAAACGGTTACGATATCAGCCAGAATGGCAGGGAATTTCAGCACTAATAACGATTGACTGCTCTCCCATGGAATAGATAGCTTGTGGTGCAGCATCCCCACAATATAAAGGACATACATATAGCCTGGCGGGTAATCGAGGAAGTAGTCCTTGGCATTGTTATACATGCCGGACAAACCAACCGTATAGGCACGGTCCGACCAGGCCAGGAAGGTTCGGACATCCGTATCATAGCCCATCCAAATCGGTGCAAGATATAGTCTTATGACTAACGCTGTCAGTAGCAGTAAACCCAGAAGTAAGAATTTATAGGGCGCTTCGCCCACTTGCTTGAACCAGCTTACCATGAGGCATCTCCTTAAAAATAGACTACTACCATTATACTCGTCCACTCTCTAGCAGAAAAGGAAAAAAGCACCGACCCCTTTGGTCAGTGCTTAGGTTCAATCTTTTCTATGCGCTCGCAAATATCATGGAGCCAATCATAATCTCCTGTTAGCGAGGCGCAAAGCGATAAATTTTCTAGTTTTAATCGGTTCCATACATATGTCGCGTTAGCTTCCATGCACAGCATTAACTCATCCTGCTCTGCTCGCGTTAACTCTCGCGCTCTGCGTAATGTCCATAACTCCGCCATGCGTTGATGAACGGCCAACATGGTTACCAGACCCTCCTGCTTGATAAGGTGCTAACATTATGCAGTATGGACAAAGTTGGGAGCGCTGAAACAAGCGGATGATTATAAAAATTCTTAGTGCTGTGGATTGTCCTGGTGCTGGGGACGGCTAGGTTACTTCGTAGATTGAATCCCTCTTCATACCACGTACCCTACCACTCGTCATCGAAGCGTACCACTTCATATTCCACAAACATCCCCCCACACCTTGTATGCGAGCGACCTCCATCGAATCGTCTCACACCTGTGCTCCGCTAACGGGCCCCATTGCCGTTATTTCGCATAATTTGCCCCTGTTCCTTGTCCTAACGGACTCCAGAGTCGTTAACGGACAAAAATTGGTTATTTTCCACGCTAAACACGTGAATAACTGCATTGGTGTCCGTTAGAATTTCAAATGGACTATTTTTCGCCGAATAAGGTCCACTCAGTCCGTAAGCAATACGTGCGATACCTTTTCCATCGCCAAGGTTCATCTTTAATAGAAAGGTAAGCCACAGGTAATAATATCCAACGATCAAGAGCCATCAGACTATGCCGCCAACATAAATCCTTAAATCGATTTACATCCAGATCTCTTGCATGAGAGCCATAGCCTTGAATTTCAATAGCGCCATTCATGCCGCCTGGCCTGTATGCTAGATCCACATAACGGTAGCCACCGTTAAAATCACGCACCTCCCATTCAGGATACAAGTGGTCAAAATTTCTCACGGTTGGATACCAAATGGTTCGCAGAAATTCCACTGTCCCATGACCTAGCCCCTTCTCAATCAATCCCCGCCTTCTCGGATTAGCTTCCTGCATGATATTCATTTGCAGCCATTCCTCGTATTTCTGATCAAAACTTTGCATGTGCCGCACTCCTCTTGTTGACAAAATAAACACAAAAAGCCGCCCCGATACAAAGTATCGAAGCGGCGTGTTCTTCACGACCGAATTATAGTAAGTGTAACGCGAAAGAAAGAGGCTGTCCATCAGATCATTTCTGACCTTTCAAGACAGCCTCTTCAAACTCTTTTTAATTAAGGAATGTGGATAACGGAGATTTTATCAACTGGGAAAAAGAATACAGTATTATTACTTGCAAGAACAACGTTACCATTTTCAATACCTAGAAATCTACCTGTGTGGTTCGGAGTAGTACCTGCATGGATTGTGATGACTGTGCCAAGGCTGATTCGAGACAATGTAGCATATACGGAGCAACTCATCGTTTTCTCCTCCTTTCAAGCTTTATAGTATATAGTATTCTAGCGACCTTTTTTGGTATAGACGAATGACGGAAGGTATTCGTATATTTCGTATATTTGTAGATTATGGAATTCTACTCTTCCAATATTAGTTCGGACGAGGCAAACAACCACAAAACGTAAAAAAAGCCTTCCTCTCACAACATCCGTTGAGAGAGAAAGGCTTTTCATCTAGCCTATTAAGCTGTTGATTCTTCTTCATCCGAAGCACTGTCTGAATCTGTGCCTTCAAGGAAAAATTGCACAAGCTTCACATGCTTTTTCAATGATTTTTCGTGAATCAGGTTGATTTTACCGTTATCCAATGCGCCGAAGACATAAATCAATTCCTCATTCTCATGGGACCAGTCAAATCCTTCAAGAATTTGCAAGCAATCTGTCCATTCCTCATTATATTGCCCGTTCGGGAACAAGAATCGGTTCGAATAGAGCGCGATACTTTCTTGGATTACCCGATTTGCTGATGTATACTGCGCAAGACCTGGTTGCTCCGGCATCATCGGCAATAACGTATTGAAGAACTGGTGCAGGATCTCCACATATGTAGAAGGATCGTGGCGAATCTTGCGCTGAAGCTCATAAGACGGCTGCATTCTGCCTGAAAATAACATCGTAGCTGTCGCATATAACCAGCTGAAACATGTGAAATTGCGGTTAAATGACGTCAAATTACTGCGTCGCTCTACGCCGACAGCTTTGAGATACACGTTGTGATCAACAACTTGCTGAATAACCAGATTAAGCGGATCAATGGAGTCGAAAGAGTGACCGAGCTCTTTGCTCACCAACTGAACCTTGGAGTTGATGTCGCCAAACAGCTGCTGCTCTTCTTCCTCCGTTAAGCCAATGTAGATTTGCACGGCAAGCTGTGTCTCCATTAAATCAAGACGTCTGCTCTCAAGTTGATTGATCGTGCCTTCCGTTTCTTCAACTTCTTGCTTAATGTCCGCATCTTGAGGCATCTTACGCTGTTTAATCTTCAGAAGCACCAGCTTCTTCTCATAACGTCGAACTTCCTTCTGCATTTGCTCATTCACATAACCAAGCGCCAGGATGCGATGCTGTCCGTCCAAAATAGAAAGCTTCGAGCCATGCTTTAGCAAAAATTCCTTCTCGCCTTTGGACAGTTGATTCACTTCACGCAGTGAAAGCGTAACCGGACCAAAAAAGACATGATCCAACTCGCGTTCTTGCAGATACGTGGAAATTTTGCGTCTTTGCATATTGCTGAGCTTCCGCTGTACCATAGGGTCGATCATCGTATAATTGAGCAAATCCTGAACGCGCAAGGCTACGGTTGAAAGCCCGAATCTCTCGCAAAAGGGATGAATCGTCATTTTGAGGCGTAATCCTTCCATTAGCTCACATCCTCCTTATCGCTGATTAGGAAAGCATTCTGTTCCGTATAGAAATTTTTGATGAAATTATAAGCTTTCATGATACGGGTACGTCTTGGCAAACGGTCTTTCTCGTCTCCCGCATAAATGCCATTCCAATTCACATGTGGAAGTATTTTCAAAGCATGCTCAAGCGCATAACGATTGAATTTGCCTGTTTTCGTAGCTTCTTCATGGATAAACAAAGCAAGGGCAATTTGGATATTTTCCGTCCAAACAATTTCACCTTTGGCTGGCTCATCCAAATGATTCAGCAAACCGTTAAAGTAGGTTCCCGCTAAAGAGACTAGATCCTGAAGATCTTTGTCCTCATATTGGTAACCATTATTCCGGGCCGCTGATTTCATTCTGCCTTCGAACAAAGCAACCAAAATTTCAATCAGCAAGTGATAAGAGAACAAATACTCAGGCGATTTGCCGCGTTCAGAGAACATATCGACTGTCAGCTTCTGCATAGCCGGGGCTTTGGATGCAAGCTCCGTTGCAGCAACATGGTAAAATCTGCGTTGATCCCGAAGCACAGCCAAGTTGCCGCCAAGCTTGCGAGGAAGTTTGTTGATGTCCGAAAACAATTGGCGCTCTTGACGAGCATTAATGTCCAGGTACGTCATCGTGGAAATCGGGAAAGCATACAAGCGGCGAAGCTTCTCGGTGATCTCTTCCATTTTCTCGTATTCCCGACGATCTTTGGCCCGTGCCATCTGACTTTGCAACGTTTCCATAATACGTTGGAAAGCTGCCAGTCTGTGCTGACCATCCACTACGTACAACTTCTCAATCGGCTGCAAACGAAGTGCTTGCTGCTCATCGTCATATTGACCCGCGCCTCTTGCCGAGAAAATAATGCCCGGGAAGTAGATCGGTTGGCGATTTTCCAAGTACAGATTAACATAATCGATTAATTTAGAAAGATTGCGTGGAATAATCGCACGCTGAACTTCTAAATCAACTTCATAGAGTGAAAATAATTTGCTCATAGGTAATGTAGCTGCAATTGTCGCTTGCCCAAACGTCTGTCCCAGGACTCCAGGAATTTCTACAAACGATGAAGGCTTCTGCTCGGCTAAGAGCTCTGATAATGAGGAAATGGCGTCCATATGCTTACCCCTTTCAACTATTAAGGTTTAATCTTGCGCAAAAATTTAATATATCTCTCATTCTCCTATTTTTACCAAAATCTCTAATTTTCATTCTACGGTTCGAAGCCAATCTCCTATGCGTCTTGCCGCCTCAAGTAATCTGGCTTCATCCTGCACCAAAGCAATTCGTACAAAGCCTTCTCCTTCTGCTCCGAAAGCGTCTCCAGGTATAACAACGACACCAGCACGAAACAGCATTTCCCGGGAAATTTGTCGAGATGTCCATCCTTTTGGAATGGGTGCCCAGATAAACATGGTTGCCTTGGGTGGCGGTATGATCCAACCTGCATCTGCTAGAGCCGAAATAAACACATTTCGTCTTCTTTCATAAACGCCGGCAACGGAATGATCGTGTTCCATATCTTCCTCTAATGCTGCAATTCCAGCTGCTTGGATGGCTCCGAATACGCCATAATCGATATTCGATTTGAGCGTTCGCAGCGCCTTTACCGCAGCTGCATTTCCAGTTAGGAACGCGATCCGACAACCTGCCATATTAAAGCTTTTGGACAGAGAATGAAACTCGACAGCAACCTCCTTAGCGCCCTCGATCTCTAAAATGCTGATGGGCTTAAAGCCGTCAAATGCCATTTCAGAGTAGGCTAGATCGTGTACGACAAGCAATTCATGCTTTTTGGCATAGGCTATCAAATGCTCAAAAAAGGCACGATCTGCAACAGCAGACAGCGGATTGCTCGGATAGTTTAACAAGATGAATTTCGCTTTGGCAGCCACGTCTACTGGGATGTCATCTAATTGGGGCAAAAAATCATTTACAGCGCGCAGGGGTAGCAAGTAAGGTTCAACTCCCGCTAGCACGAGACTTGCCGAATATATGGGGTAACCTGGATCGGGGACAATTGCGATATCCCCAGGATCACAGAGTGAAAGCGCCAAGTGAGCAAGACCATCTTGAGAACCCATTAACGTTAAAATTTCATTGTCGGGATTAAGTTCTACACCGAATCGGAACTGGTACCACCTCGCTACCGCTTCACGAAAAGCTAAGCTGCCCTCCGATGTCGGATATCCATAGTTAGCTGGGTTGCGCACTGCCTCTGTCATGGCTTCAATAATGCGTTCTGACGGCGGTAGATCAGGACTTCCTATACCTAAATCTATGACGTCTACCCCTTGGTTCATAACCTCTCTCTTCCAATCTGCTACTTCCGAAAAAATAGCAGATCCTAACTGACTAAGCCGTTTTGATCCAATATATGTCATGATAGTTATCCTCGTTATGTTGTATTAAACAGTCAATCCATAATTCCTGCTTGATGAACCAGCCTAATCATATAAAGTAAGAACAAAATGAGCCCAAAATAAGCTGCTCCGAATTTCCAGCGGGTTTTGGTCGGAACCTCATAGTACCGCTCCTGAATACCTAAAGGTGAAAAATCGACCTGCACCTGCAGTCCTAGATAAAATCCGCTTTCTTTCTGCAAACGATCTACTTTGACTAACTGCACCCTTCGAATCAAGGCTTGCTGGGGCAAATAAGCCTGACCTTCAAAGCCAATTCCTTGCCAGTACATGACAATCGTTTGCCTGCCGTCACCTGCACCCTGTAAATCCGAATATGTCGTAAAGTCCAAATCGCGCGTGTGATTTTCACCTGGGATGATATACCCTTGCTGAAGCAAATGGTCGGCAGCAAATTCAAAGCGGGTGGAAACAGAAACTAACTGCTCCCTATGTCTGTATTTCACGTATTTCTTATACAGATCCCAGGCAAACATGGCCCAGATGACTAAGAAAATAAGTTGATTGACATAATGATCCAGGTAAAAAATAAAAACTAAACCGCCAATTAAACCGACAATCCACAACCAACGGGTTACAGCAGTTGCAATTCGACCGCCATCCAGTGGATGAATCGGCAATAAATTAATTAAATTCAGGTAAAACGCAGCATATGCTACTGAAACAATGACAGGGGAATCCACATACATGCCGAGTGCAAACGCAGCTACGCCCCCTACTGTCCCCAAAATAGGGCCTCCGATACCGATAAAAGCTTCTGTTGCGGCATCGGTCGGATTTTTTTTCATTGTTATCAATGCGCCAAGGAAGGGGATAAAGACAGGCGCCGATACAGGAAGCCCTTTCAATTTTGCTGCAAAAACATGACCAAGTTCATGAATTAGAATCATGACCACGATGCCAATGGCAAAAGGAAGTGGCGCGAGATATGCGTAAGCCCAAATCGTAATAAACATCGAGATGACGGCCCCGCCGACCTTGCCGAATTTCAGGGCTGCCAAAAGCAGCTTTCCTTGCGAGAGCAAAACCGCGAGGAAACCACCTATGGCTAGCGGTGATTTTTTGCGTGGTGGTTTCTGCTTCTGTTCCAACCTCACCTCACCCCTTTACCCAATTTTCCTCATATTCAGCTTCCTTAAAACCAACCGTAACCTTCGCTCCATCCGTCACAATAGGACGTTTGATCAATCTGCCGTTTGAAGCTAATAGTTCTAGCATTTGTTCTTGTGTCATGCCTGGCAGCTTGTCTTTCAAATTCATCTCTTTGTACACTTCACCAGAGGTGTTAAAAAACTTTTTGATACCAAGTCCGCTATCACTTAACAGCTTGGACAATTCGCTGGCAGAAGGCGGGGTCTCGAATAACGGAACATTTTCTGTGACTTCAACGTCATGCGCTTTTAACCATTTCAGGGCTGCTCGGCACGTGCCGCATTTATCATAACAATAGACTTTTACTCCCATGATGTAAGGACTCCTTTATGTATGTGGAAAGCTAATCCATAATTAATTAAAATTTTGGGCTAATTTAATTGGAAAGTCAAGTTATTCCAAACAAAAACCACCCTAAAATTTGGATGGTTTTTGTAAAACTAGTCATTTTTTTGTAGCCATGCTTGTAAACCAGCTAAATCTGCAGGAAGTGGAGCGTTAAACTCTGTCCATTCCCTTGTCCCAGGATGAACAAAACCTAGCCTAAAAGCATGCAGTGCCTGCCGATTCAGCCGCTCGCCAGCTTCTTCTGCAGCCGGGCTCGTCTCAAATTCGGGCAATGTATACATTTTGTCCCCAATAAGCGGGTGACCTAAGTGCCGCATATGTACGCGAATTTGGTGCGTTCTCCCGGTTTCGAGCCAAATACGAACTAATGCGGCCTGCGAATATTGTTCCACGACTTCGTAGTGGGTGACTGCCGAGTAACCTTGCGGAGTGACGATACGCACATGCGGTTGTTCGGGATCGCGATCGATAGGCTCATTAATCGTTCCCTTCGTCTCCTCAAAATGTCCCCATACAAAGGCCAAATATTCCTTTTTCACCTGATGCGCAATCATCTGCTCCGATATTTGTTGGTGCACATAAGGCGTCTTAGCGATCGCCAATACACCGGATGTTTCTTGATCAAGCCGGTGTACAGGCCGGAAACGACATGTAATGCCAGCCTGCTGCCAATGATACACAACACCGTTAGCAATCGTATTCACGTAATGTCCATGCGTGGGATGCACGATGATCCCAGCGTCTTTGGCGAGAATCAGCAGATGCTCATCTTCATGAAGAATATGCAGAGGAAGGTCTTGCGGCAAAATATCCTCGGACGCTTCCTCCTCCATACGAATCTCTACACGGTCTCCTGCTTTCACCTTAATGTTAATGTACTGCCTGACACCATTCACGGTAATTCCTTGCTCCGTCAATTTAATCCGGGACAGCAGCTTGCGTGAGACCATCAATCTTTTTTGCAGCACCGTCTTAAGAATAAATCCCTCTTCCTCCGGCGGCACCATATATACTAGCGGTTCATAATAGCTCATGATTTGCGTCTAAACACCTCGGCGCTGCGTATATACTCCACATCAGCAATCCCTTCGCGGTGATTCGCTGTGCGGGCAATCGTAAAGAACAGATCGGACAACCGGTTCAAGTACCTGCGTACTTCCGGGTTAATTTCTTGCGTGCGTGCGAGCGTGACGACCCTGCGCTCCGCTCTGCGGCAAACCGTGCGGCAGACATGCAGCGTAGAAGACACGCTTCCGCCGCCAGGCAAGATGAACCGCGTAATATCCGGCGTTTCCGCATCGTATTTATCGATCCACGCCTCAAGCGCATCCACCATGGCTGCCGTTACTTTATAAGGGCGCAGCTCCTGCTTCAAGAGCGCAAGATCCGATCCGCAATCGAATAGTTCATGCTGCACTTGAAGTAAATCCGGCAGTAAATCCGGATATTTGGCCGGGTCCATGAAGCTCATCGCCTGACCTACATAACAATTCAATTCGTCTGTCGTTCCGTATGCTTCAACACGAGCATCGTCTTTATCCACACGACCGCCAATTACACCTGTCTGTCCGGCATCCCCGGTGCGAGTATAAATTTTCATTCTTTGACGTCCTCCCTTTGACAAGGCTGTGATACCTTCATCATCTCATAAACCCGCTGCATATCCAAGTGACTTCTAACATGGTCAGCCAGCCTATCAAACGCAGCCTCTCTGCGTTCTTTGTAGCGGAAGCCCCCGTCAACAGACGTGAGCCCTTTCATTTTCCGAATGCGGTTTAACCAAGCTCTCCGGAAATCATCATTATGCAAAATCCCGTGTACATAAGTCCCCCAAACACGTCCCTGATTCACAGCTGCCCCGTCTCCATGCAGTTCATCATTCAAGGCGAAGGCCTCATCATTGGTATACGCTCTAATTTGAAAAGGCATGACCGTAGCTTCTAAAAACCGTGTCCGGCCCATATGAATTTCATACCCGTCAATATCAAACATCCGGCTCGCATCATCTGTAAAAAGCGAAGAGCTTCCCTGCACTTGAACCGTTCGTTTGTCTGGTGTAAATACGGTCTCTGTCGGCAAAAGCCCCATTCCTTCAAGCTCAGGTTGATCGGATTCATAACTATGCGGATCAAGCAGTCTAACGCCAAGCATCTGATACCCCGCACAAATGCCGACGACCCATCCATTCTCGGATTCTGCAAATGTTTTGATTCGAGCCGCAAGGCCGGACTCGTTCAAGTGCCGCAGATCATCCATCGTATTCTTGCTTCCCGGGAGCAAGACGACATCGGGATCTCCCCAATCGGAGAGATGCGTGATGTATCTGAAATGAACATCCTTCTCTTCCTGAAGCGGATCAAAATCCGTGAAATTAGACAGCCGAGGCAAGCGAATCACCGCTACATCCAATTGATCCTTTGACTTCTCAGGCGCGCTTTGAGCTCTCTTCAGCATGCGTTTGGAATCCAGTGAAGCGGAATCTTCATCCTCAATACCTAACTGCGGCAAATAGGGGATAACACCTAACACAGGCTTCCCTGTCTTCTCCTCCAGCCAATCCAATCCCGGTTTCAGCAGACTGACATCGCCACGGAACTTATTGATAATAAAGCCCTTCACACGATCTCGTTCTTCCGGCGTCAAAATCTCCAGTGTCCCTACAATGGATGCAAAGACACCACCCCGATCAATATCAGCGACGAGAAGCACGGGCGCATCGGCCCATCCGGCTAAACGCATGTTGACGATGTCGCGATCCTTCAGATTTACTTCAGCAGGACTCCCTGCTCCCTCCAGCACCACAATCTCATATTCGTCGCGCAGCCGCCCTAAGGCGTCTTTGACAATCGCTTCCGCCTTCGGCAGGTACGATTCCCGATAGGTTCTGGCATCTAAATCAGAATAAGGCTTGCCGTGCACAATCACCTGAGCGACCATATCCTGCTTCGGCTTAAGCAAAATAGGGTTCATATCCGTTGTTGCTAAAATACGGCAGGCATCCGCCTGAACGCCCTGCGCTCTTCCGATTTCCTTTCCGTCAAAGGTAACGTAAGAATTGAGCGACATATTTTGCGATTTGAATGGTGCTGTCTGCCAGCCATCTTGAACAAGGATACGGCATAGCGCTGCCGTTAGAATGCTTTTGCCTACATCCGAAGCTGTGCCTTGGATCATTAACGTTGCTGCTTTAGTCATGAGAAAGACCTCGATTCTGTGCCAAAGCTGCCATTGTCAAACGTAGCCCTTCGACTAAGCGCACATTATCTTCGCGAAGCCGAATAGCGACTCGGCCATATTGTTCGTTCAAGCCTTCAAAAAGCGAGGCATCTCTTATCAAAATGCCCATTTGCCCCATATGCTCTTGCGCCTGTTTCACGGTTAAGCCTAGCATTGTAGGAAAAGAAAATAATACAAAGTTCACTTCCGTAGGCACTACATCTAAGCCCAATTGCTGCAACTGATCAGTCAGCCAAGCCTTCTCATCCTGCAGCCAATGACGACTCGCCAGCTCGAATTCTTCATCCTCCAGTACTGCCGTACCGATGCGCTGAGCCAAGTAATTAACGCTCCACTGTACTTGTTGCTGCCTGATTTCCCGAATCAAATCCGGATGCGCCACCATGAACCCTAGCCGAATGCCCGGAATCGAATAAAATTTCGTCATAGAGCGAATAACGATGAGCTTCTGGCTCGTTGAAGCCAGCTTAAGCAGCGAGTGTTCCTGCTCATTTGGAACAAAGTCCATGAAGGCCTCATCAAGCACACAGCTGCGACCACTCTCTAAGAGACTATCTACGATGTTGCGTGGCAGCAACCGACCTGTCGGATTATTGGGATGGCCTAGGAAAAAGAGATCCACAGCCGAAATTGCGGCTTCTACATCCTGCTGCTGCAGCTCAAACTGATGGGAGGGCCTCAGCGGGATATTGTAAATCCTGCCCCCTGTTTTGTGGATCGCTTCCTCATACTCACTAAAGGACGGCCTCGCAAGCCCCGTCACTGAAGGCTTCAATACTCTCGCTGTCAGATCAATCAGCTCTGCTGCCCCATTGCCAACCAGGATGCTCTCCACACCAATTCCATACTTCTGAGCCAGCTTGTAACGCAATTCACGGACAGCAGGATCTGGATACTTCACGATATCTTGCCATGCATCCATCAATAATTGTTTAACAACGGGAGGTGGACCGAGCGGATTCATATTTGAGCTAAAATCGAGAAACTGATCTCTTGGCCGGCCGAACGTTTCTTCAGCAGTCCAGAGATCCCCTCCGTGTCCGTAGCGTTCTAACATGAATGTCACTCCTTTCTTTATGGGGTTGCACAAATAACGACGCCAAGCAGGAGAATTGCTTCAAGCAGCTCATTCAAAGCACCATAGGTATCTCCCGTTAGTCCCCCTAATTTACGGCTTATATAGCTTGCAATTAACCATCCTGCCATAAATGTGGCGCAGGCAAAGTAGATAGGCACAGGCCAAATCGCTGTATCAAGAGTTGTATCGTTAAACTGAACAAATATAGTTGTTGTAAACAGGGCTACTAATAACGAAATAACAACTTGCCACTTCGTAATTCCCTGGAAAAAGCTGCCCAAACCCGAATCTTTGCGCGCATAAGGCCATCCCTGAATAGCCACTGTCATAAACCACCGACTCCAAATAGGGACAATTGCCAGCAGCAAGTATCCCATACTTCCGGTGGCTCCGTCCCACTGATTGGACTCCAGCAGCGTATAGAGAAGCGCGAACTTGAGAAGCAGATGAAGGACGGCAACAATGACACCCATGGCTCCAACACGGCTATCCTTCATAATTTCAAGCATTTGCTCACGCGGCCTGTGACTGAGGATACCATCTGCAGTGTCCATTAGCCCATCCAGATGCAGCCCGCCTGTTAAGACGACCCAAAGTCCCAGAAGCAGCACAGCTGCTGGGAGTGGGGGCAGGAACAGACCTAGCCCTTCACTCGCGAGAAGCAGCAAGAGACCTATCACACCGCCGGCTAACGGATAGAAGATCACACTGCGCCGGAAGACAAGGTCTGTATAAGTCATTTGCACAGGAATCGGCAAACGCGTTAGAAATTGAAAGGCTGCGATGCAAGCACGCAGCCAATCTAGAACAATACGAGCAGTATGCACAGCAATCCTCCCATCACTACAAAGCTGACGCCGTAGAGCATTCTAACGGCGTAGACAATATCTTGCTGCGTCCGCGGACGCAGCGGCCAGCCCAGGCGGGCGCGCTCGTTCGAGACGCCGCCGTAGATGTTCAGCCCGCCAAGCTCAATTCCGAGTGCCCCGGCGACCGCCGACTCCGGAATTCCGCTATTCGGGCTGGGGTGCAGGTGCGCGAAGCGGCGTATCGCCGCCGCTGCGCGCTTCGCCGAGAGGCCCGGCTGCAGCAGGGCGACGAGAACCAGCAGGAGGCCGGTGAGCCGGGCCGGGATCCAGTTCATGACGTCGTCCCACCGGGCCGACGCCCAGCCGAAATGACGGTAACGGTCATTTCGGTAGCCGACCATCGAATCCAGCGTATTCGATGCCCTGTACAGCATAGCCATCGGCGCTCCGCCGATCAGCGCATAAAAGAGCGGCGAGATCACTGCGTCGACAATGTTCTCCGCCACGGTTTCCACAACCGCGCGCGTGAGCTCTTCTTCGCCCAAGGCATCCGTATCGCGGCCGACGATGTAGCCTGTATACTTGCGAGCGTCGGCAAGTTCGCCTTTACGCAGCGGATTGTATACGAGATAAGCGGCATCCTTTAGTCCCTTGATCGCAATCGTCGTTGAAATCAACCACGTACAGACGGCATAACCGAGCCATTCGTGAATCGAACGTGCGGCAAGAATGAGAATAAACACACTGCCGAAGCTCACCAAAACAGTAGTAGTTGTAAGCAGGACTCCTTTAAACTTCTCATGAAAGGTAGAGTCGCTTTTTTTGCGCAGCAAGTCTTCCATCCAGCGTATCCAACGCCCAATAAGGATAACGGGATGTGTCGGCCATCTGGGATCGCCAATGAACCAATCTAGTACAATGGCAGCAGCCGTCATACTGACGATCTCCTGCCAGGAATAAATCCACATCACTAATCACCGCACCGTTCATTCCATGCTCTTAAAGCTAGTTGCATCCATCATCCAGCCGGTAAGCCATTTTTTTTAGTTCTACGGGTATCCCGACCGTTACTAGGAATACCTGCTCACATACCTCAGCTAACCGCTGATTCATTCTCCCAGCTAAGTCGCGGAAGCTGCGACCCAGCGGGTATTCCGGCACAATACCGTCGCCGACTTCATTCGTAACCAAGATGAGTTGTCCGCGGTAATCCGACACCGTATTTACCAGTTGGTCAACTTGCTTCATCACCAAGGCGGAAGCATCCTGCTCACCCTCAAACTGAAGCAGCCAGTTGCTTAGCCAGAGTGTCAAACAATCGACCAAGACAACGGCCTCCTCGCCACTCTCGCCTAGCTGCTTCAAGAGCTCGCACAGCCCATACGGCTCCTCACGGGTATCCCATGGATACCCCGAGCTGAGCCTCGTCTGCTGGTGCAGACGAACCCGCTCCCTCATTTCCTCATCGTAGATGTGGGAGGTCGCGATATAGATCCCGTGCTCGCTGCGATGCATCGCGAGCTTCTCAGCGAAAGAGCTCTTGCCGCTGCGCGCGCCGCCCGTTACTAGAACCGCCATGGCGCCTTCGCCTCCTTCTTATGCTGTCTACTCCCGCGACACGCCTGCGCTTTCGAATGTCGCCATCTCTCTCATGATCTTGCCTGCGGCTTCGATCAAGTTAAAGACAAGCACCGCGCCTGTTCCTTCGCCTAGGCGCATATCCATCTGCAGCATCGCAGAGAGGCCCACCGCCTCGAGCATCTTCGCATGTCCCTGCTCTTGAGATAAGTGCGAGGCGAGCATGTAAGACGCGCTTAGCGGGGCTAATCGGCTCGCCACAAGCGCTGCCGCCGACGAGATATAACCGTCGACGACTACCGGGCAGCGATTCTTCGCTGCGCCAAGAATCACGCCAACCAGTCCGGCGATCTCCAATCCGCCGACTTTACTGAGCACCTCAAGCGCGAAGTCGCCGCTTGTGCTATTGGCGTTGTCCTTAGCCGGGCGAAGCCCGTTCACGTGGAGCGCCTTGTTGACAACAGTCCGCTTATGCAGCCATTTCGCATCATCAATGCCCGTGCCGCGTCCTACGGATATTTCAGCATCTACGCCTGACAATGCGCATAGAATCGCTGCGCTAGCCGTTGTGTTGCCGATCCCCATTTCGCCGGTTGCGAAAAGGCGATAGCCCTTATGCGCTAGGTCATCCACTAACTCGACACCTGCCTCAATCGCTTGCACCGTTTCATCCAATGTAAGTGCCGCTTCACGCGCCATATTGCGCGAACCTTTTCTCACCTTGCGTGAAACCAAGTTCGGATGCTCCAGATCTGCATTGACCCCCATGTCAACGCAAACAACGTCTGCTCCTGCATGTCTGGCAAGCACATTAACTGCTGCTCCGCCATGAAGGAAGTTCAGTACCATCTGCGGTGTGACTTCCGCTGGGAACGCGCTGATGCCTTCCTCACAAACACCATGATCGCCAGCCATCACGATGACCGCTTTTTTATCGAAAAGTGGCTTCACTTCACCGGTAATCCCGGCAACTTGCCGCGCAATATCTTCTAATTTACCTAGGCTTCCCTGCGGTTTAGTTAATTGATCCAAGTGATCGTTCGCCTGCTTCACCACATCTGCATGAATGGGTTCGATGGCCCTGATAATCGCCTGCAAATTACTCATCTTCTATTCCTCCGTTACCAAGTTGATTATTTTCCTGGTTGCAATAATATCTGTGGTGCTTGGTTCGCAGGGTGCTGCAGAACAATGGGTTCTGTTCCGTAGACCTTGGTAATTAACTTGCTAGTGATGATCTCTTCAGGCGTTCCTATCGCTGCCAGCTCTCCGTTATGTATCACCATCAGCCGTGTGCAGTATTGTGCGGCCAAATTCAAGTCATGCAGAACAGCCACAACGGTTAACTGCGACTCACGCTGCCATTCCCGAATGTAATCCATCATCTGCACTTGATATCCAATATCCAAAAAGGTTGTAGGCTCATCTAGCATGAGTAGTCGCGGTTGTTGGGCCATGACTTTCGCAAGCGCTACCCGCTGCCTCTCACCGCCGCTGAGACGCTCAATCGTTCGTTCAACAAGCGGCTGCAGATGCAGCTTCCGAATGATAGCTTCGATTAATTGCTCTGCTTCCGCTATATCCTCACCAAGCCAATTCTGAAAGGGATAACGGCCCATTTCCACAACTTCACGAATTGTAAAACCAACAGGCGGCAGTGCATCTTGCTGCAAAACTGCCAGCCATCTGGCTAGTTCCTTGCGTGAATAGGCAGATGTTTGTCGACCCTCCAGCTCTACAGAACCTTTTTTAACCGGATCAATCCCGGAAAGAAGGCGAAGTAACGTCGATTTCCCGCTGCCATTTGGCCCAATAATACCAAAAAACTCGCCGTGTTTGACCTCAAAGCTAATATTTTCAAGTACCGACCGTTCATGAAAGCTTTGGGAAAGCTGCTCCACTTTAATCATCTTTTTCAACCTCTTAACGTTTTCTTATCCTTATGTAGCAAATAGGCAAAAAATGGCGCGCCCAAAAACGCCGTGATAACACCAAGCGGAATCTCCGTCGGACTTAGCAAAGTGCGAGCGAGCGTGTCCGCCCACAAGACATAAATGCCACCTCCAATGGCGGATAAAGGAATTATGAGACGATAGTCCGGACCCACGATTAGACGAACTAAGTGCGGAATGATAAGCCCTACGAAACCGATAACGCCTGCTACAGAGACAGCTGCTGCCGTAATGAAGGTAGCTACAATTAGCACAATCAGCTTCGTACGTTCAACATTCACTCCCAAATGGGAGGCCTGCCGCTCTCCTAGCGCAAGCAAGTTCAATGATCTTGCATAGCTAAGCAGTATGACTAAACCAATGACTAAATATGGTGAAATAATCGTTATATACGGCCATCCCCGCATCGCCAAACTGCCCATTAACCAAAAAACAATCTCATTAATGACCTGCTTGGAAATCGAAACCATAAAGGAAACAATCGCGCCAAGAAAAGCCTGCATGACAACGCCAGACAAAATAAGCGTCTCCATCTTCAGCTTGCCATCGATCTGAGCCAGCTTAAGAACGAGGAAAAGTGAAATGAGTCCCGTTACAAAAGCAACAATCGGAATCGACCATTGCCCAAACAAAGCCATTTGCAGCCCAAAATAGATTAAAAACGCCGCCCCGACCGAAGCGCCTGAAGAAACTCCCAGCGCATAAGGATCTGCCAGCGGATTGCGCAGAACGCCTTGGAAAGCAGCTCCAGCAACGGAGAGAGAGGCCCCTACAAGAATCCCAAGCAATACGCGAGGTAAACGCACCTTATTGATGATTTGCTCCGATGACTGCTGCCAGGTAACGTCGATATAGTGACCAACCCATGGAATATGCTTCCCTAGGATGCCCGCAATTTGGAGAACTGGAAGATTGGCCGTTCCCAGCGATAAACTTGCCAAAATAGAAAGAAGAAGGAGTATAGCTCCTACTCCTCCCCACAGCATAAGTTTTTTTTTCATTTATTTCACCAGTTCAGGATATATGCCTTTCGCCATTTCCAGCAGTCCATCGGTCAATCTCGGTCCCGGACGGCTCAGCAGGTTCTGGTCAAGACCGATTACCTGTTTGTTCTTCACAGCTTCAATAGCATCCCATCCGCTTCGCGTACGAATAATTTCATCCAGCGATTTCTTGCTTTTGCTATCTACAACACCGTTCGCAAAGAGAATAACAGCTGGGTTTTGCCCGATGATTTTCTCTTCGCTGATTTGGTACCAGCCTTTGCCATCGCCAGCTACATTAATGCCACCCGAAAGTTTGATCAGCTCATCCATGAATTCGCCACTGCCGACTGTCCAGCCTGGACTGAACTCTATGTATACTTTTTTCTTATTTTCTTGTTTTACGTCTTTCACGGCATTGACAACTTTCTGACGATCTGCCTTCATCTTGGAGACTATTTTCTCAGCTTGTTCTTGATGATCTGTAATCAAACCATAAGTTTCAATGTTCGCAATCGCATCATCCAACGTCTTGGGCTCCACTTTAAACACGTTAATGTTCGACTCGCGCAGCTGTTTAACCGTATCTTCTTTCATTGAGACACCTGTAAACACAATATTCGCGTTCGTGGCGATCAAGGCTTCCTGGTTGGGCTTTGTGATACTGCCTAATTTGGGCTTTGACTTCGCTGCTTCCGGATAATCATCGAAATCGGAAACACCGACAATATTAGCATCCAATCCAAGTGCAAAAAGGGCTTCCGTTTCTGCTGGCGAAACAGATGCTATCCGCTCTGGCGCCTTGTCAAAAGTGAATTCTTTCCCCGTTGCATCTTTAATTTTCAGCGGATACGCCGTCTTTTTGGAAGTCGCAGCTGTTGATGCAGAAGGCGTAGGCGCCGTTGTTGCCTCTCCACCAAGCTTGGATGGGTTAGTAATTTCCACTTCTTGCTTACCGCATGCTGCTAAGCTAACTGCCGTCGCTAAAGCAACCGTTAGGATTAGCGCCCTCTTCATCCCTTTTTTATTCATTTGCATGATGTAACCTCTCTCTCTGAAACATTTGATTTCGGTTGACCCAAAATAAAAAGCCCCTCTGTTCCTAAGGAACAAAGGGGACGATAAATCGCGGTACTCAGCAACGAACCCGTTGCCTCCTGATTTAACGCGATCCTTTTCCTCGAAGGATGTCGTAACGGCACCATGGCAGGTATCCTGGCTCTCCGGCTATACATACGTACCTTCCGGATTACAGTGGCGGGACCGCGCCGGACTTTAACCGGCTTCCCTTTTAAGCGGCAATGATCTTCATTTCTGAATTCGTTGCCGACACCATTGGCTGCATATTTGACTATCAATCTAATTGTCGATTATAGACTTCTTGCTACTTTTGTGCAATAACCTTAAGTACTTTCTTGGCTTCCTCTAGCTTCGGCGCATTGACAGGTATGAAAGCAATAAGTCCTTTTCCTTCAAATCCTTGCTCCTTCATCCACTTGTTCCCTGAGAGCGGAATCCCATACAAATGCTTTTCTGCAGGCTTGCCCTCTTCCGTGATTTCGACAACCCCGTCCGGATAATCAGAAGGGCTAATCGTCTCATCCAAAGATACGAACCCAGCTTGTTGGCTTAATGCTTTAAATTGCTCATCAGCAAGAATAAAGATGCCATTTCCTCCTGCCGCTAGTTCAACAACCATTTTTTCCATGGAGAAAATAGGGGATGTATTCAGTTTGACGGTAGGAACCTCGCCGATCTTCGATTTCAAAGATGCCTCCAACTTCTCACCCGCATCACTTGGGAACCCATTTTGACCCATTACAAATATTGAAACATCCGGCTTCGGTCCTCCGCAACCCGCGAGCATCACCATAAGCGCCGACACCAGCACTACCATTATCAATTTCAATTTCATGTTGTAAAAGTACCTCCGTATACGATCTTAATCTATCGATAGTCGCGAGAAAAGTCGGTTTTCACCGACTTTTCTTCCAATTATTCATATATTCATTTATTTTGAGATCAAGTATCGTACTGAGTTCCACGACGGATTCGGATGTCATTTCTTCCCCGTCTAGAACCATCTGTTCTAACCTGCGCCGTAGAGAATGAATCTCTTCTTCTAATAAGTTTAGGGAGTTACGTTTCTTAGCACGCTTAGTCAACCAACGTTGTTCGAAATCTTGTTCATTGATTTGTAAATGTTTTCGATAGGTTGATAGTTGGTATTCCATGAAAGCCATGCTCATCCCTCCTTATTACAAGAATACCAGTTTTCGCGAATAATGAACATAGATTTTTCGTATAGAATTACAAATTTCTTAGAAATTTTCCGATTCTCTCCAAGGCTTCATTCAGTTGAGAAACGCTATACGCATAGGAGCAACGCAAGAAACCTTCCCCACCTAATCCAAACACATCTCCCGGTACAGCAGCAACTTTAGCTTCGAATAAAAGTCGCTGTGCAAATTCATCTGAAGTTAGTCCTGTGGCAATAACACTTGGGAAGGCATAGAAAGCACCCTGCGGTTCATGGCACTCAAGCCCAATATCGCGGAACCCTTTGACAACCAGACGCCTGCGTTGATTGTAGGATTCTATCATGCGGTCTTTCTCTTCTAAACCATTCGTCAGAGCCTCGTGTGCAGCAACTTGCCCCATAACAGGTGCGCACATCACCGTATACTGGTGAATTTTGGTCATAGCCGAGATCAACTCTTGGTGACCGCATGCGTATCCCATTCTCCAGCCAGTCATCGCAAAAGCTTTGGAAAAGCCGCTGACTAGAATCGTCCGATCTTTCATACCGGGAACAGCTGCAAAACTCACATGCTTCTGACCGTAAGTCAATTCCGCGTAAATCTCATCCGAAATGACAATAAGATCGTTCTCTTCGACAACTTTGGCAATTGGCAGCCAGTCCTCATAAGTCATTATGCCGCCAGTAGGATTGCTTGGATAGCATAGAATTAAAATCTTGGAGCGTGGTGTAATGGCGTCACGGAGAGCCTTCTCCGTTAGTTTGAACTGGTCCTTCGCGAATGTTTCGATTCCGACAGCAACACCGCCGCTAATACTCGTAATTGGCGAGTAAGAGATGTAGCAAGGTTCTGGGATTAGAATCTCGTCCCCCGGCGTAATCAAAGCACGCAATGCCAAGTCAATGGCCTCACTGCCTCCGACGGTCACCAGAACTTCATTGGACGGCTCATATTTCACTTTAAATGACGTGTACAAATAATCCGCAATCGCTTCACGAAGTTCAGGAATCCCTGAGTTTGGTGTATATTTCGTTCTGCCGCGCTCTAAAGAGTAAACAGCTGCTTCACGGACGTGCCAAGGGGTTGAGAAATCGGGCTCCCCTACGCCAAGAGAAATAATATCATCCTTACTGTTGCTAACTAGATCAAAAAACTTCCGAATACCTGATGGCTTCATTTCACGTACGGCAGGAGCAAGGTAACCTTGCATCGATTTCACTTTGTTCGGCTCTACGATTGTCTCATTTTTGATCATGGCGTTACCTCTTCCTTACGGAGAGACAAGCATCCGATGATCATCTGCCTGATCCTCGAAAATGATGCCGTCTTGTTTGTATTTTTTTAAGATAAAATTCGTTTTAGTTGAAAGCACGCGGTCAATGGGTGATAGCTTGTTAGATACGAATGAAGCGACTTGTTTAAGAGAACTGCCTTCGATCTCTACAAGTAAATCGTAAGCGCCAGACATGAGATACACAGATTTAACTTCTGGATATAAATAGATCCGTTCCGCAATAGCGTCGAACCCGCGTCCGCGTTCAGGCGTAATTTGCACTTCAATTAGGGCGGTAACCTTTTCGTCATCTACTTTGCTCCAGTTAACAACTGTGGCGTACTTGACGATGACCTTATCCGCTTCCATCTCGCTTATCGCTCGCGCCACCTCGTCCTCCGCTGTTCCTAACATCGTGGCGATGAGTTCCGCACTCCGGCGGGCGTCTTCTTTCAGTAATTCGAGAATTTTAAGCTTCAAAGCATCCATGGTTAACCAACCTTTCTGAGATCGTATTCATTCATCCTTTCATCTTACAATGAATTGCTGTCCTAATTCAATTACTCCGCTCATCAAATTTTCAGATAATTTGTGTATAAATGATGTTTCCTGCCAAAGAACAAAAAAAAGCCGCCTGAACCAGGCAGCTTATACCTTTTCAACCAACTTAGATTCCAGCTTTCAGCAATTTAGCAACCATATGTTCAATTTCACGGTGCTCATACGTAGGTCGCACATGGATATTCGGTTCGTTAGCCATGCAGCCAATACCAACAAGCGTATTCTCATCATACACAGAAATCACATTCTGAGATTCTAGCTGGTTCCAGTTCACTTGATTTTGAGCACCGGTTGTTATGCATTCACTTGTATATGTCTGTATAAACTCATTGAGTTGATCATTTGCGGGATGTCCATTAATGTAGGCTAATTTCAAGGTAAATCCACCTCTCTGCAATCGCTTTGTTACTTCTATAATTATACTCAATAATGAATTTTTATTCAATATTTTTCTCGGATTATAAAAAAAATACGACTTCTGGACGTTTCGATCCAGTAAGCCGCACTCCTTGCCTGGCCTATATTCAAAATAGGTCCATACTTAAATATCTTTCACCCGTATCCGGTGCAATGCAAAGCACCCTTTTCCCCGTTCCAAGCTTACGGGCAATTTCCAACCCCGTCCAAACCGATGCTCCAGCGGACGGTCCTACGAGAATACCTTCTTTACTAGCCAAGTCTTTCATCGTGCTGATCGCATCCTCATCCGTAACTTGTACAATCTGATCATAAACGCTCGTATTCAAAATAGAGGGTACAAAGCCTGGACTCGTGCCAACAAGCTTATGCGGCCCTGGGCTTCCTCCTGATAGAACCGGAGACCCCTTTGGCTCCACCACATAAATCTGTATGTTCGGCAGCTTCTCGCGGAGCACCTCTCCCGTTCCCGTGATGGTTCCACCGGTGCCTGAAGTAGCAATGAAAGCATCCAGACGCCCTTCCATTTGCTCCAAAATCTCAGGGGCCGTCGTAACCCGGTGAATGCTCGGATTAGCAGGATTCTCGAACTGCTGAGGGATGTAGCTGTTCGGGATTTGATCCCTTAGCTCCTGTGCTTTGGCAATAGCTCCTGGCATCCTCAGCGCGGCAGGCGTCAGGACAACCTCTGCGCCATAGGCCTTGAGCAGGTTAATCCGTTCCTTTGACATGTTATCCGGCATGATGAGAATCGCTTTATAGCCTTTGGCTGCGGCGTTCATAGCCAGACCAATGCCCGTATTGCCGCTGGTGGGCTCGATAATCGTTGCGCCCGGACGGAGCAGTCCGTTTTTTTCTGCTTGCTCGATTAAGTTAAAAGCCGCCCGATCTTTCACGCTGCCGCTTGGGTTAAAATATTCAAGCTTTACATACAACTCTGCATCACCAGGCTCCACCAATCGATGAATGCGGACTGCTGGCGTATCGCCAATTAGCTCTGTGATGCTGTTCACCATTTTTTTATGTGACAAGGGTTGCCCCCCTCCTCTTCCCAATAACCAACACTATCCACATTTTCATAGGGAAGTCTAAGATATGTCAAGTTTTAATTGCGGATAACTGCTTTTTCATAAAATACCAGCTAAAAAGCGGAGAGCTGCCAATAATTAATAAAAGCACATTAATGACAAGTGGCGTTTTGCTCCACGAAATCACACCTATGAATAGCAGAACACCGCAGACCCTGCCAACATTCAAGGCAAGCTCACGGAGCACAATATACTCTTCTCTCTGCTTTGCGCTTTCTTCCGTCGAACCAATTAGATCAAATACAGCCGATACCATCGGTACGGAGTACATAGGAAAGAAAAGCGCTGACCCCAATCCGAAAATCAGCAAAGTGCTATATCCCATTTTCCAGAAAAAAGGAAGAATGATCGCTACCACCATAGTTGCGCCGATAAACATGCTAACCTTCCGGAAACGAGGTTTTATAAATCGGCCTGCGGCCCAGAAGCTTACTAAAGAGACCGCTGACGTAATCAACACAAAGTTCCCAAGACTCGCTTCACTTGAAGTGGAAATATAAACGAGCAGAGCGATCATGAAACCGAAGACACCTTCCCTAACGCCCTGAAAAACTAGGGCCAAGCTAACTCGCTTCCAAGGCGTTTCCGCTTGCCGAAGACTTCGAATAGGGAACATCCATTCGTAGGTTCCTTGTACTTTTCTCTTTTTCAAAAAAAAGCTAATCACTACACCTAACAGAAAGATACCGAGCGAAATCGAAAAGATTAACCGGTAGCCCTTGATATCTCCCAAACTTACAATCAATAAACCTGAAATCCATGGCGCAATAATGCCCGCTCCAGCTCCAAGCAGCCCTACTGAACCGTTAAATCGATCTCGATTGTCAGGGTCCGTCACTTCAAAATAAACAACGTTAAAAGCAACCCAGAACAGCCCTGCTGAAATTCCTTGCACGATGCCCAGCCAAACAAAATATTGAAAGCTGTTGGCCCCTAACCACAGAACCAGCATATAAAAGACGGCCGAAATGGCTACGCCGATGCGCAAACAGTTCATTTTATTATGCTCTTTCACCCATTTCCCTGCTAACCAGAAGGTGATGGCCATCGTCAAATGAGTCGCCAATGTGAACCAGCCAATTAAAGCGTAGTCATTTTTGGCCTTCCACAAATAGACGCCAACGAAAGTTCCCGACAGCGCATTTGCGCTGCCAAATAGCGTATGAACAATAAGCAGAAGAATCGCCTGTGAGTCCAATCGACCTTTTTTTGCTTCCGACTTATTTTCCTGAGCAGGCTGCTTATCGCGATCCTCAAAATAATTACCCTTCTGTCGTTCTTTCCCTTTACCTAGATGCCTTCGCTGCATGCTCTCATCATTGTGCATACTTCCCTCACCTTTCCCCTCGGATAAGAAATAGTTCTAGTTAAGCTTCCCTATTCAGGTGAAAGTATGAGGTATTTCCAGAATAAAAAAACCGAATCCATGAGGACTCGGTTTGCTCTTTACTCCGATTTAATGCGTTCAACCATCAGTAATCGGTCTGTATCGGACAATACTTTTTCAACTTTAAAGCAGGATGGACATACATATACATTCATCGTGAATGGTGCCGTCAGGAACGCGCTGCCCAGCGTCTTGGGAATGGTTGGTGTGAAGGAAGATTCATTTACGATTTCATTCCCGGCAAGCAGAAGCAGTTCGTGACAGTTCGAGCATTCCGGAGCTTCTTCTTGCTCATCTGTGATATGCTGTACCTTTTCTCCATATTTATCAAGCGGCTCATCCGAGTCATCCCATGCCAAAGACAAATCCTCATCAGCATCTGGAAACTCCTGCTCTTGAAAACGGAGCGGTTGACCCGTTAATTTCACTTTCAAATCAATACTGCGATAATCATTCAACTCGTTAAAACAATGCGGGCATTCATCCTCCGGCCCAATCTCCGGATCCCAAACGATCTCCGTTTGGCACCAAGGACAAACAACTTCTTCATTCGCACTCATGACGTAATCCTCCATCTATTGCACTCAAGCAAATTTCATTAAATAATAAATCCCTGCCGCCATAAATACAAAGGCAATAGCAAACAAGGTGCCCCACAGGTATTTCATGTTCAAGCCTCCAAGACTATGTATGATTCTAAGTTACGCACGCGCCCACTACGTAAGATAGGGAGACAGATAGCGTCAAAGACAAGAAACCTACAGCACGATTATCCTTTTTGATTTCTTCATCAATTTTAAAATAAGGTGTTAAGAACTCAAAAATGAAGTAGGCTGCCAGCAACAGCAAGAATCCGTAGCCTGCCCAAATAAGAGAGTGAATCATCGTGTCATTATTCAAAATGGCAAACCGGAACAAGTTACAAATCCCAAAAATTTTCCCGCCTGTCGCCATTGCCACAGAGAGGTTACCTTTTTTGATCTCTGCCCAGTCATCATACTTTGTGACCATTTCGAAAATCGTTAAAAATATCACAAGCGCGATGACAGCAACTGCAAAAAATGCAAGCGTCGATAAATACGGATTACTCAGCAACACATCCACCTCTTCATTCATATCGTCTCCTGCCTTCCTTCCACGTAGAGAGTTTAAACCTTGATTTAAAAATCCCTATATACGGTAGAAGAGACTGAGTTAGGCTCAGTCTCTCGCAGGTACTATTAGTATATCATTAAGATTGTTTTTTTTCAGCAAGCTTTGCTTTCATAGCTGCCAATTCATCATCGATGCCGCTTTTGCTTGCGCCAAGTCCTTCGAGCTCATCGTCCAGGCTGCGGTTTTTGGAACGAATCTCGCCGCTTGCTTGTGCTTCAGCTTCCATTTGAAGCACTTTCTCGCTCATGCGGTCAAAGCCTTTGGCTGCGTTGTCTGTACCAAACCCGGACATCGCTTGATTGATTTGTTTTTGCGCTTTTGCTGTTTCAGCACGGGCAATCAACAAATCCTTCTTGTTTTTCATTTTGTTGAACTCATCTTTCATCTCAGTCAACTGATCGCGAAGCTGATCCGCATTGGTTTTGGCAAGATCATATTGACGTTTCAACTCATCGAAACGAACTTGCTGCTCTTTCTTGTCTTCCAGAGCGCGACGGGCCAAATCTTCATTACCAGCTTCAAGAGCTTTCATAGCTTGCTCTGTACGTTTGGTAACCATTTCTTCTGATTCTTCGTATTGAAGCTTGAATTTCTTCTCGATAGCGATTTGCTTAGCGACTGCAGATTCTGCTTCCAAAATGTCTTCTTCCATATCACGCAAAAACTGGTTTAACATCTTAACCGGGTCTTCTGCTTTGTCCAGCAAGTCATTCACCGAAGCCATCGTCATATCACGTAATCTTTTAAAAATACCCATTCTGAATTCCTCCTAAGGTTAAACCTTATTTATTTTATAATTGGTGTTGCGTTTTGTTTTCTAATCACCGGTGCTTACACACATTAAATACGCAATCCCAAAGAATGAGTTTCAAAAAGTTGAAAATATTTTTAAAAGTTATTTCAGTTCCACAACCGTTACTCCGGCTCCGCCTTCATTGTAGTTCCCCATGCGGTAACTTTTCACGTGTTTGTGGCGGCGCAGATACTCCTGCATGCCTGTGCGCAGCACACCTGTTCCTTTGCCATGAATCAGGTACACTTGCCCCAGATTGCCAAGGAAAGATTCGTCAAGGAAGCGGTCTGCCTCAATCATCGCTTCCTCCATGTTCAACCCGCGCATATCCAATTCCATGCGAATGCTGTCATCCCTTGTTCGTTTGACCGTAATTGCCGCCTGATGGGCCGGTTTCTTCTGAACAGGGCTGCCTATTTTCTCGAGGTTGGTTATCTCAACCTTCATTTTCATAATCCCTAGCTGCACAGTTGCTTCCGTAGGGCTAACGATTTCGACCACGTGACCCTTCTGACCCAGGCTCACGACACGCACTTCATCACCGGCCTCGATTCTCTCAGGCCGCTTCTTCGCCGCGCGAACTTGCTTCTCGCGCAGTTCTGGCGCCGCCTGATCGAGGCGGCGCTTCGCTTCAACCAGCCGGTGGTCCTTGACCCCACCGGCTTCTTCTTGTGCCATGCGCCGCAGATCGGCGATCACTTCGTCCGCCTCGCGGCGCGCCTTGGCGACAGCCTCACGCGCGTCGCGTTCTGCTTTCTCGAGCAGCTTATCGCGCTGCTCATCGAACTTCAGCTGCTGAGCCTCTAGCGTTCGGCGCATCTCTTCCGCCTCGTGACGCAGCCTCTCAGCACTCTCACGTTCCGCTTCGGCAACTAATCGATTCTCTTCGAGGGAAGCGATCATCGACTCTACGCGTTTATCCTCTTCGCCAACCTGGGTGCGCGCATGCTCAATAATTCGGCGTGACAAACCAAGACGTTCAGCTATCGCAAACGCGTTGCTTCGCCCAGGAACACCTACAAGCAAACGATAAGTTGGACTCAAGGTTTGGATATCAAATTCCATACTCGCGTTTATTGTGCCTTTTGTCTGATACGCATAAGCCTTGAGCTCCGAATAGTGGGTCGTCGCAATGATTCTACAGCCTATTTGGTGTATATAATCAAGAATCGAGATAGCCAGTGCAGACCCTTCAGCAGGATCTGTTCCCGCGCCAAGTTCGTCAAGCAGCACTAAGCTCTTAGGCGTCATATCCCGTAATATGCTGATGATGTTAGTCATATGACTTGAAAAGGTACTTAGGTTCTGCTCGATGCTCTGTTCATCCCCAATATCGGCATAAATAGCATCGAATACACATAATTGAGTGCCTTCTTCCGCGGGTACAAACAAGCCTGACATCGCCATCAAACTTAATAAACCCACGGTTTTGAGAGAAACTGTTTTCCCCCCTGTATTCGGTCCGGTCACAATAATTTGCGAAAAATCATTCCCTAATTCCAAATCAAGCGGAACAACGAGTTCTGCCGCGATAAGCGGATGACGACCGCGCTTGATTTTGATAAATCCTCGGTCATTCAACCTTGGCATCGTAGACTTTAGCTCTCTAGCCAGACCAGCTTTGGCGAATGTAAAATCCAGCTCAGCCAACTGATCTACATCGTAAACAAGAACATCTACCTGTTCAGCCACAAGTGCAGTCAAGGCGCGCAAAATTTTCTCAATTTCCGCTTCTTCCTTGAACTTAAGCTCACGGATCTTATTGTTCAACTGAACAATAGCGTCCGGTTCAATGTATAAAGTCGCGCCAGATGCCGATTGATCATGAACCATCCCGCCGAAGTTAGAACGATATTCCGATTTTACCGGAATAACGTATCGATCGTTGCGGATCGTGATCAGCACATCCTGCAACATCTTCTGTATCGATGAATTGCGCAGCATCTGCTCCAGACGCTCACGTACCCTGCTCTCGCCCGTTCGCAGCTCACTACGCACACGTCCTAGTTCAATGCTTGCGCTATCAACAACCACAGCATTCTCATCAATGCAGCTATTAATTTTATCTTCTAATGACTTATTCTCAGTAAGTAGTTCCACCTGCCCCTTGAGCATCGGAATCGGATATTCCTCGTGAACAGCCAGAATAAATCTTTTTAGCCTGCGGGTACCAAACATCGTCGTCGAGATGTCCAGCAATTCCGCCGGATTCAACATCCCGCCAATTCTTGCACGGTGCAAGGAAGATCGAATGTCACGTATCCCGCCAAATGGGGCGTTACCTTTCAATCGTTCTACATTTACCGCTTCATCGGTTGCTTGCAGCCGCAGCTTAACGAGTTCAAAATCCCCGATCGGTTCAAGATTTTGGACAGCATCCTTCCCGAGAGAGGTAGCCGCATGATGAGCTAGTTTATGTAAAATTTTCGCATATTCTAATGTTTTAATAATTTTCTTATTCAACTGTCCCAACCTCATTTCTATCCTATATTATAAACCATTTTGCGTATGATTAGCTACGGAGACAATTGTTATATGGAAGATGCTGCCTACCATAATCTGTGCCAAAGTTGGATACACTAATTTGTGCACCTATTCCTTCTGCCAAGGAATCGAAATAAAAGTCAAACACACCAAGCAAAATTCAACAAAAACATCTTTTCTACGCATGAGAGCGCTTTGTTTCATCGTAGAAAAAAGGAGGTTCTTGAATGCATCTTCTAGGACATCTGGTCAGGTTTATTGTGTCTGCTTTGGTATTAATGTTTGTAAGTTGGTTAGTGCCAGGATTTCAAGTCGGCGGATTCTGGAGCGCGTTTTTCCTTGCATTGGTCATTGCCATTGCTGCATGGATCATTGAAGGAATCTTTGGCAAGCAAATCACTCCCTTTGGCAGAGGAATCGTAGGCTTTCTGGTGAGTGCGCTGGTCATCTGGGCGGCCCAGTTTGTCGTAAGCAATGTTACAACGAGCATTATAGGTGCGATTTTAGCCGCTTTAGTCATTGGGATCATCGACTTATTCATTCCCGTGAAAACCCCTTTCGAACAAGGGATCACAGGTAGAGAAGATCGTCGATAACTGTATCAGTTTGTTGTCCTGATAGCCATGATAAAGCCCAAAAAAGATCGGTCTGCTGCGTATCCAACCGCCGGGCCGATCTTTTCCTTTTTTCAAACCCATCCGAACTCTTTCACTAGTTTGTCACTGTTTTTTCCAAATGAGTAATGTACAATTGAGAGGAAAACAAATACATTTTATAGTCGGAGGGTATTATGAAAAAACTACTCGTGCTTTTAATGGGAGTTGCTATAGTTATTGCAATCACTGCTTGTGGAAGTAAAGAGTCCAAACCAGCAGAAACAACTTCTCCAGCTGCAACCACGCAAGCTGCCTCTGGTGGTCAAAACGTGGTTTTGAAAGCAACTAACTTCCAATTTGATCAAGCAGAATATCGCGTAAAAAAAGGTCAGCCTGTCACTATTACTCTTGATAACTCGCAAGGTGTTCACGGTGCATCTATTAAAGAATTCAGCGTTAAACTTGATAACAGCAACAAAACATTTACGTTTACACCGGACAAAGCGGGTTCATTTCCTATCACTTGCTCCATCATGTGTGGAAACGGTCATGCCAACATGAAAACAACATTGATTGTTGAATAACAATTCTCCAATGCTTTATCGCAGCTACCCGCGGTAAGGCATTTTTTATGTTACAGACATAATAAAAGCCGCCTTTTTCTATAAAAATAGAAATCGGCAGCTTTCATATGGGAATCCCTTGCTTCCAGAGTTCTTGCAATTTACCTGCAACGTTGGGTAATTCATTAATGAGATAAGGAGCTACTGCTGAGCT
Source organism: Paenibacillus sp. J22R67 (assembly GCF_059692175.1). Lineage (NCBI taxonomy): Bacteria > Bacillati > Bacillota > Bacilli > Caryophanales > Paenibacillaceae > Paenibacillus > Paenibacillus sp. J22R67. Next base: position 43,227 of record NZ_JCAUAX010000003.1, on the reverse strand, counting down.
CGAGAGCAGCTTTTGAAGCCCATCCGATGGGATGATCGTAATGACATTCACGGCGATAATGACGATCAAGAGCGCTTCAGCTAAGCCAAGCAACGCCCCACTCCAACGATTAATGACATTCAAGCCTGGCGTTTTAGCTAAAATATTTAATGCTCTTCCGATGAATACCAGTGCGAATTTAACCCCAAAAAACAAGATGGCAAAGGCTATTGCATTCAAGATATAGGTATCTAGATTGAGCCCTTTTACGATAAATTCGTATTTCTGATAACTTTCATAGGTGGGTAGGGAGATAGCACTCCGAAGTAGCGGCGCAAAATCCTTGTAAAAATAAAAGGCTACTAAGTAAGCAAGCACAAACCCAGCGACTGATACAATCTGAGCGATAAAGCCTCTAAAATAACCAATCAGTAAACCCAAAACGACTATAGCGAGTAACATATAATCTAACTTGTTCATAATCACTCGGATTACCGGACCGGGCTGTCTGTTTCGACTAATTCAATCCATTCATTGTACTCGTTCTGCAGCTTAGCGTATTCCTCACGAAGTTCTCTGTACTCTTCTTTAACCTGTTGAAGTTCCTTTTGCAGGGCATCGTCGTTCAAACCCTGATTTACCAATACTTCTTTGTCACTGTTGTATTGTTCTTGCAGGCGCTCTTTTTCCTCTTCCAAATATTTATTCAACAATATTCTTTCTTGCTGCTGCTGTTGAACGATTGTGTCAATTTGAGCGTGGTAATGATGAATAATAGTAGATTTTTGACCTTCATACTGTTGCACGATGTTCGTTTGTTGTTCTTGGAATTCTCCCACAAACTCTGCTTTGTCCTGCAAATGTTGCTGAACAAGCGCCTCTTTTTCTTGCTCAAACTTTTGCTGAGCTTTTGCTGCCTGATTTTTCTCTTGTTCGAGTTGTTGTTTGATTTGCTCGTTAAGCTGCTTCGCTTGGTCTTGCTGCTGTCTGGCTTGCTGTAATTGCTGTCTCAGCTGCTCTTGTTGTTGCTTGCCTTGTTCGATTTGCTGTTTGGCTAGCAAGAACTGCTGTTTCTCTTGTTCAAGCTGTTGTTTAATTTGCTCTTGGAGCAGCGTGAATTTCTCATGCTGTTGGCCAGCTTCTTGCAACTGCTGTTCCATTCGTTCTTGTAGTTGCTTATTTTTTTCCAGCTGTTGTTGAAGTATTAATTGTTGCTGCTTTTCCTGTTCAAGCTGTTGCTGCGTCTTATAAACTAGCTTTTTCTCTTGTTCGAGTTGTTGTTTGATCTGCTCGTTAAACTGCTTAGCTTGGTCTTGCTGCTGTTTGGCTTGTTGCAATTGCTGTCTCAGCTGCTCTTGTTGTTGTTTGCCCTGTTCGATTTGCTGTTTGGCTAGCAAGTGCTGTTGTTTCTCTTGTTCAAGCTGTTGTTTGATCTGCTCCTGAATAAGAGTAACTTCCTTATTCTGCTGGCCAGCTTGTTGTAATTGTTGGTCCATTTGTGCTTGTAATTCTAATAGCTGCTGCTTCTCCTGATCAAGCTGTTGCTGCGTCTTGAAAACTTGTTTTTGTTCTTGTTCAAGTTGTTGTTTGGCTTGCAGTAATTGCTGTCTCAGCTGCTCTTGTTGTTGCTTGCCTTGTTCGATTTGCTGCTTGGCTAGCAAGTGCTGCTGTTTCTCTTGATCAAGCTGTTGTTTAATTTGCTCCTGAATGAGAATGACTTCCTCACTCTGTTTGCCTGCTTGCTGTAATTGTTGTTCCATTTGTTCTTGTATTTGCTTATTTTGTTCCACTTGTTGTAGCAATTCTATTTGCTGCTGTTTCTCTTGCTCGAGCAATTGCTGCGCTTCTATAACTTGTTTTTTCTCTTGTTCGAGTTGTTGTACGACTTGCTCGTTGAGCTTGTTCGCTTCGTCTTGCTCCTGTTTAACTTGCTGCAATTGTTGTATCAACCGCTCTTGTTCTTGGTTGCCTTGTTCAAGCTGCTGCTGAGCTTGCGTTAGCTGCTTTTGCTCCTGTTCAAGCTTTTGTTTGATTTGTTCATGAACCTTCTTAGCTTGGTCTTGTTCCTGTTTAACTTGCTGCAATTGCTGCCTCAGCAGCTCTTGCTGTTGTTTACCTTGATCGATTTGCTTTTTCGCCTGTAGATGCTGCTGCTTTTCTTGATCAAGCAGCTGCCGCGTTTGTGTAACTTGCTTTTTTTCTTGTTCTAGCTGTTGTTTGATTTGATCATGAACCTGCTTGGCTTGATCTTGCTGTTGTTTCGTTTGGTCCTGCTGCTGTTTAGCTTGCATCAATTGCTGCTTAGCTAGCTCCTGCTCTTGTTTGCCCTTTTGTACTTCTTGCTGGAGCTGCTCCTTTAGCGTCTGGGCTTGATCTAACTTAACTTTTTGTTCAGTCACGAATGCCTGTTGTTTATCATAATCATGCTTCAATTGGTTGTATGTAACGTTCATTTTCTCAAAAGCAGCTTTGGTCGCTTCTTGCTCTTTCTGCGCTGCACTCAGCTCTTCCATGATTTCATTCATTCGGAAGCATTCATCGGCCATGTTCACGGCAGCGAGCACAGCAATTCTTTGTGAATCTAAGCGCGGATAGCCCTTGGCGATGCGAAACATTTGGTCATTCACATATTCCGCAACACGCTTCATGTAATTCGTGTTGGTATCTGCTTTTAACTTGTATTGATTTCCATATATGTCAACGGTTATTTTCGTTTTGTCTTCTGTAGTCATATTATTTCCCCCTTAGATGAAAAGGCTGGCCTTATCGACGTTAATTTCGATAAGACCAGCCTGTTTTCCTGCAACTTTGAAGAAAGTTGTTCTATTTTCTTAACTCTGCCTCATATTGCTGTTCAAGGGTTTGAACCACTTTTGCGTGGAGTTCCGTTACTTCTTCATCTAAGAGAGTTCTTTCCGCATGACGGTACACGAGAGCAATAGCTACGCTCTTACGATTTGCACCAAGACGCTCTCCTGTGTAGATATCAAAAACCTGGATAGACTCAAGCAAATCCCCGGCAACTTCAGCAATTGACTGCTCCATGAGACCGACCGGTACGCTTGCATTGACAACGACCGCAATATCACGACCAACGGACGGGTAACGCGGCAGCAGTTTATACACGATGGCATCTCCAGCAGCTTCAAGGATCGGAGCTAATTCAACCTCAAGCACGTACGTGTCATCTAGATCACGCTGCTGTTGAACGGTTGGGTGCAGTTGACCCACACGGCCAATAACTTTCGGACCTTCGGAAGAAGCAAGCAGGAGCTCTGCTGTACGACCAGGATGGAAGCCCTCCGGAGAAGCCGATGTGTAGCTAAGTCCTTTGACACCCAAGTAGCTGATCAGACGGTCAAAGATGCCTTTGATGTCATAGAAATCAACGGCTTCAGACTTCTGCGCCCAATGCGCCCCGCGGCGTTTGCCTGTCATCACGATAGAGAGCAGGAGCTTTTCTTGCGGTAACGTAGTGAGTGTTGACTCATCTGTAATGAACGCTTTACCGACTTCGAAAATAGCCACGTCATCCATGGTGCGGTTACGGTTGTAACTCACTACCTCCAGCAAATGCGGAAGCAAGCTGGTACGCAATTGGCTACGATCCTCGCTCATTGGCATTGCGAGGGAGATCGGCTTAGCCGCTGGATACAGACCAGGCAGCGAGGCCGTTTGGTCTGGGTGCGTGAAGGCATAAGTAATGACTTCATGCAGCCCGCTTTGTGTCAGGAGATTCCGCGCTATGCGGCGAATCGACTGCTCTTTGGACAAGGAGCCTGGCGTCGTCACGCCAGTCATCAAGGTCGTCGGGATGTTATCATAGCCGAAGAGACGTGCCACTTCTTCGATCAAATCAACATCCCGTGTGATGTCTCCGCGGCGGCTCGGCACGTGCACGAGCAGCTTGCCTTCTCCCGCCTGTTCGAAAGTGAAATGCAGGCGCTTAATGATTTGTCCCATCTCGTCAAGCGAAAGCTCCGTACCGAGATAGTTGTTCACACGGTCAGCAGCCAGCTCGATGCTGACAGGCTTGTGCGAGCCGGCAACAGCTTCAACGATGCCGTCTGCGACTTTACCGCCTGCATACTCTGCAATCATTGCAGCTGCGCGGTTCAATGCCGGAAGCACCGCTTCCGGGTTCACTTCTTTCTCGAAGCGAAGACTGGCTTCTGAGCGAAGGCCTAGCTGGCGCGATGTACGACGCACAGACGAGCCTGCGAACTTAGCGGATTCAAGCAAAATCCGCGTAGTATCGTTCGTCACTTCGGAATTCGCGCCGCCCATAACACCAGCGATCGCTACAGGCTTCGTGCCGTCCGTGACAAGCAGCATGTGTGGTTCTAGGGTACGCTCTACATCGTCAAGCGTTACAAGCTTCTCGCCTGCCTCAGCAAGGCGTACATCGATGTGGCCGTTGTTCAGTTGCTCAGCATCAAAAGCATGCAGCGGCTGACCATACTCCAACATCACGAAATTCGTGATGTCTACGATGTTATTGATGGGGCGGATGCCCGCGGCCATCAAACGGTTTTGCATCCACAGCGGAGAAGTGCCCACGCGCACGCCTTCGATCAGGCGAGCTGCGTAGTGAGAGCACTGCTCCTTCGCTGTGATCTTTACGCTGATGCGGTCAGCGGCTTTCACACCGGCTGATCCAGCCTGCCCAAGCGCTGCTTCTGCATCCGGCAGTTTAACGCTGCGACCAAGGATCGCTGCGATCTCATAAGCAGCTCCGAGCATGCTTAAGCAGTCGGAACGGTTAGGTGTCAGATCAAGTTCCAACACTTTATCATTAATGGATAGAACATCTAGAACGGAACTTCCGATTTCTGTTTCTTGCGGAAGTACTAGAATACCTTCCTGAATTTCTTTTGGAAGCAGTTTATCGTTCAAGCCAAGCTCTTTGGCTGAGCAAATCATCCCTTGCGACTCAACGCCGCGCAGCTTGGCGCGTTTAATTTGCAATCCGCCAGGTAGAACAGCTCCGATCATGGCGACAGGTACTTTTTGACCAGCATCAATATTTTTGGCTCCGCAGACGATTTGCAAATCTTCGCTTTGACCCGCATCAATGACACACACGCTTAATTTATCTGCATCCGGATGTTTCTCACGGGATTTCACATACCCGACAACTACGTTCGTTACACCTTTATTGCGATCCTCCACGATATCCACTTCGATACCGCTTCGGGTTAATTTTTCCGCTAATTCTTCCGCTGTGAAGCCTGATACATCTACATATTCCGATAACCATTGGTATGAAACATTCATGCTTAACCCCTCCTTTTCCTGGTGCTTACAGATGTAAGAATTGTTTTAAGAAACGCAGATCATTCGTGTAGAAATGACGGATATCTTCGATTCCGTATTTCAGCATGGCAATACGCTCAACGCCCATACCGAATGCAAAGCCTGTGTACTCCTTCGGATCGTAGCCGCCCATCTCAAGAACGCGCGGATGCACCATACCCGCTCCGAGAATTTCTAGCCAACCTGTTTGTTTACAGGTACGGCAGCCAACGCCTCCACACATCGCACAGCTCACATCAACCTCAACACTCGGCTCCGTGAAAGGGAAGAAGCTCGGCCGCAAACGGATTCTTGTTTCCTTGCCGTACATTTCTTGTACGAATTGCAGCAATGTACCCTTCAAATCGCTCATCCGAACATTGCGGTCGATCACCAGACCTTCGATTTGCGTAAACATATGGGAATGTGTCGCATCGTCGTCGTCGCGGCGGTATACTTTCCCCGGACAGATGATTTTGATCGGAACTTCACCTTTACGTTTCTCCATCGTTCTCACTTGAACAGGGGAAGTTTGGGTACGCATTAAGATTTCTTCGGTAATATAGAAGGAATCCTGCATGTCACGGGCTGGATGGTCTTTCGGCAGATTTAGCGCTTCAAAGTTATAGTAGTCCTGCTCAACTTCCGGACCTTCCGCAACCGTATACCCCATTCCGATGAAAATATCTTCAATCTCTTGGATCACTTTGCTTAATGGATGTACGGCACCTTGCTCAGATGGACGGCCTGGCAGCGTAACGTCGATCATTTCAGCACGAAGTCTGTTCTCCGTTTCCTGCTGCTGATACGCCGCTTGCTTCTCTTCGATTACCGATTCAATTGCAGCGCGAACATCGTTCGCTACTTGCCCAATAATCGGTCTCTCTTCTGCACTTAGGGCTCCCATTCCGCGAAGAACCTCGGTTAATGGACCTTTTTTACCTAAATACTTAATACGTAAATCGTTCAGCTCTTGCTGGCTTTGTACGCCGCTTAGCTCCTGCAGCGCTTCCTGCTTCAAAGCTTCTAACCGCTCTTTCATTGCAATCCCTCCTGAATTAGGCCCCTGAATCAACCAAAATGAAAACACAAAAAAGACTTTCCGCTCCCTCGCAAGGGACGAAAAGCCGTGGTACCACCCTAATTAGATACATTTCCCGGCCAATAGGCAAAAAAATGATCTCACTTCATTCCAGATAACGGACGATGTGTCCGGTTCCCTCTACTTAGAAGAAAGCTAATGCTGCTTACCTCTGTTCAAAGGACTGCTCGGGAGCGAACTTCTGCAGCCTGATTCTCGGGGCCAGCTCTCAATCAATGGCTTACCCTCCCTGTCAAGAAGCACTGCGTACTCTTCTCCGTCAAAGCATTTTTACGTATATGTACCAGTTATTATATGCAAGATAGTGCACATATGCAAGTACGCGACTCTCGAATCTCGCTTTTTCCCAGTTGACTCACTACGCGAATAAGCGTATATTTTATTTAAACAGTTTAAACATTAATTTATATAAATATTTTAGTGTTTAACATTTAGAACATGTAATTAACCCTAAGGAGAGTTTCAATGGAAGATGACTTGATGGCTTACACCATTCGTTTCCGGACAACGTTTGAAACGGCCCATCGAAAAATTAGCAGTGCCGTACTCGCCGAATTGAAATCGGAGCTAACGGGACCGCAGTTATTTATGCTGTTCATGATATCCAAGGAGGGAACTCCCAAACAAACCGTTCTTGCTGAGAAAATGGGTGTCAAACCAAGTGCGATTACAGTAATGATTGATCGTCTTGTCCAAAGCGGACATGTCATACGCAAGCATCACGAAACGGATCGGCGCATTGTTTTGGTAGAAAACACAGAGCTTGGCCAAGAGGTTCTTACGGCTGCTCAAAATGTTCAAAAAGAAGTGATTGCCCGAGGCTTATCTAAGCTTCCGCCAGAGGAACTCAGCGTCTTGGTAAGTGCTTTTGAAAAACTAACATCCTATTATTAAAATCCATTATTAATAAAATCCATTATTATTTAAAAGGAGTGAACTGTAGTGGAAACTATACAAAAAACAATATCTGACGACAACCTTTCCGAGTCAGCAGCGCCAGCGCTCAAAAATCGCGGCCTCCTGCTGACAGGACTTATTATTGCCATGCTGTTCGGTGCCCTTGACGGTACGATTGTCGGAACGGCCATGCCACGTATCGTTGGTGAACTAGGCGGCCTTGCACTAATGGCTTGGCTGACAACAGCTTACATGCTGACTTCAACTGTTATTGTACCAATCGCCGGTAAACTTGCTGACTTAATGGGTCGCCGCGTTATTTATGTAACGGGTCTTATTATTTTCATCGGCGCCTCCGCACTTTGTGGTATGGCCCAGAACATCACAGAGCTTATCTTGTTCCGCGGCTTGCAAGGTCTAGGCGGCGGTATTATGATGCCGATGGCCATGATTATTATCGGGGATTTATTTACAGGTAAACAACGTGCCAAATGGCAAGGTGTATTCGGTGCGATTTTCGGTCTATCTTCTGTTGTCGGCCCCCAAATCGGCGGTTGGATCGTTGATGCTTTAGATTGGCGTTGGGTTTTCTACATCAACCTTCCCGTAGGTATCCTAGCTGTTGTCTTAATCGCAATTGCATTGCCGAAGCATAAAGCAATCGGTAAAGTGAAATTCGACATCCCGGGAATTGCCACCATGGTTCTCGGTGTTGTTTCCTTGCTTCTAGCTTTGACATTCGGCGGTAAGGATTATGCTTGGTTATCTTGGCAAATCATTGGTCTATTTGCAGTAGCCATTGTTTCTTTGGTATCCTTCGTCATTATTGAAAGCAGAGCGCAAGAACCAATTCTTCCTGTTCGTTTGTTCAAAAATAGAACTTTTACAACCATTAACGGTGTAGGGTTCCTTATGGCTGTTGGTATGTTCGGTGCTATTATGTTCGTACCACTCTTCATGCAAGGTATCGTTGGGATCAGCGCCTCCGCTTCCGGTACGGTGATGATGCCTCTCATGCTTACGATGATTGCAGCCAGCGTAGTTTCTGGTCAGTTTATTCATAAAATCGGTGTACGTAAGCAAATGTTATCCGGTATGATCATCATGGCCGTTGGCTTCTATTTCCTTAGCACGATGGGCATAGACACAACAAAGCTGACAGCATCTGCTTATATGCTAATTCTAGGTCTTGGCATGGGGCTTGTCATGCCGATTCTGACCCTTGCCTTACAAGAAAGCTTCCCGAAATCTGAGCTTGGTGTAGTTACATCTTCCAGCCAATTCTTCCGTCAAATCGGCGGTACGTTCGGTATGACGATTCTGGGTGCAATTATGAACCATAAATCATCGGTTCTTCTCGATCAAGATTTAACACCTGTGGTTAAACAGTTGCCTGCAGAAGCAAGCCAGTTATCTAACCAGATGACAGATATGATTCACTCGAATCCGCAAGGATTATACTCTTCTCTGCTAAGTCCTGAAACGATGGCGAAAATGCCGAAAGAATTTGTAGAGCACATGCTTCCTATTTTGAAAAATGCCCTTGTATCTTCCTTACATCAAGTATTCGTTATCGGGTTAATATTCGTATTACTCGGGGCGGTTCTTACACTGTTTATCGGCAACATTAAAGTAAATGGACGTAAATCGAAAAAGACAAGTACGGAGACTGAAAAAGACCTTTCCGCTGGACTCGCTTAATCGATAAACCATGCTCCCTCCTTCTTCGGAAGGTTGGGAGCTTCTTTATGTAATTCTTGGATGCATTTCTTTTGACATCATTCCATCAATAGCGTTTAATGAGGTTGGATACTATAAAAGGAGAGTGATTACCATGAAATATCGCAGACTTGGGAAAACAGACTTAAAAGTTTCTATCGTTGGTGTTGGAACCTGGCAATTCGGAGGAGAATGGGGGCTTACGTACACACAAGCTGAAGCCGATGCTATTTTGGATCAAGCCGCTGATCTTGGCATTAACCTAATAGATACCGCGGAATGTTATGGTGACCATCTTTCGGAATCATTTATCGGCAATTATTTATCTAGACGCAAACGTGAGAATTGGGTAGTAGCAACGAAATTCGGCCACCATTTCCATGATTTATTTACCCGAACTGATGAATTTAACTCAGAGAGTGTCATCAAGCAGTTGGATGCTTCGCTCAAAGCTTTGCAAACGGATTACATAGATTTGTACCAGTTTCACTCTGGACCAGATAGCGTTTTCGACAACGATGACTTATGGACAACCTTAGATAAACAAGTACAGGCAGGAAAGATTAGACATTTGGGAACTTCCATCGGAAGCAATGCCAACATCCATCAGACAGAAGCCTCTACGAAAGTAAATTCCAAAGCGATTCAAGTTGTCTATAATCGTTTGGATCGCGCACCAGAAGAGTTTGTATTCCCTTCCTGTGTGAATCAGGATCTTGGCGTACTGGCACGGGTGCCTTTGGCAAGCGGCTATTTAAGCGGCAAGTACAAGCCTGGTGCAGTATTTAGCGATACCGATGTCCGTCATCGTCATGATGCTGAGAGCGTAAGACAAAAGCTGGAGGAAGTACAGCGAATTCAAAAAGACGAAGTCCCAGAAGGCATGGATATGGCGAAATGGGCCCTCGCCTGGTGCTTAAAGCACGATGCCGTAACAAGCGTCATTCCGGGCTGCAAAAACCCCGAGCAAGTTATTGCTAACGCAAGTGCAACGGATCTTATCAGCGACAACCACCCACAAGCATGGAAAGCCTGAGCAATAGGAAGGAATAACATCTAGATGAACTTGGACGAGCTTACAACAACTTGGAAGCAGCTGAACGACCATTTGGCGCAGTGGGTTACCGCTAGCAAAGTCCATACCGAAGATGGCCATGTTGCTTCCTACATTCCTGAACTTGCGAATGCTCCCGCTGATATATTGGGTATCTGTATCATGGATGCTGAGGGGAATACAGTTGCAGCCGGTGATACCGACTATCATTTTACGCTGCAAAGCATCTCCAAAGTATTCACGCTTATTCTAGCACTAATGGATAACGGGGAAGAAGCGGTGTTCTCCAAGGTAGGCATGGAGCCAACGGGGGACGATTTCAACTCGATGCTGAAGCTCGAGCTGGTAGAGCCGGGCATTCCGTTTAACCCGCTTATCAATGCTGGAGCTATCGCCATCTCTTCCTTGATTGCGGGTGACACACCAGCTGAACAAACGCAGCGAATTCTGCAGTTTTTCCGGGAGCTTGCCGATAATCCAGCACTGGATATTAATCAGGATGTATTCAAATCGGAATCGGATACCGCTCACCGAAATCGTTCGCTTGCCTACTTCCTGAAGCATAACGGCGTTCTGGACCGCGAAGTTGATGATGTCCTACGGGTCTATTTTAGCCATTGTTCGATCCAAGTGAACTGCACAGATTTGGCCAGAATGGCTCTGGTTCTCGCCCATAACGGCGTCGATCCGATTCGCAATCAGCGCCTGATTCCGCGGCGATTCGTACAGATCGCTAAGACGTTCATGTTCACCTGCGGGATGTATAATGCTTCAGGCGAGTTCGCCATGAACGTAGGGCTTCCCGCCAAGAGCGGTGTGTCCGGCAGTATTCTAACGATGGTGCCCGGACGATACGGCATCGGTCTTGTCAGCCCTGCCCTAAACCGCAAAGGCAACAGCACCGCTGGTGTTCACCTCCTGGGGAAACTTTCGCAGGAGTTTGACTGGAGCTTATTTTAAAAAACAAGTGGCTGAGTGTAAGGGTTACTTGTAAGTAACGCCGATTACTCCCGTTATTTTCAGCAATTGTTCACTTTTTCCCAAGGTTGAGGTGTATGTTTCACTCCGCAGAAAAAGAAGCTATCCCAGAAGTCATCAAATGACCGAGGGAGAGCTTCTTTTTTTGAACTTATGGATTAGCTACTTCGTATATAATGCCGTCTATTGAATGGCTCGTTTGACGCGCTGCAACACTTCAATCAGTTCATCAATCTCGTTTTCGTTCAGGCGAACCGTCACATAATTAGGTGATATTCCCCCATCGTTGATCTCCAGCAAGGCCACCTCATCCTTGTCATCCAATTTAACAGACAATTGTTCTCTTTCGAGCATATTAATCCAAGCCATGACGGCACCTACTTTCGGCCAATGTATTAGTAGACGATGAATTCTTTCTTATAAACCGTTTCATTATCTTCTGAATCCATCACACGCATTTCCAGTTCCCAGTTCCCTCTGAATGGAAGGAAGGCTCCCTCCGCTCGATAGCTGAACTTGGCAAAGCCGTAGGACTCCTCTTCTTCCTTATCCTCGTAGGCTGTTATCGGCACAGCGATCGGAGCGATCTCCTGGTCATCCAAATAATGAAGAATCATAAGCACCTGCTTCGGTTTCCCTGAATTTTCAGGAAGGAATACTTTGGCAGTGAAAGAGTTGGTCCCTTGTATTTTTGGTGTAATATCCGCGGATACATGGACCTTATCTCCCATTTGATGCCACTGCAGCGGCTCGTTGGCCGGAATTGGCGCTACATAGGTAATGATGCCCACCAGCAGCACAATGATCACCATTAAGGTTAGATCTACCCTTACCCATAGGAAGGACTGAACAGCCTTCTTCTTGCGCATCATGAGACGAATAACAAATGCCGTAAGCACAACAAGAATCACTGCGCCAACTTTCACTAGCAGCAGGATTCCCCATCCGGAGTATAGCAAATAATGCAAATTCGGTAGGAATAACAAAACAGATAAAGACCCGGATATCGCGAGTACGATGATGGAAATCAGAGCCATATTCGAAAATTGTCGCATGTACGTGGCAATATCACCATTTTTCTGACGCCACTTCGCGTAGAGAAGCACTAAGCCGCCTACCCACATGGCTGCGCCCACCAAATGAATCCAATCGAGCCCGATCGTCGCCCATACAGGTGAGAAGGAGGCCGCATGGCCACTAAAGCTTTTGGCCGCAAGCAAGCCTAATGGCCATATCCAGTCTAACCATGCCCATCGGCCGATAAGAACGAACCCAAGGAAAGATAAAGCGAGCAGAATCAGCCAGGATATCCCAATATTCGTTGCACTAAAAAGCTTCGCAATTTCTTCCACACCGCCGCCGCCTAATAAATCCTCGATATGAGTAAAAATAAGCAGCAGGAGTGCAACGAGTTGAGCACGCTGCAAATTCAGCGTCCATGAAGATAATGCTTTTCTTGTTTCTTTGCCGCCATCCATACCTAGCATTCTTAACCAGATGACCCATCCGGTCAACGCGAGCAGCATAAGGTACCACAGCCCGCGAGACGCATACTGCAGTAGAACCTTCGTCGTTAGCGGACCTGAACCGTGCTCGTGATTAGCATGGGCTGAAGGAAGATCTAGCGTATCTTCTTGCGGCGGATTTCCGATCGTCAGAGGATAGCTTCCGCCAACAGGGTGGCCGTCAGCCGAAATGACATGATAGCTAATTAAATAAACGCCCTCGTTCAGCTTAGGCAGATCAAGGAGCACGCCTGTTTGCTCTTTGTTCAAATAAGCTTTATTACTGGTCATTTCGTCGCCGTCATGATTAAACACCTTGATATAAAAGAGCCCAGCATCTAAGGGTTCATTGAAGGAAATCGCGATTTGTGGCGGCGAGTTTTCCAACTTAGCGCCTGATTCCGGAATTGCCTGTACCAGTGATGCATGAGCATAGGCAGATTGCGGGGCGACGACGAATGAGCTTAAGAGCATCATAGATAATATACACAAAAAAACAGCAGGCAAGAACCAAAACCGCTGACGAACATGTTGTTTCTGTTTATACATAGATAAGTTCCTCTAATCCATTAGGGGTCTACGTCCGGCAAAACCATCTTCTTTGCCGTGGTAATAACGGATCTTGTCCTCTCCTTGTTTCCAACAAAGCAAAACTTCCTGGTCCCCGATCATTGACGGAAAATCCACAAGACCTGTTTCTATATCTTTAAGCTCGATACCCGTTTGCTGAAAATGCTGAATCAGCCCGCGTGCTTCGATTTGCATAAATTCAAGTTCTGCTTCCTGCATAAAAAATGGATCCTTTTCCGTGCTGGATTTCTCAGCCAACTCATTTTTCTTCCTGCGAAGTTCTGTGTATTTCTCCTCAAAAGCTCGCTTCAGAATTTGCATTTTCTTTAATTCCTGATCAACGAACGGAAGCATTTCATTCGCTTCTTCCAAGCTAAAATATTTTTTATCAGACATCTCGCACCTCCATGCCTAATTTTAACAAAAAAAGAGCGCAACTTCGAATTCTACGCATGAACATGCGAGTGCTCGTGTGAGGATCCATGCTCATCCACATGAGTTACAGACAACTCAGCATATCCGACACCTTTAAGCACCTGAATCCGCTGCTGCAGTTCTCTCAGCTTCTGTACCTTGCCCCTAACAACTAATATTTCCAAGCACTGCTGATGATTTAAATGAATATGCATCGTTGAGATAATGGCATGGTGATATTCATGCTGCAGTTCCATCAATGTAATGGGCAGATCGCTAATATGATGGTCATATACCATCACAATGGTTCCTGCTACCGTTTCGTCCAACTGCATGCTGCTGGAAGTTAACAGCGCTTTGCGTGTGAGATCTCGGATCGCTTCCGAGCGGTTACTATAGCCCTGGACAGCAATCAGCCGATCATATTGCTCAATTAATGATTGCGGCATAGAGATGCCAAAACGTACAAGCGTTTCTTTCTCCGACATGGGATCACGCTCCTTTCTAACTAACCTTGTCCTCTAACCCTACTCTACCAGAAAGTAGAGGTGTCGCAAAATGTGTTGCCCCTATTTTATGTGAAAATGATAAGAAACAGCAAAAGAGAGCGGACATATGCCCAGCTCCCTTACTTATTAGATAAAGCTCATTAGTTTCTTCACGCGAACTTCCAGCTCAACGAGTGAGAAAGGCTTCGTCATATAGTCATCAGCGCCCATCTGATAACCTTTGAGCATATCATCTTCCTTTTTCTTGCCTGAAAGCATAAGCACCTTCATGTTCGCATTCGCCGAGCGCTCATCCTTCTTAATCTGATCCAACAAGGAAAAACCGTCCAACTTAGGCATCATGCCATCCAGAATACACGCATGATAGCTCTTTTCCTGCAGCAAGCTGAGCGCCTCTTCACCATCGGAAGCAAGCGTAATAACAATCGGCAAATGCTCCAAATGAGAAGTTAGAATCGCTCTTAAGATTGGATCATCGTCAACGATTAGCAAATTTTTCTTCTCAGCAGGCAGCGCGGCCGATTTGCTTGGATCGCTCTCTTTCTCTACTGAGGCGCACAAGACACGGTTCCGGCCTTGCTGTTTGGCTTGATACATCGCTTCGTCCGCTTTAGAAACCCAATCCGCAACAGATAATCCTTCCTGCCACTCGGCAACCCCTGCGGAGAACGTGATGGAGAAAGGCTTGCCCGCATACTGGGCAACTGGATTAGAGCTAATTATATGCAGGATGTTCTGCATAGTTGAATGGGCCTGCTCCAAGGATGTATTCGGAAGGGCTATCACGAACTCTTCCCCGCCAAAACGGGCCAGTAAATCCGTTGAGCGCAAATTGGTTTGCAGAAGATGGGCCAAGCCTTGCAGCACCAAATCTCCCACGTGGTGTCCATACGTATCATTGATTCTTTTGAAATAATCAATATCAATAAAAACAAGCGATATCGGCGCTGGGTAGCGCTCAATCCGCTGCAGCTCCATGCCAATCTGAAGGTCAAAATATCGCCGATTGAAAACGCCGGTAAGTGGATCGCGAAAGGCCAGCTGCTCGAAATTTTTCGTCCTTTTGAGCAAACCATAGATCCTAGCGGCTAATTCTTCATACTGAAAAGGCTTGGTCACATAATCATCAGCCCCAAGATGAAAGCAGCGAACTTTATCGTTCAAATCGTTTCGTCCTGACAAAACAATGAGCGGCAGCCATTTCAACGTTGGATCTTCTTTGAGAAATTCGAACAGCTCATACCCTGATTGCGGATGCATCATGAGATCAAGCGTCACGAGATCATAGGTGTGCGTACGCAATAGTTTAATAGCGGACTCTACATCAGCGGCCTCATCGACAATACAATCATCAAGCTGAAGGCGCCGGGTCAAATACGAACGCAGCACTTCGTCATCATCTACAAGCAGCAACCGACTCTTCAACGTTCGAAGCAGCGAACCTCCAGTGGGATCCTTCTGCTCGTCCATTTGGATCTCCGTCAGACCGATATCGTATTCCATATGCATATCGCGAAGGAGTCTGAGGCTGCGCTCTGCATTTTCTTGAACGGGGTTCGTCGATGTGAAGACCAGCTCCTGCTCCTGATCGATGGCTTGCGTCCATTCCCATAGGCGTACCAAATCCTCCGCTAGCCTGCCAATCCTGTCATATCCAAAAATCGGCGCACTGCCCTTCAGCGTATGGATAATGCGATAGAACCGATTCAAGTCCTCTACTGCCGGCACAGCGCGAATGACATCGAGATGAGCCTCAAGCTCCTTCAACTGCTTTTCAAACTCGCGAATGAACAGTTTTCTGCCTTGTCTTAGAATTCTTGCATCTTTATCCGATTCTGACCTGGAGCTCTTTGGCTCTAGATTCGTATTATTCATGACGGACAATCACCCTTTTTACAAATGAAATTAATCTCTATAAGATTCGAATCAACTCTCTAATAAGTGTCCGACCGTGTCTAGTAGTTGAAGCGGGCTGAAAGGTTTGACAATATAGGTGGTGACGCCGGCCGCTTTGGCCTTCTCTTTATCTTTATCCAAGGCTTTAGCCGTTAAAAGAATAACAGGCAGCTCCCGATTAGCGTTGTCGCTCTGACGGAGCCACTCGCATACCTCAACACCCGTACGTTCTGGCATCATATAATCAAGAATTACCAGATCAAACGATTCCTTCTGAAGCTGTTCAATGGCTTGCTGACCGTCTTCCACTTCCGTGATTAGATACCCTTCATCCGATAACGTTTCTGTAAGCAGAAAGCGGAGTGCAAGCTCGTCGTCAGCCAGCAATATTTTATAAACAGACATAAAGGTCTCCTCTATTAAAATATGACTTTAATTATAGCATCATGCTCATAGGCAAGATAGGAATTTGTCGAAAAAAGTCAAAAAATATCACTTGCTTCGCGCAGCATCATATTCTTTCCACGATGAGCCATTAATTGCTTTAAGCCCCTCCACGGAGGGGTAAATGTAAACCCAACCTTCACGCTGCCCATCCACATCTCGGATCCAAACGCGGTCATATTCATTATTGGATGCGCCTGGACCATAATAACCTTCCAGGACATCCATCGCTTGCAAGCCTTCTTCTGTCACTTCCAACCATTCCCCAACAACGTACTGCTCTGCATTGCCTTCCGATAGCAAGAGCGCAGGGTATGGCCCAACGTCAAATAAACACCCATTGATCGTGCCCGATTGCACCGATTGCACAAAAGGAGCAGCTATGAAGTGGTTACCCTCTCCAACAAGCAGTGTGCCATAGACGAATACAGATATCATGTGAAAACTCCTCCTGTCGAATTATGTAATTCCAATATTCTTTCTTAATTCGCTAGCCATCTCTCTGATCCCTCTTCGGAACATTAAGTACATGAAAAGCTATGCAAAGCCACGAAAAGCTATACAAAGCCATATAAAGCCATATAAAGAAAAAAAGCAACATCCTCAATGGATGCTGCTTCTATGCTTGATTTGCTGTTAATTCGCGCGTTTTCACAATAATTTTGCGGATGCTGTCTTCCGATAAATGAAAGACCTTGATTAACTCCATCACCGTGGAGCCAGTTTGGTACAACCGGAAAATTTCTTGATTTCTACGCTCGATGATAATGCGTGTTCCGTTATTTTCTCCCCATCCAGCGCGTTTCTGCTCTTTCTTAGGGATATATACGATTTCACCTTGGATATATTCTTGTAATTGTTTTAATAGGTTAGGGGGAAGAACGTCTTTCCCGTTCTTGTAACTCATGGATGAAAACCTCCTCAAATTGTCGCAAAGATTAAACTTTGTTTGGATTTGCAGAGAGTAATTTCATCGCCCCTAAACCTCATACCATTCTTATCAAAATGGAATAAAAAAAACACGACCATAATCGTGCCTGTCGGTTGTATATGCAATTATACAAATTCAGGTGAACGGTTATTCCACGAATGATATTCAGTTAGGAGACGATTACCTCTGCGGCGGCCGCAACATTCATCGCTACTGTCATTGTCATTGTGTTCATTAAAAAGCACTCCTTTCACCTAATAGTTGAATTTTTGGAAAATGGGGTTGGAGAGCAAAATCTCTCCTGTCTTGCCTGTGTGTTCACTTCGTGTTCACAATTCTCATTATATGTAAAAAGCTTCTCGCTGTCTACTCGTAAGTTAAGAATATGCGGGAGCCTAGAAGGCTCCCGGTTGTAACGATGACCTCTGCTTACGCAGAGATCACCTCCGCTTTTGTTGTAATCACCTTGATCACTCCTTTCCGAAGTTATTAGCTGGCCGGCTACTTCTCTATTTACTCATAATGGTTGCCCATTCTCAAGTGAAAGAATCGTTATAAGGATTCTTTCCTAGATGTGAGTTGTCGGGGGAGCTAGGAGTGGCAGTGATACCAACGGTTGATGGCGCTAATGGACTCAGTAGCCGTTAAGTTGGTTTTTAGTAACACAAGTAAGGGAATAACGGACTGTATGGGCGTTATCTGTTGATTTCAGGGAGGGAAATAGGCCATTTCAGACAGATAGTGGCACCTCAGTCCGTTAAATCCTATTTCCATCCTAGAAGGGGCAGATAGCGGCACCTCAGTCCGTTAGCGTTGTGTGCTGTGGAAGTGGACACTGGAAGTGGACAGTGAAAGCGAACAGTGATAGCGGACAGTGATAGCGGACAGTGATAGCGAACACCGGAAGTGGACACCGGGCGCTGGGGTCAATGCCCCAGCGCCATAACTGCGATGCCGCTGTGGTTCAGCAGCGCGCGGATATCGCGCGCAAACTCCACGGCGTGAGCACCATCGCCGTGGATACAGATCGTCTCCGCGCGCATGCTCAGGTCCTCTCCCTCCTGGGAGAGGACCTTCCCCTCGCGGACGAGGCGCACGACCTGCGCCGCTGCATCCGCGGCGCTCTCCAGCAGCGCCCCGGGCTGATCCCGGGGCGTCAGCGTGCCGTCCCGCCGGTAGGTGCGGTCCGCGAAAGCTTCGCTCGCGGTTCGCAGCCCCACGGCGGCACCCGCCCGCAGCAGCTCGCTGCCGGGCGGTCCCAACAGCGTCAGCTCCGCGCTGACGCTGCGTGTCGCAGCCGCAATGGCGGCGGCGAGATCATGGCGCTTCGACGCCATGTGATAGAGCGCACCATGCGGCTTGACATGCTGCAGGCGCCCGCCTTCGGCGAGGACGAACGCCTGCAGTGCCCCGAGCTGATACAACGTCAGCTCGTAAGCCTCGGCCGGCGTGATGGCCATCTCGCGCCGGCCAAAGCCCTGCAGATCGGGGAGGCCCGGATGGGCCCCGATCGCAACGCCTTTGCGCATGCACAGCTGCACAGTGCTGCGCATGGTGGCTGGATCGCCTGCGTGGAACCCGCAGGCGATGTTGGCGGAGCTGACGAAGTCGAGCAGCTCCTCGTCGCGACCGAGGCGATAAGCGCCGAAGCCTTCGCCCATATCACAATTCAAATCTATACGCAGCATGTTCAATCCCCATCACCTTCCGTAACTCCAATTGTCTCTTACTGCTATTTGGTTTCTGTCCCTCTCACTTCTCACTCAGTTCTCAGCTCTCAGCTCTCAACTCTCTATTCTGCACTCTCAGTTCTCTAGTCTCTAATCTTTGCACTTTGCTTTTACTCTCTGCTCTTTTACTCTCTGCTCTCTGCTCTTTTACTCCCTGCTCTTTGCTCTTGCTCTCTGCTCTCCGATCTCCGATCTCCACTCTCCGCTCCCAACTCTCATGTCCTCACCCAATCATCCACGATCCCTAAACCAAGCCTGCACGCCAGCTTCCAGCAACCGCATATCCATAGCCTGCAGCAAAAGCTGCTCCTGAGCCTCCCTAAGGCTTACCTCACGGAAACGCAGCTTGCCCCCAGGCTTCACTTGAGCGATTAGCGGCAGATGGGCCGTGATGACATGGGCAATTCGCGGATAACCACCTGTTGTCTGGCAATCAGAAAGTAACAGAATCGGCTGACCGCTCGGCGGCACCTGAATCGTCCCTGGGACAACAGCTTCCGAAATCATCTCATGGGAGTTGCCGCGTTTCAACGAAAGAGGCTTTCCTTCCAGTCGATATCCCATTCGGTCCGATTGTGGGGTGACCGTGAAGCTTCGAGTCAGGAATTTCGCCTTGACCGATTTCGCAAAATGGTCAGCTTCCTTGCCCCAAACAATACCCACAACCGGATTATCTTCGTAACTCGGACGAATAAAAGGAGTAACGACGCCTGAGAGGGACAGAATGTTAATGTTCGCTGCTACTTTCCTAGCATTGCTCAGCTTCAGTTCATCTCCCGCTTGAAGCGCCCTCCCTTCATAACCGCCTATCCCTGCTCGCAGATAAGTACTTGCGCTGCCCATGCTGACATTTGCCGCAAAACCCCCATGCACAGCTAAATAAGCTCTACAGCCCTTCAGCGCATAGCGGAAGTTCAGCTGTTCCCCTTTTTGGATGAGAAAAGATCGCCATAATGGCACTTTCCTACCCTCCACATCCGCCTCCAGATCAGCTCCACACAGGGCTATCAGCATATCCAGCTGCGCAACCATACTCGGTCCGTTCAGCGTTATTTCTAATACAGCAGCATCTGCCGTATTTCCTACAAGAATGTTAGCAGCTTGGTGGGCAAAAAAGTCCATAGGACCCGAGGCAATCACGCCATATTTGCGGTATCCATAACGCCCTTGATCCTGCAGGATCGATAGCATTCCCGGCTTGATGATTTTAAAGCCCATATCCCTGATTCCTTTCAGCGGTAAAATGGAACTGCTCCGGCGTGATGGAGATGAATTTCACCCGATCTCCTACCCGCAATAATGACGGAGGAGCGGATTGCGGCTGAAATAAAGCAAGCGGCGTCCGACCGATCAAATTCCACCCGCCTGGTGTTTCCAACGGGTACACGCCGGTTTGCGCGCCGCCTATGCCTACCGATCCGGCTGGAATACGGGGCCGAGGCACCGCTTTTCTTGGCGTAGTCAGCCGCTCATCCATCCCGCCCAAATACGGGAAACCAGGCGCAAAACCAATCATATATACCGGATAGATTTGTGCCGTATGTCGTGCAACAATTTCTTCCGCCGTCAGACTATGATAAGCTGCTATATCCGCAAGATCAGGACCAAACTCCCCGCCATAACAAACGGGGATTTCTATATATTCCTCGGTCTCTGGGGACTGTTTCTCAATCCCCAATTCAAACCCATTCAAGCACCGTTCAATATGTTGAAGAACTTTGTCACAAGGAAGCAAATAGTTCTCCCCAGCAGGATGTTGATGTTTACGGTGGACCTCCGCTTCCGAAAATTGCTCATAAACCGCGATGGGATCATAATAAATCGTGATTGTCGTATATGCGGACACCATTTCGATAAAACCTGCGAAAGGATGCTTCTCCAGATAGGCTGTTACTTGCCTTACCAGATCAAGGGTGGACAGCTCAATGCTCCTGCCGAGCGTAAGTACGATGGCCGAATCTCCAAGGTGATGCCATTCGTAATGGAGCTTTGTCATGCAAAGTTCATCTTTTTCAGCCAATTTGCACAAAGTTCTGGCCATATATAAGCTTCGCTGTGATCACTCGCCATGCCAATCCCATGTCGTCCACTCTCAAATACGTGTAGATCGTAAGGCACTTTATGACGGCTAAGCGCCCCAGCAAAAAGCAAGCTGTTCTCTACAGGAACGGCAGCATCGTCTGCGGTATGCCAGAGAAAAGTCGGCGGTGTGTCAGGCGACACTTGTTTCTCCGTGGATAACAGGCTAACCAGCTTCTCATCTGGTGCCTCACCTAACAAATTTCGTTTGGAACCCATATGTCCATACTCGTACAGAGATATAACTGGATAACAGAGAATTAAAGCATCCGGACGGCTGCTTTGTCTTTCGATAGGATCTGCTGCATCTTGGTTCCCAGCATCGAATAGTGTACCCGCCGAGGAAGCGAGATGGCCTCCTGCGGAGAATCCGAGAATGCCTAGCCGATTCGAGTCAATGCCCCATTGCTGCGCATGATGTCTTACTGTTCGAATCGCTCTTTGGGCGTCTTGGAGCGGAACTGGATGTTCATATGGAGCTACCCGATAGTTTAAAACAAAGGCTGAAATTCCTAGTCCATTGAGCCATTCTGCGACGGGTTCGCCTTCATGGGCCGCACGCCTACCGTAGCCGCCTCCGGGACATACTATAACGGCGGAGCTCAAGCCTTCGCTTGCTACAGGATACAAGGTCAAGCTCGGACATCCTTGGTTTTCCTCACCGATGCTATCCTTGGATGCTCCGGGCCATAATTCAATTGTGGTTGCGGTGTTCACTCAAGAACCCTCCTTCATTTATGTGCTACGCTAATCATATCGAATCCACACTAGTTCGCATAGGTAGGATTTTACAAAAAATTAGGACGCTACCTCGATTCTCACTTACGAAGAGAACTACAGAGCTCTATTTGAGCCTAATCAGCTGATTTCCAAGGTTTGTCGATTCCACCTACTCATCAATCAAAAAAAGGCGGTACAGGATTATCCCTGCACCGCCTTTCACTTATCATTTCCGCTCAATATCCCAAATGACTTCCCAATTCTCATTCACACTAGCTTCGATCGTGCCTCGCTCCATAATATATCCGGCAAGCAGCTCCGCGACATCCGTCGGGATATCCTTGATAACCGGTTTATCCTGGAACATGGCGTAGTTGCCTCCGCCCGCAGCCCTGTAATTATTCATAACTACATCATAAGATGCGTTAAGGTCCAGCGGCTTACCATCATAACCCAGCTGGATGACTCGCTCGCCAATCGGGCGGGAGATGTTCAATTTATACGTAATGCCTTCCCACATATCATAGTTGTAATGCTGTGGCTTCGGCTCTCTAAACTTGCTGCTCACCTGAACTTCACCACCGGATGTCAACTCAAAATATTCCGCTGACTGTTCCAAGGCGTCCTTGATGTCTTGCCCGGAAATTCGAATCACTTTCAAAGTGTTCGGGTAAATATAGTTGGATACGATGTCTCTCATCGTAATATCGGAAGGAAAGCCTGGCGATACGTTGTCAAACAAAGCCGTATTCGAAATAGACGCTCCGGATAGCTCCATCTGAACCCGATTGATAAATTCGATCAGTGCGCTGTCTTTCAAGCGTGTCTGCATGGGGTCTTTCACCAGCATATCGCCCGTGAGCTTGCCGATAGGTTGATCCAGCCACTTTTGGGTTTTCGCTTCATGTGTACTTACAAGCTCTATGAGCTGCTTATCAGCTTCAACTCCCGTTACCGATAGCAGCTCCGATGTCTTCGTGTCGATCCGCCACTTCCCCTCAACCATCGAAAGCTCCAGCTTCACTTTCCCAAGCGTAACACCAGCCGTTCCCGGTTGAACAACGATGACGCCATTGACAGCTTGCCCTGCTATGCTCCGGTGCTGGTGCCCTGTCAGGAGCACATCTACCCCTTCGACTTCCATACAAAGCTGATAGCCCTGATTTTCACCTGTCAAAGGTTCTGTCGGTTCCCCTGTCTCCAGATGTCTCTCGAAACCGCCATGATAAGAGACCACCACGACATCCGCATGCTCCTCTTCCTTAAGCACTTTCACCCATTTGCGAGCGGCTTGTACAGCATCCACAAACCGCAAACCTGCGATGTGTGCAGGATTCTCCCAATTTGGAATATAAGGCGTCGTCAGTCCCAAAATACCGATACGAGCACCTTCCGGAAGTTCCATGACGATGTAAGGCTTCCCTAAGAACGGCTCTCCGCTTCCTGCATCAACAATGCTTGCACACAACCACGGGAACTCGGATTCCTTGACCGCTTTACCAAGCACATCAAGACCATAATTAAACTCATGATTCCCGATTACTGCAGCATCATAGCCGATATAATTGAGTCCAAGCACCATCGGGTCCATTGATTCGTTATCCAATCTAGCATGATGGTAGGCGAGCGGAGTGCCTTGGATAAGATCCCCGTTGTCGATTACAATCACATTGGATTCCTTTTTCCGTTCATCTGCTACCAATGCCGCTATCTTGGCTAAACCTACTTCATTGGGCAAATTATTCGCGTAATGCAAAGGCAGCATATTGCCATGTAAATCGCTTGTTTCCAGTATGGTTACTGTACTTTTCTGCACCTTACCAGGTTGAGTCAAGTTCCCCACTCCACAACTTTTATTTTGTAAATACATACATAACAATTGGCAGTTTAACAAATACTTCACACTATCTTCCATATCCCTTATGTTAATGTTATATTACATCTTAGATAAATAGCAAATTAAATTAAACGGAGGTCAAAAAAGAAATGAAAAAATTAACAGTTATCACTCTTTCCATGATGGTTGCTGCAACGGGTCTACTTGCTGGTTGTGCAAAGAAAGAAACACCAGCTCCATCAGCTTCAGCTGGTGCAGCAGCGACTGCTTCTCCGGCAGCTTCAGCTAGTCCAGCAGCAGCAACGGGCTTTGTTCCAAAAGAACTTAAAGTTCAATTCGTTCCTTCCCAAAATGCTGAGACGCTTGAAGCGAAAGCAAAACCACTTGAAAAACTTCTTGGGGACAAGCTGGGTATCCCAGTTAAAGTTTCCGTTTCAACTGACTATAACGTTGTAATCGAAGCTATGGCTTCCAAACAAGTTGACGTTGGCTTCTTGCCTCCAAGTAACTATGTAGTTGCCCACGATAACCGCAAAGCGGCTGATCTGCTTGCACAAGCGACACGTTTCGGCGTTGACGATGCAACAGGCCAACCAACGACTGAACTCGTGAATTTCTATAAATCCGAAATCCTTGTTAAAGCAGATTCCCCGATCAAATCCGTTGCTGATTTGAAAGGCAAAAAAATGGGCTGGCAAGGTGTTACATCCGCGGCTGGTTATGTTTACCCAGGATTGTTGTTGAAAAAAGCTGGCGTTGATCCAGTGAAAGATGTAACAGGTGTACAATTCCAAGGGCATGACAAAGCGGTTATCGCACTTCTTAATGGCCAAGTTGATGCTGTTGGCGTATTCCAAGATATTCGTACGAACATGATCAAAGATTACCCGGACATTTTCAAACAAACGAAAGTTCTAGCTTTCTCCGATAAAATCCCTAACGATACGATCGCTGTTCGCTCCGATATGGATGCAGCTTGGAAAAAGAAAATCCAAGACGCTTTCCTCGCACTTGGCAGTGATCCAGAAGGTCAAAAAATAATTTTTGATGTTTACACACATAAAGGTTATGTTGTTGCTAATGATTCAGATTTCAATATCGTTCGTGATGCGAACAAAGAAATGGGCTTGAAATAAGCCTCCCCTTTTTAACTAAACAAATAGAGGCTGTCCCATAAGTCATCATATGACGGAGGGGCGCCTCTTTTTTTTCAAATTAACAGGAAATCCTCCCGTTAAAGTATTGAGATCTTTTACGACCGCTTCCCTTTTTCAATTCTACGCATTTCTGCACTTGCATACTATGGATGTGGCACGTCCGGTAAATTTTTTTTTACTTTTGTATGACGAACGTTTACCTGGACATGTCATATATCATAGTGGGGTGAAAATGGAATGTTCGAAAAGCTTATAAGCAGCAAAAATGAAGTCTCCATCCGGTGCGGCAATGACGAGATTAGAGGAGTTATTACGAATTACTATTCAGCCTTCCAACTTTTGAAAATAAGAAACATCATGATTCCTCTTGAGCTAATCGAACAGATTGAAGTCTTGGAGCCGACCAGCAGCTCAACAGCATTATCCAAAATTAGCCGCGGTTCACTTCGTTTAGTTACCCGTGAGAGACTTTCAACTCAAGTGTAATAGACATACATAAAACCTACATAACCAAACAGACGCCGCAGCTGCGGCGTCTGTTGCTTTATACGATGCGTTTACGAAGCGATCCTGAAATGTAGTCAATGATAGAGACGGTAATAATAATTCCGATGAGGATGATCCCCACACGCGGCCACTGTCTCGCATTAAGTGCGAAAATCAGCGGCGTACCAATCCCCCCAGCACCAATGACTCCAAGCAGGGTTGCTGAACGAACGTTGATTTCGAAACGATATAGTGTATACGAGATGAAATCAGGAATAACTTGAGGAATGACGGCGAAGGCCATCCGCTGCCAAATATTGGCGCCAACGGCGGTCATCGCTTCTGTAGGTCCCATATCCATATTTTCAATGGCTTCGGCATACAGCTTTCCGAGCATCCCAACAGAGTGCAAACCTAAAGCCATTACCCCGGCATACGCATTAGGTCCTACAGCTTTGATAAAGATCAAAGCCATAATAATTTCAGGAATCGTACGAACAACACTCAGGAACAACTTGCCTGTTCCCGAAACAGCGCGGAAACGGCTCATATTCGCAGCAGCCCAGAAGGCAAACGGCAAACATACAATGGCCGAAACGAAGTTACCCAAGTAGGAAATCGATAACGTTTCAAGCAAGGAACGTAGTAAATCTTCCCCCTCCGGAATATAGACATACGCCCAATCCGGATGAAACAACCCGGAAACCATCGCTTTTGTCAAAATCCAAGTCGTTGGCTGGAATCCTGTTAGCTCTAGACCTGTCAACGACCAGATGAACAAAGCAATAACAGCGGCCCATCCTACAATTTTATAAGTAAGAGCACGAGATTCTGACATTGGCTTCGCGCTGCCTTTGAGCAGGTAGGAACGGAACCGAGTACTTACTAGATCAATGATAACAACAACAATCAACGTGTAGATAACAATCGCACAGGACTGATCGTAGCGGAATAGATCCAGCGTGTTTTTGAGCAGCAAACCGATACCTCCGGCTCCAACCAAACCAAGAATGGCGGACGCGCGGATGCTGACTTCAAACGTATACAGGAAATGAGCGAGGTACGTAGGTGCAACCTGAGGAAGGACACCGAAACGGATCAGCTTCAGCTTATTGGCACCTACAGCTGTCATCGCTTCCAGAGGGCCTGGATCAATCGCTTCCGTCGATTCGTATGAAAGCTTAGACAAAATACCGAACGTGAAGAAAATCAGCGCAAGCGTACCTGCCGTCGGGCCAAAACCCACTAACACAGCAAACAGTGCAGCATACAGCAAATCCGGAATCGTACGAAGCAGGTTCATGATCAGCCTAGCCGGATAGAAAAGCCACGGTGTCGTTGTCACGTTACGTGCTGCAAGAAGCGCCATTGGGTAAGCGAAAAGAGCTCCCACGGTTGTACCAATAATGGACATTTGGATGGTCTGTGCCATCGGTTTCCAAATATCAGCGAAGAACGCCCAATCCGGTGGAAACATTTCGCCAACGAATTTAAGAATTTCCGGCGTTCCCGTAACCAGCTTCGAAAGTGTGGCATCCGTCTGATAAATGCTCCCAATAAGGAACAGCACCATGATGATGGCCGTGAGATAAAACTTCGTCTTAGGAGGTCTTTTGACAGACGTCACACTCATCCCTCCTGCACCCCCAAAAGCTCATCTTTCTTAATGGCGCGGCCATAAATTTCGGAGAATACATCATCTGTCGCTTCAGCAACGGGTCCGTCATATACGACTTTACCAGCACGAAGTCCAATAATCCGCGTCGCGTATTCACGAGCAAGATCAATAAAGTGCAGGTTAACGACCGTTGTGATACCCAGTTCTGTATTAATGCGCTTCAGGTCATCCATAACCTGTCTCGTTGTTAAAGGATCTAGGGAAGCTACAGGCTCATCCGCCAAAATGATTTTGGCTTCTTGGGCAAGCGCCCTCGCGATGGAAACACGCTGTTGTTGACCGCCGGACAATTCATCAGCGCGTGAATAAGCCTTCTCCCGAATATTCACTCTTTCCAGTGCTTTCAGGGAAAGCTCAATATCATGTTTAGGAAATAATCCAAGTACAGTACGCAATGTGGAATGATAGCCTACGCGACCAGATAACACGTTGCGAAGCACCGTGGAACGCTTAACGAGATTGAAGGTTTGGAAAATCATCCCGATATCTCTGCGCATCCGGCGTAATTCAGCACCATTGGCTTTGGTGATCGATTTGCCATCTATCAAAATTTCTCCGTCTGTCGTCTCATGTAAGCGATTGATTGAACGCAATAACGTCGATTTCCCTGCGCCAGAGAGACCCACGATGACAACGAACTCTCCCGGATGAATAGTCAAATTAATGTCGTTCAGACCCACAGTTCCGTTAGGATACACCTTGGAAATATGTTTAAACTCAATCATATAAGTCCTACTTTCTCTAAATGGTATCAAAGATCAGACCAAACTAATTCAACGAATTTCGTCAAAATCCTTCTTTCTATGATTACCTTTAGAAAATATTCATATTCCATTGTTCACCAATACAAAAAAAACCAGCCCCGGAACTTACTCCAAGGCTAGTCAAAATTACTTGTCACCTATACTTTAGCACGCCAGCGCTCCTCAATTTTCATTCCTTTCCAAACCGCAATGGAGACGATCCACGCGATAACAAACAGAGCAACGAGGATGAAACCTAAAGTGCCGAAATCAATGTCCTGCAGCCAAGTCCAGAAGGTGCCTTGCATACCGAACTCTTCCGAGAGTACCTGCCCCAGTTCAATGACACCGATAATTAAAGCGGCAATGACGGCCAATGCGGTTACTGTCAAATTGTAATAAAGCTTGCGCACAGGCGTATGGAAAGCCCACTTGTAGGCTTTGGTCATGAACATCCCGTCGGCTGTGTCAAATAGACTCATGCCTGCTGCAAATAGCAGCGGAAGTGAAATGACGCCGATGAACGGAATCGCATCTTTTGCCGCATGAGCAGAGATAGCTAATAACGCAATTTCACTAGCCGTATCAAAGCCTAGCCCAAAGAGAAAACCTAACGGATACACATGCCAGCTTTTGCTGATGAAAGAGAACAACGGTTTGATCATGCGGGCAATAAAACCGCGGGATTGCAAAAGCTCTTCAAACTCATTGTCATCCTGCTTGCCGCCGCGAAATTTGACGAACAATTTATAGAGGCTTATTAGAATAATCAAATTAATAACACCAATGATAACAAGGAAAAGTCCAGATACCGAAGCGCCAATGACGCCTCCAAAACGCTGCATCCAAGGAAGCTCCCGCTCCGCCCAAGTCACTGAAAAAGCGGTCACGATCGCCATAATGAAGACGACAGAAGAATGACCCAGTGAGAAATAAAAACCTACGCCGAGCGGGTTGCGTTTCTGTTGAACTAGCTTACGGACCGTATTATCAATGGCCGCGATATGATCGACGTCAAAGGCATGCCGCATGCCTAGCGTGTACGCAAGCAGTCCGATCCCCCAAAAGGCAGGAGACGATTTGGCTACGGAATAAAGGCCAATCAGTCCTAATACATGAAGAAGCAAGATAAAGCCAACGTATCCGGCCCAGCTTTTTCGCTGTTCCAGCAATGATTTCCACATGTGGTAAACACACACCTTCCCATTCGTGCTACGATTTATTAATAATGTAGCACACGTGTGCATGACTTGAGAAGCCTTTTGACTAATTTATTGTGAAGAAATCTAACATTTATTTGATATAATAGTATCCGTTCCAGATAATGAGCTATGTAAGGAGTGTAAATGATCTGATGTCTCTTCGTCTTTTTAAACTTTTTACGATTTTCGTACCTGTTGTCATCATCGGCGGCTTTGAATATATACGCCATGAATTCCTATTAAATTACTTGACGATGGAAGCCGGCAACTTCTCCATTACCGTTATTACGCTGCTGCTCTCGTATCTCTTTGCCTCATGGATGTTTCAAAGCATTGAACGCAGCAACGAGCAGCTTACCATGGGCGAAGCCCGTAGAGCCGTCTACGAAGAGCGCGAGCGCCTCGCTAGAGAGCTGCATGACGACCTCGCTCAGACGCTTTTTTTCCTCAACGTCAAGCTGAAGCAAGGCGATTTGGAGGAGGCCAAAGCAGCCGTTTCGGAAATCGATAACTCGCTCCGGCAGGCGATTTTCAATCTACGCACACCGCCTGAAGAAGGAACTAGCCTTGAGCAGCGTATCCATAAATTTCTGAACGACTGGCGTTTGATTACAGGCATTGAGCTGCAAGAGGAGCTTGAAATTGATGAGAATAGCTTCACTCCTGCAGAGGAGGTTCAGCTTTTTGGCATCATCCAGGAGGCCTTTACAAACATCCGCAAGCACTCCATGGCAACGGAGGCAGCGATCTTACTGGAAGCCCAGTCTGATGCTTGGAAGCTGCACATTACGGATAACGGCCGTGGACTTCAGCATTCTGAAGCAATAGGTACGAAATACGGTATCGAGCTTATGCAGAAACGAGCATCTGAGTTAGGCGCCACATTCGAACTTAAAGCAAGAGGCGCTGGCGAAGCTCAAGCCGAAGCAGGAAGCGGAGACACAGCCGGAACCGAGCTCACCGTACAAGCCGCAGATAGGAGGAACTGACCTTGACATCCACGCAACCATTCCGCGTACTCATTGTAGATGATCATCCCTTGGCACGAAAAGCGATCCGAAGTATGCTGGAGCCTGTGGCCGATTTTGAAATTGTAGGTGAAACCAGCAGCGGTGAAGATGCTATTGTGCTGTGTGGTGAAGTCGCACCCGATGTGGTATTAATGGATATTCATATGTCTCCTATGGATGGACTTGAAGCAACACGGCGAATCAAACAAGCTTATGGAACGATCCGTATCGTCATGCTTACGGTTTCTGATGATGTTGCTGACCTCTTCACAGCATTACAGTTCGGAGCTCAAGGCTATTTGCTCAAAAATATGGATCCTGACGAATGGCTTACCTACCTGCGAGCGCTGCTCGATGACAATTCGGATGCCGCCCGGGGAATGGCGGACAAGCTTTTCCAACGGTTTCGGGCACCGGTAGGGAACTTAACCGAAGGGCCAACACCCAGCATGCTAACTTCGCGAGAGCAGGAAATTACCGCCTATGTCGCCCAGGGAGACAACAATCGGCAGATTGCTGAGAAGCTGCTGATTTCGGAGCATACCGTCAAAAATCATATGAAAAATATATTGGTTAAGCTCGGACTTGAGAACCGAGTTCAGCTAACCGGATTCGCCATCAAACACGGCTTGACACGAAAAGGACAAAACTAGTCGAAAAAATAGCCCACTTGAGTCATACTCAGACGCTTACCAAACAGGTAACATGGACAACATGAGAAGAGTTGATTCGAAAGGGGAAAATGTTCCATGTTCAAAAAATTGATGTTAAACGCAAGTATCCTGCTGATCGGTTCCATGCTGCTAATAGCTGGTGTCGCAAGCGCTCACGTAACGGTTTATCCCAAAGAAGCTACACAGGGCAGCTACGAGAAGTTCACGGTTCGTGTTCCCTCCGAGAAAGATATTCCTACGGTGAAAGTGGAAGTGAAGTTCCCGATGGACTCCGTTGCCGTTTCCCGTTTTGAGCCAAAAGCAGGCTGGACGTACGAACTTGCCAAAGATTCCGCTGGTAAAATTACTGGCGTTACCTGGACAGCCAGCGGAGATGGACTCGCGAGCACTGAATTCGGTGAGTTCAACATGCAGGGTAAAGTAGCAGACGCCGCTACGCAAATCGTATGGAAAGCTTACCAAACCTACAAAGACGGCAGCGTCGTGGAATGGGTCGGCGCAGATGGATCAGACAAGCCTGCTTCTGTTACGACGGTGAAAGCCAAAGCTGGCACTGTTACTGACAGCCATGGAAATGTCGTTGCTGGCCAAGCTGCTGAAAGCGGCAGTTCCAGCTCCAAGACACCGCTGTACCTCTCCATCGCAGCTGTTGTGCTCGGTGCATTATCCTTGATCGTTTCGTTAACAAGAAAACGCCGCTAATACAGCCATAAGAAAAGGCCCTGAGTTCTCCGTCAGAATTGACGCTGAACTCAGGGCCTTTCTTATGCTTGTTTTCTTTGGTAAATCCGGAAGTAATACTCGTACGGATTTTTCTCGTTCCGCTCACCTTGTTCACTTGAGACCAAGGTCCATTCGGACAAGTCCAGATCTGACATGTACGTGTCCGCTTCAAACTCATGCTCGATGAACGTTATGTACATCCGATCAACCTTCTCGGCGAACAGACGAAATATTTCTGCGCCGCCGATGACGAAAAGCTCTTGATCCCTGAATTCCTGAACGGCTTCATCTACCGAGTGTATGACCTCGCAGCCCTCCGCCCCAAACTCCGTATTCTGCGTAAGGATCATATTGCGTCTGCCTGGCAACGGCCTCCCGATGGATTCATACGTCTTGCGGCCCATCAGAATCGGGTGTCCCATCGTCACGGCTTTAAAAAACTTCAGATCACCTGGCAAATGCCATGGTAATGTATTGTTCACCCCAATGGCACGGTTGCGGTCCATGGCAAAAATAAATGAAATACTCATTGTTGGTGCAAGCTCCTTTCGTAACACGTCTATACAGCTACTGGCGCTTTGATCGTTGGATGCGGATTGTATCCAATCAACTCAATATCGCTTACCTCGAAATCGAACAGCGAAGCGACATTTAGATTCAGCTTAAGCGTTGGCAATTCCTTCGGTTCACGGCTCAGCAGCGTATGAATCTGGTCGATATGATTCGTGTAGATATGAGCATCTCCCATTGTGTGGACAAACTCCCCAACGCCTAGTCCGCACTCCTGTGCGATAAGGTGCGTGAGCAGCGCGTAACCTGCAATGTTAAAAGGGACGCCCAGGAACGTGTCTGCACTGCGCTGATACAGTTGGCAGCTCAGCTTGCCATCTGCTACATAGAACTGAAACATCGTGTGACACGGCGGTAGCGCCATGCTCGGCACATCCTCAGGATTCCACGCGGAGACAATCAGCCTGCGGGAATCCGGGTTCGTTTTGATCATATGGATAACCTCTTTGAGCTGATCAATTGTACCGCCCTGCGTTGTCGTCCAATCTCTCCACTGCTTACCGTACACATCTCCGAGTTCGCCGTATTGCTTCGCAAACGACTCATCATTCAGCACTTTATCCACGAAACTCACCATTTGCTCGTCATACTGCACCTTGAATGCTTCATCCTGCTGAGATCGCAGACCAAAATTGGTCATATCCGGTCCTGTATAATCTGCGCTTTCCACCCACTTCTTAAAAGCCCATTCATTCCAAATATGGTTGTTATGCTGCAGTAGATAACGAATATTCGTATCTCCTTTAATAAACCATAGCATTTCACTGGCGATTAACCGAAAAGGCACTCTTTTCGTCGTCACGAGCGGGAATCCCTCCGCAAGGTCGAAACGCATTTGCCTCCCGAATACGGACAATGTGCCCGTCCCTGTTCTATCTTCCTTTTTAGTCCCATTTGCAAGTATATCTTGTAGTAATTCCTGATAGGCTTTCAAAGCTAACGAACCTCCATCCCGTAATAAAAGGCATATCTATGTATTTTACCATTCCTCTTCTGTGGTATCTACAAGGGCGGGCAACTTCTCCACGAAATTCCAACCTTCCAGAGATGCATTTTCGCGGCGTATATGGTACTATTTGCTTCTATAAAAGAGGTTCGCAAACTTCCCTCTATAAAAAACTATGAAATGAGGATTCATCATGTCTACAGGTAGAAGCAATGAAGATTTAAAAGAGATCACCTTACTCGGAAATCAAGGAACGAAATATGTGTTCAACTATGATCCGACGCTGCTAGAAGCATTTGATAACAAACATCCGAATAGGGATTATTTCGTAAAATTCAATTTCCCTGAATTCACGAGCCTGTGTCCCGTCACTGGACAGCCGGATTTCGCCACCCTCTACATCTCCTATATTCCGAATATCAAAATGGTAGAGAGCAAGTCCCTCAAGCTGTATCTGTTCAGCTTCCGTAACCACGGCGATTTCCACGAGGACTGTGTCAACATTATCATGGACGATTTAATCAAGCTTATGGAGCCCCGCTATATTGAGGTTTGGGGGAAATTCACTCCGCGCGGCGGCATTTCGATCGATCCTTATTGTAATTGGGGTCAGCCGGGCACGAAATTTGAAGCGATGGCTGAGCACCGGTTGATGAATCACGATATGTACCCCGAAAAAATCGATAATCGTTAATTTTGCTGCAGAGGTAAGGTAATTGTTACTGTCGTGCCTACGCCTTCTTCACTTTCATAAACAATTCTGCCGTTCATCGTTTCGATGATTCGGATGGTAACAGCTGTCCCCAGTCCCGTCCCTACATCCTTCGTGGAGTAAAACAGATGGCCGATGCGGGATAGCTGTTCTTTACTCATTCCTTTGCCATTATCGCAAATTCTGATTTGCACTTCGCCTGCTAACCCCGTCAAACGAACCTGCACTTCGCCATTTACCTGCGTAGCCTCAATCGCATTTTTGATCACATTCACTAGGGCTTGCTGCAGTTGCCCCCTATCGGAATGAATATAGATGTGCTCGTCGACATGGCAGGTAAGCTCTACCCCATTTTTCATCGCCATCGGCGACAGAAGAATCAGGATATTATTTAGCACATCTGAAAAAGAAAAGGATTCCAACTTCGTTAATTTAGGCTTGGAGAAATTTAAATAATCACTAATAATCGTCTCTGCCCGCTCCAGCTCCTCCATGGCAATAGTCAGGTACTGTTGATTTTTACCTAGCTCGCTCGGACGCATGAGTTGAAGAAAGCCTTTCACAACCGTAAGCGGATTACGAACCTCATGGGCGATAGATGCAGCAAGCTCACCTAAGGTTTTCATTTTCTCGGCTTTCTGAATTTCCGCTTTCATTTTGGCATGTTCTTCGTTGAGTTCCAGTAGCATTGTCGAGAACCAGGTTCCCAAAATAGTGAGGATTCCGAACGCAATGATTGCGGGAATCATTCTATAATTCAAGGGTTCGCCGGAAAACAGCGAGTAGGATACTAATATCGTGAGCATGACAAACAGAGGACCGAGGGCAACCAAAATAGTGGCCTTAATCCGCGAGTTTCCTGTCAGAGAGTTGACTTTGAACGAAGCCAGAAAGGGAATCAAAAACGCAATGGTCATACTGATATATCCAAACAAAAGCGCATCGCCACCAAGGTAGGTACGCGTCATAATAATCATCGCATAGTTAATAAGGCCTGCCTTCCGCCCCATATACACAGTTGCTATGACCATAGGAACGTAGCGCAAATCCCAAAACAAATTAAGATCTTCATAAGAAAACACCAGACAAAGAGAGGAGGCGGCTCCATACAACAGACCCATCGCAATGGGAGATTTCGCATAACTCCAGCGTTCACCAAAAACGCTCTGCAATAAAACAGGAGCGAGGACAATCAGGATGTTCAGAAATAATTTCTCTAGTAACATAGCTCCTCCTACACTTACGGCCTTTCAATTTCTCTCTCCTTGTATCTTCTGCAAGCGCTAGGATATTCCCTTTTTTGACCATTGGATTTATCTGGAATTTTCAATGACCTAGTTGGAATCCGGGTTTGACTCGAAAGGAACTGGAGTCCTCTATTCGGAGAAAAATGAGCTATTTCCTCTCTGAGCGGAACTACAGGACCTTACTTGTCCTCCATGGCGCGTTTTCAGCGGGAATTGGCAAAATAACGGAACGTAGTTCCGCTTACAGTGGAAATTGGGCCTTTTTTCTGAAATAGCGATCTGTAGTTCCCGCTGCTTAGCTCGAATACTATAAATCGCTTATATGAAAAAAGCTATGACGGAAGCACCTCTTTCGAAGCCTTCAAGTCATAGCTTATTTGTAAATACTCGAAACTGGTGGCGGATTCCGTTAGGAAGATGCTAGTTTGTAAAAGTCAATTCATGCAGCATCCGAAGCAGCAAAACAGCGCTCTGCGCACGCGTAGCTTCTTTATCCGGGTCAAAAGTAGATGAGCTAGTGCCTTCCATTAGCTTCAATTTCCCAAGATGATTGATCGCCTCTTGCGACCATGGCTGAATTTGTTTTTGATCATCGTAGGAAGGCGTTTCCCCTTGTGCTTTTTGCTCGTTATACCCCGCTGCTGCTAAAGCACGATTAATCATAACCGCCATTTCTTGGCGGGTAATTGTTTGCTCCGGACGGAACGTCCCATCCTCGTAGCCTGTAATAATTCCAGCTTTCACTGCGGCGTTCACAGCATCGTTATACCATTCTTGTTGGTTCATATCTGTAAAAGATGCTTCATCCGCTGAGGACTTGATGCCAAGTGTCCGTACGATCATCGCCGCTAGTTCTGCTCGGGTAACTGGTTGATCCGGGCGGAATTCGTCTTTGGTAATGCCTTGAACGAGCCATTTGTTAGCCATCTGCTCAATGCTGTCCTTCGCCCAGTGTGAGACCGTATCTCCAAAGGAAAACTGGTTCTCGACTAGCATAAACGTGCCGTTTGCACGACCATAAATGATAACTTCTCCTGCTTTGACGTTAAAAGGAACCGGTTCATAGCTTACATGGCCAATGGTATCTTGGACAACCCTGACGGCAGCCAAGTTACGCTCAGTAAGCGTTCCATTCTCAACTTTCAGCGTATAAGGCACAAATTGATTGAAGTCAGTGATGTCCACTGATTTGCCATCACTTGAAACTGCCTTCATGGAAAAATCCATAGAAGCCACAACCTGGATTCCGGCTGCTTGAGCTTGAGTAGAAGCGAAATCATTTGTTGTGATAGCAACCTCAAGCGTCGCGAGCTGCGATGAAACTAGCTGCTTTACAGGAAGCTTTATGCCGCCTAAGTGTGTATCAATACTCACCGCTGGCACTTCGAGCAGCTTATCCAACGCTGACCGAGTCAAGTTGACCTGCACCTGCTCCGTGCTGTTTGGTGTCTCTACTACAAGCGTGACAGGTCCGCTGCCTTGTGCTTTTGTGATAGCCTCAAGTGCCTGTGAATCTACCGTTGTTGTAACGACTGTTTTGCCGTTTACTTCCACCACTTTGGTGCTTAGTTTATCGGACGGTAGTGCAATTGGACCTCCTGACGGCGAGCTGGCAGGGGGGTTGTACGTGTCGTCCCTGTCATTTTCGTCCAACCAAACTTCAGTTGCCGTTACTCCACTAGCTTTCAAATAATTAGTTCCTATATTATCCAAAATATTTTTGGTAACGGAAATGTTTGTACCTTTCTGAAGCTGAATCCCATTGGTGTTTCCAGTGATGGTATTGCCTACGATCTGTACATTTTGAGGGTCACCAGCGCCAACATTACTTGCGTTTTGATCCCCATTATCATGTTCAAGCAAAATCCCCCAGTAGCCGGAAGCTGTGTTATTGCGAATAATGTTATTCACGATGCGTGTCCCTGGTCCATTTAAAATATTAATGCCCACACCATTGTTTACAGTCGTTGTGTTTTCAATGATGTTATGTTCAATCAATGTATCCGGAGTACCCATTGTTACGACAATTCCTTCACGCGCATTGCGGATCACATTGTCATGAATGTAGTTTTGAGGTCCTGTTTTACTATGATTGCTTGGCGCCGTTCCGCCTGTATTACCAAGTCCTACGCCGCCGCCTGTAAGAATATCCTCAACCGTATTGCCGTAAACTTCGTTCAAATATTCCAACTCACCATGGAGATCA
Organism: Paenibacillus sp. J22R67; assembly: GCF_059692175.1. Taxonomy (NCBI): domain Bacteria; kingdom Bacillati; phylum Bacillota; class Bacilli; order Caryophanales; family Paenibacillaceae; genus Paenibacillus; species Paenibacillus sp. J22R67. The sequence goes on along the minus strand of NZ_JCAUAX010000003.1, from coordinate 6,214 downwards.
ATCGCATCTAGCTTTGTATTCTTATAATGATTATTTCGCAGTTCGTTGTTGTGTGCTACGTTTTGAATGAGGGAGCCATGGCGTAAATACGGCCCTTCAAAAGTGGAGTTTTCAACCACGTTCCAATACGTATCATTATCAAAACCGAGCCTATCGACCTTCGGCATCCCTTGAATGGAAGTGCCATATCCAGCACCGCCGCCGCCTAAGTCAGTAGCATTTCGGAAAGTCGCATGGCGCACAACGACATCATGACTATTTTCGATCCGAATGGCCATACGACGAAAACGCTCCACAGTGACATGATCAATGGTCACGTTATAGGAAGGAATCTCACCATAATTGGCGACTGCAATCATACTGTCTGGCCCTCCGGCAGCCGGATTGTTCATAACATGATCTAATGAAAAAGTACGATTCCACGTTGATGTAACGGTCAGATTTGAAACCAAAATATCATGTTGACTCGATGATTTCAGCACAGAACTATTTTTAACATCATCAATGCTTGATTTCAAAAATGTTTGCGACTCGCTCTCACCTCGCAGGTTGACGCCTGACTTCAACTTTAAATTGATAAACCCATCTGGGGAAGACATTAAATTATAAACCCCATTAGGCATGAACACTTCGTCGCCTGCTGTTGCGGCATCTATCGCGTTTTGGATCGCAATGCGGTCATCTTGAGCATTATCCGCAGCGTTTGCACCAAAATCGAGCACGTTAAGTGTGGCGCCAGTTACCTGATTAGATGTGTGTACAGCGTGTTCAGACCCATCTGGATTCGTTAAGCCCGGCTTTGTAAAAGGCACAGTCCCTGGCGGCGCTGTTGGCGTAATATTGGGAACAATCGCTACCGGCGTGTCACCTGAAGGAAACGGTGGGTATATCATGACTTCCGTTAAACTTGTGAACGTGCTGCCATCTGAGTTGCCGTGTCCAATAACTCGAACGAAACGCACCTGCGTATCCGGAATATCAAAAGCCTGCATATCTACCATGTTCGGACGGCTGTTTCCAGTGAAAACATTCGTCCAGGTTTGCGCATCGTTTGATGTTTGAATATCAATGAGCGTCGTACGCAGATCTCCTTTATAAAAGGCAATGCCCACGTAGCCAATGTTCTTCGGTTGCCCCAAATCAAACATGACATATTGCCCATCACCTGATGCTGACCAGCGGCTGAACAAGTTGTTATCGAGCGTGTTGCTTTCTACGTTACCATCGCTGCTGCTCGCATTGACTTCAACGACTTGCAGAGGTGTAACTGGAGCGGACAATGTAGTTACATTATAAGTCAGCGGTGTCAGCGAGTAATTGCCGACCGCATCTCCTGCGTAGACGCTATAAGTAACGCTCGTATTGGGAGCTAACCCTTGTACGGTGTAGGTATTTCCTTTTACGTCGCTTAGCAGTACATCATTTTGATAGAGCTTATAATTGGATACTGCACTATCATCCATCGCTGCTGGCCAAGTTAATTGCACAAAAACCATGCCTAAGTTAATCGATTTTAGTGCTGCGTTTTGCCCCCAAGTTGGAGGGGTATTGTCGCTCTGAACGACACGTCGAACCAAGAGCTGCGGCTCAGGATTGGAGGCCGAAGTGTTCTCTTTTGAATATACGTTAACGGAGTTGGTAGAATTTGAAGCAATGATGAAAGAGACTGCCTGATCGGAGAGATGCTGTCTTACATAATCAGTCACGTCTACGGTGTATAGAATTGGCTTACCTGCATTGGCCTGATTCACGATAAATTGTCCTAATGGATTCATCGCAGACAAATCTGTCTGAGGGGCCGTATTCCAGGTTATTGTTGATTCTTGCCATGAATGATTCAGTAGACCATACACCTGAAGGCCGGTGTCGATGTCGCTGCTGCCTTTTTTAGCAGACACTTGTAAATAATATTTGTATGTACTATTAGAGACGGTAGACACATCAAACTTGAAGTAGACTTCTGTTTTTTTCGAGCTGCTGGTTGAAAGACTGTATAATCCTAGCGTCGAACTCCCCAAATTCGTTCTGTTGTCGTAGTTCGTATCCGCCACCTCAGGCTTGGAGCTATCTGTCACGATAGCAGCATCTGCGCTGGTTGGAAGAGCAGCAACATCTACTTCAACATCCGCTGCCCTGCCTGCCGCAGGAACAAGGAGTAGCGAAAAGACCATTGAGAACAGTAACAACAAAGCTAGTCTTTTTTGTAAAAAGTGAATTTTCATGTAGCGATGCTCCTTATTCAGTTTAGTCTCGCACTTTTGTAAGCGTATACAATTAGCTGCGATTCAATCATATTACCCCCTTTTGGGCAACTTTCATTGTCATTTATTTAGGTGTTGGAGGGATATTATTGGTTTGGACAAAAAAAACCGCCCCCTCAGGGACGACTTCCTCACAAACTAATATATCGGCTTCGCTTGGTACAGCACTTGCGGCTGCGGGCATTGCGGGAAAGGATAGATATCCCGAATTTGATTGAAGGCATAATGCTTGGTAGCAAATTGCTTATGGTATAGGTATTCGATCAGGTAAATCGACCCGCCTTGCACACTACACAGAATTCCCGAAGTTCCCGTACCGTCCATTAGGGATACACCTACTGGACTGCCTATCCAAGCATATGCTTTTTGCTGTAATGACATAGGCCATCACCTCCTGCATTACCTTATGCGGGGAGGCGCCCATGCGTTCGGCTCACTCCCCCAGCTTTGCTACATGCACACGACCAGAGAAAAAGGTTGCCCCTCCGCCCATATCTGCCACACGATCTGGCGTAAGCGCATTAACCAAAGCTTTGCTGCCGCTAACTGTCGAATCCGCCCAGAGTCCTTGGCTCACGACAACACCTGGCAGCACATCCGAGCCCGCCGCTACGGTTAACTCACATTCACCACGTGCATTCCACACACGAACCTTCTCGCCACTCGCTACCCCTAATGAGGCAGCATCTGCTTCATTCATGTGCAGCTTCGGCGTTTTTTCCATACGGACATGCTTCTCATTATGAGCAAACGTCGAGTTCAGGAAGTTGTGATTTGGCGCCGGAATGAACAGGAACGGCAAATCGCCTTCCTCAGGAAGCGGAATGTACGTCGGCAAAGCCGGATACCCTTTCTCCTCCATCTCACGTGAGAAAAGTTCGATTTTACCGCTCGGCGTCCGTAATTCCCCTGGAAACAGCGGCTTCACTTCCGCTTTCATGAACTGCTTCTCCAGCAGGTTATCATAAGTAATATTCGCTAAGGCCGGATTTCCAGGATGATTCAAGGCTTGGCGCACCAAATCTTCATCCGTATCCTGCAAAGCCTCATCCTCATAGCCCATCCCTGCTGCAAGCAGGCGAAACACATCGACGTTCGCTTTGCTCTCGCCATAAGGCCGCGCAACTGGAAGCTGAAGATGCACATATTGATGCCAATAGGAACGGTAAAAGTCCGTATTCTCAAAAGATGAAGTAGCCGGGAGCACGATATCCGCATACTTCGCCGTCTCGGTCAAAAACAGATCATGCACAACCGTAAACAAATTTTCGCGCCGAAGCCCTTCTCTCACTTTATTAGCATGAGGGGCAACTAACGCTGGATTAGAATTGTATACGTACAGCGAACGAATTGGCGGATCCAGCTCTAGCAAAACGCTGCCAAGCAAGTTCATATTAATCTGCCGCGCCTCTTTCACCCTTAGATCAGGTCGCTGCAAGGCCTGAATATTGTGCTCCAAATAAGCGCCATTCCCTTTAATAGCGCCGCCTCCACGCTGCAGCCACTGCCCCGTTAATGCCGGCAAGCAGGCAATGGTCCTCACGCACATCCCGCCATTATCATGATGCTGAATCCCGTTACCGATGCGAATAAAAGAAGGCGAAGTTTGACCATATAATCTAGCTAAGCGGTAGAGGTCTTCGATCGGAACTCCCGTTATGGCAGATACCACAGAAGGTTCATACTGCCGTACATGCTCCCTCAGTTCCTCATGGCCAACTGTATATTGCCTTAAAAAAGCTTCATTTACGCTATCCTCGGCGAACAAAATATGCATGATCCCCAGCGCCAACGCGGCATCCGTTCCAGGCATAATCGGAATAAACCAATCTGCCCAGCGGCCGGTTTGGTTCTTGTGAGCGTCGATGACGACGATTTGCGCCCCGTTTTTGCGTGCCTTCTCAGCCAGCATTACCTGATGCATATTGGTGCTGACAGCATTGATCCCCCACATAATGATGAGCTTAGCGTGCACCGTATCCTCCGGATCGGTTCCAAAGCTGCCGCCCATCGTATATTTATAGCCTTCTGTTCCTGCGGATTCGCAAATCGAGTACAGTAAGCGGCTTGCACCCATCCGGTTAAAAAACCGGCGATCCATCCCCTCGGTTCCAATCCGCCCCATATTGCCATAAAAGCTGTAGGGCAGAATGGACTCGGGGCCTTCCTCTGCGATCTGCTTTTTCCAGCGGGTAGTGATGGTTTCAATCGCTTCCTTCCAGGAAATTCTTTCAAAGCGGCTGCCCTCGCCTTTTGGGCCTACGCGCTTCATAGGGTACTGCAGCCTTTTATCATCATAAAGACGTGCCGTCATGTTGCGAACTTTATTGCATATTGCCCCTTGTGTCACCGGGTGGTTGGGGTCTCCCTCTATTTTAACGATCTTGCCAGCTTCCTTATGAAGCAGCAATCCGCATTGATCTGGACAATCCAGTGAGCATACAGCTGGAAAAATACCATTTTCCTGCTCAATCATTGACGAATGCATCTGCTATTACTCCCTTCCATCACTTCAACTTCTTTACTATATAACGAATTAAGAGGAAGGGAAACATTTGCACATGAAAATGACCCACTACATGGCCTAGTGGGTCATTACTTTTAGTCTAGGACTGAGCCCCCTAGAACAAAACGATACTGCAGATGCTTAAATAACATATGGTCGATCCGTACGCCGCCTGTCTTTTTGGAAGCAGAATGAATGATTTTACCATCGCCTAAATAAATACCCATATGACTGATCGGCTTCTGAGAGGGAGCGAGATTGGCATAATCGGAAGGCCGATTGCCCATGAAGCTCGTGAAAAATAGTAAATCACCGCGTTTTGCCTGCTTAAGATCGGTGTATTTCCGTTTGGATAGGGCCTCGACGTATGCAGCCTGGTTTTTCGCATCCCATGGTAGATCCATCCCGAGCGCAGTCAGATACACCCAACGAGTGAAATCCGAGCAGTCAAAAGATTTGGGGTCCAATCGGTCCGACCCATATACGTAGGGAGTTCCGAGATAGCTCTTGGCTGTCTGGATTACGTTCTCGACGTAGCCTCCTTTTTTCGGGACGATGCCAGGCCTAGGGAAAGCTTGGATCAAAGGGAAACCGTTTGGCAGAAGCGCCTGCTTCTTACTGTCAGCAGCCAAGCTCTTTACTTGATTTGAGGCATAGAGCTGCTCCACACCCAAATCTCCGATATATAGCTCTGCATCGCTGCTAGTTAGATTCCAGTCCGACATCCGATTATCCGTCTCCCGCTCAGGGGTCAGTTGCACCTGCTCGCCCGTGCTGAGCTGTTTCATCTTTGATGGGTGGGAGCATCCATTCAGTGTGAGCGCAGAGGCTAACACGATGCTCATTGCAAATATGCGCATGATCAAACTCCTCGGCATGTGATGCTGTTAGGATGCCAAATTTTCGGGGAAATAAACCGGCGGCGTGGGCCGGGGATCCCGTATGTGATGTTGTATTCTGTACAACATTATGGATGGTTTTTGGGGTAATGAGGGCTTTACATTGTACAAAATACAATGAGATTGCTTGGTTTGTGCTGAAACAGCAGCTTTCGGGGGCAAATGGTTGCATAAATTGCAATGTAGCTGACTCTAGGCTTGAGACTTAGGGTAAATGGTTGTATAAAGTGCAACCTAAGCCGATTTTGCTATAGGAGAGTGATGTGCAGTGGCAGAGCAGGGATTCCGGGGCGCTGAGGAGCCAGGGGAAGTGTGATAAGCATGCGTTAGCGATGGAAAACATCGTTACAGCAGGGTTTCGGGGGTGCGGGAGCACTTCCCGCGATCGTTAAGCTTGTTTTTCAGCGTTACAGCGGGAGTTTCCCGCGTTGAGCATACGTTAGCGATGGAAAACATCGTTACAGCAGGGTTTCGGGGGTGCGGGAGCACTTCCCGCGATCGTTAAGCTTGTTTTTCAGCGTTACAGCGGGAGTTTCCCGCGTTGAGCA